>NZ_AAXG02000066.1 GCF_000169255.2 Pseudoflavonifractor capillosus ATCC 29799
CAGGATGCCCTCAAGGGTAGTCGCGGTGATCCCCAGGCGCTGGGCCACGGCAATATCATTTTTCATGGCCTCGGTCACGGAATGGCCGCACACCACCAGCACACGGGAGCGCCGGAGCAGATCGCGGCCCATGTCGATGCCGTTCTTATGTTCCTCCGGCACCGCGTCATTGAGGAACAGCGGCAGATAGAGCATGGGGCAGATGGGGGAATAGCCCGCATCATAGACCACGCGGCAGTAATGCGCCGCCTGCTCCATATCCACCGCAGGATCACCATGCCACGCAGCGGTGATATAAGCAAGGGATCGTTTCATTATCACACCTCCAATATTTAATAGGTAGTTCAACCCTATCCCCCCGCCCTTTCCCATTCATGGGAAAGGGGGCGGCTCTGGAGGATATACCCCCGCCGCCTTGCCGGAAATAGCACAGCCGGGCCAGGCCGTCAAGGGCAAGCCGCCGCAAGCGGCGGGCGTTCCGCCCCTTGACTGCCCGTTCCCGGCTGCGCTGCAAAATATCCGGCGACGGGGGATATATCACCACAGAGCCCATCCCCGGCGCGGGGCGTTCACCTCTGGACAAAGTGTCCAGAAGCGGGGCCCGGTTACTTCTCCAAGTCCTTTTTTCTGTCCGGCTGCGCCAGTTCGGGCGGCTGTTTCTCTTTCCACTCGTCCAGCAGCGCCATGATCTGCTCTTTCATTTTGGCAGGAGTGACCTCCTTGCCGAAATACTTAGACAGTTCAGCAGTCGAAATAATCACACCGCGATCCTCCTTTTTTTCTTCACTCAAAATGCCGTCGATCACATCGCCGTTGAGCTTGCCCTCCTTGTCCAGCTCGTGGAGCCGCTTCGCCTGGGCCACCGAGGGGGAGGACTGCTCCCCATCAATGGAAACGGCAATCAGCCGCTGGTTTTCCGGCCTGATATACGAGATCTCCACCGCAGGCATAAAGCCCATCTGCTTTGTGTCCACCTTGTCCAGAAGCTCCGGCACCAGGGAGTTGAGCCGGATATACCGCATGACCTTTTTATAGTTCATGTCGTGTTCCTTACCAACAATCTCCACCGAGAGCTTACCCAGGGCCTCCGCCTCTTTCTCATTTTTCGGGCGGGCCCCCTGGCGTTTGATAGCCTCCACCTCCAAATCCAGCAGCTTTGCCAGTTCGCTGGGGAGAGATCGCCCCGCTGCTTGTTGCTGTTCCGCATTTCCCGGACGGCTTCCAGA
>NZ_AAXG02000065.1 GCF_000169255.2 Pseudoflavonifractor capillosus ATCC 29799
GCTCGCCATGTGGTGGATTCGACAGTACCTGCTGTTTTTCAAAGCGGGCAGGCCGACGCCATCACCGCTTGCTTTTCGGAATATTCCCGGCGCGTGTTGAAGCGTTCCAAGTCCCAGCGTGTTCCCATCCGGGAACAGCTCAAACGGGCTGCCGCTGAACTGGCCCGCCAGCCGTCCCACAAGAAAGAACGTGCAAGGGAGGCGGTGCATGAGGACAGATAGCGTCAAAAAGTATGTGATACCCAATATCCCGTACCTGTTTATTCTGTGGGCCTGCCTAAAGCTGGGGACGGCCTACCGCCTGGCCCCTGGAGCAGACTTTGCTCACAAGCTCATGGGCCTGGGGCAGAGCATCGGCCCGGCCTTTGCCGACTTTGCGCCGGGGCTGGCCCCCTTTGACTGGCTCATCGGTATTATGGGCGCGGTGGGCTTTCGCCTGCTGATCTACTTCAAAAGCAAGAACGCAAAGAAATTTCGGCGGGATGAGGAATACGGATCGGCCCGCTGGGGCACCGAAAAAGACATCAAGCCCTTTGTCGATCCGAAGTTTGAGAACAACGTCATTTTGACAAAGACGGAGTTTCTCACTATGAACACCCGGCCCAAAAATCCCGCCAACGCCCGCAACCTCAACGCCTGTATCATCGGCTCGTCCGGCTCCGGCAAAACCCGTTTCTGGCTTACGCCCCAGCTGCTCCAGGCGCACAGCTCCTATGTGTGCGTCGATCCGAAAGGCGGGGTGCTCTCCCAGGTAGGGGCTTTTCTGCAACGCCGGGGGTATCAGATCAAAGTGTTTAACAGCATAGATTTTTCAAAATCCATGCACTATAATCCGCTGTCCTACATCCACAACGAGGCGGACATCCTCAAATTCGTGGACACCCTCATAGCCAACACCAAAGGCGAGGGCAAGGAGGGCGATCCATTTTGGACGAGTGCGACTCGTTCGCTGGCGGTAAGAAGTCAGCGGACAAACAACAAAATACCGTTGTTTGGATAACTGGTAATTCGACAGGTGGAATGACGGGGTAACGCCCTGAAACGCCTGCCCTCGGTGGGCGTGCATCGGCTGCAAAGCCGGTGTACGAAGCCCCACGACAACGGCTGAGAGCAACCGTAGCCGCCGCCAACGGCAGCCGAAAGCGGTCTGGAGGCAGACTGTGTTGCCTATAGGCCAAGGGTCTACAAAATACCCATGGTTAGAATGTTCGCCGTAGCGGGCGGACTGACGAATCTGCGAATGTACGGGTCTATAAGAAGACCATATAGAAATGTATGGGTGCGTTCAAGCGCAGCCGGTGTGGTTTTAGTAGAAATTTGCCCTACGAACGACCATGTTGTGTTACAGGCACATCCCAGCCGGCATGCTCATAGCAGAATCCTAAACGTATAGATGCACAGATAGAATTACCCGGAACGAGGAAAGGCAGCGGCTTTCGCAGGGAAGAACCCGCCGAAGAACATAATCGGGGTGATCCGCCGGCTGAAAAGTATGGATCGAACCGGAAAAGTCCTTGTAATGAGGGATGGAGGAAAGGGACACAAGCCAAATTTGCGGAAATCTGGGCTTATTTCATCCTATCATAAA
>NZ_AAXG02000064.1 GCF_000169255.2 Pseudoflavonifractor capillosus ATCC 29799
CAGTTTTACAGCCCCACACGGTAGAGAGGGATGGCGTTGATGACCGGCTCCTCATAGGGGTGGACCCGCTTGACAGCGGCGATGGTCTCGTCCACCCGCTCCGTCCGGCAGGTGACCTCCACCTTCAATTCCGGTTCGGAACTGATCTGGCCCTCACAGCCCAGATAGGGGGAGGTGCCCGGCAGGGGACGCCAGCAGCCGGTGACCGGGGAATAGGACAGGCAGCAGTCGTAGTTGCCGATGTGTCCCGCGTCCACCTCCATCAGGGCCTGCCGGAGGGCGGCCAGATGGGTCTCCGGGATAAAAATTTCAAGCTTGCAGTAGGGAAACTCCGCCATATGGGACGCCTCCTGTTGAAAAATCACTTGCTCTCGCTGAAGTCCCAGGCCTCCCGAAGCCAGGACAGCAGCTGGCCGTCAATCTGCTCCGGCTTGTCCATCACCACATGGTGGGTCCAGCGGTTGGGGTATGGCTCCACCGCCACGGCGATACGTGGGTCCTCCACCCGGTGGGACAGGCCGAAGGTGACCAGAATACAGTGCTCCGGCCAGTCTTTCTTCCGCCGCACAGGCAGAGAGGCGGCGGCAAAGAGGTGCCGCCCGTAGAAGCTGATCTGGCTCTTCTGCACCTTGACTGATACCTGGGGAAAGGCGGCGTCCAGAGCGGCAAAGAGGGTCTCATAGAGGGACAGTTCCAGGGGCCTGCCGTCAAAGTAGAACAGCAGGTCGGCGGCGTAGTGCTCGGAACAGTTCACGCCTGACACCTCCTCCCGCTGCGCTTACTGACCGGACTTGAGATAGTCCAGAATCTCAGCGGCGTTGGTGTCCGGCTTCACCTTGGGCATGGCCTTCTCAATGACGCCCTGCTCGTCGATGACATAGGTGGTGCGCACCACGCCCATGGACACCTTGCCGTAGAGCTTCTTCTCCTGCCACACGTCGTAGGCCTGAATGGCGGTCAGCTCCGGGTCGGAGAGGAGGATGAAGGGCAGACTGTGCTTGTCGGCAAACTTCTGGTGAGAGGCGGCGGAGTCCTTGCTCACGCCGATGACGGTCACACCCAGCTGCTCAAACTCACCGTATGCGGCGGCAAAGGCGCAGGCCTGTCTGGTGCAGCCAGGGGTGTTGTCCTTGGGGTAGAAGTAGAGCACCACCTTCTTTCCCGCGAAATCGGACAGGGAGACGGGGTTGCCGTCCTTGTCAGGCAGGGTGAAGTCAGGGGCTTTCATTCCGGCTTCCAGCATATCAGGTTTCTCCTTTCAAAAAGACAAAGTGATGTTCAGTGGAATGGACAGGGGAGAAGGCGTAGCCCAGGCCGTCGAAGTCCCGCAGGTCCCCGGCCTGTTCCACACCCTGCTCCGCCATCCAGCGGACCATCTGTCCCCGGGCCATCTTGCAGGCGGTGCCCTTTTCCAGCACTTTTCCGTCCTTCTCCTCGCCGAAGGTACAGGTGAGGAAGCGGACCGAGGGGGGCAGGTGGGGCTCCACCGCCTTGCTGTACTCCTTGGAGGCCAGATTGACCACCAGGTCGGTCTCCGCCGCCAGAGCCTCCGCCAGCGCTCCGCCCCAGAAGGCGTACAGATCCCGGCAGCCGTCCACGGCCAGCTTTGCCTGCATCTCCAGCCGGTAGGGGGTGACGCCGTCAAAGGGCCGCAGCAGCCCGTAAAAACCGGAGAGAATGCGCAGATGGTCCCGGATGTAGTCCAGCTGGGACCGCTCAAAGACGGTGGGGGCCATGTAGCGGTACTGGATACCCTCGTAGGACAAAATGGCGGGTGTCAGGCTGCGGTTCAGGTCCATGGCCGCCAGCCGCTCCACGTTGAGGGCGGCGATGGCGTCATTGCACTTCCAGAGGGTCTGGAGCTGGGCGGGGGACATGTCCCGCAGGACAGCGAGCAGCCGCTCTGTACGGGGCAGGAAGGTGGGCAGGCTTTCCGCCGGAAAGCTGTCGGTGTCCACAATCATTTTCTTGGCCGGTGAGATAATAATCCGCATGGTAAGGCTCCTTGTGTGGGAGTGTCTCAGATGAATGTCTCCGCTGACAGGATAACACAGAACGGCACTGCTTTCAAATAGCAATCGAATCGAATGGGGGATTGACAAAGAGAGCGGCATTAATATAATAAGCATTGATATAATAAGAAAGCTTATTATATGGAGCGTGAACTGGAACATGGAAGGTCTGCACTATTTGCTGATGAAGGCCAATGCGAATCTGAACCGCCGGATTATGGGCGAGGCGGCGACCCTTGGGCTGTCCCCAGGCCAGCCCAAGGTACTGGAGTGCCTGATGGAGCTGGGAGAGAGCAATCAGAAGACCATCGCAGCCTTCTGCGAGATTGAGCAGGCCACGGTGGGG
>NZ_AAXG02000063.1 GCF_000169255.2 Pseudoflavonifractor capillosus ATCC 29799
ACCTTTTTAATAGTCCATGTCGTGTTCCTTACCAACAATCTCCACCGAGAGCTTACCCAGGGCCTCCGCCTCTTCTCATTTTCGGCGGCCCCCTGGCGTTTGATAGCCTCCACTCAAATCCAGCAGCTTTGCCAGTTCGCTGGGGAGAGGATCGCCCGCTGCTTGTTGCTGTTCCGCATTTCCCGGACGGCTTCAAGATCGGTCATTTCCCGGACGATACAGGGCATTTCCTCCAGCCCGGCCCGTGTACCACCATGATGGCGGCGGTGGCCCGCGATGATCTCATAGCCCTTGCCATCCTTTTCCGGGCGGACGGTGGCGGGGGTCATAATGCCGTGTTCCTTGATCGTCCCCACCAGATCGTCCATCGCCTTATCGTCCTGCACCTTGTAGGGGTGCTCCCGGAACGTATGGAACGGATGAAGCTCCGCCATTTTCAGATAGACGATTTTTCCCTCTTCCACCGGGCGGGGCGGCACGTCAGGTGTAGGCGGCAGATTGATCTCCGGCGGCGGGACTGCCGCCTCCTTGACGGGAGCGGCCTTGCCCGGCTTTACCGCCTTAGCGGATTTAGACGCAGGCGCACCGCCGGAGCTCGTTTCCTTGCCCTTGTCAGCTTTCTTACCTCTGGACACTTTGTCCCGAACAGCGGGCGGGGCCTCCTCACGGGCCGCCTTGTCAACCTTAGACGGGCGGCCTGTGCGGGGCTCCGCCGCTTTCTCCTTTTTCTCCGCAGACACCGCAGCCTGCTCTTTCGGGGGACGGCCCCGGCGCTTTTTCGGCTGATCCGCCTCCGGCGCTTTCTTTTCCGGGGCGGTAGTAGAAGCCTCCTTGCCGTCCTTATCAGCGGCCTGGATGTCTGAGAGGTTGATCACCTTGCCGGACGGGGCGGGTGTATCTTCGCCCATGCCGGGAAGAACAGTCTGCTGTGTGTGCTTGTCGGCTGACGGCGGATCGGGCTCCACATGATCGGGGGCCGCTTTATCTTCACCAGAAACAGCAGGAGCATTATTTTCCTCCAGCGGTGGCAGATCACCCTGGCCGGGCAGGGATTGGGTTTCCGGGGTCTTATTTTCCTCCGGGCCCATGTTCACTTTTTCATCGGCCATTTGCTAACCTCCTTTTTGATGGAATGAAAAAAGGCCAGACCTCCCGGCCTGACCAGCAAAAATAACTCCCCCTTTCATTTTCAATTTGAAATCAACATCACTCCTTTCCAAAACCAGGCCATAAAAAAACGTCGCTTTTCACAAAGAAACAGCGACGTTTTAGTGTAGGTTGGCTCGGTTTTTGTTGTGATTTATGATTATGCCTTTGTAAAGAAACCTTATCATAAAGCAATATAGGTATTGGAAACTGTTTAATAAAAACACACCTGCTGTCTCCATGATAGATGAGTTTCGAAAAAAGATGGGCACATCCTATGATGATTTCCAAATCTTTTCAGGCGCGCTTAGTGTTATGTCTTTTGCACAAGAGGCTTCGCAAAATATCACTATTCCACAAAGAGCTCTGCAATATTTAGTTTATCACCGTTTCCCAATCGCTGCAGAAAAACTAATGATTACGCGAGATGATTACATAGCATGTTTACAAACATTTCTTAGGGGAAGTCAAGACCCATACAAATATGTTTTTTTAGTAAGTCCTTCTGTCCAATTTCCGTTAATTTCTGAAGAAAATAAAATTTATTTTCCTCTTCCACATTTGCTTACAAAAAGTGTTACATCGTCCCTATTTTATAGAATTACTGAAGGAAATAATATTTTACGAACAAAAATAGGCAAACACATTTTGGAGAGCTATTTATTCGAAATAATTAGTGATTCAAATGTGTATGACGAAGTATACCAGGAGAAAAAGTATAGGTATTCAGGAAGTGAAGCATCAAGTCCCGATATTATGGCAAGGCACGCCGAGTCTGTATTGTTTTTGGAGAGCAAATCTACGGTTCCGTCTTTAGGAATAAGATTATTAGATTTCAACTCATATGAAAGCAATATCAAAAAAATATCCGATTATATGGTGCAATTATACAGGCAAATACTGAGATTTGAATCATATAATCCTTTTCAAGGTGAGATATCAAGTAATAGAGATAATTATTGGGGGATAGTTGTAGTCCTGGAAGATGCCTATATTCCAAGACAACTCTATTATAAAAAAGCCAAGGAGGCATTACAATTTTCAAGCGATTCTATTGAATGGATATGGTTTCTTACGCACATCAAAATTGCAAGTCTGTACGAAATTGAGCGACTTTGTTTTACGAAGTTAAATATTATTGATGCTTGTAAAAATATATTTAAGGACGATCCTTACACATATCCTTTTGTAGGATATCCCAAGTATGATGCGCCACTACAGAATAGAGAGCTTCTTTCCTTTAAACAGGATTTATAAACTAAAATTAGAAGTATTCTTAGCGAGATACACGAAGCTGGCCTTTTATAAAAGGGCATAAATCGTCATCGTTACACTCTTTTCAAGGACTCTAAAACCGTAAGCAGTTGAAAACACTCACACTACAGCCGTATCTATTTTGGCTGGATAACTCAGAAATCCCGCAGCTTAACGGCTGCGGGATTTTTCTTTTTCCGGCAGCGGGCAAATTGAAAGAATCCTGTTTTTCCATCAGCGGTATTTCGCAGGAGCTGTAAATTGACAGTAAATTCCTCTGATGATATACTCAAATTCACAACGAGCAAATCGGAATGTGACGGAGAGAAAGAGTATGACTTATCAGATACGGCGCGTACAGCAAGGGGATGCCGCTTCTCTTGCAGCGGTTCAAACAAGCAGCTGGAAGGCTGCGTTTCGCGGTATCCTCTCTGATAGCGATTTGGAAAGGCTCACAGACATGGAAAAGGCTATTGCGATGTATCAGGGGTTGCTGGCGGAGGGAAAAGGTAACGGATATATCGGAGAAATAGACGGAAAAGCACACTGCATTGCCTATTGGGATGGGGCAAGAGACGCAGACATGCCCCGATATGCGGAGATAATCTGCATTCACAGTCTTCCGGATAACTGGCGAAAGGGCTTTGGCGGACAGATGATGGATAGGATTCTCGCTGACATTTCCCAAGCGGGCTTTGAGAAGGTCATGCTGTGGGTGTTTACAGAGAATTCCCGTGCCAGAGCATTTTACGAAGCAAAGGGGTTTCACCCGACAGATAAAATAAAACCGGTCCTTGGGACAACGGAAATCTGTTACGAGAAAGAAATCTGAAAGAGAACTCCCGCAGCCGTTAAGCTGCGGGAGTT
>NZ_AAXG02000062.1 GCF_000169255.2 Pseudoflavonifractor capillosus ATCC 29799
CGGCAAAACTAGCGGCCATTGTGAACGGACTTTTCTTTGGGTGATTGAATTAAATGCCTGTTAACACAATCGATTGAATCACCGGGATGCGGTGAATAGTCGCATGTCCGGGTGTGGAGTGGGGGAAAATCCGGCGATTACTTCAAAAGGATTACCTATCACTATAAGCGGAAACGCTTTTGTACTGCGCCCTGATTGCCTATATCATTTTCGAGGCCCCCGCCGAGGATCGGAACATCAATACCCTGGTGGATATGATTTCCGGCATGGACGTGAAAGAGGATGACGAGTCCTATATGAACGCGGTGGACTATATGTTCAAGGGCCTGGAAAAGCGCAAGCCGGATTGCTTTGCCGTAAAGCAGTACAAGAAATATAAGCTGGCAAGCGGCAAGACCGCAAAAAGCATTTTGATTTCCTGCGGCTCCCGGCTGGCCCCCTTTGACATCCCCCAGCTCCGGGAGATCATGAGCTATGACGAGCTGGAGCTTGACCGCATCGGGGATCGGAAAACGGCGGTTTTCTTCACGATTTCCGACACAACCCCCACTTATAACTTCATTGTTGCCCTGGCCTTTTCGCAGATGTTCAATCTCCTGTGTGAACGGGCGGACAATGTTCACGGGGGCCGCCTGCCCCATCATGTGCGGGTGCTGTGGGACGAGGCGGCCAACACGGGCCAGGTGCCCTCACTGGAGAAGCTGGTGGCCGTGATCCGTTCCCGTGAAATATCGCTGACGCTCTTTTACCAGCAGATGGCACAGTGCAAGGCCATTTATGACAAACACGCGGAAACGATTTTAGGCAACATGGACAGCGTGGTTTTCCTGGGCGGGCGGGAAAGCTCCACCATCAAGGAAATTTCCGAGAACTGGCTGGGAAAGGCCACAATCTCCATGCAGACCGAGGGCCGCTCCCGTGGGCAGTCGGAAAGCTACAACCAGAACACCCAGCGGCTGGGCCGGGAGTTGATGACCCCCAGCGAGCTGGCTACCATGCCGGGCGATAAGTGCATTTTGCAGCTGCGGGGCCTGCCCCCGTTCTTTTCGCCCAAATACGATTTGAAGCAGCACCCTAACTACAAGTACACGGCTGAGGCCGATAAAAAGAAAAACGCCTTTGACCTTGATAAGCTCATAAACCGCCGCAGGCGGCCTGGGCTGAACGAGGCTTGTGAGGTGTACGAGGTAGACGTATCGGACACGGGGCCCGTAAGCGAGGACGAGGACATCCTCAACTACGACGATGTGGACGATCCGGATGCCTATGTATAAAGCACTTCTGGACAAAGTGTCCAGAGGTCGTAACCTGCCGCCCAAACGGGCGGCTTTTTTCATAGCCGGGGAAAAACCCGGAGAAATGGAGGCTATATGCAGTTCTTTTCTTCCGCTATTGATACTTTGCAGACCCTTGTTGTGGCTCTGGGCGCTGGCCTGGGCGTGTGGGGCGTTGTCAATCTCCTGGAGGGGTACGGCAGCGATAATCCCGGTTCCAATGCTCATGTACGGTAGAGAAGCACAAAGCAAAACAAGGATAGCCAGCCCTGCCACTATTCCAAAGTCAGGGGAACGCAATAGAAAAATTCATAGCTGTGTGCTATACTTAATTAGCATTTGAACATATCAAGCTGACACAGCAATCTCTTTGCTTGCCGTTAATGCGCGTCTACCAATAGTCCGCAGAAAGCAAGAGTATCGTAAAGGTATAAAAATTTCAAACTTCTTTGTAACGAAATTCCGATTTCTCCGTCTAACCTATGAAGCTGAAGGAGGTGATGACAAGTATGGACTATGAAAAGCTCTATAAAGCCTACTATTTACAGGTATACTCGTATACTATTTCTCTTGCCAAAAATCGTGAGATAGCAGAGGAAATCACGCAGAACACATTCTATAAGGCTGTTTCTACAACATCACAATTCAAAGGTAAGTCAGATGAATTGACATGGCTCTGCTCCATAGCAAAAAATCTTTACCATGATGAAATGCGAAGCCGTCAGCGAGTAGCTGATGTGAGTGAAATCAATGACTTGCCATCAAATGAAAATGTTGAGAACTCAGTTGCAGA
>NZ_AAXG02000061.1 GCF_000169255.2 Pseudoflavonifractor capillosus ATCC 29799
ACATGGGGATACAAGATCCCGGAGTTACAGCGAGCCAGACTGTGCACCAGGGTCTGTACGTTGGCAAAGTTTTTGTCCATGAACACCTCCAGGTATGACAAAAGCCCCAGGGTTTTCCCTGGGGCTCAGTTGTTATCTTCCGGTTGCTCTGCCCGATAGGCCAGCACGTCCGCCGCCAGCAGGGCAGCCCGGCAGAAGCCTTCCCGGAAAGCGCCCTCCATGATGGCTTGCTCCCGCCGGATATAGCTCTCTGAGAGCTTTTCCAGCCATGCGGCTCCCTCTGTGTCCAGACGGTGGGCCAGAGCCTCGGAGACCCGAAGGATCTCCGCTGTGGCACGGCTGTACTCCGGTTCCCCGAACCGTTTCTCGTATTCCAGCAGATGTTCTATCATACCTCCGCCCCCTTTGGTACGAAAAACTCCGGGTTGTGGAACCGCTCCGTGTACCGGGCCAGCTGCTCTTCCGTCAGGCTCTCAAAGTGCTCGCTGTCCGGCGGAGCGGCGCACAGGAAGAAGGTACCGGCAATCACATCGTAGATGGCGCCGTTCTCCCCCAGGCGCAGGCAGCGGTTGAGGGGCAGGCCCAGCAGTTTGCCCTCATCATTGCATACCAGAGCCACCGGCTCGTCGAAGGGGTACACTGCCTGGATGAGTCCGCCCACCACGGCCTGCATGCTCTCCAGGGAGTTTTCAATTTCCACCCGTCTGGGCGGCTCCATTGGTGCTACCAGCAGTACATTCATAATCATGACCTCCGGATAAAGAGATAGCCCAGAGAGCAGCTGCTCTCTGGGCTTCATGATTATAATATATACTTGTATTTTCCGTCAGAACGGAAACTGTCTGTTCAAGGGTCATCGTAGAAAAATGTGGGCATCATATCTGCGTCAAAATAGAGATAAAATTTGTTGTCCGGGGTGTGCCCCTGGTAAACAGAGCCGGTTTCCAGCGTTGCAACTATGCTGCCGGGGTCATCCATGACTTCGACGGTCAGACTGGTCTCCGCCGTATAATCGCCACGATGAACGGTGACATTCTGGAAGACAAGGCTGCCGTCTGAATCAAGCGCTGCATCGGAGCCTATGGTGACATCGGCACTCCGGGTCTCACCAAAGTTGGATACGGTATAGCTCCCCTCTATCCCCAGCCGGACGCTGCCGTCAAACCGGATACTCTCCAGCTCCCAGGCATATGCGTCAGTCCAGCGCATGAGGACTTCAGCGGTAACCATGGAGACATCAAAGATGGCCGGCTCGGTGGAGTTCAGTTCGCAATGAGAAATGCGGACACATCCAGGTTCCTTTTCGTAGTCCATGACGCCGCTTCCCGTTCTGAACGTACCGATTTCGGCGGGTAACACCGAGGCAATGGCAGCGGACAGCTCTTCCGGCATTATCTCCGGAGGCATGGTATTCTCACCTGTATCCTCCGGCTCTGTTGGCTCAGAGGCTATGTTTGCGTCCGGATCATCAGAATATGCGGCAATATACTCGTTGGCGTCAATTCCGTGAGAGATTGCATAGTCGAAAGGTGTACAGCCTGCGCATGGCGCTGGAGGCCTCCATGCTGGAACCGGCGTTTCCCACTGCGTTTATCACGCTGTGGCCCATGCCGGACAGCAGATTCATTCCCCCTGCCATAGCGGCGCCTTTCACAGCTCCGCTGAACCCAAAGCCGCCGCCATGCCACCGGCCGCGGCTGGCCTTCCTTGTGGCGCGGTACTCTGCGTCGGCCTCACGTTTCTCCTCAATTGCGGTGTACTGCTGCGCCACAAATTTCAGGGCGTTCTCCGTCTCTTCGTAATCCACGCAGAAATTCCGATAGGCATCTCTGCTCACATCATAGATATCGCACTTTCTGAGGTCGTTGAAGAGCGGCTTGACAGCCAGGTCATCCACCAGTGTCTCGGTAAATTCCTCATATTTGTGCAGGACAGTTTCGATATTTCCGCATTTGTCATACCAGTTCCAGAACCTTCTCTTTGCTTCGCTGTGGGCCGTCCACTCGGCGTATTGAAGGTCAAAAAAACGCTCAGCCGGGTCCTGAAACGTAATTGTCTGCCCAAAGAGCGTGCAGCTCAACATGGTATCGTCCCCTTCATATTCCTTCTATTTGTAGTCTATAAGACTATATTTCATATTCTATCAGAGGCTTTTGTGATTGTCCACAAGAATGTAGTCTATAAGCATACAAATACTAAGTTGACAGCATTTGAAGTGGGGAGTGCGCATGGATAAAGCAGCATTGGGTCAACGGCTCCGACAGGCGAGAAAAGATAAAGGACTCACCAGCGAAAAGCTGTCTGAATTGTGCAGCATCAATGCCACCTACCTGCGTCAGATTGAGGCCGGTACAAAGGTGCCCAGCCTGCCGGTGTTTGTCAGTCTATGCAGGGAGCTGGGCACCCACCCGGACTTTTTGCTGATGGACTCCCTGCCCGGCATCGGGATAGAGGAGTACAGCGAATTGTCCAGCCTGCTGCAGAGAGCCACGCCGTCACAGATGAAGGTGATTACAGCTATGCTGTGCGGCGCACTGAAAGCACTGTAAAGACGGCGGATTGTTCCTGAATAAAAGACAGAGACGGGGTTCCCGGTCATCCGGGAACCCCGTCTTTTTGTAGCCCGCCCCCGGCTATGCCGGGGGGGCCTATTCAGATGGGCCTCTCATCTGGGTAAAGCCGCACCCGTTCCCGAAGATTCGCCATAATCAACTGACAGAGGAACTGTTCCAACGTCTCTATCAGGTCGGTTGCCTGTGTGATGGGGGGCTCGCAGCGGTAGTGTTGCTGGACTTCTCCCAGAAGATGTTCCGCCCAGTCCGCTGCCTCCAACCCGGTCATCATTCCTGTACGGTATTGATCCACTAAATGCACGTAGAGTGCTACTGCACCAACCAAGAAAGAGTCCTGATCCAGTTTTACCAATGTCCTGTTCAATGCGGCATACTGCCCCGGCAACTGTGTCAGGCACTGGGAAGACAGCGTTTCTGCTGTGATTCCGAACCGATGCAGCCTCCTGAGAACGGAATGCTGCTCTTTGGCACAGAAGCCAGTCTGCCGGAACAGAGCCTCTGTGACAGCCTCCCGGACAGCCAGTGCCGCCAGCTCCCCCAACTTGAAATGCTTGCCTACATTCAGCAGCATCCCTTCCTGGCCTGTCCCGCAGATGATGACCATACCGTCTGTGCCTGTCCCGGTAGCCAGCTCATGTGATACGCTGCTGCCCTGCATCAGATCCCGCAGCACAGCAGTTTTGGCCTCCGTGGCCGTCATGATCAGCTCCGCCATGGCGCCGGGGGCAAGAGGCCGATCGATAATCAGGAAGATGTTGATGGTTCCGGGCGGCACGGGACAGGGGGAGCCGTCGGTCTCTGTGAGAAATGCCGGGTCACCGGCACAGAGGGCGTTGACGTCGGCGCCTCCGGATACTGCAGCGGTGATTTGCAGATCTTCCCAACGTTTGGTGATGACTACCATGTTGTCCAGATTGGCCGCTGTATCCAGCCCGGTGGTGTGGTCCGGATCCAGCCCCAGACGTCTGGCCACCGCGCGCTGATGTTCCTGTAGGTTATTGCCCTCCATGGGCTGGCAGACGCCTGCCCTTCCGCAGTCGCTGTAATTGAAGACGGCAGTCAGATCGCCTCGCATTCCACCGCCGTTGGCCCCTGTGGACAGCACCATTCGGGGAGCGGAAAAACGAAAGATAGCGGCCTGTTCCGTACAGGTCAGGCGGTCGCCGTTACACAACTCAAAATTACGTTCCATATATCCGAATCCTCCGAAGCTCTCTACAATGTTCTGAATGGATTATTAGCAAACAACGATACGCAG
>NZ_AAXG02000060.1 GCF_000169255.2 Pseudoflavonifractor capillosus ATCC 29799
GTTCAGCGCGTTCCGCAGGATTTCCTCCGTGGAGGGCGTACACATAGAGGTCCGGGCCGGGAAAGTGGAGCAGACAGAGGGGGTTGTCCCCCTTGACGAAGGTAAGCGTGTCCTTATCATCCAGCACGGTAAAGACAAAAGAGCCCTCCACCGATTCAGCCATGTACTTCAGGCTGTCCGGTGTGAGGGCTCTCTGCTGTTCAATGAGCTGCACCGCCACATAGCTGTCCGTCTGGATTCCGGTGTGTGGCAGGTGCTTCTCCGCACGCAGGATGTGGTCGTTGTAGAGCACGCCGTTGTGGGCCAGTGCAAACCGCGTTCCGGGCACTTTCCCGGAAAAAGGATGGTTGTTTTTGTTATATTTGGCCTTGCCCTGAGTGGTCATACGGCTGTGCCCCATAACGACCCTTGCATCATCCGGGATGCGGAAGCCGCATTTCCGAGCGGGAACGGGCCGCTTGTAAAGCCTGAGCCTACCGCCGGAGTTGTAGGCAATACCCGCCGCATCAGTGCCCCGGGCCTCGCTCTCTGCGGCAAGAGCCTGTATGAGCATGGTCTTGCGGCGTGCGCTCAGCGTGCGGCCGCAGTCGATGAATCCAAACAGGCAGCACATTACGCATCCGCCTCGCTTTCCACAGGTTCGTTGACATAGAGCGTCCGCTCCTTCAGATACTGAATCAGCTCCGGGTAGCTGTCCTTGGAGATGCCGGCGGCAAAGCTGGTCCATGCCACCGTTTTCAGCTCATCATCGGTGAGGCACAGGGCCATGTCACAGATGCGGTCCAGCAGCTCCAGAGTGGCCAGAATGGTGTTGGGCCTCAGAGTACCACGGAACATACGAAATTCCACGGTAGCGTCATTCTGAAGGTTGACGCAGGTGTACCGTCCGCCGTGATAGCCCTTCTTGGCGTAGTCCAGAAGCTCGGTGGGCTGCTCCTTGTATCCGTAGCGGGCGGCCCACCGCTCCAGCTGGCGGGGGGTGCGGCGGCTGAACTTGAGCAGCTCCTCCCAGTGCTTCTCGAAGAAATAGAGCACCCGGGCGATGGCGCTGTCCTGGGCAGCCTCATCCAGGCCGAAGGCGCTGCGGCTGATGTGGACATGGAGGCCACAGGTAGCGGTGCGATGGCTGAGATAACCCAGCTCCACGGCCTTTTCGCACAGCTGTGCCCAGGGCATTCTGTGAAGCTGCCAGTCCAGGGACATGGGGTGGGTCACCAGCTCCAGCCCGTCGTTGAGGGAGCCGTCGTGCTTGATGTAGGCGAAGTCTCCGTCCCGGTTGGCGATATTCAGAAGCGCAAGGGCGTTAGATGCACGTTCACCCGCACCGTCAATTTCCAGCTCCACGCCGAAGAACCGGGGGCCTTTCCCATGGAAAACGGCTTTCGGCTTATAGTAATAGTCATGGATGCTCTGGTCTTTATCCAGGGTATGGTAACAACTGGAACAATAGGGTCGCTCATCATACTCATCAGTTGATTCATAATAGGCCTCGCTTTCCCGCAGAAGCTGCCCGCACCGGCAGCAGCTGGTATAGCTCTCATCATAGCAATGCTGGCACAGTGGGACATCCCGGGTACCTGAGTTGTCGTCTGCCCAGAGACGTTCCCCGCACTCGCAGCAGCAAATGGTATTGTTATCCAGGCAGCTCTCACACAGCTCCTGGCCGTCGAATTCGGTATGCTCATCCCATGGCCGCTCACGGCCGCAGATGTCGCAGACAAATGTACGTTCTGACATAGTGCTCATCCTTTCTGATTATGAGTTGAAATTCCACTCCAGGAGTTCCCGCAGGATAGGGAGCTTGGCCTGTACCGGAGCGGTGATGTGCTCGCTGATGCTCAGGGCTGCCCGGGCATCAAAGGTATTTTGGAATGTGCTCAGCTGGTGTGCCGCATCCTCCTCCAGGTGCTGGATGGCGGACAGAAGGTCATAGCCGTGGCGGGTGAAGGCCCTGGCCACCAGCTTCATCAGCCCCTCCTCCGACTCTGAGGGGTCGTACTGCACATAGTCGATCCACTGGTGGTAGCGGGCTGCCTCCGGCAGTGGATGGGCTGTTGTCAGTTCACGGTTGACCCGTTCCATGTCCCGGAACACCGGGCTGGGGGAGAGCAGTGCACCGATGCGGTTGACTATGGCGGCAGTCTCCAGGGTGCGGCAGCGGCCCAGCGCTTCCCGCAGTTCCGACAGGTGACCGCTCAGCGCGGACTGGAAGCGGAGCAGGAAGCTGTCCGGCGAACGGGGTCTGTATAGCACCGGAATTTCTCTTCCGCCTGACGGTACAGGGCATCCATGCGCTTCTCGGCTCGCATACGGCTGACAGGCGGGAAGGGGAGACCGTCCTTCCAGATCCA
>NZ_AAXG02000059.1 GCF_000169255.2 Pseudoflavonifractor capillosus ATCC 29799
AAATCGATATTGCAAGAGCACCTTTACAGAAAAGCGTATAATATGATATGATACTAAAGATTTTTAAGCGAGGTGCAGACAGTATGAGAATGCGGAAAAAGCCAAATCTGATTCCGAGAATGGAGCGCTGCGCGGCGTGTCAAGTCCGGGACCCCGAGGCCAGACGCGGACACTGGCGCGACCTGATGCCTGAGGCCAAGGAGCTGCGGCTGGAGCTGGGCTGCGGCAAGGGCCGTTTTACTGCTGAGACGGCGGCGCAGAACCCGGACATTCTTTTCATCGCTGTGGAGCGTGTGCCGGACGCCATGGTAATTGCCATGGAGCGCGTGACGGCCATGGAGCTTCACAATGTATTTTTTGTGGACGGAGATGCGGCCAAGCTGCCTGAATACTTCGCCCCCGGTGAGGTGGACCTCATCTACATCAACTTCTGCGATCCCTGGCCCACCAAGCGGCATGCCAAGCGTCGGCTGACCTTTGTGGCCTTCCT
The DNA here is from genome assembly GCF_000169255.2 of Pseudoflavonifractor capillosus ATCC 29799. GTDB lineage: Bacteria > Bacillota > Clostridia > Oscillospirales > Oscillospiraceae > Pseudoflavonifractor > Pseudoflavonifractor capillosus. The sequence continues at coordinate 491 of NZ_AAXG02000059.1, forward strand.
GAAAAAGTACCGGGAGGTCCTGAAGGAGAAGGGGCAGATCCACTTCAAGACGGACAACCGGGATTTGTTTGAGTGGTCCCTCACCCAGTTCCCTCAGGCTGGTTTTGAACTCTCTGAGGTGACCCGGGATCTGCACGCCAACGGTATCTGCGGCGTGATGACCGACTACGAGGAGAAGTTCCACAACCTGGGCACCCCCATCAACCGCTGTGTGGGTACCATGGGGGAGCTTCCGCCTGAACCGCCCAAGGAAGAGCCTGAGGCGGAAGAAGCAGAAGAAGAGGCCGGAGAATAAAGCATACCGGAACGAGAAAAAGCGCCTGTGTGGCCTGGAAGCCACACAGGTGCTTTTGTGTGCGAGCAGCGATTAGAGGAGACAGACCACCCGGTACATCAGCAAGAAGTGGCAGACGCTGCCCAGAACAATAAACACGTGGAAGATCTCATGGCAGCCGAAACGGGGATTGTCACGGCCGGGCCACTTCAGCGCATAGGACACACCGCCGATGGTATAGAGCACGCCGCCGGCCAGCAGCCAGGACAGCCCTGCCCAGCCCACGGTCTGGTAGAGGGGATAGATTGCCACAACGGCCATCCAGCCCATGGAGATATAGATGGCGGCGGTGAGCTGGCGGGGCATGTTAATCCAGCCCATGGTGAGGATGATGCCGGCCAGAGCCAGGACCCAGATGATGGAGAACAGGGCCCAGCCCCAGGCGCCCACGGTGCGGAGCACACCGAGGCAGATGGGTGTGTAGCTGCCGGCAATCAGAAGATAGATGGAGGCGTGGTCGAACTTGCGCAGGGCGATACGTCCGCGGACGCCGGTGTGCAGACAGTGATACAGAGTGCTGGCGGTATAGAGTCCAATCATGGACGCGCCGTAGATGGCAAAGGAGACGATATGCCAGGCGTCCAGACCCAGGGTGACGGAGCGAATCAGGAGCAGTACGGTTCCCAGCACCGCAAGCACGGCGCCGATGCCGTGGGTGATGGCGGACCAGGGACGCAGACCGTCATAGGGGTTGCGGCCCTTTTCCTGAGGACGGCGGCTGGTTTTGGTGGGGGAGAAGCGGGGGACAGAAAATTCGGGATACATCATTAATTCATCCATAAGAAACCTCCATGCGCTGCTGCGCGTTCCAAAAAGCGAGGTATTCTCCGCCGTATGATACGGACAGGGAAACGATTGTACGGTAAAAAGGAAGAGCGGATCTGCTGTGTACCGCTTTGCTTTGATATAGTATAACACGGTTATTCTGTGATATCAATAGAAAAACTACATAATCTAATATTTAAAATTATATTAAAAATATAGCAAAAAAAGGAAGATAAACCATTGAATAAGACTGGCATTATGGTGCACTTTGTGCGATTCGCGCAAATTTGACTTCCAATTTCACGCGGATTATGGCATAATGGGGGCAGAACACTGGGAGGGAAGACCATGAAAAAGCGCATAAGACGAATCCTTACACTGTTGATTACGCTGGTGCTGGCGGCAGGGTGTCTGATGATGCCCGCGTCTGCTCAGGAGGAAGAGGGGAAGGTTGCTACCATCCTCTTTACCCATGATATGCACTCCCACCTTTTGCCAGCCGAGCAGGAGGGAGGCGGGGAGTACGGCGGCTTTGCCCGGCTGATGACCGCCCTGGAGCAGGAGCGGGCCGAGGCGGAGGCATCGGGCTATGCCTGCATCACTGTGGACGGCGGCGACTTCTCCATGGGCACGCTGTTCCAGACCATCTACACCACCCAGGCTACCGAGCTGCGCAGCCTGGGCGCCCTGGGGTATGATGTAGCCACGTTCGGCAACCACGAGTATGAGTACCGGGCGGACGGACTGGCAAAGATGCTGCGTGCCGCCGTTGAGAGCGGCGACCCGCTGCCCGCACTGGTCCAGGCCAACTATGTGACGCCCAAGGACCCGGAGGCGGACGCGGAAGTGGTGGAAGCCATGGACGACTGCGGCGTCACCGATTACGTGATGATCGAACGGGATGGCGTGCGCTTTGCGGTGTTCGGCGTGATGGGCGAGGACGCGGATGCCTGCGCGCCCATGTCCGGCATGGAGTTTGAGCCGGTGATTGAGGCCGCCCAGCGGGTGGTGGATGAGATTAAGGCCAACGAGGAGTACGACTTCCTCATCTGCCTGTCCCACAGCGGCACCAATCCGGACCCCAAAAAGTCAGAGGATGAGCTGCTGGCCAAAAATGTGGACGGCATCGACTTTATTGTCTCCGGCCACACCCACTCCACCATGCTGGAGCCCAAAATCGTGAACAACACCGTCATCGGCTGCACGGGGGAGTACTGCACCAACCTGGGCAAGGTGACCATCAAGAAGGACGCGGAGGGCAACAATGCGGTCCTGGACTATGAGCTGATTCCCATTGACGAGAACGTGGCTGATAATCCGCAGATTGCAGCCCAGGTGGCCGACTACAAGGAACTGGTGGAGACGGAATATCTGTCCCAGTTTGACATGACCTTTGACCAGGTGCTGGCGTACAGCCCCTTCGATTTCACACCGATTTCCCAGTTCGCTCGGGAGCAGGAGGAGGACAGCCTGGGCAACCTGATCACGGACGCCTATATCTACGCCGTCCGGCAGGTGGAGGCGGGCACCAATGCGGCCCCCATCACAGCAGCCTTTGTCAACTCGGGCGTTATCCGGGCCAGCTTTTCCCAGGGAGACATCACAGTCTCCGACGCCTTCAACGTCAGCTCCATCGGCTCGGGTGCGGACGGGACACCGGGCTATCCGCTGATTGACGTGTGGCTCACGGGCAAGGAGCTGAAAACCGTGCTGGAGCTGGACCCGTCGGTGGGCCCCATCTTCTCCGGCGCTCAGCTGTACAGCTCCGGCGTGCGCTACAACTTCAATATGAACCGGATGCTGTTTAACCGGGTTACCGACCCGGCGCTGCTCAGCTCCAACGGCACCACCTCGCCCATTGACGACAACAAGCTCTACCGGGTGGTGACCAACCTCTATTCCAGCCAGATGCTGGGCACCGTGACCGACATGTCCTACGGCATCCTGAAGATTACCCCCAAGGACGAGTGGGGCAACCCCATCACCGACTACGAGGCCCACATCATCCACCTGGAGGACGGCTCCGAGCTGAAGGAGTGGTACGCGGTGGCCACCTATCTGGCCTCCTTCACGCCCACCGACGGCGTGCCCCAGGTGCCCCAGCGGTACGCTGGACCCGAGGGACGCAAGGTGCGGGATGACAGCGTCAACCCCATTGCCCTGCTCCGCCAGCCCAACTGGATTACTCTGGTCGTGCTGGGCGTGGCCCTGCTGCTGGTGGCGCTGGTGGTGTTCATCATCTACCGGGTGGCCACCAGGAAGCGCCGCCGTTCCCGCCGCTCCGGCATCCGGAGAGGGTATCGGGGTTACCGGGGCTGAGAAAATCCCAAATTAGAAAGCAGAGAAATTTCCATGAAAGAGAATCAATACGACGACAGCTACTTTTTTGAGCAGTACAGCCACTTCCCCCGCTCGGTGGAGGGGCTGAGCGCCGCCGGAGAGTGGCACGCACTGAAGGCGCTGCTCCCCGACTTCCGGGGCAAGCGGGTGCTGGACTTGGGGTGCGGCTTTGGCTGGCACTGCCGGTACGCCGCCGAGCAGGGCGCTGCTCAGGTGCTGGGCATTGACCTGTCGGAGAAGATGCTCTCTCAGGCTGAGGTGCGCAACCCCCACCCCGTGATTACCTACCGCAGGGCGGCCATTGAGGACCTGAACCTGCCGGAAGGCTCCTTTGACGTGGTGCTCAGCTCGCTGGCGCTCCACTATGTGGAGGACCTGGACCAGGTGTGCCGGATGGTGTACCGTCTGCTGACGCCGGGCGGAGCCTTTGTGCTCTCCTGTGAGCACCCCGTGTTCACCGCCAGGGGAGACCAGGAGTGGTACCGGGACGGTGAGGGGAACATCCTCCACTGGCCTGTGGATCGCTACTTTGACGAGGGCGCCCGGACGGCCCATTTTCTGGGCTGCGACGTGACCAAATACCACCGCACGCTGACCAGCGACGTGGGGGCCCTGCTGAAGGCGGGCTTTGTTCTCACGGATTTGGTGGAGCCCCGGCCCGACCCCAGGCTCATGGATGTGCCCGGTATGGCCGACGAGCTGCGCCGCCCCATGATGCTGATTCTGTCCGGCCGCAAGCCGGCGTAAAAGAGAACAGGAGGCTCCCGAACCGCTAAACGGTTCGGGAGCTTCTTTTATTCCTTGGGCTTGGGCCGGAAGATGAGGGCGGCAAGCCAGCTGAAGAAGATGGCGGCGGTAATGCCTCCCGCCGCGGCGGTGATTCCGCCGGTGAGCACGCCCAGCACCCCCTGCTCCTCCACCGCTTTGGCCACGCCCTTGGCCAGCAGATAGCCAAAGCCGGTGAGGGGCACGGTGGCGCCTGCGCCGCCGAACTCCACCACGTATTTGTATAGTCCCAGACCGCCCAGCACCACGCCGGAGACCACATAGGTCACCAGGATACGGGCGGGTGTCAGCTTGGTCTTGTCGATGAGCAGCTGACCAATGAGACACAGCAGGCCGCCGCACAGAAAAGCGCGGCCGTATTCCCACAGCATTTCCATTGCAATTCCTCCTTTATGCCCTTTCGCAGCCCGGGGCTGCCAGGGCCACTGCGTGACAGATGGCGGGGATGGACTCCCCCTGCTGGGTGGAGGTGGGGGAGAGAAGGGCACCGGTGCCGCAGAACAGGAGCCGCTTCCAGCGGCCCTGCTTTAGGCCGTCCATCAGGTACCCGTTGAGCACCACGGCTGAGCAGCCGCATCCGGAGCCGCCGCAGTGGACGTCCTGACCCTCCAGGTCGTAGATTATGGTGCCGCAGTCGGCCAGATTGGACAGCTCCACGCCGTCCCGGCGGAACAGGTCCAGCACGATGTCACGACCCAGCTGCCCCAGGTCGCCGGTGAGAATCAGGTCGTAGCAGGAGGGTTTAAGCCCGGTGTCCTGAAGATGGGCCTTGATGGTCTCGTAGGCGGCGGGGGCCATGGCCGCGCCCATGTTGTTGGCGTCCTTGATGCCCTTGTCCGCGATTTTGCCCGTGGTCACATGGGTCACCCGAGGGCCGTCCCCCTCTGTGGCAAGGATGGTGCAGCCCGAGCCGGTCACCGTCCACTGGGCGGTGGGGGTGCGCTGGCCGCCGTACTCCAGCGGCGTGCGGTACTGCCGCTCCGCCGAGCAGAAGTGGGAGGAGGTCATGGCCGCCGTGTGGCTGGCAAAGCCGCCGTCTATCATCAGCGCTGCCAAAGACAGGCTCTCCGCCATGGTGGAACAGGCGCCGTACAGCCCGTAGAAGGGGATATCCTGCCCTCTCAGGGCAAAACCGGTGCCGATGCACTGGTTGAGCAGGTCTCCGGCAAAGATATAGTCCAGGTTGCAGGCCGCCAGACCCGCCTTGTTCAGCGCCATGGACAATGCCAGCCGCTGCATGGCGGTCTCCGCCTTCTCCCAGGTCTTTTCGCCAAAGCTGTCGTCCTGCTCGATATGGTCAAAGAAGGCCGCCAACGGGCCGTCTCCCTCTTTCTTGCCCACCACGCTGGCGTACCCCATCACAGCGGGCGGACTGGCCAGCGCCACCGTCTGGGCGCCCAGACGCTTTGTCTCCATACGCTCCACCTCGTATCTTCAGAAGTGGGCTTAGTTTGAACAAAAAGGGAAGAAAATATAAGTGCGTATTTTGTGGGCGGACATGCTGGTCAAACGGCGATATTTGCGGTATAATGCTATTATCTGCCCGCAGGGGCCAAGTGAGGGATTTTTTCATGGAACAAGAGAACAAACGGACGCTGGCCTATATCTGCCCGTCCTGTCATCAGAGTGTGATTGTGGAGCGCAGTGTCTTTCAGCTGGCCGCGTCGGCCAATGAGCTGCCCTGTCCCTGCGGTAAGTCCGCCCTTAAGGTGGAGATGATGGGGGACCGGGTGAAGCTGACCGTGCCCTGCCTGTTCTGCAAGACCGAGCACACCGTCACCTGTCCGACCCATGCCTTCCTCCACGAGAGGGCGCTGGCCTTTTCCTGCTCCGCGTCCGGTCTGGACTGCTGCTATGTGGGCGAAGAGGGACCGGTGTTTGCCGCTGTGCGCCGCCTAGAAGAGGCGGTGGACAAGCTGGAACAGGACGCAGGGGAGAAGGGCGCCTTCCTGGACGAGCTGGTGATGCATGAGGTGCTCTCCGAGCTCAAGGAAATTGCCGCACGGGGCGGCATCTCCTGTGCCTGCGGCTCCAAGCGGTGGAAGATGCAGGTCAACTACAGCTCCATCGACCTGTCCTGTGCCGACTGCGGCGCGGCCATGCGGATTCCCGCCGCAACGGCCTCGGACATTGACGACATCTGCTGCAAGAACACCATTGTGATCCACAGCGGGCACTGAGTTTGCTCCGCAGCAGATGGATGACTGCCGGAGAATGCTCCGGCGGCCTGGGTATACCGGGAAAGGAAGAACTATCTTGAGCGTTTATTTTGAAGGCACTTACCCTGTGGATTCCAGGGACGTGGACCCCTTTGACCAGTGCAGGCCGTCGGCTCTGCTGGGAATTCTCCAGGAGGCGGCCACCTCGGCGGCGGTAGAGCTCCACGTGTCCCGGGATGAGATGATTGCGCGGTACAACGTGTTCTGGATGCTCTCCCGCATCTGGTACCGGCTCTCCCGGCCCCTCCACTGGAGCGAGCCGGTGACGGTGCGCACCTGGCACCGTGGCGGTAAGGGCGCGGCCATGTACCGGGACTTCGACCTGTTCGTGAAGGGCGAGAGAGTGGGCGAGGCGGTGTCCTCCTGGGTGCTGGCCGACCTGGACACCCACAAGCTGTTCCGGCTGAACAACATAGAGGAGTTTGCGGGCACCGACGGCGGCGAGCTGTGCAAGGACAAGCGGCTCACCGGCCTGCGGATGCCGGAAGGACTGACCCTGGCCGAGCACCGCACCCTACACTACAGCGATGCTGACATCAACGGCCACGTCAACAACGTCCGCTATGCCGACTTTGCCTGCGACGCCCTCCATCTGGAGCGGCTGGACGGCAGGCAGTATGTGTCCCAGCTTCAGCTGTGCTACCTGGCCGAGTGCCGTCCCGGCGAGGCCATCGACCTGCTCACCGGGGCGTCGGAGGGCAGACAGCTGGTCCAGGGTATGGGCGAAGAGGGCAAAATCCGCTTCGATGCGGCCCTCACTTTGGATAACCTGTAAGAATGGACAGGCCGCCTCTTGACAAGACGGCCAGTCCGCCGTAAAATAGGAAAAATTTATTCGGATGGGACAAGTGTCCGTTTGCTGTGCCGACATTGTGCACATGCAGTTTTATCCCGTATGCCGAGTGAAAATTCACTGGAAAAGATAAAGGAGATGCGATATGGTCAATACCGATGAGCGACAGAAGTTTACCAAGCAGGGCCTGACCTTTGACGACGTGCTGCTGGTTCCCGCAGAGAGCGACGTGCTCCCCGCCGACATCGACCTGCACACCAATCTCACCAAGAAAATTCAGCTGAATATCCCTCTCATGAGCGCCGCCATGGATACCGTCACCGAGTACCGCATGGCCATCGCCATTGCCCGTGAGGGCGGCATCGGCATCATCCACAAGAATATGTCCATCGGCGCGCAGGCCGAGCAGGTGGACATGGTCAAGCGCAGCGAGAACGGCGTTATCACCAACCCCTTCTGGCTGGCCCCCGGCCACACCCTGGCCGAGGCGGATGAGCTGATGGCCAAGTACCGCATCTCCGGCGTTCCCATCTGCGACAATGGAAAGCTCATCGGCATCATCACCAACCGTGACATGAAGTTCGAGACCGACATGTCCCAGCTCATCGACAACGTGATGACCAAGGACCACCTGGTCACCGCCAAAGAGGGCATCACCCTGGAGGAGGCCAAGGAGATTCTCCGCAAGCACAAGATTGAGAAGCTCCCCCTGGTGGACGACGACTTCCGCCTCAAGGGCCTCATCACCATCAAGGACATCGAGAAGGCCACTGTGTACCCCAACTCCGCCCGTGACGCCAAGGGCCGCCTGCTGGTGGGCGCCGCCATCGGCGTGACCAGCGACGTGCTGGACCGTGTTGCCGCTCTGGTGGAGGCCGGCGCCGACGTGCTCTGCCTGGACTCCGCCCACGGCCACAGCCACAACATCATCGAGTGCGTCAAGCGCATCAAGGCCCTGTACCCCGACGTGCAGCTCATCGCCGGCAACGTGGCCACCGCGGAGGGCACCCGTGCCCTCATCGAGGCTGGCGCCGACTGCGTGAAGATCGGTATCGGCCCCGGCTCCATCTGCACCACCCGTGTGGTGGCCGGTATCGGCGTGCCCCAGATTACCGCCGTGTACGACGCCGCCTGCGTGGCTGACAAGTACGGCATTCCCATCATCGCCGACGGCGGCGTGAAGTACTCCGGCGACATCGCCAAGGCCATCGCCGCCGGCGCCAACGTGGTCATGCTGGGCTCCCTGCTGGCCGGCTGTGAGGAGTCCCCCGGCGACACCGAGGTCTACCAGGGCCGTCAGTTCAAGGTCTACCGCGGCATGGGCTCCCTGGGCGCCATGGCCAAGGGCTCCAAGGATCGCTACTTCCAGCAGAACAACAAGAAGCTGGTTCCCGAGGGCGTGGAGGGCCGTGTGCCTTACAAGGGATCCACCTCCGACACCATCTATCAGATGATGGGCGGCCTGCGTGCCGGTATGGGCTACTGCGGCTGCGCCACCGTGTCCGACCTGCAGAAGAAGGCCCAGTTCATCCAGATCACCTCTGCCGGTCTGAAGGAGAGCCACCCCCACGACGTGTATATCACCAAGGAGGCTCCCAACTACACCATCAGCGCCCAGTAACAAAAATAACACAAGCAAAAAGTGCCCGTACTGGAACGGTACGGGCACTTTTCTGCACTTTTTCGGAGGGCGACCGGGAACGACAAAGAAAACTCTTGCAATTTGGAAACAGATAGGTTACAATATGGTAACAAAAAGTTTCCGAATGGAAACGGCATGAGGAGTGGACACATGAAGAAGCGTTTTTCCTGCGCCTTACTCGGACTTGCACTGATGATTGGCCTCAGCGGTCACGCGCTGGCGGCTGACGATATCACCGCCCCCGTGGTGGTGGACGGCGTGGAGCAGACCAATTTCTGCGCCACCCAGTACGGTGATACCACCTATACTTCCTTCTACGGCGTCACCCTGGCTCTCCGGCCCGATGCGGTCATCACCTGGGAGAACAACCAGCTGGTGGCCCGGGCGGATGACTTCACCATGTACGCCCGCATCGGTACCAACTTCCTGGTCATCAACGACCGGTACCTGTACATCCCCGACGGCGTGAAGGTGGACGACACCGGCGACACCCTGGTGCCCACCCGTGTGCTGGCCACCGCTCTGGGCGCCGCCATCGGCTGGGAAAACGGCAGCGTGACCTATGCCGCTGCCGGCACCCCGCTGGCCTCCGGCAGCACCTACTACGACGCCGCCACCGTGGACCTGCTGGCCCGGGTCATCACCCACGAGAGCGGCAACCAGCCCCTGGAGGGCAAGATCGCCGTGGGCAACGTCATCCTCAACCGGGTGGCCAGCCCCTCCTTCCCCAACACGGTGGCCGAGGTGCTCAGCCAGCCCAACCAGTTCCCCGGCGCCACCGACTGCGTGGCCAACAGCGAGTCCATCTTGGCCGCCAAGCTCTGCCTGGAGGGCGCCATGGAGGCCCCCGGTGCCTACTGGTTCAACGGCGCCGGCATCTCCTGCTGGGCCTCCAACAACAAGAGCCACATCGTCACCATCGGCGGACATTCCTTCTACGGCTAACATCACAGCGGTCTCCCAACGGGAGGCCGCTGTTTTTTATGCTTGACTTTCGGTGCGGAACATGGTAGTTCTTTCACTGAACGACGAAACTGTACCCGGCGGACACGCCGGAGGAGGAGAACAGATATGAACCTGATGATTGCCTCGGATATCCACGGCTCCGCCCGGTACTGCCGGGACCTGCTGGCCGCCTTTGACCGGGAGGGCGCCGACCGCCTGGTGCTGCTGGGGGACCTGCTGTACCACGGCCCCCGCAACGACCTGCCCGACGAGTACGCCCCCAAGGAGGTCATCGCCCTGCTGAACGAGCGCAAGAACCGCCTGCTGTGCGTCCGGGGCAACTGCGAGGCCGAGGTGGACCAGATGGTGCTGAAATTCCCCGTGCTGGCCGATTATGCCATCCTCTGGGCGGGGGAGCGGATGATCTTCGCCACCCACGGACACCACTACAACAAAAACGCCATGCCGCCCCTTCAGCCCGGCGACATCCTGCTCCACGGCCATACCCACATCCCCGCCTGGGAGAGCGTGGGGGAGAACCTGTACCTGAACCCGGGCTCCGTGTCCATCCCCAAGGAGGGGAGTGAGCGGGGCTACATGACCTTTGACGGCAAGACCTTCCTTTGGAAGAATCTGTCCGGCCAGGTCTACCACACCCTCAGCCTGTAAACACCACAATGAGCACGGGTTCCCGGCGGAGCATTGGAAAAAATGTTCTGCTGGGAACCTTTTGTATCCGCCGTGCATCTTATCAGTGTCCGGACAATGAAAACATGAGTAGGTGACACCATGGAGATGATCAAAGCCGTGCCCGCCGCCGGGGCGCGGGAGCGGTTTGCCGCCGCGGCCCAGGCCCACACCCGGTCCATGTACCGGGCGGCCCGGACCATCCTGGACAGCGACGCCGACGCCGAGGACGCGGTGTCCGAAGCGCTGCTGCGGGCCTGGCAGGCCTTCAGCAGGCTGAAAAGCGAGGAGGCGCTCAAGGGCTGGCTGCTGAAAATCACGGTCAACTGCGCCCGGGAGCAGCGGCGGAAGGGGGGCAGGGTGACCTATACCGACGACCTGGAACCCCTGGCGGGCAGCGTGGAGGACGGACAGTACGACGGCCTGTGGGATGCTGTTCTGGCCCTGCCGGAGGACCAGCGGACAGCAGTGGTCCTGTTCTACTACGAGGATATGACCCTGGCTCAGATCGCTTCGGTGCTGGGCGTGGCTCAGGGGACGGTCAAGTCCCGGCTGTGCCGGGCCAGAGGCCGCCTGCAGGAGATGCTGAAGGAGGAGCTATGAACGAGTTTGATATGCGGATGAAGGAGCGTGCCCGGCGGGAGGACTGTTCCATCCCCGAGGGCTTCGACAGACGGATGGACGCGGCACTGGAGCAGCTGCCCCAGGCTGCCCCCAGAAGAGGCAGACGGTTCTATCGCATCGTGGCGGCCGCCGCGGTGCTGTGCGTCTTGGCCACGGCGGCAGGTGCTGTGGGCGCTGCCCTACGGCAGACCCAGATCCACTTCTTCCAGGACGAGGAGCAGCTGCTGGCGGCCATGGAGGAGGACAAGACCGACGGTCTGAACGGCTACTACATTCCCCACGGCGGTCAGGACTTCGACCCGGATTTCCTGGCGAAAGAGAATGAGAAGATGTGGAACGACTACGCCGGAGGTGCCATCACCGAGGAGCGGCAGGGCACGGAGGCTGACGGATGGACCGACATGCGCGCCTGGGCGTTCACAAAAGGGAAGGTGCCCTGTCAGGCGGAGCTGTACCGGGCAGAGCGGCTGTCCGGACTGAACGGCCTGCGGGACGGCCCCAGCTGGGACGTGAGCTGGCTGGAGGAGCACTATGATACAAGGCCCGGT
>NZ_AAXG02000058.1 GCF_000169255.2 Pseudoflavonifractor capillosus ATCC 29799
GGGCTTTGCCCGCATAGGAAATACCCCGGCTGGGCCGGGGGATATTTATTCTGCCGTAAAATGCTCAGCCGGTCATGTTACACTCCAGAAAGTCCTGGAGATAATGGGGGTCAACGCGACATTCCCGTCCGATTCTGACAGCGGGAAGCAATCCGTCACGAATCGTTTTCCGGACCTGCTGCCGGCTTGTTTTCAGCAGGTCCGCCACCTCCTGGACAGTCAGCAGCGCTGTCATGCCCAGGGATCATCATCCACTTCATCTTCGTGGTAGATGGCGCTGTGGAGCTTGCGGACATCGTACTTGACAAGACCATATTCGCCGATTTCATTCCGGCGGGGGCTGATATTGTATTGCTCACATTTCCTTTTCAGGGCCGATTTGTCCATGCCAAACAGCTGACACAGCTGCGGGATGGTGTAGAACTCTTCCAGTTCTTTGTAGTTAATGTACGGAATCTTGGACATAACGAGTCCTCCTTATGAAGTATTAGGGATGCACGACTGGGGGTGAACATAAAACACTTCAAGTCATGCTCCCTATATTCATGTTACTGTAAATCATCTTATATCACGTCCAAAAAAGAAGATTTTTGAGCATATATGAAGTTATAATTGACCAATAAGAGGGAAAATGTTTTTTAGATTTGACAGTGTAATTGATAGAGTGTTAGTGATTTAGGGGTTGTTCCACGGAGCACACTTTGACAAAGTTTTCAGGACCTCACAGGAAGAAGTGAGCCGTGAATTGAAATGAGAATTTTGGTAGTCTATAATGATGCCGATAACTTTACAGGAGGTGTGTGTGTTGCTGAATATTGCGCTGTGTGAAGATGAGACGATGACGGCTGAGATGATGCAGAGATTTTTACAGCAGTACGCCGTAAAGGGATACGAGGTGGATGCCCTGAGTTTTCTCGTAAAGCCTGTCAGCTACCACGCCCTCGTCATGACCATGCACCGCGCGGTCAAAAACGTCAAAATGCGCCAGGAAAACTGTATTGTAGTGAACACGGACGAGAACTGGCGCAAGCTCTCCTCTGCGGAGATCCGGTACATTGAGGTGATTGGCCACAATGTGTATATCCATCTGGAGCAGGAGGTCATCCGCGTCAAGGGACAGAGCCTCTCCAGCCTGGAGAACCAGCTGCGCGCGGTGGGCTTTCTGCGGTGCAACGTGGGATATCTTGTCAATGCCCGGTATATCACGCTGATTACCAGTTCCAGCGTCTTTCTGGGCGAGACGGAGTTGAAAATTTCACGGTCCAGGAAGAAAGAATTCCTGAAAGAGGTCGCCAGCTACGCCGAGTGCAGCAGATAGGAGGATGCTGATGTTTGTCCCGGGAATAGATCATCTGCTGTATGCGGTGCTGCTCATGGCGGCAGAGTACATCCATATCCATTTTTCTGTCCGGCGCAGATGCTTTTACCTGCGTGCATCGGCCACAATTACGGCGGTCAGCCTGATTTCGCTGCTGCTTCCGGAGGCCCAGGGAGCCCTGTGGGCGGTACCGTTCAACTTCCTTGTGCGCGCGGTTCTGTTTGGCATGACCGTGCTTGGCTGGGCACTGTGCTATGAGGTGGATCTCTTCTACGCTGTCAGCCGGTGCCTTTTCGGGTATCTGACGTACAGTGCCGCCCATGTGTTTACACTCTTTTTTACTGAGACATTCCAGCTGACTGGGGCAGCATACTATGGTGTGCTGGCCGGTACATTTACAGTGATCTATGCCATTTTTGCTGTTTTTTCACTCCGACGTGTCTCCAGAGGAATGAAACCTGCGAGATGGAAATATCAGATCGCCGGTGTGTTGGCCTTGGTAACGGCGGCCTTTTCCTATATCAGCATGGACATTCACTGGGAGTACATAGACGACTACCTTTTGCCTGCATACCTGTTCATTGTCTATCTGTGCTTGATGCTTCTGCACATCTTTGCCGATGAAAAGCATCTGCACGATGACTATGAGATGATAAAGCAGCTGATGGAGAAGGAGGCCCGCCAGTATGAGGTATCCAAAGAACTGATTGACCGCATCAACCAGAAGGCCCACGACCTGAAATACCAGATCCGCCATCTGAGCACTGCCGGCGGGAGTGAGGCATTGCAGGAGCTGGAGGAGGCAATTGACGTTTACGACACCGGCTACAAGACCGGGAACGACGCGCTGGATGTCATTATGACAGAGAAGAGCCAACAATGCCGGAAGTACCATATTCGCGTCGCCTGCATACTGGACGGTGAAAAACTCAGCACTATGGAGCCGCGGGATATCTACTCTCTTGTGGGCAATATTCTGGACAACGCCATCGAGGCGGTGCAGCAGCTTCCGGATGAGGACATGAGGGTTATCAACCTGTCCGTGAAACAGGAGTTTGGCATGGTACGCATCCGGGCTGAAAACTACTATGCGGGCCGTCGGAGCTTCCAGAACGACCTGCCCCCGACCACAAAAGAGGACAAACTCTGGCATGGATACGGAACCAAGAGCATCCTGACCATTGCGGAGAAATACGGGGGCACGGCAGAGTTTAGTGCAGAAAATGGTATTTTTACTGTAAATGTACTGCTGCCAGCCAGCCCAAATCCGCTCGATGATATCTGACCGCGCTGGTCAAGTAGGCATGAAATTCAACCAAGTAGGCTTGCATCCATTGAAGGGACGACATCTCTTCCCCTAAGATATGTTTGCTGTTATGGCACAGCGGAGAACAGAGGGAAAGAGGGGGGAGAATCTCCGGTATTTTGGCCGTGTGTCATGACAAAACGATGCGACTGGAGAAGTCCTGCAAAATGGAAAGGAGAGCCAAAATGAAAGCAAAAAGAGGAAAATTGTGGAAATGGTTGTTTGCCTGCACCAGTTTCCTGCTTGCGGTAGTGTACGGATTTACCATTGGCGCTCAGGGCTACCGCACGCTGCTCTGCGGTGTAATTGGCGGCGAGACATCCCAGGTCATCACCCCAGATGGCGCACGCGTCCTGCAGGGATACACAGACAATGGTCAGACCCTTGAGGAGTGGATAGAAGCCGGCGACCAGCTGGTCCAAGAGGTGGAAGGTGAAGGCGCAGTACTGCTGAAAAATGATGGCGAAACGCTGCCTTTGGCAGAAGGTTCTGCCATTACTTTGTTCAGCCGTTCTTCGGTAGAACTGGTGATGGGCGGTACTGGAGGCGGTTCCTTTAAATCCACTCGGACTGTGGACTTGAAGACCGCCATGGAAGACGCCGGTTTTCAGGTAAATAAAACGTTGTGGGACTTCTATAAGACCTATGATGGACAGGAAGGATACGTTCGACTGAATAATACCGGCTGGCAGGGCGCTACGGATGATGGTATTTTTGTGGCAGAGGTCGACCCGGAAGACTTTACACAGGAGATCCGAGATTCTTATGCAGATTACTCTGATGCCGCTATCGTAGTTCTTTCCCGCATTGGCGGAGAGGGCAATGATATGCCGCGCGGCGAGTTTGGCGACGGAACCCGGTATCTGGCATTACAGGAGATTGAGAAGGAATTGCTGCGGGAAATCCAGAACAGCGGTGAGTTTGACAATGTCGTAGTCCTGCTCAATACTGCCAATCCTCTGGAACTGTCCTGGCTGGATGAGAAGGAGTTCGGTGTGGACGCATGCCTGTGGATTGGCGGCGTGGGCCAGAGCGGTATCCGTGCGATAGCCGATATTTTACGGGGGACCATTAATCCATCTGGGCGTCTGGTGGACACTTATGCTTCAAACTCCCTTTCCGCTCCTGCTATGCAGAACTTCGGAACCTTTACATTTACTAATGCGGCCGAGGTTGAGACAGTTATTCCTGGGGCCGAGGTTTCCAACTATATCGTCTATCAGGAGGGTATCTATGTAGGCTACCGCTACTATGAGACACGGTACGCCGATAGTGTCATCGATCCAATAGCACCAGTGCCAGCTCTGCGATAGGCTCCTCTACCGGCGGACCCTGGAACTATGTCGACGAGGTGGATTTCTCATTTGGCTATGGTCTGAGTTACGGCACCGAGGATGGCGAACCCTTTACTCAGACCATTACCGGCTTTACTGTGAATGATGACACAGTGGACTTTGTCGTCAATGTCCGCAACGATGGAGATACAGCGGGCAAGAGCGTGGTGCAGATCTATACTTCTGCCCCTTATACAGCTGGGGGAACTGA
This sequence comes from Pseudoflavonifractor capillosus ATCC 29799, assembly GCF_000169255.2. Classification (GTDB taxonomy): domain Bacteria; phylum Bacillota; class Clostridia; order Oscillospirales; family Oscillospiraceae; genus Pseudoflavonifractor; species Pseudoflavonifractor capillosus. The sequence continues at coordinate 4,170 of NZ_AAXG02000058.1, forward strand.
AAAATCGGCTGTTGTCCTGGCGGGATTTGCCAAGACAGACATTCTGGCACCTGGAGCAGAGGAAAATGTAACTATCTCTGTAGATAAGTACGACATTGCGTCTTATGATTACATAAATGAAAAGACTTATGTATTAGATGCTGGAGACTACTACTTTGCCATCGGAAACGGGGCTCATGATGCTCTGAACAATATCCTGGCCGCCAAGGGTTACACCACTGCTGACGGTATGGATTATGACGGCGACGGTACTGAAGGGGCTGTGCGCACCTGGAAGAATCCTGTTCAGCGGCTGTTCAATACCTCCATACACGGTGTGGAGGTTACCAACCAGTTTGATCACGCCAGTCTGGACTATTACGGCAAGGACGTGACCTATCTCACCCGCAGCAACTGGGAAACTTTTCCCACACCCTATGAGGGTTTGGAAGCTACCCAGGAGATGATAAGTGATATCAATGTAGATGGAACTTATGAACCGGGAAGCAGTGATATTTCTGCCTTTACCCAGGAGGCGGGCGATGAGACAGTCAATTTTGCTTCCATGATTCAGGAGGACAATACGGTCGTCCCCTTTGATGACCCACGCTGGGAAAAGTTGTTGAATAACATGTCCATCGCGGAGATGTCCGAGATGGTTATGCTTCAGGCCAAAAATCCGGCAGAATCTATTAACTTCCCTGGTGCGAATATTTATGGCGGCGCTGCTGGAAATAATACCCTGCCATACCAAGGCACAGAAGACTACACCACGGGCTTCTACGGCCAGATCGTCTCCGCTTCTACTTTTAATACCGAACTCATCTGGCGGGTGGGTGAGGCTATGGGAGAAGATTGGCTGCGGTCCAACACTGCTGTTGGCTATATCCCATCTTCGAATCTGCACCGTACTCCATATAGCGGACGGAACTTTGAGTATTATTCTGAGGACGGATTTCTTGCTGGAGAGATGGCGGCGGCTCAGACAGAGGGAATGCAGAGCAGAGGCGTTATCTCCATGCTCAAGCACTTTGCGCTTAATGACCAGGAGAATAAGCGCCATGGCTTGAAGACATTCTCCAATGAACAGGCTATCCGGGAGATTTATCTGAAAGTCTTTGAAAAAGCATTTTCTGAGGCTGGTGCTCGGGGCACTATGGGTGCATTCAACCGGATCGGCTGTTTCTGGGCCAATGCAGATGAACACCTGATGCAAAACGTACTTCGTGGCGAGTGGGAATTTACTGGCATCATAAATACAGATATGGCAGCACATGGCGTTGCACAGATGCCGCCCCGGGCAGCTTTGGAAGCTGGTACAAATATGTACGATTGCTTCTTTGAAGAGATGAACGCTTATGTTATGCAGCATGCTCCTACCGACGCAAAACTGGTGGAGAATCTGCGTACCGGCTGCCACTACATTCTCTATAACCTGGCACAGACGTTTGTTGTCAATGGCCTGTCACCCGACTCTCGTACCGTTTCCGTTATACCTTACTGGGAAATTATTCTCATTGCGGCAAATATTATTTTGGCTACCGCAACGCTGGGTTCCGGCGGTATGGTGGTGTATACCACGGTAGCCAATCGCCGGAAGGAGAAGGAAGCGGCTGCACTGCCTGTTGGCCGCGGCGCCAGTGTGTATGTGACCGCAGCGGCAGTGCTTCTGTCGGTAGCCTCCTGCGTAACCTACGCCCTTTCCGGCGTTCAGGGTTCGCCGCTCATTCTGGCCATGATGGCCCTGGCTGCGGTGGTGGGGCTGGTGCTGTGCATCAAGCGGACCACACTTCTGGAATATATGCCGGTTATCTTCTCCCTCGTTGCCCTGGCTGTGTTCGTCAACTTGGGCTTTAATGAGGTGGGCGCTATTCTCTCCAAAACCAATATGGAGGGACTCAGCCCTGCCTATATCGCCAGTGCGGTGCTCATTCTGCTCTCGGCGATCCTTTATGAGGTTGCCCCCTTCCTGAACAGCGACCATAGCCGGAAGTGACATTTGTTCCCCGGCAGGGATGCCGGGACAGTGCGGATACGCGCTGTCCCGGTGTCCTGCTCCCGTATTTTCCCGGTCTGCCCCCAGGAGCGGAAGAAGCCGGCGGGGCGTCCATAGGTTCGGGCTGCCCATTCCAAATTCCATTCGTGAGGCCTTGCTATGAGAAAATTTTTCAGCAATCTATTCCATAAAACCAATGCGGCGGGCGCAAGAACCCTGCGGAAGGGCCGTATTGCCGCGGCAATCCTGGTGGTTTTTCTTCTGACCGCCGCTGTCCTGAACCGGGTGGTCAACATTGCTCTTCGGGATTACCGGCCTGAGGGGAGAAAACGCTACCTGGAAGGCGTCGAGCTTGAAAACGGGGACCCGCCGAATGTGGTCGTAATCTACGTGGACGACATGGGCTACGGCGACCTGGGCTGTACCGGCGCAACGGCGATCTCCACGCCGAATATTGACGCGCTGGCAGAAGGCGGTGTGCTCCTTACCAACTACTACGCCCCTGCCCCCATCTGTTCGGCTTCCCGGGCGGGGCTGCTCACCGGCCGCTATCCCATCCGCACCCTCACCAGTGGAGCATACATGAACACCGAGGGACTGAGCGGACACCTGGCCAACCTCCTGGAGGTGGTGAAGGGGACCTACCCCTACCAGAACGACGGCTTGCCCACGGATGAAATCCTCCTGCCGGAGGTGCTGCAGCAGGCGGGCTATGAGACCGCCCTGGTGGGCAAGTGGCACCTGGGCATCCGGGAGGAGGAGCGGCCCTATAACCGGGGATTTGATCTTTTCTACGGCGCGCTGTACTCTGACGACAATGACCCACATCGGATCTACCATAACGATGAGGTGGTCCACGATGAGCCGTATGACCAGAGCGGCATGACCAAGGAGCTGACCCAGGTGGCCAAGCAGTTTATTGATGACAACCAGGATGGCCCCTTCTTTCTGTACTATGCATCTCCCTTCCCCCACTGGCCGTCCAACGCCAGCGAGGAGTGGCTGGGCACATCCCAAGCGGGCATCTATGGGGACTGCATGCAGGAGGTGGACTGGAGCGTAGGGGAGATCATGGACACCCTGGAGGAGAACGGGCTGCTTGAAAACACTCTGGTCATCTTCACCAGCGACAACGGCCCCTGGTATGACGGTGCCACAGGCGGACAGCGTGGCCGCAAGGATACCAACTACAACGGCGGCTCCCATGTACCCTTTATCGCGTATATGCCCGGCACCATTCCGGAGGGGGAGGTCTACGACGGCCTGATGAGTGGTGTGGACGTATTCCCCACCATTCTGAACCTGCTGGGAATCGAGTTGCCACAGGACCGCGTCATTGATGGCATGGACATGTGGCCGTTCCTGACTGGGCAGTCGGATTCACCCCGGACAGAGCTTTTCCTCAACAAGGACAAAGACACATTTGCTCTGATTGAGGATAACTTTAAGTATTTGGAGCGCAGTTACAGTGAAAACGGTACCTATTGGATGCTTCAGCAGGGCCCATTCCTCTACAACCTTGACACCGACCCGGAGGAGGCCTATGATGTGACCACCCACTTCCCGGAAAAAGCGGAGGAGATGGCGCAAAAAATCGACTCCTTCAAGCAGAGCCTGAAGGAGAACATCAGGGGCTGGAAATGACATGAGAAATCTCAGTGTGCTGGTAAAACCGTCCTCCCATCTGTGTAATATTGCGTGCCAGTACTGCTTCTATCGGGACGCGGAGAAGCTCAGGCAGGGCGACAACCGGACCCTGATGAGCGAGGATACGCTGGAGACGCTGGTCAGAAGGGCGTTTGCCTTTGCGGACGGAACGGTGACCTTTGTCTTTCAGGGCGGTGAGCCTACGCTGATGGGAATTGACTTCTACCGGACCTTTTTTTCACTGGCGGAACAGTACAATACCAAGGGCTGCGTTATGGAGGTAAGCATCCAGACCAACGGGGTCCTGTTGGACGAAGCATGGCTCACATTGCTGCGGGAGCACCATGTGCTGGTGGGACTCTCCTTTGACGGCCTGCCCCAGGTTCACGACAAGTACCGTGTGGACAGGCAAGAGACAGGCACATCAGAGGCCGCGCTGCGGGCCATCCGCGCCATGCAGCGAGCGGGAGTGGAGTTCAATGTTCTGATGGTGGTGACACGGGATCTGGCCAGACGGCCGAGGGAGTGTTATCGCTTCCTGAAAAGTCTGGGTGTAAAATACGCGCAGATCATCCCGGCGCTGGACCCTTATGGGGCGGATAAATGCTCTCAGGGCTATTCGCTGTCGCGCTCCGCGCTGCAGAGCTTTCTCGTTCAGCTCTTTGACCTGTGGTATGAGGATTTTCTCCATCACAAGGCGCTGTGTATCACCTATTTTGAAAATATTGTCTACAAGATGATGGGAAAGCCGTTTCAGAACTGCGCCATGAGCGGTATGTGCGCCCTGGAGATGGTGGTGGAGGCAGACGGCACAGTCTACCCCTGTGATTTCTATGTTTCAGATGAGTGGGAGATGGGAAACCTCCGGGATAAGAGCTTTGAGGAACTGATCGCGTCACAGGCGGCATCCCGATTTCTTACAGAAAGCGTGAGTGTGGGCATACGATGCCGTGGCTGCCAGTGGCTGGGACTGTGCTACGGCTCCTGCCGACGCTATCAGCTCAAGAGCGGCGGTGCCTATGAGAACTATTATTGTGGGGCATACCGGGTGTTTTTTGACCATGCCGGAGGAAAAATGAAGCAGCTGGCCGATGCTTTGACTAAATGAGCACGGGGCCTGCCATAGATACCTCTTGTTCAATGCTTTAGAGGGCTGCCGTTCTTTTGACATGGCAGCCCTCTTA
>NZ_AAXG02000057.1 GCF_000169255.2 Pseudoflavonifractor capillosus ATCC 29799
TTCTGTTTCCCGCAGCAGAATACACTCACTCTATGTGGATACAATAGAGCTTTTCACATTCGGAAAATGTCGGGTCGTACGCATCCCTCAGCTTTACATCACCACAGGTTTCCATTTTTAGTCCTTGCCGCTGGCAAAAAGCTCTGAATGCAGCGTTACTGGCAGCATTCTCTTCATCGATAGAGAGCAGTATATTCGCGCCCCTCCTGCGTGCTGCCTCGAATACAGGTGAAATCAGAAGGGCTGATATTCCTTTTCCACGGTACTCCTTCAGAATTCCGATCTGCCAGATAAACACGCCCTCAGGCACTTCAATTGCCATGATATATCCAACAGGCTCGCTGCCTCTGCACAGCACAAAGCTTGTGTCTGCAAAAAAGCGGCTTACAACCCAGTATGTATAGGCCGTATGTACATCAAGCGTACCGCAGTCCCGGGCCATTTTCTTCAGCAACGTACAATCTTGTTCCTGTATGTTGCGCAGCGTGTATTCTTGAAAATTTTCCATAGTAAAAGCATTTCCTTTCAACGCAGAGTTTTTCTCACAACTGCCACCGAAAAGTAACCAATCAGGAATGACCCGATAAAATTTTCCGCAGCGGCAGCAAAACATACGCCCAGATGGATGGGTTCAAACTGGGAAACAAAGGGCACAACTCCCTCCAGGCTGAACAGCAGTGAAGCAATCAGCATTTCTAGCCACGAGGCCGCAGTTGCAGCCTCTCCCATCCAAATCCCACCCAGTGAATTTGAAAGGCTGAATGCCTGCGTTCCCAGTACAAGCGCCAGCGGGTAATAGACCCCAAGCGCAAACACCAGTACCGTAAGCAGCATTGAAATGAGAACACGTCCCGGCGAAACACCATATTTCCCCAATGCGTACAGTGTCTGATAAAGCATCTTACGACGAAGCAGACATGACGGCTTTTTCCCCATATTTACAGCGTCGATATATGGCTTATATTCCATATATAAGATGAATGCTACATCCTCACGGTCATATTGTCCAGCAGCAGCAAAATTCTCCTTGAGCATCATGAAGCTCATGGCTTTTTCTACGCATCGCTCCGCTGACGCAGTGTCTCCGTTCTGCTTACATTCTTGGTCATTGTTATATATAGCCGTCAGCAGACGACTATTGATATACGTTCCGAGCAGTCCTCTGGTCTTCTTGCGCATCTCACTTTTTTCATTGAATTCTGCCCAGCCGTCCTGCTCCACAATGCGGCTGTAGTTCTCTGTTTGGGAAAATGAAATTTGCTCCACGTTCCGTATGTAAAATGGATTGTGAATCTCGCAATTTATTATTTCCAGATGAATTGCCGGACATCTCGCCTTACAATGGGACTGTAGCACAGGCGCTGGGCTGATCCGAACCACGGGCAGTGCCTGTATATCCCGCATTAAAATTTTCCCCTTCTCCATTTCCGCATCAACAAAATTCAGCTCGGTGGAATCCGAAAAATGCACATTGCGAAGAGAAAATTTCCCTTCTGTTTTGCTATCGTCATCATGCTTGCTGTTTTTGTAGCGAAGATAATCTCCAAATACCGTTTGGAAGCAGTACAGCGATGTGTGCCCGAAATCTACATCCTCAAATTTTAGTTCTCCGCTGAAACGGGCGTCCTCAAAGGACACATCTGTATCGAGCGCATCTCCTGTGAAGTGTATGTCTCGGAACCGCGCATTGCCGAAAAAGCGTGCATTGCGAAAGTCCATCAGACTCCGTTTCCCAGATATTCCTATAAACTGCTGCTTGCCCGCTGTCATGGCTAGACCACAGACCTCTAAATCACCACAGAAGGTCGCCTCGCTGCATAAAATATGTCCGCATATATCCGGAGCATCATCGCACAGTTCAAATAGAAATGATGTATGCCCATAAAATACGGCACCACGCGCGTCAATTTCTTCAATATGACGTAGCTTGATCTTTTCGCTCTGTTCAATATAACAGCAGACTTCTTTCAGATCGAAATTCTCCCATCCTATCGCTTTATCTTCCTCGCCCAAAATTAATTTCAGTGTGCCGGTATTTCTTTTACACTCGTATCGCTTCTGGGCAAGTATTTCTGTGGTGTTTAACTTAGGTATACGGCAATCTGATACGTTATCCTTATAGAGAAATTCATTGTACCTGTATTCCGGCATCTCACTGCGTATGATGGGGTCAAGGATATACCGCTGAGCCGGAACCGTGTATACGCCCTGAGTCACACTGTCACACTTCAGAAAATTACAGCCTTCTCTATATTTTTCTGCAAGCTCACGAACTTCTTTAGGACATTCTCCTAAATTATTTCGTAAATACTCATTCAGCCATTCCATCTCATCTTCATCTTTTTCATGCTTGCAGCCAAATCGCTCCATCAATTTTGGAAGTTCATCTCGGTAAACCGTTCCAGATACTTCTCGGATATACCGCATCGTTTTAATCCAGCCGCTCCATTTCTTATCTGAACTCATCTGTACGCCTCCTTTCTCCCCTTTTACATTTATTGTAAAGATTTTTTCTTCCTTCGTCAACGTTCTTACAGCCTAATTTACAACATCTCTGCAACAACCGTCTGTCTACACGATAAAAGAAGCCTGGCGCTGCTTTGCGCCAGGCTTCATAAAGTGTTATGAACTTCTTATTGCTGTCCCAGCGCGTACTGCTCCACGCCCTGGGCCACGCCGGAGTCGGAGTTGCGACCGGTGACGTACTTGGCAGCCGCCTTGGCCTTGTCCGTGCCGTTGCCCATGGCAAAGGACCAGCCCGCCCAGGAGAGCATGCCCAGGTCGTTGTCCGCGTCGCCGAAGGCCATGACCTCCGACGCGTCAATCCCCAGCTTCTCACACAGCACCTTCAGCGCCTCGCCCTTGTCCACGCCGGGAGCGGTGATCTCCATGTTGAACGAGTAGGCGCAGGCGGACTCATAGGGACCGGCAGCCCGAAGCTCTTCCTCAATCTTCTCCCGGGTGCCCGGTTCCACGTAGAACACATAGATTTTCTCTACCAGCTTCTCCTCGATGATGGGCCGCAGGTCGTCCACGACCACCACACGCCGCTTGAATGTGTCGACGTACTCGGGGGAGAGGGCCTCTCTTACCACCGTCTCCATGTGGCGCTGTTCGATATAGTCCTGTCCCTCGCAGAAGATCTCAAAGCCGGCGTGATACCGGGTCAGAATCTCAACGAATTTCAGCACCTGCTCCTTAGGCATCCCAATCTGGAGCAGCCACTCCCCTGTCTTCTGGTCCAGCACGGACGCTCCGTTGGACGTCACCATGTAGCGCACCACGCCCACCCGGTCGGCAATATCCTGCAGCAGGCTCCAGGGGCGTCCGCTGGAGATGACCACCTCAATGCCCTGCTCCGCCGCACGCCGGAGGGCATCCACATTGCGCTGGGATACGGTGGCGTGGTCATCATTCAGCAGCGTGCCGTCCATATCCATTGCAATCAGCTTAATCACACTGTATTCTCCTTTCTTTCTGCCCGTCCGGGCATTGAAAACGGCAGGCCGCAGCTGCGGCCTGCCGCTGTTCTCTTTCTCTGGGAAAGGGTGTCCCGGTCAGTCTTACCGGTTCTTCAGGCTGACAGCCAGACGCACCTTCTCAGCCAGGCCCTCAGCAGTGAGGCCGTAGGCGGCCAGCACCTTCTTGGCGGGGCCGGAGCGGCCGAAGCAGTCCTCCACGCCGTGGCGCACCACGGGCACGGGGCAGGCCTGGGACAGGTACTCGCACACGGCGGCACCCAGACCGCCGACAATGCTGTGCTCCTCGCTGGTGACGATGGCGCCGGTTTCCTTGGCTGCCTGGAGCACCAGAGCCTCGTCCAGAGGCTTGATGGTGTGCATGTCAATCACCCGGACGGAGATACCCTCAGCGGCCAGAATATCGGCGGCCTTGAGGGACTCCTGGACCATGAGGCCGCAGGCGATGACGGTCACATCGCCGCCGTCCCGCATGGTGACGCCCTTGCCCAGCTCGAACTTGTAGCCGGGCATCTCGTCGGTCACGTTGTCCACGGCCATGCGGCCCAGACGCAGGTAGGAGGGCCCGTTCAGGTTCAGGAGGGCCTCGGTGGCCAGGGTCATCTCGTGGCCGTCACAGGGCACCACCACGGTCATGCCGGGGAGCACCCGCATGTTGTTCAGGTCCTCGTTGCACTGGTGGGTGGCGCCGTCCTCGCCCACGGAGAGGCCGCCGTGAGAGCCCACCACGGTGACAGGCAGGCCGGGATAGGCAATGGAGTTGCGCACCTGCTCCCAGGCGCGGCCGGTGGCGAACACGGCGAAGGTATTGATGAAGGGGTGCTTGCCGCAGGTGGCCAGACCGGCGGCCACGCCGGTCATATTGCCCTCGGCAATGCCCATGTCAAAGTGCCGCTCGGGGTACGCCTGAGCGAATTTGCCGGTGTTCACGGCCTGGGACAGGTCGGCGTCCAGAACCAGCAGCTCCGGGTGGGTCTTGGCCAGCTCAACCAGAGCCGCGCCGTAAGCGGCGCGTGTTGCGATGCTTCCTGCCATCTTACTTCCCCTCCTCTTCCAGCTGCTTGAGATGTGCTTCCAGCTCGCTCTTGGCCTGAGCGTACTGCTCGTCATTGGGGGCCTTGCCGTGCCAGGTATAGACGCCCTCCATGAAGGACACGCCCTTACCCTTGACGGTGTGGGCCAGCACCACGGTGGGCTTGCCCTTCACGGTCTTGGCCTGCTCAAAGGCGTCGGCCAGAGCGGCGTAGTCGTGGCCGTCCACTTCGATGACGTGCCAGCCGAAGGCGGCCCACTTGGCGGCCAGGTCGCCCAGAGGCATTACGTCGTCAGTGGTGCCGTCGATCTGCATCTTGTTGTAGTCCACCACGGCGCACAGGTTGTCCAGGTGGTACTTGTCGGCCGACATAGCGGCCTCCCACACCTGGCCCTCGTCCAGCTCGCCGTCGCCCAGGATGGCGTAGACCCGGTAGTCCTTGCTGTCAATCTTGCCCGCCAGCGCCATGCCCACGGCGGCGGAGATGCCCTGGCCCAGGGAGCCGGTGGACATATCCACGCCCTTCACATGGACCATATCGGGGTGGCCGGAGTAGTGGCCGTCAATGCTGCGGAAGAGCTGCATATCCTCCACAGGGAAGAATCCCCGCAGGGCCAGCACCGAGTACAGGGCGGGGGTGCAGTGGCCCTTGCTCATCACCAGGCGGTCCCGGTTGGGGTCCTTGGGTGCTTCAGGGTTCACCTTCATCTCACGGAAGTAGAGGACGGTGAGGATGTCCATCACGGACAGGGAGCCGCCGGTATGACCGGAGGCGGCACGATGGATGGCCGACAGGCCCAAAAGCCGGCCCTTGGTGGCGGTAATCGCCAGCTCCTGGATCTCTTTGGGTTCCATGGAATCCTTCCTTTCTTCATTTCCCCTAACGGTCAGGGAAAGTAAAATGCATTCAGTCTGCATGCGGAAATCGCTGTGCCGGAATTCCGGCACAATGTACAAATTGCTGTCTATTTTGAATTATAGCATGACGGTGGGCAGGGGTCAAACAGAATATGTGCCTTCGTGCCTCCCTTTCCTCACATTCCGGCAGCGGGCGCGCATATACTGGTGATACCGGAACGGAAGGAGGCTGGCGGCGATGGAGCGGAAGGAAAACAAGCGGGATACAGCGGTTCGGCTGGCGTGCTGCGCGGTCATTGCCCTGATCATCTGCTACGGCGCGGAGAAGCTGGGAGAGAGCCTCAAGCTCCCCCTGTGGGAGGAGCACGGCCATCTGCTCAAGGAGAATAAGGTGCAGGCGATTGCCATTCTGGCGGCGCTGCTCTTCGGGGCGTCCCTGGCCCTCTTCCCTCTCCCTGAGGAGGAGCACGAGACGTGCTGCGGCACGGAGGATTACACCCAGGTTGAGTGCGATTGACAAAACACACCCCCGCTCGGATGAGCGGGGGTGTGCTGTAAGCAGGAATTACATCTTCTCAGGGGCGGTGACGCCGATAAGCGCCATGCCGTTGGCCAGCACAGAGCGGACGGTGTCCGCCAGCTTGAGCCGGGCGGCCAGGACGTGCTCCTCCTCGCCCTTGATGCGGCAGGCGTTGTAGAACCGGTGGAAGTCGCCGGCCAGGGTGAGCAGGTAGCGGTTGATGTGGGAGGGATCGTAGTCCCGGCTGGCCAGACGGATCTCCTCAGGGAAGAGGGAGAGGGTCTTGACCAGAGCCAGCTCCTCGGGGGTGGAGAACACAGAGGCGTCGATGGCGGAGGCAGCGGACACGCTGGCCTCCTCCTCCTTCATGCGGGCCACCAGGGAGCAGATACGGGCGTGAGCGTACTGGACATAGTACACCGGGTTGTCGGAGTCCTCCTTGACAGCCAGGTCCAGATCGAAGTCCAGGGGGCTGGTGAAGGAACGGGAGTTGAAGAAGTAACGGCAGGCGTCCACACTCACCTCGTCCAGCAGGTCCCGCAGGGCGATGGCCTTGCCGGAGCGCTTGCTCATCCGGACGGGCTTGCCGTCCTGGAGCAGGTTCACCAGCTGCATGAGCACCACCACCAGGCGGTGGGAGCCGTCCAGGCCCAGGCCGTCCAGGGCTGCCTGGAGACGGGCCACGTGGCCGTGGTGATCAGCGCCCCAGATGTTGATGGCGGTCTGGAAGCCCCGCTTCTCCAGCTTGTTGCGGTGGTAGGCGATGTCGGCGGCAAAGTAGGTATAGAACCCGTTGGCCCGGCGGAGCACGTCGTCCTTCAGGTCCAGCTTGTCCACCTGCTCACGGGTCTTGCCCTCCCGCATGTACTTCTCCTTGAGCAGCTCGGTAGTGTTGAGCCACAGGGCGCCGTCCTTCTCATAGGTCCAGCCCTTGTCGCTGAGCATGCCCACGGTCTCGGCCACATAGCCGCTGTTGTGGAGGGTGGACTCCAGGAACCACTCGTTGTACTCAATCTTGTACCGGCGCAGGTCCTCCTGCATCTTGGGGATGTTGCGCTTGAGGCCGAAGTTAGCCATGGCCTCCTGGCGCTCCTCCTCGCTCTTGTCCACCCAGCTGTCGCCGTGCTCAGCACGGAAGGCGGCGGCCAGCTCCTTGATGTCGTCGCCCTGATAGCAGTCCTCGGGGAAGGGCACGTTCTCCTCACCCAGGATGAGCTGGCGGTACCGGGTGTCGATGGACAGGGCGAACTTGTGGATCTGGTTGCCGGCGTCGTTGACGTAGAACTCACGCCACACGTCGTAGCCGGCCCGCTCCAGCACACTGGCCAGGCTGTCGCCCAGCACGCCGCCACGGGCGTTGCCGATGTGCATGGGGCCGGTGGGGTTGGCGGAGACGAACTCCACCATGACCTTCTCGCCATGGCCCTCGTCCACGGCGCCGTAGGTCATGCCCTCCCGCTCGATGTCCGCGATGACCTCGCCGTACCAGCGGCTGCCCAGGCGGAAGTTGAGGAAACCGGGGCCGGCGATCTCGGCGCTCTGGAAATAGGTTCCCTCCAGCTCCAGGTGGTCCAGGATAATCTGGGCGATGGCTCTGGGGGCCATGTGGAGGGCCTTGGCCCCCGCCATGGCGAAGGAGGAGGCGTAGTCCCCGTGGGACACGTCCTTGGGAATCTCGATGGTGGCCTTTACCTGGGCGCCGGCGGGCAGGAGGCCCTCGGCTGCGGCCTTCTCATAGGCCGCCTGGGTCAGGGACGCCACCTGGTCCTTGGCGGACTGGATCATGTTGGACATCTCAAATCACCTCATCAATATCTGGTAAAGGGCGGCATCCGCCGCCCGTGAACTTACTGCATCAGCACAGGGGGCTTCTCCCGGACCTGAATCTGGAACAGGTTCTGCCCCGCCACAGCGTGCTCAATCTCAATGGCGTAGTTGATCTCAATGCTGCCGCCGTGGTCATCCATGCGGCAGTCCATGCGGTGGGTCTTGATGCCCACGGCCAGAGCCCCGTAGGGGGTGTTGTACATGGACAGGTGTCGTCGCCCTTCCTCGAACACCATCTGGGAGTTGACCTCCCCATGGCGCATGAGGGTGATACGGCCGTCCTCAATCTGGAAGGTGGTCAGGGTGCCCTCCAGGCCGGTGAGCTCGCTCTCCTGGTAGCTGAGGGTGTACGCTCCCTCGCCCTCCTTGGCCAGCAGGCCCTCGGTGACCAGCTCGATGGTCTCATCCTCTACATTTTCATAGGACTGCTTGCCCTTGATGGAAATAATGACGCTCTTATCCATTCTCTCGACCTCTGATGTGTACCGAAATGCAAGGTATTATATCCCAAATCCGGGGAAAAGTAAAGGACTGCCGCCGGTTTCTTCTCAATATTTTGTAATATCCACCTGCTCCACCGCGCCGGTGATGTCACGGCCCAGGAAGATGGATGCCAGGGCGGCGAAGTCGGCGGCGCTGTCGCTGGCGAAATATCGTCGTGTGCCCACGTGGTCGGGGCTATTGAGGCCGTCCCGCTTTTTCAGCATGGCGGCCACCTGCCGGGCGCAGGCCGCGCCGGTGTTGATGAGCTTCACGTCGGGGCCCATGAAATTGCCGATGACCTGGGACAGGAGGGGGTAGTGGGTGCAGCCCAACACCAGGGTATCCACACCGGCCTCCTTCAGGGGGGTGAGGTACTCCTCGGCCACCATCTCAGCCACCTTGTCACCGGGCCGGAAGCGGCCGTTCTCCACCAGGGGCACAAAGAGAGGGCAGGCCCGTGCGGTGACCTGGGCGTCGGGCAGCAGCTTGGCGATGTACTTCTCATAGGCCCCGGTGCGGATGGTGGCCTGGGTGCCGATGAGACCGATTTTCCCGCTGCGGGTGGCGGCAACCGCCTCCGCCACAGCGGGCCGCACCACGCCCAGCACCGGAATGGGATTCTCCTGCTCCAGCACCTCCAGGGCCGTGGTGGACACGGTGCCGCAGGCGATGACCACGGCCTTCAGGTCAAATGTGTTGAGAAAGGCCACGTCCTGCCGGGCGTACTTGATAATGGTGTCCCGGGAGCGGCTGCCGTAGGGCACCCGGCCGGTGTCGCCGAAGTAGACAATATCCTCCTCCGGCATCAGATGGATCAGCTCCCGGACGGCGGTCAGGCCGCCCATGCCCGAGTCAAACACGCCGATTGGCCGACGGTCCACAGCAACAACCTCCAGACAAAACAATTGCGGGGCGAAATTGCTCCGCCTGCCGCTTCAACTTATATAATATATGCGAAACCATGGCGGAACACAAGGGGAAATTTCACCGGATTTCTCCTCAGGCCGGGTTTGACTTTTCCCTATCTTGTTAATATAATATGTGCAAGCGGAGCGGCCCAGCCCCATGCTCCGCGATGTCACGACAGCGAGGAGGTTTCGCGCATGAAGCTGGAACTGACAAAAAAGCAGTACCGCCGGCTGCTTGACATGGTCTATATCGGCAACTGGATCCTCAATTCCACACGGGGCGACGACCGCTTTGCCGACTATGACCAGGTGGAGAGCCTGCTCTTCTCCAAGGCCGCTGAAGAGGGAATGCCCAGTCTGGCCGAGCTGTGGCAGGGCGAGGTGGTGCCCTCCCGGGCCTTTGTGGACGGCGGCATACACGAGGCCATCATGGAGTACGAAAACAACGTGTTTTTTGAGATTCTCGCCGAGGATCTGGCCCGTCGGGACATGGACGATCCCCCCATCGACGAGACCAACTACGAGGAGCTCAACCGCCGCATTGACGGCTATATGGCGGAGTTTGAGGAGCACGGCACGGACAACATCCTCATCGACGCCGACCTGCCCTGATATCAGCCAGCGCCATTTCCGCACCCGCCCGCCGGGCGGGTGCGGTTTTGTATGTATCCGATTTGTTCAGGAGGTTTCCATGACAGCATCTCTCTACGCCCGCCTGTCCGCCCCCTTCCGCCCCTACGTTGGGGCAGTCCGAGCGGTGAACAAGCTGCTCACTCTGTCCGTCTACATCGCCTACCCCGCCCTGCTTCTCTTCCTGCTCCTCACCCGGGACCACCGGCTGCTGCGGGCGGTGATCACGCCGGCAGTCGCCTTTGTGGCCCTCAGCTTCTTCCGCAAGTGGTGCAACGCCCCTCGGCCCTATGAGGTGCTGGACATCTCTCCCCTCATCCTTAAAGACACCAAGGGCAACTCCTTCCCCAGCCGCCATGTGTTTTCGGTCTTTGTCATCGACATGGCCTTCTGGTGGGTATGCCCCCCTCTGGGCTGGGTGTTCCTGGCGGTTGGCGTGCTCATCGCCCTCATCCGGGTCATCGGCGGTGTCCATTTCCCCAGGGATGTGCTGGCCGGCGCCATCATGGGCGCTGCCTGCGGCGCTGTGGGCTTCTGGCTCATTCCATAATTTCAGAACTATCCACCTTCCGGTCCGGGAAGGTGGATAGTTTATTTTTTGCGCCTCTTTCTGTAAAGTGAAATAGCCTGTCATCAAGTTCAGGCGTATTTGCCTCCAGTGCGGGGACTGTAGCGGCTCTGAAGGAGACACTGTAAGGCTGAGTGAAATCCTGTCCCGTGACGGCCCTATCTGTGTTATAATGGTAGCTGCTGAATTTTCCTGATGAGAGAAATTTTCCCCCGGAGGTGCTGTCCATGTGTGAAAATCCGCTCCGTGCCCTGCCCAAAATGGACGTTCTACTGTCCCACCCCACTCTGCTGGCCGCCCGGGAGCGCGTTCCATACACCCTCGTCCGCCAAGCCGCCCGGGATAAGCTGGAGAAAGTCCGCCGGGACATTCTGGCTGGGGCTGTGGTGCCTCCGGTGGACATCCTGGCCGGTGAGATTTCCGAGATAGCCCAGGCCATGGGCCGACCGGGACTGAAGCGGGTCATCAACGCCACCGGCGTGGTGCTCCACACCAACCTGGGCCGTGCACCTCTGGCCCGTCAGGCGGCGGAGGCGGTCTGTGAGGCGGCGGAGGGCTACTCCAACCTGGAGTACGACCTGGATAACGCCTGCCGGGGCAGCCGCCACAGCCACGTGGAAGCCTTGCTCTGCTCCCTCACCGGGGCAGAGGCGGCTATGGCGGTGAACAACAACGCCGCCGCCGTGTTCCTCATGCTCTCCGCCCTGGCGACGGGCAAGGGGGTGGCCGTGTCCCGTGGGGAGCTGGTGGAGATCGGCGGTGCCTTCCGGGTTCCCGAGATTATGGCGTCAAGCGGCGCCGTTCTCCGGGAGGTGGGCACCACCAACAAGACCCGCCGTTCCGACTATGAGCGGGCCATTCTCGCCGGTGAGGCCCAGGCACTGCTGAAGGTCCACACCAGCAACTATCAGATTGTGGGCTTTACCGAGGACACCCCCCTGTCCCAGCTCTCTGAGCTGGCAGCCGCCCACAACCTGCCCCTGCTGTGTGACCTGGGCAGCTGCGTCCTCTCCCCCGCCTCTCTGCCCAGCCTGCCCACTCCCAGCGCAGCAGCGGCTCTGGCGGACGGGGCGGACGTGGTGTGCTTCTCCGGGGACAAACTGCTGGGCGGTCCCCAGGCGGGCATTGTGCTGGGGAAAAAGCAGTACATCGACGCCATGAAGCGCCATCCTCTGGCCCGGGTGGTGCGCATCGACAAGCTGTCCCTGGCCGCCCTGGAGGCCACCTTACTCCTCCTCCGGGACCCGGAGGGCGCCCGTGAATCTCTCCCTGTGCTGTCCATGCTCAATGCCCGGCCCGAGGACCTGCGTACCCGTGCGGAGCGGCTGGCCGCCGGACTGAGAGAGGCTTTGGGGGATGACTATGCCGTGTCCGTCCTCCCCTGCGCTGGGCAGGTAGGCGGCGGCTCCATGCCCAACGAGGAGCTACCCGGCTTCTGCGCCGCCGTCACCGCCGGTCCGGGCGTCCCTGAAGGGCTGGAGGCCGCCTTCCGCCGCCATACAGTGCCCATCCTCTGCCGTATCCACCACGGCGCCCTCCTGCTGGACGTGCGCACCCTGACGGCAGAGGATGAAGGGGAAATTCTCCGGGCGGCGGAGGCTGTAAGGGGGACGAACCGGTGAACCACCTGATTCTGGCGGTGGCGGGCCATGTGGACCACGGAAAGACCGCCCTGGTGAAGGCTCTCACCGGCACGGACACCGACACCCTGGCCGAGGAGAAGCGCCGTGGGCTGACCATTGAGCCGGGCTTTGCGGTGCTCCCGCTGCCCGGCGGCGGCTGGGCCGACCTGGTGGATGTACCCGGCCATGAGAAGTTTATCCGCAACATGCTCTCCGGAGCGGCGGGGGCGGGCGGCGTACTCCTCACTGTGGATGCGGGCAAGGGGATTATGCCCCAGACCAGGGAGCACCTGGCCCTGTGCGCCCTGCTGGGCATGGAGCGGGGTATTGTGGCCCTTACCAAGGCGGATTTGGCGGATGAACGCCGCCTGACACAGGTAAAAGAGGCTGTCGACGCCCTGACGGCGGGTACTTTTCTGGAGACTGCGCCGGTTATTCCCGTGTCAGCCAGAACCGGGCTGGGGCTGGACGAGTTACGGACCGCCATCGCCGCCCTGCCTCCCCGCAGACAGAATACAGATTTCCCCTTTCGGCTGGAGGTGGACCGGCTCTTCTCGCTCCAGGGCCGCGGGACCGTGGCGGCAGGCACCGTGTCCGCCGGACAGGTCTCCCCCGGCGACGTACTGGCGCTGTACCCCGGACATGGGACGGTGCGGGTGCGGGAGCTCCAGCGCCACGGTGTGGAGGCTGAGCGGCTGGAGGCTGGAAGCCGGGCTGCCCTGCTGCTGGCTGGGGATAACGATTTCCTTAGAAAGGGTTGTACCCTGGCCGCTCCCGGCTCCATGGTCCTCACCGACCGGGTGGACGTGGAGCTGACCTTGCTGGCCGACGCGCCTTTTTCCGTCAAACAAGGCACCCAGCTCCACCTCCACCACGGCGCCGCTGCCCTGCTCTGCCGGTGTGTGTTCTTTGACCGGACCGAGCTGCTGCCCGGTGAGACCTGCTTTGCCCAGCTGAGGCTGGCCACCCCCATGGCCGCCCGGATGGGAGACCGGTTTGTAGTCCGCTTCTTCTCTCCGGTGGTCACTGTCGGCGGCGGTGTGCTGCTGGACCTGTCCCCCCACCACAAGAAGAAGGACCCCGGCCTGGCGGACCGGCTGTCCGCCCTGTCCTCTCCCGACCCGCTCCGACGCATGGAAGCTGCTCTGGAGACTCAGGCTGTCCCTCAGGCCCCGGAAGCGCTGGCCATGGCCGCCGGGCTGTCTCCGGCAGAGGGCCAGGCGGTGCTGGAGACGCTGTCTGAGACAGGGAAAGCCGTACCCTTAAACGGATTCTGGCTGTCTGATGCCGTCACGGAAAAGCTGGAGCACCGGGCTGTGGAGCTTCTGGAAGGCTGGCACGCCGCCCGTCCCCTGGAGCCCGGCATGGCGGAGCAGGCCCTGTGTTCCCGCCTGCTCCCCGACCATAGCAATCTATCCGAAGCTCTGCTCAACCGATTGGAGGCCCAGGGCGTGCTCCGCCGGCGGAGCGGCCTGGCATTCCGGCCTGGATTCAGGCCCAAGTACAACCCGGAACTGGCCCAAATCCGGGACAAATTGGAGGTATTGTACCGCCGTGCCGGACTGGAAGCCCCTGAGGACGCCGCCGTGGAGGCCGCCTTCGGCCCCGACGCCTCTGCCTGCCGTCAGGTGATGGCCGCTATGACCCGGCAGGGCATTCTCGTTCCCCTGGGAGATGGCTGCCGCATCCACCGCCGTCCCCTGGGCCAGGCCCGTACGCTGCTGCTGGAACTGTTTCAGGCCTCCCCCACCCTCACCCTGGCTCAATTCCGGGATGCAGCTGGTATCAGCCGCAGGTACGCCCTGCTGCTGCTGGAGCACTGGGACCGGGAAGGTCTCACCCGCCGGGAGGGAAATTACAGGGTTCTCCTGGACAGCAATATGTGATATAATTTGGTTTTGACAGCCCGATGGGGGCAGAAGGGTATCTGGTGAGCCCCACGGTCTTCAAAACCGATGGGGGCGGCGGTCCCGCCCCGGTGAGTTCGATCCTCACCTGCCCCCGCCACACATGCAAAAAAGACCGTTCCCTTACACGGGGACGGTCTTTTTTGCTGTTGCCAGCTGCTCCAGCCGCCTGCGCTCTCTGAGCCGGTAGAACACCAGGCCCACGGCGTCGGCCAGCACCCAGCCGATGGGGATGGCCCACCAGATGCCGGGCAGGCCGATGGCGGGGATGGGGGCCAGCAGATAGGCCAGGGCCACCCGGGTCCCCAGGGAGACCACGGTGAGCACCACCGACATGCCGGGACGCCCCAGGGCCCGGTAGAGGCCGTAGAGCAGGAAGAGGCAGCCGATGCCGCAGTAACAGGCCCCCTCAATGCGCAGGTACTCCACACCGATGGCGATGATGCCAGTCTCCTCTGGCTCCACGAAGATGGTCATCAGCGGTCCGGCAAAGGCAAACACCAGCACGGAGATGACCACGCAGAAGGCCAGGGCGGTCATGACCGCGGAGCGGATGCCCGCCCGAATACGTTCCACCTTGCCGGCGCCGTAATTCTGGGCAATAAAGGTGGAGAAGGCGTTGCCGAAGTCCTGGACAGGCATATAGGCAAAGGAGTCTATCTTCACCGCTGCGGCAAAGGCGGCCATCACGTCCACGCCGAAGCTGTTAACCAGGCCCTGAATCATCAGGATGCCGAAGTTCATCACCGACTGCTGGACGCAGGTGAGGAAGGAGTAGGAGAAAATCTTCCCCACCGTACGCCGGCGCAGCTTCATCTCAGCCCGGCGGGGCCGGAGATCCGGGGCCTTGCGAAGGGCGTACAGTGCGATGCAGACCGCCGAGACGGCCTGGGCGATAACTGTGGCCTCCGCCGCACCGGCCACGCCCCGGTCCAGGACCAGCACAAACACCAGGTCCAGCACGATGTTCAGCACCGCGCTCACCCCCAGGAACACCAGCGGCACCACGGAATTGCCGATGGCCCGGAGGAGAGAGGCGAAGTAATTGTAGAGGAAGGTAAATGGGATGCCCAGAAAGACCACCCGCACATAGGCACGGGTCAGGTCATATATCTGGGCCTGAATTTGCAGGGCGTGGAGAATCGGGTCGGTCAGAGCCATGACCACGCCGGTGAGCAGGGCCGTGGCAATCGCGACCACCACAAAGGACACGAAAATACTCTCCCTCAGTTTCTCCTCCTCCCGGCTGCCGAAGAGGATGGAGAAATACACCCCGCTGCCCATGCACAGCCCCAGCAGAATGGAGGTGAGAAAGGTCATCAGGGAGTAGGAGGAACCCACAGCCGCCAGGGCGTTGGGGCCCAGACAGCGGCCCACGATCAGGGTATCCGCCACGTTATAGAGCTGCTGGAGCAGGTTGCCCAGAATCATGGGCAGGGCAAAGAGCAGCATGGACCGGGTAACCGGTCCCTCTGTCAGATTCTGCTGCACGGCTCTCACTCCTTTCCGGCCCGCTGCATGGGCCTGTTCTTCCCCACGCTGATATGGGGACGTGGAAAAGCCCCCGGAGGGAATTCCCTCCGGGGGCACTGGCATGCGGTGTACTTAGAAGTACTTCTTCACACCCTCGGTAGCCAGCTCGGCGTCGGCGCTGATGGTGACAGTGAACTTGATGTTGTTCTTCTCGCTGAAGCTGTTGAGCCAGTCCAGGAAGTCCTCCACAGCGGCGTCGGTGGGCTCGGTGGGGACGATCTTGGTCAGGCTGTCGATGAAGATGTGGGTAATATCGTAGTCGCCGGCGTAGAGGCCGCTGATGAAGCCCTTCATAAAGTCAAAGGACTTCATCTCGTAGTGGGACGCCTCCACCAGGCGGATCTTATAATGAATATCGTAGGTCAGCTTGGGGCCGCGCTCAATGCAGACCACGTTTCCGTTCTCGCTATGCACGGCAGAGTTAATGAGCTCGATCATCTGCTTGGTCTTGCCGGTGCCCTTGACACCCATGATCACTCTCACCATATTAATCACTCCTTACATTGTACGCCGGAACGCCTCCGGCCTTGTGCCTCTATGTTACCATTTATCCAACCGGATTGCAACTGCTTTGCACAAGTTCACTAAAATTTCATGTTTCACCGTGTCCCCATTGGCACGCTTAACCAATACCGCCCGGACGGAGGAAAATCCGCCCGGGCGGTTCGGTTTGGGACACAATGTTTTCTTTTAATCCTGATTCAGACAGGACACAGCTCAGCCGTTCAGGCGGGCCTCCAGCTCGCCCCCACGGAATCCCCGATTCCGCGGGGACCCCGCTTTTTCATCTGCGGGGCGGAGTGAATCCGCCCTCGCATCAAGGTTTTGCTCCGCAAAACGCTTGGGACGCCGCATCCGCGGCGGACGCAAGGCCGAAAACAGCTCAGCCGTTCAGGCGGGCCTCCAGCTCGGCCTTGCGGTCCTCATAGCCGGGCTTGCCCAGCAGGGCGAACATGTTCTTCTTGTAGGCCTCCACGCCGGGCTGGTTGAAGGGGTTGACCTTCAGCAGGTGGCCGGACATGCCGCAGGCATACTCGAAGAAGTAGATCAGCTGACCCACGGCGTTGGCGGTGCGCTTAGGCACGGTGACGGACAGGTTGGGCACGCCGCCGTCCACATGGGCCAGCACCACGCCCTGGAAGGCCTTCTCAGCCACGAAGGACAGGGGCTTGCCGGAGAGGAAGTTCAGGCCGTCCACGTTGTCGGGGTCGTTGGGGATGGTGATCTCGCCGCCGCACTCGGCAAAGCGGACCACGGTCTCAAACAGGTGGCGCTCGCCCTCCTGAATGTACTGGCCCATGGAGTGCAGGTCAGCGGTGAACTCCACGCTGGCGGGGAAGATGCCCTTGCCGTCCTTGCCCTCGCTCTCGCCGTAGAGCTGCTTCCACCACTCGGCGAAGAAGCGGAAGGAAGGCTCGTAGCAGGCCAGCAGCTCGATCTTCTTGCCGCCGTCGTACAGGCCGTTGCGGGCAGCGGCGTACTGCCAGGCGGGGTTGTCCATGCCGGGCTTGGCC
Source organism: Pseudoflavonifractor capillosus ATCC 29799 (assembly GCF_000169255.2). Classification (GTDB taxonomy): domain Bacteria; phylum Bacillota; class Clostridia; order Oscillospirales; family Oscillospiraceae; genus Pseudoflavonifractor; species Pseudoflavonifractor capillosus. Next base: position 16,883 of record NZ_AAXG02000057.1, read on the forward strand.
ATGACGGTCATGGCCTCGTGAGCGCCGGCCATCAGGGCGTCGATGTCGATGCCGGCAGCGGCAATGGGCAGCAGGCCCACGGCGGTGAGGACGGAGTAGCGGCCGCCCACGTTGTCGGGCACCACGAACTCCTCATAGCCCTCGGCGTCGGCCAGGCCCTTCAGAGCGCCCTTGTGGGCGTCGGTGGTGGCGTAGATACGGCCCTTGGCGCCGTCCTTGCCGTACTTCTCCTCCAGCAGGGCCTTGAAGATACGGAAGGCCACGGCGGGCTCGGTGGTGGTGCCGGACTTGGAGATGACGTTGATGGACCAGTCCTTGCCCTTGAGCAGCTCCATCACTTCCAGCATGGCGTCGGTGGACAGGCCGTTGCCCACGAAGTAGATCTCGGGGCCGTCCTTCTTGCACAGGTTATAGTTGGGAGAGGCCAGCAGCTCGATGACGGCGCGGGCGCCCAGGTAGGAACCGCCGATGCCGATGACCACCAGGGCCTGGGAGTCGGAGCGGATCTTGGCCGCAGCGGCCTTGATGCGGGCGTACTCCTCCTTGTCGTAGTTCTCGGGCAGGTGGACCCAGCCCAGGAAATCGGAACCGGGGCCACGGCCCTCCTGGAGCATGGCATGGGCCTCGGCCAGGTCGGCCTCGCGGCCAGTCAGCCAATTTTCGGGCAGGAAACTCAGCGCGTTGGATGCGTCAACCTTAGGCATATCAAACAGCCTCCTCATCAGTATCACAGGGTAATTCCCAGTGCCAAAAGTATACACCAAACCAGCCCGTTTTCCTAGAGGAAAATGAGCTGAAAATAGCACTCCGGCGCGGAGCATTTTCAGCGCCGCGCCGGGGTGAATCATTTCTTAATTCTTCAGGCTCTGCATGGGGGCGGGGATTCTGCCGCCGCGCTGGACGAACTTTCCCGAGCCGAAGGGGTGCACCGGCATCACCGGCGCGGAGCCCAGCAGGCCGCCGAACTCCACCGTGTCGCCCACCTTGGTGCCGGGGCCGGGGATGATACGCACGGCGGTGGTCTTGGAGTTGACCATGCCGATGGCGGCCTCGTCGGCGATGATGGCGGAGATGGTTTCGGCGCTGGTGTCACCGGGGACGGCGATCATGTCCAGGCCCACGGAGCAGACGCAGGTCATGGCCTCCAGCTTGTCCAGGTGGAGGGCGCCGGAGGCGGCGGCGGCGATCATGCCCTCATCCTCGCTGACGGGGATAAAGGCGCCGCTCAGGCCGCCCACGTGGGAGGAGGCCATGACGCCGCCCTTCTTGACGGCGTCGTTGAGGAGGGCAAGGGCGGCGGTGGTGCCGTGGGTGCCGCAGACCTCCAGGCCCATCTCCTCCAGGATACGGGCCACGGAGTCGCCGATGGCGGGGGTGGGGGCCAGGGACAGGTCCACGATGCCGAAGGGCACGTCCAGCCGGCGGCTGGCCTCCTGGGCCACCAGCTGGCCCATACGAGTGATACGGAAGGCGGTCTTCTTGATGGTCTCGGCCACCACGTCGAAGGGCTGGCCCTTCACGTCCTGGAGGGCGTGGTACACCACGCCGGGGCCGGACACGCCCACGTTGATGACGCAGTCGCCCTCGCCCACGCCGTGGAAGGCGCCGGCCATGAAGGGATTGTCCTCCACCGCGTTGCAGAACACCACCAGCTTGGCGCAGCCGAAACCGCCCCGGTCGGCGGTGCGCTCCGCCGTGGCCTTGATGATGCGGCCCATCTCGGCCACCGCGTCCATGTTGATGCCCGCCTTGGTGGAGCCCACGTTGACGGAGGAGCAGACAAAGTCGGTGGTGGCCAGGGCCTCGGGGATGGAGGCGATGAGCCGCCGGTCGCCGGAGGTGGCGCCCTTCTGCACCAGGGCGGAGAAGCCGCCGATGAAGTTGACGCCAACGGTCTTGGCCGCGTCATCCATGGCCTTGGCGAAGGGGACAAAGTCCTCAGTCTCGGAGGCGCCGGCCACCAGGGCCATGGGGGTCACCGAGATGCGCTTGTTGACGATGGGGATGCCGAACTCCCGCTCGATGTCCTCGCCGGTGGACACCAGCTTCTCCGCACGGCGGGTGATCTTGTCGTAGATCTTGCGGCAGGCGGCCTTGGGGTCGGGGTCGGCGCAGTCCAGCAGCGAGATGCCCATGGTGATGGTGCGGATGTCCAGGTGCTGCTGGTTGATCATGTTGATGGTGGACAGAATGTCGTGTTGATTCAGCATGGCGGGCACCTCAAATGGTATGCATGGCGTTGAAGATCTCTTCCCGCTGGGCGTGGATGACCACACCCTTCTCCTTGCCGGCCTGCTCCAGGTCCGTGACCAGCTGGGCGAAGGGGACGGTAGTCTGGGAGGCATCCACCAGCATGATCATGGTGAAATATCCCTGGAGAATGGTCTGGCTGATGTCCAGAACGTTGACGTTGTGCTCGGAGAGCAGGGCGCAGACCGAGGCGATGATACCCACCTGATCCTTGCCGATGACGGTGACAATGGCTCGCATTTGCTTCACAACCTCCCTGTTTTATTGCAGTTCATCCAGTGTAAGCCCGAACGCGGGCAGGAAATGCTCGATAAAATAGTCCACCTCGGGCAGGCCCATGGCCTTGACGGCCTCCAGGGTCTGTCCGGCGGCCTGGCGGAACTCATTGTTGCCCGCCTTGACCTCCTCCACGCACTTGATGTGGGCGGAGAGCTTATCCGCCGCCTTCACCAGCGCATGGAGGGACGGGTCGTAGTCCTCCCGCAGCCAGGGCGCGTAGGCGGGGCGCAGCTCGGGGGGCAGCATGGACAGCAGCTTGTCTGCCGACACCGCCTCCACCGCCTTGTAGGCGTCCCGGATCTCCGGGTTGTAGTATTTTACGGGGGTGGGAAGGTCGCCGGTGAAGATCTCCGGCGCATCGTGGTACAATGCCGCCACAGCGGCGGCGCCCGGGTCGCAGTCCACGCCCAGCACATCCCGGCGGATGACCGCCAGCGTGTGGGCGAGCACCGCCACCATGTGGGAGTGCTCCTGGATGTTCTCCTGCACCGAGTTGCGCATGAGTCCCCAGCGGCTGATGTACTTCATCCGGGCGATATAGGCGAAAAAGTTGTAGGCCATCTCCCCGCCTCCCTCTCTCAGTTATCAAAAAGCGGAGTCCCCGTGATTGGAGGCTCCGCCCGGTCGGCTCCGGCATCCCAGCCTGAGCGGGATGGGGAGCAGCTCCGGAGAGTGGGGATTACTCCCCGACCTCCGCGATGAGCGCGGCAATGTCCTTGCGGAAGGCATCGCTCTCGGCGTCAGTGCCGTGGAACTCCACCTTCACGGGCTTGGCCAGATCCAGAGAGAACAGGCCCATGATGGACTTGGCGTTGATCACATAACGGCCGGACAGCACGTCAATCTCAGCGGAGCAGCGGGTAGCCGCGTCCACGAACTTCTTCACATCGGAAATGGAAGTGAGGGATACGAAAAAGGTCTGCATGGTATTTTTGCCTCCTGTGCTTTTGGTCTGTACAATCTGCCGCCGGACTGATAAAATAATCTGAACGGCAGATTCTGCTTGCGGAATCCGTTACCATTATAGCACCACACCCGCAAATTACAAACATAAATTCCGTCTCCCCCATATTTTCGCCGTTTGCACCATAGGAGGAAAGTTTGGGGCGCCGGAATCTTGAGAGGGATAACCATGCGATATGCGATTTACACCCTTGGCTGCAAGGTCAACCAGTACGAGACCCAGGCCCTTGAGACAGAGCTGCTCCGCCGTGGCCACACCCTGGTCCCCTTTGAGGACGAGGCCGACGCCTACATCATCAATACCTGCACCGTCACCGCGGTGAGCGACCGGAAGTCCCGCAATGCCATCCGCCGGGCCAAAAAGCGCAATCCGGCGGCAGTGGTGGCGGTCTGCGGCTGCTACGCCCAGACCGCGCCCGACGACGTGGCCGCCCTTGGGGTGGACCTGGTCTCGGGCACCGGCGACCGGCTGGGCTTTCTCAACGAGGTGGAGCGGCTCTCCGGCCTGGTCAGGGCGGAGGCGGAGCTGGTCCCCGAGATGCTGGTGGACAATATCATGACCCACCGCAGCTTTGAGCAGCTGCCCGCCGGCGGCCTGGAGGGCCGCACCAGAGCCATGCTCAAGGTGGAGGACGGCTGCGTCAACTTCTGCACCTACTGCATCATCCCCTACGCCCGTGGGCCTGTGCGCTCCCTCGCCCTCTCCGCCGCCGTGGAGCAGGCGAAAAAGCTGGCACAGGACGGCTACCGGGAGATTGTCCTCACCGGCATTGAGATCTCCTCCTGGGGCCATGAGTTCAAGGACGGCACCAGCCTCATCGACCTGGTGGAGGGCATCTGCCATGCGGTGCCCGATCTGCGGGTACGGCTGGGCAGCCTGGAGCCCCGCACCATCACGGAGGATTTCTGCCGCCGTGCCGCCGCCCTGCCCAACCTGTGCCCCCACTTCCACCTGTCCATGCAGAGCGGCTGCGACGCCGTTTTGAAGCGGATGAACCGGAAATATGATACCGCACAGTATTATGAGAGTGTCACATTACTCCGCGGATTCTTTGATCGCCCCGCCATCACCACGGATCTGATTGTGGGCTTCCCCGGCGAGAGCGAGGAGGAATTCACATCCACCCTGGAATTTGTGGAAAAGTGCGCCTTCTCCTCCATGCACATCTTCCCCTACTCCCGCCGCACCGGCACCCCCGCCGCCAAGATGAGCGACCAGGTGCCCAACGCCGTCAAGGAGGAGCGGGCCGCCCTTGCAGGCGCCCTGGCCGCACGGCTCAAGGCCGCCTATCTGGAACAGTGGGTGGGCACCTCCCTCCCCGTCCTCTTTGAGGAGGAGAAAAATGGCCTGTGGCGTGGACACGCCCCCAACTACGTGGAGGTCATGGCCCACGGGGAGGGATTACACAACGTAATCCGGGATGTAAAAATTACAGGACTTCATGGGGACGGCCTGCTGGGCGAACTCCTCTGAGGTGATATGGAGATTGAAAAACGGCTGCTGTCTGAACAGACAGCAGCCGTTTTTTTGAATTTTCCGCTCAAGCTCCGGAATCCGGCGCAGCCTCCAGGACGTAGTGGGTTTCTGTCTCCGCTGTCTGCCGGAAACCCAGCCGCTGATAGAGGGCCTTTGCCCTGTGATTCTCCTTAAAGCACCCCAGCCGGAGGGTGCGGCCTTGGTTCCGGCAATCGGCCAGCAGACGGCGCAGAATAGAAGAGCCGATTCCCTGCCCCCGGCGGTCCGGCGCCAGGTGAAGCTCCGCCACCTCCACGCAGTCCTCCTCTTCCAGCACCTGCAAAAAGCCGATGGGCTGCCCGGCCGCCTCTATGACGCGGAACTGTCCGATGGACCCGAAGTCGCCGTCAAAATCCCGCCGCTGAAAGGCCTCGTCCCAGCCCCAGATCGACTCCACATAGGGCCGGACCGACGCCGCTTTGCAGGCGTAAATCCAGTCACGGTCCTCCGGCACCGCCGGACGAAGTTGGTAATCCATGTCCGCTCCTCCCCGAATTAAACGGAAGTGGTTTTCTAAGTGGATTATAGCAGATAACCCCAGGTATGAAAAGAGATGCGGAGCTGTGTATGGGCACCGGATGCACAACAGCGCTCTTGACGTTTTGGCTTCCCGGTGCTACGATACAGACAGAATTGAATAGGAATCTTTGTGGTTTCCGCTGCCTGCACCATGACATGCTGGCGCGGAAAGTGAACAAGGGAACCGGGTGAGAATCCCGGACGGTAACCGCCGCTGTATG
>NZ_AAXG02000056.1 GCF_000169255.2 Pseudoflavonifractor capillosus ATCC 29799
CTATGAGGTCGGAGCGATCCAGAAGGAGCCGTACAAAAAAAGAGGATTGTTTGGCTGAGGTCTTCAGAAGCAGCAGTCAGAAAAGAGGCGTGAACATGAACACGGCAATGCAGTTGTTTGGATATGGATTAGCGGCTTTGCTGTTCTGCATCGCTGTTCTTGGCGTGTGTCATAACATCAAAAAAGCCGCCCGAAAGTTTTTGAAAAGACAGCAGCCACATAAGGGCGATCTGTCGTGAGCGGTTGGAGCTATGGAGCAGGTGCCCTTGGCGGTGAACTCACACAAAGCCCAAGCAGCAGGCCGCTCCTGATTCAAAAGCGCAGATCACATAAAATGCGGTGGAGTCCATATCCAGGCTCCACCGCATTTTGTCTTCTGTGTCAGATGGCAGGTATTCACTTATCGTGTTGCCGCTCGATAACAAAGTCCGCCAAATTTGCATAAGCTCAGTGCCCGTGCGCATCTTCCCGCATTTTCGTTACCTGCTCCAAGTGCGCCTGCACCGCCGCAAAGGATTTTTCGCTGATCACATGCTCGATCCGGCAGGCATCCTCGGTCGCAGTCTCTTCGTCCACACCCAGTTCCATCAGCATCTGGCTCAACACCGTGTGGCGGGTGTACATCGTCTTAGCAATGGCAAGCCCGGTCTCCGTCAGGGTGATCGCACCGTCAGCATCCACATTCACATATCCGTCCTTTTTCAGAATGGACATGGCTCTGCTGACGCTGGGCTTGGTAAAGCCCAACTGCGCTCCCACATCGATAGCTCGAACGAAGGTACTGTTCTGTGAAAGAATATAGATGGTTTCCAGATACATCTGGCCAGACTCGTGAATCGCCATAGGAACCTCCAAAAAACGGGCGTTTTGCTTATTATAACACAGGCGTCCGACAAGCGCCATTTTTTCTGTCAACAAAATCCATCCGTCCTCTTGACAAGCGAATTTGCCCTGTATATAATTGCATTAGTTAGCTACCGCTAACCAAGAGGCGGCAGCTATATATTTGACACTTTGGTTAGCTATTGCTAACTACATTTACTGTCAGTTTTTTTATTTCGCCGTACAGTCTTCGCATGGACATGATTTTGTGAGGGAAACGCCTATGTCAGAGGATCTGCTGATTCACCATTGTTCTCCCACCCTGGCCGGGATCAAGACGGGAAACCTCTTTTCCTGCGCCTGCCCCAGCCGGAAGGATCTGACGAGAGACTTATGCCGGCTGAACAAGAAACTGGTGCCCAAGGGCATCCGCGTTCTGCCGCTCCGGGTTCGCAAAGGCCGCGCTTTGATCTACGCCTACCGGCCCAATGCGCTGGAGAGCGATCTGACCGATCACCGCGCCAGAGCATTGCTTCTCAAATACGGCTATGTGCCGGAAAATCTCAATGGCTGTGTGGTCCACCTGATCCACCGGCTCCGGAGCGAGGGGGAATTTCCCCATGAGATCGGACTGTTTTTGAGCTATCCGCCGGAGGATGTGCTGGGCTTTATCTGCAATCGGGCGTGCAATCACAAGTGCGTGGGCTGCTGGAAGGTCTACGGCGACGAGCAGGCCGCCAGAAGCATCTTTGAAAAATACGAGATGTGCAGCAAAATCTACTCTCGGCAGTGGCAGCAAGGGAAATCCATCGAGCAGCTCACCGTGGCTGGTTGATGTTTCTACCATAACAAATCCAGAAAGAAAGGTCGTTGAGTCTTATGAGTAAAGTTGCAGTTGTGTATTGGAGCGGCACGGGAAACACCGAGGCCATGGCAATGGCGGTGGCCGAAGGCGCCAAGGGCAAAGGCGCTGAGGTGTCTGTGATTACCGCCGCAGAGTTCTCGCCGGAGCAGGTCGGCGAGTATTCCGCCATCGCCTTTGGCTGCCCCTCCATGGGGTCGGAGCAGCTGGAGGAGAGCGAGTTCGAGCCCATGTTCACCGCCTGTGAGGGCAGGCTGAGCGGGAAGAACATCGCTCTGTTTGGCTCCTACGGCTGGGGCGACGGCGAATGGATGCGCAGCTGGGAGTCCCGCTGCAACGACGACGGCGCCAATCTGGCCTGCGAAAGCGTGATCTGCAACGAGGCTCCGGACGATGACGCTCTGGCGGCCTGCCGCGAGCTGGGCGCGTCACTGGCCTGACAAAAGCACCGCAGAAGGCAGGAGGCGCTTGTCTCCTGCCTTCTCTCTGGTTCCCCGGTCAGCATGGGTAAAACCAATTTCGAACCCAGAGAAACAGGTCGTGAGAAATATGCTGAAAGAATACTTATTGAGGCAGGGCTCCGGCACGGGCCGTTGGGGCCACGGTATGCCGGGGGTGGAGATCTGCCGCTTTTCCTTGCCGGAGCAGGAACCTCTGCGGTCTGTCCCAGTGTGCGGCGCACCGCTCCAGTTTGAGGCGCTGTTCTGCATGACTGGCCGCCTTACTGTCCGAGCGTTACAGGGTGCTTCCTGCATGGTGGAGGCTCCGGGGATCTTCCTCCTCTCCGACAGCTCCGCTCTCCACTCGTGTCAGTGTAGCGGAAACCTGGGCGGCGTTTTGATTGCCGTAGACGCCAAAGCCGCAAAAGAAAGCCTTGTGACGGTCTGCTCCACCCTGGGGATGAGGTTGGACACCAGGATCGTCAAGGAGAAGATGACGGCGAGGAACGGTTGCATGGCTCTGTGCGGCACACCTTGGACGCAGTCATTTTTTGAAACGGTTCGCTATCTGTCTGAGCAGGAGCAGGAACGCTACTGTGTTTTCAAGTCGGTGGAACTGCTGTATCTGCTCTGCACCGAGGTATCTGAATCGAATGGCTCTCTTTCCGGCTCAGGCTGCCCAGTATCCCATAGTCTGTTGGAAGTCAAGGCATACATCCAGACGCATCTGTCTGATAAGCTTACCATTGCGTTCCTCTGTAAACAGTTTTCGCTTTCCCCGACCTTCTTGAAAGAAGGGTTCCGCCGCACCTATGGCATGCCGATTCACAGCTTTTTGGTTCAACAGCGCCTCCGACGGGCACAGGAGCTGATCTGCACCACCCGGATGCCCATTCAGCAAATTGCACAGGCTGTAGGGTATGAGGGTATGAGCCAGTTCAACGCAGCATTCAAGCGGGAGTATGGCATGACTCCCGGCCAGTACAGAAAAATGTCGGAAACCGCAACTCCGCGTCCGTTTTGACAGCGACAAACACCCACCTTTTCTGCTACAATAATTAGACATTCCAAAGCATTCAGAAGGAGTGACAGCGATGAAACAGCATCGTTTTTGGGCGTGGGGCGCTGTGATCTGCATGATCATGGTCATGGTCACCGGCTACAAACGGAAATAAGGGAAAGGAAGGATCACAATGAGCGTTTATACGAAACTTGCCTGCTTTGCGGGTGGTGCGTTGTTTGGTTCTTTTGGCATCAAGCTGCTGTCCAGCAAGGACGCCAAGAAAGCCTATGTCCATGTCACGGCCGCCGGCCTGCGGATGAAGGATTCGGTCATGGGGACTGTGACCACGGTGCAGGAAAACGCCGCGGACATTCTGGCCTCCGCCAAGGAGCTGAATGAGGACCGGGCTGCGAAGGAAGCGGAGGAAGCCGCCGCTGCCAATCTGGAGAGCGAAGAAGCCTGATTGACCCAGAGGGAGCCGCCAGCGGCTCCCTCTTTTCGTGAAGGAGGAACCTATGAACGCAACCATATTGCACGAAAGCCGGGGGCGCATCCGGTTCCGGCTGCGGCAAAAACAAATGACACTCGCTCAGGCGGATCTGCTGGAGGCATGGATTCAGGGAAAATCATGGTGCCGGCAGGTCACCGTCCATGAGCGAACCTGCTGCGTCATCCTGTACTACGATGGGACTCGCCAAGCCGTGCTGAACGAAATTCGGCATTTTTCCTGGCAGGAGGCAGAGCGGACCACCGCGCTGCCCGCCCACAGCAGCCGGGCGCTGAACCGGGAATTTGAGGAGAAGCTGGTGGCAAAGGTGGTGTGCAAGGCCGCCTGCACCCTGTTTCTCCCGTCTCCATTGCGGATTGCCCGCATTCTCTGGCACATGATCCCCTTTGTGCGGAGAGGACTGCGCTGCCTGCTGCGCCGCCGCATCAAGGTGGAGCTGCTGGATGCCCTGTCTATTTCCATTTCCGCCTGCAGAAGGGACTTTGGAACCGCCGGAATGGTCATGTTCCTGCTGGAGGTGGGCGAGCTGCTGGAGGAGTGGACAAGGAAGAAATCTGTAGCGGATCTGGCCCGGTGTATGTCGCTGCATGTGGACCGGGTCTGGCTGCGCACGGCCCAGGGCGAAGTGCTGGTCCCTGTGTCCCAGATCCAGCCGGGGGATGCAGTAGTCGTCCGCGCCGGCGGCATCGTCCCCGTGGACGGCCTGGTGCTGGAGGGGGAGGTCACTGTCAATCAGGCGTCCCTCACCGGAGAGTCCATCCCGGTACCCAAGCGCCCCGGAGGCGCAGTCTATGCCGGCACCGTGGTGGAGGAGGGCGAGTGTGTGCTGGAGGTAAAGCAGGCCTCCGGTCAGAGCCGCTATGACCAAATCGTTCACATGATTGAGCAGTCGGAGCAGATGAAGTCGGAGGCTGAGAGCAAGGCTGCCAATCTGGCGGACAAGCTGGTGCCCTATACCTTTATAGGGAGTCTGATGAGCTTCGTCCTTACCCGGAATGTAGCACGGGCTTTGTCGGTGCTGATGGTGGACTTCTCCTGCGCCCTGAAACTGGCTATGCCTCTGGCCGTCCTCTCTGCCATGCGGGAGGCGGGACGGGCCCATATCACCGTCAAGGGCGGCAAGTTCCTGGAGGCGGTGGCTGCCGCCGACACCATCGTTTTCGACAAGACCGGCACCCTGACCCACGCCTGCCCCCGGGTGGCTCAGGTGGTGTCCTTCGGTGGCAAAGAGGAATCCGAAATGCTGCGGCTGGCTGCCTGTCTGGAGGAGCACTTCCCCCATTCCATGGCCAACGCCGTGGTGGAGGAGGCCAAGCGCCGGGGCCTGCGCCACGAGGAGTACCACTCTAAGGTGGAGTATCTGGTGGCTCACGGCATCGCAAGCACCGTCGATGAGGAGCGAGTCCTCATCGGCAGTGCCCACTTCGTCTTTGAGGATGAGCGTTGCGTCATTCCAGAGGGCGAGCAGGAACGCTTTGATGCCCTGCCGCCGGAGTATTCCCACCTGTATCTGGCAGTAGGGGGGCAGCTGGCCGCTGTGATCTGCATCTCCGACCCGCTGCGGGAGGAGGCGAAGGAAGTTCTGTCCACCCTCCGTGCTCTGGGGGTCACCAATACCGTCATGCTCACCGGCGACAGTTACCGCACCGCCGCAGCCATTGCCGCCCAGGTGGGAGTGGATGACTTCCGCGCTGGAGTCCTTCCGGCGGACAAGGCGGAGTATGTGGCACGGCTCCGCCGGAAGGGGCATACCGTCCTGATGGTGGGCGACGGCATCAACGACTCACCGGCCTTGTCCGAGGCGGATGCGGGCATTGCCATCAGCGACGGCGCCGCCATCGCCCGGGAGATTGCAGACATCACCATTGCCGCCGACAGCCTCTGGGAGATTGTAGAGCTGCGTCGGATCGCCATGGCGCTGATGGCGCGCATCCACTCCAACTATCGCTTTGTCATTGGCTTCAACGGCGCCCTGATCGCTCTCGGCGTGGCCGGTGTCCTGCCGCCTGCCACCTCCGCCACGCTGCACAACCTCTCTACTCTGGGTGTCAGCCTGCGGAGCATGAGCCGGCTGACTGCTCAGACGCAGTCCTCTCGGGGCAACAATTTGCAGAATGGATAAAAAAAGAATCCTTTCCGCTTGGTAGCTTGTGCTTTTTGCGTGGTTGCACATGACTAACTCCGTGTGCTATAATACACTCACGATGCGCAGTGCGTGATGCATGGCAAGTCCAATCGCCGCTGCGCATTGCTTATGGGATGCGGTTAGCTATCGCTAACCGCCAAAAAGAAGGGAGAGGATTTTATCAGACCGTATCGATCTACCATTGTTCTTTCTGTTCTGCTACTTATATTGTCCGGCTGTTCACTGTTTGTGGGCGTGATTGACCTGACACCCGGTGAGCTACTCGCAGGCAATTTTGAGCAGCTGGAGATTTTCCTGATCTCCCGGCTGCCGCGCCTGCTGGCCATCCTATGCACCGGCATTGGTATGAGTGTGGCGGGACTCATCATGCAGCAGCTGTGCAGCAACAAATTTGTGTCCCCAACCACCGGCGCCACCATCTCCTCGGCCCAGTTCGGCATCCTGCTGGCTCTGCTGTTTATGCCGGCCTCCACACTGTGGAGCCGGGCCATTTTTGCCTTTGCCACGGCGATTCTGGGCACCTGGATCTTCGTCTGGTTCATTCAGCGCATCCAGTTCAAGGATGTGGTGATGGTCCCTCTGGTGGGCATTATGTTCGGCAATGTCATCGGCGGCATTACCAACTATCTGGCTTACAAATATGAGATGACCCAAGCTCTGTCCTCCTGGCTGGTGGGCCACTTTTCCCTGGTGCTGAAGGGCCGGTATGAGATTGTCTGGCTGACAGTCCCGCTGGTGGTACTGGCCTTCCTCTTCGCCAACCATTTCAACATTGTGGGACTGGGCAAGGATTTTTCCAAGAACCTGGGTGTCCCGTATAACCTGGTCCTCTTTTCCGGGCTCACCATCGCTGCCATGATCACCGCCAGCATTGTGGTGGTGGTTGGTTCCATCTCCTACATCGGGCTGATCGTGCCCAATGTGGTGGCCATGTACAAGGGAGACAAGATCCGGGGCACGCTGGTGGATACCGCTCTGTTCGGCGCCATTTTTGTGCTGGTGTGCGACATGATTGGCCGGATCGTAATCGCCCCCTACGAGCTGCCCATCGAGCTGATCGTGGGCATCCTGGGAAGCCTGATCTTTATCGGCCTGCTCTTTTACCGGCTCAAGCACGGCCGAAAAGCCATCCGTCTGGGCAGCGCTGGAACAGGCTGCTGCTCCGCCATGCCTAATCTGAAGGGAGGTGCGGACCAGTGAACACCGCTGCCGTGCGCGCCAACCGGCGCAAACTCCTGATCCTGGCTGCGATTGTTCTTCTCTGCGCGGCGGGCTATATGCTGGTGGAGGTGAACTTCTCCAACCCCAAGCTGCTGGCCTACGCCATGAAGATCCGCATCCCCAAGCTCATTGTCATGCTCATTACCGCCTTTTCCATCGGCGGCGCCTCGCTGGTGTTTCAGTCTATCATCAACAACACCATCGTGACCCCCTGCCTGTTGGGCATGAACTCCCTGTACACTCTTATCCACACGGCGGTGGTGTTTTTCCTGGGGTCTGCCAGCGTGGTGGCCTCCAATGCCAACCTGTCCTTCGCGGTGGATGTGGTGCTCATGGGCATTACCGCTACCATTATCTACAGCTGGATCTTCAAAAAGACCAAGCACAATGTGCTGTATGTGTTGCTGGTGGGTACAGTACTGACCTCCTTCTTTGGCAGCATCCAGACCACGCTGACCCGGGTCATGGACCCCAATGAGTACGACAGTCTGCTGAATACCCTGGTGGCAAGCTTCAGCAATATCAATTCCGAGATTATCGTCTTTTCCCTGATTCTTCTGGCAGGCGTCATCTTCGCACTGCGAAAGGAGCTGGCCCTGCTGGATGTGCTGACCCTGGGCAAGGAGCAGGCCATCAACCTCGGCGTGGACTACGACCGCTGCATCCGCCGCCTGCTTCTGGGCGTGACCCTCTGCATCGCCGTGGCCACCGCCATGGTAGGCCCCATCTCCTTTTTGGGGCTCATCATCGCAAACCTGTCCCGTCAGCTGCTCAAGACCTTCCGGCACACCCAGCTGGTGCTGGGCTCGGCCCTGTTCGGCATGATCGTGCTGGTGGGCGGGCAGCTCATCGTGGAACATGTGTATTCCTACTCCGTGCCGGTGAGCGTATTCATCACTGTGGGCGGCGGCCTTTACTTCCTCTATCTCCTCCTGACAAGAAAGAAGGTGTGACCATGCGCGTACAAGAACTGACAAAACAGTATGATGGAAAAACCGTAGTGGATGGCGTGAGCTTCGCCATTCCCAAGGGCAAGGTGATTTCCCTGATCGGCCCCAACGGCGCGGGCAAGTCCACCGTCATGGGCATGATCTCCCGACTGATCGCCCACGACAGCGGACTGATAGACTTTGAGGGCAAGGACATTGGCAAATGGAAAAGCAAGGAGCTCTCCAAGCGCCTTGCCATCCTGACCCAGTCCAATAACATCCAGATGAAGCTGACTGTGCGGGAGTTGGTGACCTTCGGGCGCTTCCCCTATTCAGGCAACCGGGTCACCCCAGAGGATCAGAAGATCATCGACCGGGCTATTCACTACATGGAACTGGAGGAGTTCCAGGATCGCTTCATCGACGAACTCTCCGGCGGCCAGCGGCAGCGGGCTCTGATTGCCATGGTCATCGCCCAGGACACCGAGTATGTGCTGCTGGATGAGCCCACCAACAACCTGGATATCTATCACGCCACCAACATGATGAAAATCGTCCGCCGCCTCTGCGACGAGCTGGGGAAGACGGTGATTTTGGTGCTGCATGAGATCAACTATGCGGCATTCTATTCCGACTATATCTGTGCCTTCAAGGACGGAAAAATCGCTAAGTTTGGCACTGTGGAGGAGGTGATGACGAAAGAGAACCTGTCGCAGATCTATCAGGTGGACTTCGAGATCCTGACCATTGCGGGCAAACCCCTGTCCATCTACTATTGACCCTTATTTTCAGTACTTTTTAGAAAAGGAGTATCCAAAAATGAACATGAAAAAGATGCTTTCTCTTGCCCTGGCCGGTGTGATGGCCCTGAGCCTCATGGCCTGCTCCGCTCAAAATGGCGGCGATTCTTCCGAGAATACCTCCTCGCCCAGCAGCAGCCAGTCCAGTGAGGAAACCCAGAACAACGAAACCCCTGAGTCCGTGACCATCACCAGCCTCAATGCCAACAAGGAGGCGGCGGAGCTGGAGGTGCCGTATGATCCCCAGCGCATTGCCATTCTGGATATGGCTTCCCTGGACATTCTGGATGCCCTGGGCGTGGGCGACCGGGTCGTGGGCACCGCCTCCACCAGCCTGGAGTATCTCCAGGACTACATCAATGACGATATCGCCAACCTGGGCACCATCAAGGAAGCCGATCTGGAGGCCGTCATGGCCTGTGAGCCGGATGTCATCTTCATCGGCGGCCGCTTGGCTTCCAGTTATGGCGCCCTCAGCGAGATCGCTCCTGTAGTCTATCTGGCCACAGATACCGAACTTGGCGTGGTAGAGAGCGTGCGGCAGAATGCTACCACCATCGCCTCCATGTTCGGTCTGGAGGATAAGGTGGATGAACTGATGGCTGACTTCGATGCCCGCATTACCGCCCTGTCCGAATTTGCCGCCGGTAAGACCGCCATCGTAGGACTGGTCACCAGCGGCAGCTACAATGTGCTGGGCAATGACGGCCGCTGCTCCATGATTGGACGCGAAATTGGTTTCGAAAATATTGGCGTGGACGCCAACATCGACACCTCCACCCATGGCAACGAAGCATCCTTTGAGTTCATCGTGGAGAAGGCACCCGACTATATCTTCGTTCTGGACCGCGACGCCGCCATCGGCACCGACGGGGCAAAGCTGGCCCAGGAGATCATGGAAAACGAGTTGGTGATGGGAACCGACGCCTACAAGAACGGCAACATCGTCTATCTGGCTCACCCCGCCGTGTGGTACACCGCCGAGGGTGGTATCTCCGCACTGGACATCATGCTGCAGGATTTGGAGAGCGAGCTGTTGGGTTAACTCTGTTTCAGATGGAGTATTACGGCCTTTCTCCAAAGAACCCATATATCATATTCATCGAACTTGACTACTAACGAAAGGAGCGCTTACCATGGATCAGGAAAACAGAATGCCTCTTATTGGCGACAAGGCCCCGTCCTTCGAGGCTGTCACCACCCAGGGCCCTATCAAATTCCCGGAGGATTACGCCGGCAAATGGGTGATCCTCTTCTCCCATCCTGCGGATTTCACCCCGGTCTGCACCACGGAGTTTATGACCTTCGGCTCCATGATCGACGAGTTCAAGGCTCTCAATACTGAGCTGGTGGGCCTTTCAGTGGACTCCATCTACTCCCACATCGCCTGGCTGCGGAAGATCCAGGAGCTGGAGTGGAACGGTAGGAAACACATCAATGTGACCTTCCCCCTCATCGAGGATATCCGCATGGAGGTGGCCAACAAGTACGGCATGATCCAGCCGGGACAGTCCAACACCCAGGCGGTACGGGCGGTGTTTGTCATCGACCCCAACGGCGTGGTGCGAACCATCCTGTACTATCCGCTGTCCACGGGCCGCAACTTTGACGAGATCAAGCGTATCATCCTGGCGCTCCAGAAAGCGGACGCCGACGCCTGCGCCACCCCGGCCGACTGGCGGCCCGGCGATGATGTCATCGTACCCACCGCTGGCAGCTGCGGCGTAGCCAAGGAGCGGATGGACAACCAGAGTGAGAATCAGTATTGCCTGGACTGGTTCATGTGCTTCCGCAAAGAGGCGAAGTAATACTAAGTTAATTCCCCAATAACAGAAAACCGGTCGAGATTTCATGCACGAGATCTCGACCGGTTCTTTTTTGTTGTATTTCGGTGATTTTGCAAAGACTCTCGGTGATAACCAATAGAAAATGAGCTTCAGAATTTGCAACTGCATTGATAATTAATTTGCCGTTCCCATTTGAAATGCCGACCGTCCAATATACTGGAAAAGTATTACTATGCCTCCTACGAGCCTCATTTTTCTATCTTTTCTGGCGGTATAAATTCTAATAGATCGCCGATCTCACAATTCAACACCGTACAAAGCCTTGCGAGGACATCTATATCTAAACGAGTAATTTGGTTTTTACAATAATTATTGATCTGCGTCCGCTGCATCTCAGCTCGATGGCTCAGCATGTTCTTGCTAAGACCAGATGCCTTCAACAGCTCGTCCAGCTTAATCCGAATCGTTCCATATTCCACTTGCCAACCCTCCGACCACAAGAAATATGTTGACAAGTTTAGTGTACCCTTGGTAGAATAGAAAAATAAGATATAGAAAGTCTTGTCAGACTAATTGCACATATATAATGCATAGTTTTGGCTTGTGCTTTTTAGCCAGTATGAATATATAATAATACAAAAAGCGGATAATCTTCAAATTTCAGCAAAACTACCTAAAACCCAAGCGATTTCTAAGAAACCCCTAAAAATTCCCTATTATAATACCCCCATCGAAACGGTGAGGGGAAACGCACTTTTTGTCTGTTATCCCCGCAAGGGGAGAATATGGCAGGAAATCGTATAGGGAGCAATGAACACCCGCCGGGGGTCAGGGAAAAAAGAACAACATTACATACCGCAATCCTCCAAGGGGTTGCGGTTCTTTTTTATTCGACACCATTTGTCCTTACTCACTATATACCGCTAAAGCTCGGCAAATATTTCTCTTCGTATGCACTCACCGCACGGTGGGTGCATTTTTTGTTTGTCGAAAAATGGCGGCCTCTGCTCAGCGTCCGGTATGTCCGGTCGCTCCATTGCCGCGACCCACCGCTCCGAAATTTGGTTCGCATCCAAATTTCAGAAGACGGAGTAAATCACCATGTACTTTAATAGAGAGGACTATGGTTCAAGGATCAGGAGCTTGCGAAAAAAGCGTGGGCTCACACAGGAGCAGTTGGCAGAGAAGATGAATGTCAGCACTCCATACATCGCAAAAATCGAAACTGGAAAGCAAACTGGCCCAGTCGAGCTGGCCGTAGAGTTTGCAGCATTCTTTGATGTTTCTCTGGATTATCTCCTGGTGGGAATAAGGAGATTTTGCAGAGGAACAGAAGCGCGGACTGCGGATGGCCATCGCTCTGCTGTCTGAATTGGAGGCATCCCTCTAAAAACTTTCCATTTTGGGTTGGTAAACTTTCCATTCTGTTTCTGTTGGAAGAATACGCTCGGAGTTACAATCTTCGTGAGATCAAAACATCTCAGCGGACCTTGAAAAACACCGCCCCAGGCGGTCATATCCGGCAACTTGAATACCTTAGCTGATCGGGAGAGCGTCAGACCGAGTGCGCGAAGACCACCTGTGCGGAGCAGATCCGCATCAAAGGACGGCCAAATAAGGTGCAGAGCGATACCCACTCAGGCCAAGGCAGCCTTGGCAAGCTGTCCCCGCCATGACCCCGTCAGCCTACAATGATACTTCTGCTTACGCAGCTCGGAGAGATCCTCGGAGGGGTGAGAGTCCCATGATGTGCGCCAGCACAGTTCAAGTTGCCGCCCTGCCTGGGGAAGTAGTGTCGAATACAGGCGACTAAGTAGCATCAAGAAACAAAGGGCCGCTCCAGACTCGGAGCCTACACTCGCTCACCTGACCTTTGGGAGCGGCCCTCTGTTTTTCTTTTGATAGCAGAAATATGGGATCTGATCACAGTACATCCTCTTCTTCTCAACCTCCGTTTCTCTGAGTTCTTCATCTTTCCCCCTCTACACTCCTCTTCCTTTTCTCCTCAAACTCCCTGATCGGGTCCCATATTTCTGTTATCAAAAACAAATCCACGAAAGCGAGGAAACGAGATGACAAATATCGATTTGTGCGGCATTGCCCAACTGCTCCGCGCGCTGATAGAGCAGAAGAAAACCACAGAAAGAGAGGCCCGCAAAATTTTGGCCAGAATTGCCGCGCAGACCGGTGCGGACATTATCCTTTCTTTCTGAAATCGCACTCTTTTCAATAGCTATTTCAAAGGTGTTGTGGTATTGTTTGTGTTGCAAAAAAGGAGGTGAACTGACATGGCGGAAAAGCTGATGACCGACGGCAGCATGGCGCTTCGGGAAAAGCAATACCGGGTCATCACCATCGAGGCAACCGAAAAGCCCCAAAACGCCAAATTGCGGGTTGCGGCATACGCCCGTGTCAGCTCCGCCTCTGATGACCAGCTCAACTCCTTCGCCGCCCAGAACCGTCACTACAGTGACCTGATCTCCAGCAAGGAAAACTGGAGAATGGTAGACATATACGCAGATGAGGGTATCACTGGGACATCGGCTGAAAAGCGTGAGGACTTCCAGCGGCTCTTGGCAGATTGCCGCAGAGGGCTGATCGACAGGGTGCTGGTAAAATCCATCTCCCGCTTTGCCCGCAATACCAAGGAATGCCTGGAAACCATCAGAGAGCTGAAATCACTCGGTGTCGGCGTCTACTTTGAGAAAGAGAACATTGACACTGCGACGATGTCCGGCGAAATGATGACTGCGCTCTTCGCCTCCTTCGCCCAGGCCGAGAGCGAATCCATCTCTGGCAATATGAGGTGGGGCATTCAAAAACGAATGCAGGCCGGAACATATATACCCGCAAACTTGCCATACGGA
Organism: Pseudoflavonifractor capillosus ATCC 29799; assembly: GCF_000169255.2. GTDB lineage: Bacteria > Bacillota > Clostridia > Oscillospirales > Oscillospiraceae > Pseudoflavonifractor > Pseudoflavonifractor capillosus. The sequence continues at coordinate 13,386 of NZ_AAXG02000056.1, forward strand.
TATACTCTACAGGACCATTCCATACGCATTGTGGAGGAACAAGCTGTTATCGTACAACGGATATTCAAAGAGTATCTTTCCGGCAAAAGTACAGAGCGGATAGCATCTGACCTGCGAGAAGAAGGCATCCCGTGTAAATCTGGTGAAGTCGCTTGGGATTCAACTGCTATTCGATATATTATCTCGAATGAAAAGTACATTGGCGATTCTGTGTGGCAAAAATACTTCTCAACAGATACGCTTCCATATAAATGCCGGCTGAACCGAGGACAGAAGGTTTCTTACTACGCATACGGAACACACGAAGGAATCGTGCCAAAAGAAGATTTTGAGAAAGCAAATGCTTTGATGAAATCTCGTGCTCAGAAGATTACATTAACGAAAAACAGTCCGTATGCGTTTCGGAAAAAAATAGTATGCGGCGACTGTCAGTCACTATTTCGTCGCAAGGTTGTGCGCGGCATCACATACTGGGTATGTATAGGACACGATAAAAAGAGACATGGCCTCAAATGCGGCATCACACCAATTGCAGAAGATGAAATAACAATACTGGGCCCTTCGCAGAATGGGTGCCCGATTCCGGGTCAACCACCACTCCTGGTGGAAACAAGAGCTTCCCGATAAATCCGAGTATGAGGAAGCTCGGCACAGCTTGGAAAGCATTCACTATGAGATGGACTATGTGATCACACACTGCGCCCCAAACAGCATCGTGGACATACTGGGAAACGGTGGATATGTTCACGACCACCTGACCGGCTTCCTGGAGGAAGTCAAAGAACGAGCCAAGTTCCACTACTGGCTGTTCGGACATTACCACGACAACAAAATCATCGACGACCGCTTCGTCCTGCTCTGGGAGCAGATGGTACAAGTGGTGTGAACAGGCCAAAGAGAAACGCAGGAGGCGCCTCCTGTGCTTCTCTTTGGCCTGTTTCTAAATAAGGCAGGTTCTGCCGGAAAGGAGAAGCCATGAACATCCGCAAAAATATCGATTATTCCGCCATGTTTGCAGCCCTGGACGCCGCGCTGAACGCTGAGCTGCCCCAGATGAAACTCTGCTGCGAACTGGGCCGCATCGTCTGCTCCAGGCCGGAGAAAGGCGCGGCTGTGGCCGCAGCCGAACACCTGCACAGCCGTTTCCCCGATGCTTCCGGCTTCTCCCCGCGCAACCTTCGCCGGATGCGGGAGTTCTATCGGATGTATGAGGACACCCCCGAGTTGCTGGCCCTGGCCATGGAGATCAGTTGGACCCAGAATGTAGTCATTTTGGAAGCAGACATGGAGCCGGAGGAACGGCGCTGGTATCTTCGTGCCGCTGGTCGTTTTGGCTGGTCAAAGGTGGAACTCCAGAGAAAAATCGATTCTGACGCCCATCTGGAAATCCAACTCGACGAATCTGAGGTTCCATGCTATACTGAGTGCGATAGCAACGAGTTGGAGTGTACGGAGCATGATCAGGATACTTTTTCTCTGCCACGGCAATATTTGCAGAAGCCCGATGGCCGAGTTTATCATGAAGGATCTGGTGAAGAAAGCCGGTCTGGAGCAGAGCATTCAAATCGAGTCGGCGGCTACCAGCACCGAGGAGATCGGCAATCCGGTGTATCCGCCGGCTCGCCGCAAGCTGTCCGAGCATGGCATCGACTGTTCCGGCAAACGAGCCCGGCAGCTTCTGAACAGCGATTACGAGAAGTACGACCTTCTGATTGGCATGGATCGAGCCAACCTGCGGAGTATGTACCGGATCTGCGGCGGCGATTTTGCCGACAAGATGCACCTGCTGATGGACTTTACCAACCGTCCCGGAGAGGTGGCCGATCCGTGGTACACCGACGATTTCGACACGACCTGGCGGGATGTGGAGGAAGGCTGCCGGGGGCTGTTGCACCATATCCAGTTGCAATCAGCAATTCATGGAGGTGATTTCTGAATGAATAATAAATTGATTGTCCATGGGACAGAAATTTCGGTCACCACCATTGACGACAAGGATTATATCTCCCTGACTGATATGCTCAGGGCGAAAGACGGAGACTTTTTCATCTCCGACTGGCTGCGGAACAGAAACACGGTTGAATTCCTCGGGATATGGGAACAGATCCACAACCCGGATTTTAATTATGGCGAATTCGCCGTAATTAGAAGCCAGGCTGGTTTGAACAGCTACAAGCTCAGCGTCAAAGAGTGGGTTGAAAAGACGCATGCAATTGGACTGCGGGCAAAGGCCGGAAGATATGGCGGTACATATGCCTACAAAGACATTGCCTTTGAGTTCGGTATGTGGATCAGCCCTGAGTTCAAAATCTATCTGATCAAGGAATTTGAGCGGCTCAAGGCCGAGGAAATGAAACAGCTTGGCTGGGACATCAAGCGAAACCTGGCCAAGATCAATTACCGCATCCATACAGATGCTATCAAGGAGAACCTGATTCCGCCGGAGCTTTCCGCAAAGCAGATTTCCATGGTGTATGCCAGTGAAGCCGATGTGTTGAACATGGCCCTGTTCGGTATGACTGCAAAGCAGTGGCGGGACAGCCATCCCGATCTGAAAGGGAATATCCGTGACTACGCCAATGTCTCTCAGTTGGTCTGCCTGTCCAATCTGGAAAACCTGAATGCGGTGTTTATCAACGAAGGTATGTCACAAGCCGAGCGGCTGGCGAAACTCAACGCCATCGCCATCAGTCAGATGGAAATCTTGACACAGGACCATCGGATCGAAGCTTTGGAGGCTCACAGCGAAGACCTATCTCCTATGGAGTAAAAAAATAATATACTGGACGCTTGCGAATGGGTGAAGGCCGTGGCATCTATAGTGTTGCGATGTTCCACGTCGGAGCAAGCGTTATATCGTTTGCTCCGACTTTTTTTAACCGTTCGATTCACCCACAAAAACGCCTTCTATATTTACAGAGAATTTGCAACGGAGGAACAATGATGGAACCAATTCGATACGAAAACTTAACCATCCGCCAGGCCGAGGCCGCCGATGCAAAGCAGCTCGCTGCCTGGTGGAACGATGGCGCTGTGATGGCCCATGCAGGCTTTCCCAATGGCGTGGGAACCACTGAGGAGGAAGTCGCCAGAGGACTTGGTAAGGGCTCCCTCGTCATTCAGGAAAACGACCGCCTGATTGGTGAGTGCAATTATTGCGATGCAGGTACGGGCGTGGCCGAAATCGGCATCAAAATTTGCGAAACCGATTGTCAGAATCATGGCATCGGCAGAAAAGTCCTGAGCCTGCTGATTGGCTGGCTGTTCCAAAACAGCTATTCCAAAATCATTCTCGACACGAATCTGAAGAACACCCGGGCACAGCACGTCTATGAATCCCTTGGTTTCCGCAAGGTGAGAACCAACGTGGACGCCTGGAAGGATCAGCTCGGCCGACTTCAGACTTCCATCGACTATGAGTTGGTGGAGAAGGATTTTATAAGCTACGTAAACGACGCGTTTCAGGCCTAATTCCTCCTTCGTTTACACCACGCATTCCATATATGCAAAGAGAGACGTGCTGAAAAGCCCGTCTCTCTTTTTGCTTTGTTGTAAATGTCAGACGTCTATGCTAGAATAAATTTACAAATTATATTTGTAGAGGTGATCCCATGAGAAAATTTGCCGTGATGCTATATCCCGACTTTTCCCTGCAAGAGATTACCTGTCTGACCTCTGCCCTGACGGTCTGGTTCGGCGAGACCATTGATTTTATCGCAAGTGAAAACAAGGAATACCGCAGCGAAGAAGGGCTGCGTGTCTTCCCCACCAAAACAACCGCGGACGCAGCTATCACGGATTACGACTGCGTCATTCTCCCCGGAACCATCAATCCGATGCCCGCTCTGTTTGATGAAACGCTGATTGATTTTCTCAGGGGCGGCGTCAATACCTCCATTGTCTTCGCGGCCATCTCTTCCTCTCCTGCTCTGCTGTCAAAGGCAGGCATTTTAGACGGCAAGAAATTCACCGCAGGGTATTTTATGCAGTTTGCGGATACCTTCTCTTTTATCCAGAAAGAAAACTTTGTCCACAAGCCCATCGTGGAAGACGGCAACGTTATCACCGGAATCGGAATGTTTTTCCGTGAATTTGCAGAGGCTGTGCTGAAGAGATTTGATTACGACATCGGCGGCAGCTTTATGCGGGACAACCCGGCAGCGTACACAGAAGAGGAACTGACATTTTATTGGTCCGAGGATGACTATCAGGAATTTCTGAACGAGCTGAAGGAATATCCCGTATAGCGCATCTGTGCCGCCTGCACACACAGGATTTACACACAAAAACAGCCATCCCTGAGGGATGGCT
>NZ_AAXG02000055.1 GCF_000169255.2 Pseudoflavonifractor capillosus ATCC 29799
AAGCCTCAGGGTTTATCGATAGTCTCCCGCCGTTTCGCTTTTTATTCAAACAGCCCGCTGGGTACCACGATGTCCGCCTTGGGCACCTGTTCCCAGGAAAAGCGCTCCGCCAGAGCGACAGGGGTCACCGGCTCCGGCGTGCTCTGAAGCCCGGCCAGCAGGGCCAGACGGCCTACCAGCTCCTCAGCTGTCCACCGCTCCCGCAGTGCCCCCATGTCCAGGTCCCGGTCCCGCTTGGACAGGCGGCGGCCGTCCTCCGCCAGCAGAAGAGGTACATGGCGGAACTCCGGCGGCTCCAGGCCCAGCAGATGGTAGAGATAGCACTGACGGGGCGTGGAGGAGAGCAGGTCCATGCCCCGCACCACCTGATTGACCCCCATGGCGCCGTCGTCCACCACCACGGCCAGCTGGTAGGCGTACACCCCGTCGGACCGGCGGATGATAAAGTCCCCGCAGTCCCGGAGCAGGTTCTCCCCGTAGGGGCCCATGTGGCCGTCGTTCACGGTCCACACCTCGTCGGGCACCTTCAGCCGCCAGGCGGGATGGCGTCCCGCCTGTTCCAGCGCTGTCCGCTCCTCCGCCGTCAGATTCCGGCACCGGCCCCCATACACCGCCTGACCGTCCGACCGGTGGGGCGCACTGGCCGCCAGCCGCTCCGCCCGGGTGCAGTAGCAGGGGTAGACCAGCCCCACCTCCTCCAGGCGCCCAAAGGCGGCGGCGTACTGCTCCGTCCGCTCGCTCTGGAGATAGGGGCCGTCCGGACCGCCCTTTCCATAGCCCTCGTCCCAGTCCAGGCCCAGCCACAGCAGGTCCTCCGCCAGCTGCGCCGCGTACTCCGGACGGCAGCGGTCCGGGTCCAGGTCCTCCATCCGCAGCACCAGAACCCCACCCGCCGACCGCACCGACAGCCAGGCCAACAGGGCCGAAAACAGATTCCCCAGGTGCATCCGCCCGCTGGGGCTGGGGGCAAACCGCCCCCGGATGTTCTTCTCCATGGTCTTTCCTCTCCATCCGCCGCTCTGAGGCGGCGTCTCCTACCTTTATAATATAGTGATTTTACCACATCCACGCCCCTGTGACAACGTCCGGCATGACCCCCGCCCTCTTCGCTTCCCTGTTGTAATTTCCGCTGGTTTCTGTTATACTTTTTCCGTCGGACCGCCAGACGGCGGTCCATTTTTTCTGGAGGTGGAGCGCATGAATCCCATCCCCCGTCCCCCCGCTCCACCTGACGTCATCCGGGAGACCCCCGTGGTGGTGGCAGTCTGTGGCCCGGAGGGGTGCGGCAAAAGCTGGCTCATCCGCAGCATCCTGCCCCGGCTCACGGTGGCAGGCATCAAAACAGCCGTCATCAAGCGGGAACGCCGTCCCTTGGACCCGTCCGGCCCCGACCGCTATTCCACGCCCTTCCGTCAGGCGGGCGCCAGCGCTGTGGGCGTGTTTGACGGGGAGCTGTCCATGGTGGTACAGCGGCGCAGAATCACCGAACAGCACCTGATTGCCCAGTTTCAGGATGCAGGTCTTATCCTTTTGGAGGGGTTTGACCGCAGCTTCTGGCCCAAGCTGGAGCTGGTGCGCTCCGGGTATTCCAGCGGGCCGTCCTGTGACCTGTCCACCGTGCTGGCCCTGGTGACCGACCTGTCCCTTCCCCACTGCGATGTGCCTCAGCTGCCCTTTGACTGCCAGGCTGTGGCAGATTTTCTCCTGCACTACTATTATCGCGAGATTGGAGTGAACGTCATGGAATCCTCTTCCGTCAACAAGACCGTCTCCGTCCCTGAGGGCGTACTCCGGGCCGCCCTCATCACCGTCAGCGACAGCATCTACGCCGGTACCAGCCCCAACACCACCGCACCCGCCGCCTCTGAGCAGCTGACCAAGGCCGGCTTTGAGCTGGTGTCCACCTCTCTGTTGCCCCGTGACCGGGCCATGCTGTCCGCCGAGCTCACCCGGCTGGCCGACAGCCGTCTGGCCGACCTGGTGGTCACCATGGGAGGCACCGGCTGCTCCCTCTACGACTGCACCCCCGAGGCCACGGCTGACGTGACCGAGCGTGCTCTCCCCGGCGTGTGCGAAGCTCTGCGCCGTACCCTGGCCGACCTGTCCGACGGCGCCATGCTGGACCGCTCCACCTCCGGCATGCGCAAGCAGGCTGTGCTGGTCAACCTGCCCGGTGCACCGGAGCAGGCCCTGCCCTGTCTGGAGCGCCTGCTCCCCGGCCTGAAAACCACGGTGGAGGCCATCCGGCAGGATGGCTGAGGATTCCTTCTCTCCTTATATATAATAGGAAAAGCGGAGCCGTGTTTGCGGCTCCGCTTTTTTCTTTTATAACGCTTATTCCACTGTCACAGACTTGGCCAGATTGCGGGGCTTGTCGATGTCGCAGCCCCGCATCAGGGCCACGTAGTAGGCGAAGAGCTGGAGAGGCACCACGTCCAGAGAGGGCAGCAGCATGGGGTGGGTGTCGGGCACGGAGACGGCGTGGTCCACAGTCTTGGCCATCTCATCCGCCAGGGACGCGGTGGTCACACCCAGCACGTCGGCCCCACGGCTCTTCACCTCCACTACGTTGCTCATCAGCTTCTCAAAGAGCTTGCCGTAGCTGGCCAGGGCCACCACCAGGGTACCCGGCTCGATGAGGGAGATAGTGCCGTGCTTGAGCTCACCGGCGGCGTAGGCCTCCGAGTGGATGTAGGAGATCTCCTTGAGCTTGAGGGAGCCCTCCAGACCCACGGCGTAGTCGATGTTGCGGCCGATGAAGAAGATGGAGGGATGGTTAAAGTAGATGGAGGCGAAGTACTGGATGTCCTCCCGGTGGGAGAGAATCTCCTCCATCTTGTCGGGGATACGCTGGAGCTCCTCCACGATTGCCGTATATTCCTCGGGGGCAATGGTGCCCATCAGGTCGGCGAAGCACAGGCCGATGAGGTAGATGACCGCCAGCTGGGTGGAGTAGGCCTTGGTGGTGGCCACGGCAATCTCCGGTCCGGCCCAGGTGTAGAGCACGTCGTCGCTCTCCCGGGCGATGGTGGAGCCCACCACGTTGACGATGGACAGCAGTCTGGCCCCCAGCCTGCGGGCCTCCCGCATGGCGGCCAGGGTGTCGATGGTCTCGCCGGACTGGGAGATGACCAGAGCCAGGGTTCTGGGGGTGACGATGGGGTCGCAGTACCGGAACTCAGAGGCCAGGGTCACCTCCACCGGCTTGCGGAGCAGCCGCTCCAGGGTGTACTTGGCGGCCATGCCCACATGGTAGGAGGAGCCGCAGGCGATGACGTAGATTTTGTCCAGCGCCTTCAAATCCTCCGCCGTCAGGTTCAGACCCTCCAGCACCACACGGCCGTCCTGAATCCGGGGGGAGATGGTGTCCCGGAATGCCTTGGGCTGCTCCATGATCTCCTTGAACATGAAGTGCTCATAGCCGCCCTTCTCGGCGGCGGAGATCTCCCAGTCCACGTGGTGCTGCTCCTTGTGCACCGGCTGGAGGTAGGGGTGGTTATAGACCTGGATGCCGTCGGCGGTGAGCACGGCAATTTCCCCGTCGTCCAGATAGTAGACCTCACGGGTGTACTTGATGACGGCGGTCACGTCGCTGGCCAGGAAGTTGAAGCCCTCCCCCAGGCCCAGAATCAGGGGGCTGTCCTTGCGGGCGGCGATGAGCCGGTCGGGACAGTCGGAGCAGATGATGCCCAGGGCATAGGCGCCGTTGATGCGGTGGAGCACCTTGGTGAGGGCCTCCAGAATGTCGCCCCGGTAGTAGTACTCCAGCAGCTGGGCCACCACCTCGGTGTCGGTCTGGGAGACGAACTCCACGCCCTTGGACTGGAGGAACTCCTTAATCTCCACATAGTTCTCGATGATGCCGTTGTGGACCACCGCGATGTGGCCGCTCTTGCTGACCTGGGGGTGGGAGTTGACGTCGGAGGGTGCTCCGTGGGTGGCCCAGCGGGTATGGCCCAGGCCCACGGTGCCGTGGATGGCCGCGCCGCCGTCCACCATGTCGGAGAGCACCTGGAGCCGGCCCTTGGCCTTGGCCACCTTGAGCCCCTCGCCCTCCGACCACACGGCGATGCCCGCCGAGTCATAGCCCCGGTACTCCAGCCGGCTCAGGCCGTCCAGCAGAATGGGCGCCGCCTCTTCCCTTCCAATATATCCTACGATACCGCACATGGCAGATCTCCTCCTGTCACCTGGATGTTTCGTCCCATTTGTTCCATATGCTTCATATTATGAATCGTTTTCAAGGTTTTTTACTCCTTTTATGAAACAACGTTTTTATTATAGCGGCATGGAACGCCTGTGACAAGAAAAAATTTTCCGTGCCCGTGCCCATTTTCTCTTCTCAAAAATGCAGGCATTTTTGAGAGAGGATGCAGCCTGCTGTGCCGCACGCGCAAAGCGCGCACGCTTGCAGGCTGAGAAGTGTTTTTTCCGAGGCGCATGTCCCCGGAAAAAACAGATTTCCATTTGATTTCGCCGCCTGCGGGCGGTGAAACTCTGCCGAGGGCTTTTTCCTTGCACCCCCTCCTTTCTTTTTTCGATAAACGAAGTCCCTGCCCCGCAGTATGCGGGACAGGGACTGTTCTTGTTTTATATGATTTTGTTTACACCCTTGCCGCCAGACGGAAGGCCGCACGGTTGGCCTCCAGCACCCGGCCGCCGGCAAAGCTGTCGCCGATGTTGTAAATCTCCGGGGCGGCATTGGCCGCCAGCGCCTCAAAGTAGGCCGTGTCGTCGGGACGGCCGCCCATGGCCAGCACCACCAGGTCCGCATCCAGCGCCATCTCCTGGGTCTCAGGACCCAGCTTGGGGGCCAGGGGGTTGGGGATATTCTCGGGCAGCAGGGGCTGCCAGGTGTTGTAGGGGTTGGGCGCACCCTTGGATACGTTGCGGCTGATATGGACCTTGCCCGGCTCGAAGGAGGTGACCTTGGCGCAGTTGTACAGCTCCACGCCCGCCTTCTCCATGTAGTGCAGCAGGTGGCCCCGGTTGGCGGTACACACGCCCTCCATAAAGTTGGGCAGCATCTCCACCACCTTGACCTCCCGGCCCTGCTCATACCGCAGCCAGTAGGCCGTCTCGCAGCCCACCACGCCGCCGCCGGCCACGACCACCTTTTTGGCGTCCCCAAGCAGGCCGGGGTTCACCAGCAGGTCCACCGCCTGGACGGCCTTCACCTTGTCCAGTCCGGGGATGGGCGGGCAGGCGTTCTTGGTGCCCACGGCAAAGACGATGGTGTCGAACTTCTGCTCCGCCAGCCACTGGGTGGTCACCGGCGTGCTCAGCCGCAGGGTGAAATTGGGCAGCTGCTGGGCCTGGCGCACCTGCTCGTTGAGCCAGTCCAGGTAGTTCTTGAAGTCGAACTTCACCGCGGGCACGCTGCCGGGCACCACACGGCCGCCCAGCTTGTCGCTCTTCTCCAGCAGCTCCACGGTGTGACCCCGCTTGGCGGCCTGAACGGCAAAGACAATGCCAGCCGGTCCGCCGCCCACCACGGCGATTTTCTTTTTCTTCTCCGGGGCGGGTCCCCGCTCGGGCAGGCTGTCCTCAAAGCCGGTGCGGGCGTTGACGGCGCACTGGATATGGCCGCCCTCCACAAACTCGTTGACGCAGCCCTCCTGGCAGCCGATGCAGGGACAGATATCCTCCACCCTGCCCTCATAGGCCTTGTTGCACCACTCCGGGTCGGCCAGCAGCGGACGGCCCAGCATGACCATGTCGCAGTCGCCGCCCCGCAGGGCCTGCTCGCACACGTCGGGGTAGCCCAGCTTGCCCACGGCCACCACGGGCACCTCCACGCCAGCGTTGGAGCGGATGCCCTTTTTGGCAAAATGCTCCTTCACGATGCGGGACACAGGCAGGAAGCAGCCCGCCGGCATACCGGCCGGAGGATGGGGCAGCCACCAGTTGTCATAGCAGCCGATGTCCACGTCGAAGAGGTCCACGCCCGCCTTCACCAGGTTCTCCATGTAGTCCAGGGTCTCGGCCACGCTGCGGCCGTTCTTGAACTTCTTCAGGGAGGCCACCTGGTCCATCCGGTCGCCGTAGGTCTCGTTGAGGGCCAGGGACAGGTCAATGCGGTACATGATGGGGTAGTTGGGACCCACACGGCGGCGGATCTCCTTCACCATGTCCAGACCGAAGCGCTGCCAGTCGGCGTACTTGCCCAGCTTGCGGCGGTTGAAGGCCCGGTTGGTCATCTGCTCCAGCAGATAGCCCTCGTGGCCGTGGAGGTACACGCCATCAATGAGGCAGGCCTTGGCGTCCGCCGCCGCCTGGCCCGCGTTCTTGATGATACGGGTCAGCTTCCGGTCGGAGAGGCGGAGACAGGGCAGCTCGGGGATGTAGAAATTCCGGTTGAAGGAGGCGGACACAGGGAACTTGGTCTGCTGCACCAGGCAGGTGGGCGGACCCACACGGCCCAGGCCGGGGGTCAGCTGGATGAAGAAGCGGCTGCCGTACCCGTGGCACTGCTGGGCCAGGTCCCGCCAGCCCGACATGAGAGTGCGGGCGGGGCTGATGCGGGGCATCATCACCTTGCCGCCAATCTCGGTGACGGTGGGGTCCACCTTGTCGCAGATGGGAATAAGACCGGAGGTGATAAGGCCCACGCCGCCCTTGGCACGGGCCACAAAGTAGCGGATCATCTTCTCGCTGGGCCGTCCGTACTCCTCGCACATCATCAGGTTGCCCATGGGGGCCATGACCACCCGGTTCTTGATGGTCATGCGGTTGACCCGGATAGGGGAAAAGATGGACGTATAGGGGTAGAGCTCCTTGGTCATGCGGGCGCCGTTGCCCGCACAGTTCTTCACGCCGCCCTCAAACCAGTCGCCGAAGTGGTCGCACAGCTCCTGGATGGGCGCGTCCGTTCTCAGTTCGCTCAAAGCCAAAGTACCTCCTTGTGTAGCGCTCCGGGCTCAGCTGCCCCGGCGGCGCCGGATTCCGTGCATCTCCTTGAGGCCTTCCACCTCGTCACACACCGGCTTCCACTCGCAGGCCTTGCAGTCCATGTCCACATCGTCCAGGATGTGGTTGAGGGCGCCGGTGATTTTGTTGGTCCTTGTGGCCAGGCCGTCCAGATCCCGGTAGGGGGCCTGGGGCAGGGTGATGAAAATCACCTTCACCGCCTGGACAAACCGGCTGCGCCGGTACTGGCGGATGAACAGGTTACCCACCTGCTCAAAGGTCAGGCCCTTGTCCAGGGCCTTCCGGGACACCCGTGCCTGCTCCCGGTTGGAGAAGGCGGCCGCCCGGATCATGTACCCCGCGGGGTACACGCCGTATTTCTTGGTCTCAATGCCCTTGATGATGGCAAAGGCGGCCTGCTCCCCGTCCTTGGTGATGTCCTCGGTGCGCAGGACGGTGATACGGGCAAAGCTGCAATCTCCTTTTATCTCGGGCAGGTCCGGGCCGTAGAGCACGACCTCGTCCCGGGGAACCTGCTCTGCATCCTCGGTGAGGAGCAGGCAGCTGACGCTGTCGCAGGACAGGGCCCCCAGCTCGTAGGCCGCCTCGCTGCCCAGAATCAGCTGGTTCTTTCCCCCCTCCCTGGCGGCCCGGTCCGGGTTGGCCGGCCACACCTTGGGGGTATAGGGGGCAAGGCAGTTGTTCACGTCGGCAATGACGGCGTCATAGACATTCATCACAGCTTCTCTTCCACATCCTTCGCGTCGTGGTAGGCGATGAGCTTGTTATAGAGCTTCTCCGCCATCTTCATGTCCGCGTTGGTGATGTACATCAGGAAGGACAGAACGAAGAGCACAACGATGACAATCAGTACAATCCAATACCAGGCCATATTGCGGTCCTCCTTACTCCAACCCCTTCTGCCGGGCGTACTCCGCGGCGCCCAGGGCGCCCATCAGCTGGGGGTCCACCGGCAGGTCGATGACCTTGACACGCAGCACGTTTTCAATGGCGGCCTTCAGGCCCTTGTTCTTGGCGCAGCCGCCGGTGAGGGTGATGTGGTCCTTGGCGCCCGCCTTCTTGGCCATGACGAAGCAGCGCTTGGCCACCGACTGCTGGATACCGGCGGCAATCTCGTCCCGGGGCTTGCCCTCGCCCACCAGGGTGATGACCTCGCTCTCGGCAAAGACGGTGCACTGGGCGGTGATGGGGATGACGTTCTTGGCCGACAGGGACAGCTGGGAGAACTCGTCCAGGGTGCACTCAAAGGCGCGGGCCATGGCCTCGAAGAAGCGGCCGGTACCGGCGGCACACTTGTCGTTCATAGCGAAGTTGAGGACGGTGCCGTCCTGGTCGATGGCGATACCCTTTACGTCCTGGCCGCCGATGTCGATGATGGCCTTGACGGTGGGGTCCACCACATGGACGCCCATGGCGTGGCAGGAGATCTCGGAGATGTTCTCCTGGGCCTGGGGCACCTTGTTGCGGCCGTAGCCGGTGCCGATGAGGTAGGTCAGGTCGCCGATGGAGGACAGGCCGTCCACCTTGGCCACCGCCTGGTCCAGGGCCTCCTTGGCGCTGATTTCAGAGTTGATGCGGCTGCGGATGGTCACGTCGCTGACCATCTCGCCCTTCTCATTCACAATGACGCATTTGGTGTAGGTGGAGCCTACGTCACACCCGCCGAAATATTTCATCTCAATATCCCCCTTTTACCAAGTCAGGTCGTCGTCATAGTCCACCAGCGTGGGGTCCAGAGGCTCAGCCCGGAACACGGTGGTCATGTAGCGGTTGACACGGTCACGCATGGCCTTGCGGGACACGGTGCGCGGGTCCATCAGGTCGTGCTCAATCCAGATGAGGTGGATGCCCCGCTCTCTGGCCTGCTCCTCAAAGAGGCCCTGGAGTCCGGCGAAGTTCTTGCAGGAGACGTGGTTGTACATGAACACGATGTTGGCGTTGAATTTCTCGCACATCTTCCAGCACTCGTCCAGGGCGTTGATGTAGCCGCCGTTGGAGTGGGAGCGCATGGTCATCCGCTCGTAGCCACGGGCCATGTCCTCCAGCACCTTCTCCTTGTCGTGCTCGTCGTAGTGGTGGTAGGCCAGCATGCACTCCATGTCCACCAGAGTCTTGATGCCCCAGCAGTTCTGGGCCCAGTAGGTGAAGTTGGAGTAGTAGTGGGCGGGGCAGCTCCAGACGATGGCACGGTAGCGGGGCTTGTCGTCGGTGGCCACCGAGTGGGCGTAGCCCTTCTTCATCAGCTTGTTGACCTTGGCGTCGTACATGCACATCTTGGGGTCCAGGGAGCTGGCAATCTGCATCTCATACTCCCGGTGGAGGGCCAGAGCGGCACCGCAGATCTGGGGGTAGTCGGTACAGTTCACGTCCCACTTCTCAATCATGTAGTTGGACTCCTTGTTGTACCGCTTCACGCCCTCAAAGAAGGCGTTCCAGTCGAACTTGACGCCGAACTGCTTCTCGATGAACTCGATGCAGCCCCACAGGTTCTTTACCGCGTACTTCTGCACCTCAGGCTCGTTGAAGCGCTGGGGCGGGGTGACCTGGTAGTTGGGCAGCTTGAAATAGCGGTTGCTGTACATGGTGCTGGCCACGGAGCCGTCACAGGGCATGGAGCTGGAGATGTAGGCCGCGCCCACCTTGGGGTAGTCGTCCACCACGCAGCAGCCGGCCTCGGCAGCGGGCAGGGGGCACACGTCGGAGGCCAGACCGTAGTGCTCGATGGCGTCGATGTAGTAGATGTTGGCCTGCTGGTCCACCTCGCCCACCACGAAGATGGGGGCCATCTGGATGGGAATGCCCTTCAGCGTCGGGAAGCCGTTCATCAGCTGGATGGGCATCATCTCGTCAAAGATGACGGTCTTGGACCGCAGCTCCGCCGCCTTCTTGGAGTTGGGGTTCAGGTTCTCGTCCCGTTCCAGCAGGTCCCGGATCATGCCGGCGGAGTTCTGGAGCACGGCGTAGAACTGCTGGTGAGTGTAGCGCAGCTCATAGCCCCGCAGACCGATGGTGTGCCGGTCCAGGAAGGCGGGGGTGGTGATGTAGGACACCAGCCAGCGGTACCGCTTCAGGCCCCTGAAGAACTGGGGCAGCACCGGGCCCAGCTTGGCGCCCAGCATGCCCAGCAGCTTGAGCCAGCGGAAATAGTCGTACATGGTGTCCTTCAGGCCCTTCCACTCCCGGCGCTTGGTGCACCGGTGCTCGGCGGAGTACAGGTCGCCCAGACCTTTTCCGGTTTTGGGATTATACGCCATCTCACTTCACCTCCTGGCCGCGCTTGGCTTTAATCTTCTTGATCTCAATGCTCTCCACAAAGGCCTGCACCCGGGTGCGCAGCTGACCGCTGGTGCGGGACATGTAGGGCCGGTCGATGGACAGCGTGGGGATATTGTACTCGTTGTGCATGATGTGGCTGGCCAGGGCACGCTCGTAGGACCAGTAGGTGCAGAACTTGATCTGCTCGTAGATGATGCCGTCGGCGTGGTAGTCCTTGGCCAGCTGGGCGGCGAAGTCCAGCCGCTTCTGCACCTTGTGCTGGGCCGAGTGGCGCACGCACAGGGTGGTCTGGAGGTAGTTGCGGCACACCTGGGTGAGGGCGTCCTCGTCGTCGGTGAGGACAATCTCCTGGCGGCCGGGGAAGCTGCCGTAGCAGAACCGGTCGGCCACCACCAGCGCGCCGCTGTCCTCAATCAGGCTGATAAGCTCCGGGTCGTCAATCTCGGAGCCCACCACCACCACCTTGGCCCGGAAGTTCTTCTTCGGGTCAGGCTCTCTGGTCTTCAGCTCCTCCAGGGTCTCCCGCAGCTTCTCCACCACCAGGTCCTTGGGGCAGACGTAGGTGGCCAGGGTGAGGATGTGGAACTCGTAGCCGGTGATGGTGGGATTGTCCAGCTTGCGGTAGTTGCCAATCTCGGTGATGAGGCGGCAGACCTCATTGTGCCTGGCCACCGCGTCCCGGATGGCCTGATCCGAGGTGTCAATGCCGAAGTCCTCCCGGAGGGGCTTGAGAATCTTCCGGGACAGCTGCTCCCGCAGATGCTCCACGCAGTCCTCGTTGTCCGAGCAGGGGGAGTCCAGGTTGCACCAGAAGAAATTCTTCTTGTCCGGGTCGTTGACCCCCAGCAGCTCCATGTTCTCCATGCTCCGGTTCATGCACTCGCACACGTCCACGCCCGCCATGGCGTCCAGGAACTTGTAGCCGCCCTCCAGTCCACGCTCCAGCAGGGCACGGGCGTACTCGCAGGTGGCGTTGGACATGTAGTAGGTGGCCACCTCCATGGAGCCGGTACGGGGCGCGCGCAGCCGCACCGAGAAGCAGCCCTCCAGGTTGAGCAGTACCTCGGGCATGTGGTAGCAGGTGTAGCCCAGGGCCAGGCGGCCGTCCGCCTTGGCCTGACGCACCAGCTCGTTGTTGGCGTCGTCCAGCAGCTTTTCAAAGTAGTAGAGATGTTTTAAGTCCCGCATATCGCACCTTCCTTCCGTCCGGCGGCGTCAGGCGATGCCCAGGGCCTTCAGCGCCCGCTGCACGCCCAGCACCAGATTGGAGTCGTCCGGCAGCTCCATCACGCTTCTGCCCTGCACGTCGCACAGTGCCAGGTTTACATCGTCGGGAATCTCGGCGAGCACCGGGATGCCGCCCGTATCCACGTAGCGGGCCACCTCGGGGTCGTTGAGCCGGTTGACGATGACGCCGATGGCCTGGTACATCACCAGCTCGTCGGCCACCTTCTTGATGGTCTGGATGACCTGGGTTCCCTTCTTGCTGGGGTCGGTCACCAGAATCAGATGGGTCACACGCTCCATCACCCGGCGGTTGACCTGCTCGATGCCCGCCTCGCCGTCGATGACCACGTAGTCAAACTCGTCGGACACCATGCTGATGACCGCCTTCAGGTAGGAGTTGATGCTGCAGTAGCACCCGGCCGCCTCAGGCCGTCCCACCGCCAGGAAGGCGAAGCCGTCCTGCTCCACCATGGCGTCGAAGATGCGGAATTTGGACTCACCCAGCAGTTCGATGGCGGTCTTTTTGCTCTTGTCCTCCTCGCCGGAGGCGGTGATGGCCTTGCGGATGTCGTCGATGGTCTCGTTGACCTGCACGGCCAGGGCCGTGGCCAGACCCACCGCCGGGTCGGCGTCAATGGCCAGAATCCGGGCGCCCGGATGGTCCCGCACCAGCTGCCGCACGATGGCCGCCGAAATGGAGGTCTTTCCCACCCCTCCCTTTCCGGCGACGGTGATGACTGCGTTTCCCATTGTCTGCTCCTCCTTTGTCTCTGTGTTGCTTCCGTCTAATCTGTCAGTCTCTCTGACATTTATGGCCTTGAAAAAACGGCGTTCAGCTTTCCTCCCAAAAGCCCGCCTGAATTGCTTCCTTACATCAAAAAATCGCCCCGGAACGCTGCGGTGAAGATGTCGCACAGCTGGTCCATCCGCTGCTCGGCCTCCTCGCGGCTCAGCTCATGTCTGCTCCAGCTCATCTTCTGCATCACGCCCAGAATGGAGTCGTAGGCGTTGTAGTAGAGGCTTTTCACGTCCACCTTGGGTGACACGCTTCCGTCGGCCAGCCCCTGGCCGATGGCCCGTACCAGAGGACTGCTGGACCGCTCAAACTGCTCCGGCGGCCAGTTCACGTCGTCCCGCTCCCGGCCTGCCCGGCTTAGGATGACCTCCGCGTCGGCACAGAAGCGAATCTGCTCCGGGTAGTCCAGATACATGTGGGAGTAAAACCGCAGCATCTGGTGAATCTGCTCCAGCCCGGTCATGCCAGGACGGCACATCTCCCGGCTCCGCCGGTCCGCCTCCCTGGTCATCTTGTCGTAGTAGAGATAGACCGCCGCCTGAATCAGGTCCACCTTGGTCTTGTAGTACCGGTAGATGGACCGCTCCGTCAGGCCGCAGGCCCGGGAGATGTCCGCCACCGTGGTGTTGGCCGCGCCCTGGCGGGTGAATACCTCCAGCGCCGTCTCCGCCACCAGCTGCTTGTTCTGTTCCCGGATCTCTTCCAGCGACATATCCCGCTCCTTTCCGTCCCATGGGACCATTACAAATTTATTGAAGCACAGTTTCTTTCAGAACGCAATGCTTTGGCGGAACATCGTTAAATTTTTGTCGTTTTCTCTGTTTTCGACTCGTCTAATTTGTGCATTTTCGCTTTATTTGTCCTTTATATTTCTTGCTATTTTATCAGATATGACATTTGTCCAGTCAGTTTTCCATAGAAAAAGGCCGCGGAACAGATGTTCCGCGGCCTCGGATATGCCCTTGTATCAGCCCTTGAGCTGCTGGCTCATGGCCTGGTCGAAGTGCTCGTTAATCTGCTTGGTGAACTCCAGAGCGGCGTTGTAGCCCATCTTCTTGTGGCGGTTGTTCATGGCCGCCACCTCGATGATAACAGCCAGGTTCCGGCCAGGCTTCACCGGCACAGTGAGGGAGGGCACCTGCACGTCCAGAATGGTGGTGTACAGGTTCTCCAGACCCAGACGGTCATACATGGCGCCGTCCTTCCACTGCTCCAGGTTGATCACCAGGTCGATGTCCGACTCCTCCTTGATGGCGGACATACCGAACAGGCGGCGCACGTCGATGACGCCGATGCCTCGCAGCTCGATGTAGTGGCGGATAAGCTCGGGGGCGGTGCCCACCAGCTGCTTGGTGCCCGCACGCTTGATCTCCACCGCGTCGTCGGCAATCAGGCGGTGGCCACGCTTGACCAGCTCAATGGCGGTCTCGCTCTTGCCCACGCCGGACTCGCCCAGCAGCAGCACGCCTTCGCCGTAAATCTCCACCAGCACGCCGTGTCGGGTGATGCGGGGAGAGAGCTCGGTGCGCAGATAGGCGATGAGGGCGCTCATAAAGGTGGAGGTGGTCTCCTGGGTGCGCAGGACGGTGCGGTCGTACTTCTCCGCCATCTCCATGCACTCGGGGAAGGGCTCCATACCCCGGGAGATGATGAGGGCCGGGATATCCCGTGCCATCAGGCTGTCAAAGCACTCCAGGCGGGCTTCATGGGTCAGGCCGGTGAGATAGGTGGTCTCCACACGTCCGATCATCTGAATCCGCTTGGGGTCAAAGTAGTCAAAAAATCCGATGAGCTGAAGGCCGGGACGGTTCACATCCTCGGTACGGATGGCCCGGGTCTCGTAGTCCTTGCCGCCCCGGATGACCTCCAGATTAAATTCACTGATAAGCTTCCCCAGCGGGACACTGTATAAACTCTCCACTGAGCATACCTCCCATTTTCGTTTACAGCTTGCGCTGTCTGGCATCATACACACAAAGCAAAGCCAATGCTCACATGAGCGGCTTTGGAAAAATCGTGCGGCTGTACCGCACGAATGAACCGCGCAGCGATTGATTCATCAGACATTAGTATACACACTTCCCCCCTGTTTGACAATGCCCTTCTCCCCAAAATATCCAGCGTTTTCACGGATACCCACTTTTTTCAGCGCTCTCTGTTGTGCATTAATCCCCTACTACTCCCATAATATACCACTTCATTGATAAAAAACAGCCGCGGAGCATATCCGCGGCTGTTTGGTGCTTATCTTTGTTTATTCGCCCACAGGCGCATCGAGAGGCTTAATCAGCTTCTGATAGGTCCGCACCAGGAACACGGTACACAGCGTCAGGGACGCCAGCTCGGCGATGGGGAAGGAATACCACACCAGGTTCACGTCCCCCAGCTTGGCCAGCAGCCAGGCGGCGGGCAGCAGCACCACCAGCTGGCGGACAACGGACACGATCATGCTCTGAATGCCCTCGCCCAGGGCCTGGAAGGTGGCGGAGGCCACAACGCAGTAGCCGGCAAAGACAAAGCTCAGGCTGATGATCCGCAGGGCGGGCACGCCGATGGACAGCATGTTCTCGTCGGCCTGGAACAGGAGGAAAATCTTGTCCGGGATGGTCTGCATGACCACCAGGCCCACAATCATGATGAGCACGGCGTAGAGCACGCCCAGCTTCACCGTCTTGAGCAGGCGGTCCTTCTTGCGGGCGCCGTAGTTGTAGGCGATGATGGGCACCATGCCGTTGTTCAGGCCGAAGACGGGCATGAACACGAAGCTCTGTACCTTGAAGTACACGCCCAGCACGGCGGTGGCCGTCTTGGTGAAGGTGAGGAGGATCTGGTTCATGCCGAACACCATCAGGGAGCCGATGGCGTTCATGATGATGGACGGAGCACCCACCATGTAGATGCGCCGGACAATCCAGCCGTCAAAGCGGAAGCCCTTGAGGGAGAGCTTGATGTCGTGGTTGCGGAAGTGGTTGAACAGGATGGCCAGAATGGCGGCCACAAACTGTCCCATGACCGTGGCCACCGCAGCGCCGGCCACCTCCAGCCGGGGGAAGGGTCCGATGCCGAAGATGAGCAGCGGGTCGAAGATGATGTTGAACACCGCGCCCACACCCTGGGTGAACATGGTGTACATGGTCCGGCCGGTGGACTGGAGCAGCCGTTCGAACATGACCTCCATGAAGATGCCCGCGGAGAAGAGGCTGCAAATCTGCATGTACTGGGTGCCGTATTCCACGATGACGGGCTCGTTGGCCACCTGGACCATGTAGAAGGGTCTGGCCAGCAGGGTGCCCAGCACCATGAACACCACGCAGGTGATGGCGGCCAGGAGCACGCCGTGCTCGGCGGTACGGTTGGCCCGTTCGGCATCCTGCTCGCCCAGGCTCTTGGACAGCAGGGCGTTGACGCCCACGCCGGTGCCCACCGCCAGGGCAATCATAATGTTCTGAATGGGAAATGCAAGAGACACCGCGTTGAGGGCGTCCTCACTGAGCTGGGAAACGAATACGCTGTCCACCACGTTGTAGAGTGCCTGCACCAGCATGGCCAGCATCATGGGCACCGACATGGTGATCAGCAGCCGGTTGACGGGCATGACGCCCATCTTGTTCTCCTGGGGTACACTGTTTGACATTACTTGCTCTGTCCCTCCCTGGCCAGCGCCGCCGTACGGATGAGCTCCACGGCGGTGTCCAGGCCCAGGGCGGAGTTGATGCACAGATCATAGCTCTTCCGGTCGCCCCAGCGGACACTGGTGAAATAGTTGTAATAAGAGGCACGCTGCTTGTCCTTGCGGGCAACAAAGGCCTCCATGTTGCTCTCCTTGTCGCCGTACTCCTCCACGGACCGGCGGATACGCTCCTCCATGGGCGCATAGATAAACACCCGCAGCAGGTCCTTGTGCTCCCGCAGGATGTAGTCGGCGCAGCGGCCCACGATGACGCAGCCGCCCTTGGACGCCAGGTCCTTGATGACGCCGGACTGGGCGATGAACACCTGGTCCTGAGTGGACAGGGACTGGGCGGAGAAGTACAGGTCGTAAATAAAGCTGTTGGTGGGACGGCGCTCGGCGTCACGGACAAAGTTCTCGGCAAAGCCGGTCTTCTTCACCACGCCCTGGATGACCTCCTTGTCATAGAAGGGGATGTCCAGCGCTTCGGACAGCTTCTTGGCTACGAGGCGTCCGCCGGAGCCATATTCACGGCCGATGGTAATTACGGTTTTCATTCCACACACCTCCAAAATTTCGCAAAAAACCCCGTTTGCAGATAAAAAAACCGCCTGGCATGGCGGCGCTTCTGGTTACACTGTTATTATATCGAAGCATCTCCGCATCGTCAATCGTTCCGCCGCTGTTTTGTGGAAAAAGCCATGTTTCGTGCCGGGGATACCGTCCCCTTCTGTTTCTCCTTGACAGCGCCCCTCCCCTGTTTTACCATAAAGGCAGCAGGAATGCGAAAGGAGCGGATTGAGATGAACAAAATCGCGTTTATCGGCGTGGGCATCATGGGCAAGTCCATGGTGCGCAACCTGATGAAGGCAGGCTATTCCCTCACCATATACAGCCGCACCAAAGCCAAGTGCGAGGACGTCATCGCCGAGGGCGCCGTCTGGGCGGACACGGTGGCCGACTGCGTCAGGGACGCGGAGGCGGTGTTCTCCATCGTGGGCTACCCCAAGGACGTGGAGGAGGTCTACTTCGGTGACGGCGGCATCATTTCCAACGCACAGCCCGGCGCCCTTATCGTGGACATGACCACCAGCTCCCCCGCTCTGGCAGAGCGCATCTGGGAGGCGGGCAAGGCCAAGGGTCTGCGGCCCCTGGACGCGCCAGTCACCGGCGGCGACACCGGCGCCAAGGCGGGCACCCTGTCCATCCTGGTGGGCGGCGACAAGGTCGACTTTGACGCCTGTCTCCCTCTCTTCCAGGCCATGGGCAAGATTATCGTCCACATGGGCTCTGCCGGTGCCGGTCAGCACGCCAAGCTGGCCAATCAGATCGCCATTGCAGGCGCCCTGTCCGGCGTGTGCGAGGCCCTCACCTACGCCAGAGCCAACGGTCTGAATCTGGACGACCTGCTCTCCGCCATTTCCGCCGGAGCGGCCGGTTCCTTCCAGATGCAGAGCCTGGGCCCCAAGATGGCGGTGGGCGACTTTGCTCCCGGCTTCATCATGAAGCACTTCATCAAGGACATGAAGCTGTCGGTGGAGCAGAGCGAGACCATCGGCCTGGCCCTGCCCGTGCTGACCCAGGTGCTCTCCGAGTGCCGCAGCCTGGAGGAGGCCGGTCTGGGCGACCTGGGCACCCAGGGCCTCATCCGCTACTACGAGAAATAAATCCGCAGACAAAAGCGGGGTGCGCAGTGCGCACCCCGCTCTTTTTCGTCTTTACCACTCCCCTGCCGGAGCGTCCAGCAGCGGCAGAGTGCGGAACACCTCCGCCACGGCGGACTCAAAATCCACCGTGTCCGACGCCCGGCGGATGCGCCGCTCCAGCTTCTCGCTGTCTCCGAAGAGGTGGATGAGGTAGACCCATATCTCCTTCATCCGCAGCATGGCATTCCGGCGGCTGCCAAAGGCCTGGGCGTAAGTCTCATAGAGCTCGTGGTGGAAGGCCCGCAGGGTGTCCAGTCCGGCGGGCTGCTCCCCCTTCAGCCGCCCCGCCAGGGACGGGTCGGCCACCAGACCACGGCCTATCATCACCGTCTCCACTCCAGGCCAGCGCTGTGACGCCTTCTCCCAGTCACCAGGCGTGATGATGTCCCCGTTGTAGCACAGGGGCGCACGGCTCATGCGGACCGCCAGGTCAAAGTACTCCGGACGCACCGGCTTCTTGTAGAAATCGCCCCGGATGCGGGGGTGGACAGTCAGCTCGGCCACCGGATAGCGGTTGTACAGCTCCAGCAGATGGCCGAACTCCTCCGGGTCGTGCATGCCCAGCCGGGTTTTGATGGAGATGGCCATGGGGGCGGCGGCAAAGATGCCGTCCAGCAGCTGCTCCAGCTCCTCCCGTCTGGCCAGCAGGCCGGAGCCCTTGCCCTTGGCCGTCACCGTCCCCGAGGGACAGCCCAGGTTCAGGTTCACCTCCCGGTAGCCCATGGCGGCCAGCTCCCCCGCCGCCCAGAGAAAGTCCTCCGGCTGGCGGGTCAGCAGCTGGGGCACGGCGTGGACGCCCTCGTTGTGCTCGGGGAGGATGTCGTCCAGCTCCCGGCGGGTGAAGTTGTGGTCCTGCCTTGGAGAGAGAAAGGGCATGTAGTACCGGTCCACGCCGGGGAAATACCGGCTGTGGCAGTTGCGGAAAATATATCCCGTGATGCCCTCCATGGGGGCGAAATAACATCTCATATGGTTCACCTGTCCGCTGAAAATCTTCTGTCACGCAGGCAACATTATAGCGGGATTTTCCCCTCCCGTCCACCCCGCCGGGAAAAAACAGAGACCGGAGCGCAATATTGCGCTCCGGCCTCCTAGTCTGTCGTTTTCAGCTGTTCTCCGCCCGGTACACGGTCCGGTACCCCTGGGCGGTGACCTCCACCGCCTGCTCCACCTCGTCGCTCCAGGTGTCCGACGGGCAGGGCTGCTCCCCCTCGTAGCGCACGCAGGTGCCGCAGCTGCTGCTCAGGTCCCGGGGTACGGGCATGATTCTGGCGGTCATCTTCCGGGCCTCGCACTGCTTTTTGAAGTGCATGGCCCCGAAATGGGAGTAAAACGTGGCGATGTAGGTCATATCACTTGGTGATGGACAGGGTGAACTCCCCGTCCTTCTCCTCCACCGACACCTTGTAGCCCTGGTGCACGGCGTAGCGGGTCACATTCTCCTTGGCGGTGGGGTTGTCCACCACAACCTGATAGGCGCTCTCGCCGGTGGCCATGGCCTTGCGGGTCATGATGACAGGCTCAGGACAGGAGAGCCCTCTGGCATCCAGCAGTTTCATGGTACATTCTCCTCTCTTACGCTTTCGCGGTGTCCTTGCGGAAGGTGTTGAAGCAGGCGATGAGGGCCACCACCACGATGCCGATGATGACGGCAATCTTGCCGTTGGCAGTGGGGCCGTTGCCGCTGGAGGCCAGGCCGAAGTTGTGGGCAAAGGCGGCGCCCGCAACCAGGCCCAAGACGGTAATGGCGCTGTCGGTGTTGCCCTCGCCGGAGAGCACCAGCTGGCGCAGGGGGCAACCGCCCAGCAGCACGCAGCCGAAGCCGGTGAGCAGCATGCCCAGAGCGTTCCACAGGCCGTCGGTGTGGGCCACAGGCTGGCCGGCAAAGCCCAGGGTGAAGTACGTGCCGTCAGTGGCGGCGGTGAAAATCAGGTTGCACACCAGGGCGCTGACGAAGATGGCCACAAAGCCGATGAGCAGCTTCCACTCCCGGAAGAGCACCACGTCGCGGATGCCGCCCACCATGCACAGGCGGGTCTTCTGGGCCACGGCGCCCACGATGAGGCCGGCAGCCAGGCTGAGGATGATGGGGGCGTGCTGGGCGCCGGGGCCGCCGCCCGCCTCGGTGAAGTAGATGAAGGTGGGCGCCGCAACCAGCAGCACCAGCAGCGCCACCTGGATGATGGGCAGCAGACGGCCCTCCAGAGCGGGCAGCTGATAGGTCCGCTTCAGGGAGTAGCCCTTGGTGAGGAAGAACACGCCCACCAGGATGCCGCACACAAAGCCCACCAGACCGAAGATGGCGTTCAGGTCGCCGCCGGCCAGACGGAGAATCATGCGGAAGGGGCAGCCCAGGAACATCAGGCAGCCAATCATGACGAAAAAGCCCAGCACAAAGCGGGTCAGAGGGGCGCTGCCGCCCTTGGGGGAGAACTCCTTGCGGAAGGTGGCCAGCAGGAAGCTGCCCAGCACCAGACCGATGATTTCAGGACGGATGTACTGCACGTTGGCCGCCTGGTGGAGGCCCAGAGCGCCGGCGGTATCCCGCAGGAAGCAGGCGATGCAGAAGCCCATATTCACCGGATTGCCGAAGAGCACCAGCAGTGCGGCGATGACGCCTATCCCCAGGCCCACCACCAAAATTTCCGTCTTTTCTTTCTTCAAACCCATACACACACACTCCTTCATTTTGTCGGGCATGGGTTCAGTATAGTAGACTTTGATAAGGATTTCCAATATCAATTATTAATGAATCAAAAGTTGTTATTTGATATTTTAATAAATCTGTGGTAGAATAATGGAAAATCCTGCAGGCTCTTTCTGTCAATTTTCCCCACCTTTTGTGGGAAACAGACGTCCGGCGGGACGAACTCGAGACGAATTGGAGCGTTTGGAATGGATACCATCTATTTTGACAACGCCAGCACCACCTTTCCCAAGCCAAAGGCGGTGCCCGACGCCATGTACGACTATATGACCCGTGTGGGCAGCAACATCAACCGGGGCTGCTACGAGCGGGCATACAGCGTGGAGGAGCTGGTCTACGACACCCGGGAGCGGCTCTCCAGGCTCTTTGACGGCCCGGAGTGCAGAAATGTGGTGTTCACCCGCAACATCACCGAGAGCCTGAACGTGCTCCTCAAGGGCTTTCTCAAGCCCGGCGACCACGTCATCACCTCCTCCATGGAGCACAACGCGGTGATACGTCCCCTGGTGCAGCTGGAGCGGCAGGGCGTGTCCTTCACCCGGGCGTCCTGCAATCCGGACGGAACCCTGGACCCGGCTGCTCTGGAACGTGCCCTGCGCCCCAACACAAAGGCCGTGGTGATGACCCACGGCAGCAATGTCTGCGGCACTCTGCTCCCCATCAAGGAGGTAGGGGCCTTCTGCAAGGCCCACGGCCTGCGGTTCTTTGTGGACTGCGCCCAGACCGGCGGCGTGTACCCCATCTCCATGGCGGAGATGGGCATTGACGCCCTGGCCTTCACCGGCCACAAGGGTCTGATGGGGCCTCAGGGTGTGGGCGGCTTCCTGCTCAATCCCGAGCTGGTGAGCCGGATTACTCCCCTGCTCTCAGGCGGCACTGGCAGCATCAGCCACACCGAGGAGGTGCCCGACTTCATGCCCGACCGCTTCGAGCCGGGCACCCCCAATCTGCCCGGCATCATCGGCCTCCATGCCGCCCTGCTCTGGCTGGAGGAGACGGGTATGGACGCCATCCGCACCCACGAGCTGGGTCTCACCGCCCGGTTCCTGGCGGGCGTCAACGCTCTGGGGGAACAGGGCCGCTCCATCCGGGCGGTTGGCCTGCCCGGAACGGACGGCCGCACCGGCGTGGTGTCGGTGGAGACTCCGGACCGGGACATGGCCGGGGTGGCCTACGAGCTGGACAGCACCTGGGGCATCATGACCCGGGTGGGGCTCCACTGTGCCCCCTCCGCCCACAAGACCCTGGGCACCTTCCCCGCCGGCACCATCCGCTTTTCCTTCGGCTGGTGGAACACAGAGGAAGAGGTGGACCGGGCCATTGACGCCCTGGACGCCATTCTGAGGGAGGCCGCCCGCTGATGGACATGAAGCAGCTCCAGTCCTTTACGGCGGTGGTGAAGTACCGCAGCTTCACCAAGGCCGCTGAACGGCTCTATCTCTCCCAGCCCACCATCAGCACCCACATCCGCAACCTGGAGGAGGAGTTAGGCACCTGCCTTATCATCCGCACCAAGCGGAGCGTGGACGTGACCCCCAGGGGGCAGGAGCTCTACGAGTGCGCCTGCAACATTCTCAGCCTGCGGGACAACCTGATCCGCCGCTGGTCCTCCACCGGGAACAGCATTATCCAGCTGGGGGCCTCCACCATTCCCTCGGCCTACATCCTGCCCGAAATTCTCCCTGCCTATGGGAAGGCGCACCCGGAGGCCTACTTTATCATCCATCAGAGCGACAGCCGGGGGGTGATAGAAGGCATCCTCAACGGCAATTTTGACCTGGGCATGATCGGCATGAAATACGACCATGAGGACTTAACCTGCGTCCCCTTCTACCTGGACAGAATGGTGTTAATTACCCCCGTCAATCCCCATTTTCTCTCTCTGAAAGAGCAGGGTACTCCCCTGCAGCAGCTGCTGCAGGAGCCCATTATCCTCCGCGAGCAGGGCAGCGGCAGCAAAAAGAGCGCGGAGTATTTCTTTGAGAGCATGGGTATCACCGAGGACCAGCTGAAGGTCACCGCCCGCATTAACGACCAGGAGTCTATCAAAAATCTGGTGGCCGGCGGACTGGGTATCTCCATCATCTCGGAGCGGGCTGCCCTCAACTTTGTACAGGAAAAACGGCTGCTGCTCTTCGACCTGCCGGATCAGGTCTCCAGACGGTACTTCTACTTTGTGATGAAGCGAAACTCTGTTCTCAGCGAACACATCAGGGCCTTTATCGCCCATGTGAAAACGTATTACGCCCTGGACGAGGAGCACTGATCCATGATATGCTGCATACAAAAGCGCCGTCCCGGCTCTCAATAGAGCCGGGACGGCTTCTTTTTATGGCGTGCGCATCCTGGCGTCATCGTCCACGCCCCTGACAAACCGCATGACCAGTTCCTTCTCTTGTCTCTTCCGCCCCTGCCGCATGTCACTCCGCCAGGGGGATTTCGTACTTGTCCGCCAGCTCTTTGAGGTATTCCACCAAGGGCTCCTGTCCTCTCACTCCGTCCAGATTCTGGTTGACCCCATAGAGACCGTCCTCCCCGGCGAAACCCTCCGGGGAGAGAGCCAGGGTCAGGTGAAGGCTCTCGCTGGAGCCGCCGTCCCCGCCCTGAAGGAGGATGAGGTAGGCCGTCTCCGTGCCGCCGGTGCGCAGGACCGTCTGCCCCGGCCGGCGGAAGTAGGTGAGCTCCCCACACAGGCGGAGCACCTCCTCCCGCTCTTCCTGAGTGAGCTCCAGCGGCTCCCCCAGCGTGAACTGGAGGAGCACGGAGGTGCGTTGAGGATCAAGGGGGACGGAGAAGGGCAGAAAGTACCACACCGCTGCCGCAGCGCAGAGCAGGGCCCCTGCGGCGGCCCCCCAGCGCAGCTTCTTCCCCCTGGCCAAAAAGGCGCAGAGCAGGGCCGCGGCTCCTGCCGCGGCAATCAGGAAAATGCCGTAATGAGAAACCCAGGCGGTCAGACCTTCCATTGCGGTCTCCTTTCCCATTTACCAGGTTGGCTGGGGAACGCCGTACTTGTCCGCCAGCGCTCTGACATATTCCACCAGCGGCTCCCAGCCGTAGACCCGGCTGTAGGCGCTGTCCAGACAGTAGGTGCCCTGGTAGCACCAGAACCCGGACGCTCCCCTGGCGCACATGACGCGAATGCCGTTCCCATACCCGGTGGAAACCTCCACAAGCAGGTATTCCGGCGCCCCCGGCGGAGGGGGCTTCCCATCCAGGGCCTCTGGGGTGGAAGATTCGGGATAGGACAGGATGGCGCGGCGGAACCACAGCTGATTGGTCAGCTCCGCGAGCCGCCGCTGCTCCTCCCCGGTAAGGGGCAAACCCTCCCCACCTTCCGGTTTCAGATGCACCCGGGGACGGTGTCGATCCTCTTCTCTTATCATCGTGGTATCAGTCAGGACGTCGGCAGGGTCGATAAGCACACGGTAGGGGAGGAAGTACCATGCCAAATAAACTGCGCAGGCGGCCATGCAGGCAGCGGAAATCCACCGTCTGATCTTCTGCCCCTTGTTAAGGAGGAAGGCCAGCAGGGCCACGCCAAAGATTACCGCTGCAGCGGTAACGCCGTAGGCCGCCATAGGGACTGCGTCGTAGAGGGACATGAGAACCTCCATTTCCCTGTAAGGCTAGAAATTAAAAACTCTTCCATGTAACTTATATTGTACCATCATAACAAGCGGGTTCCCTATGAAGGCTTTTGCCGTCTGCCACGGGTCATCGAAATAAGGAGTCGTAAGAATTCTGTTATATGTTTCTGTAATGGTGTCTTCCTTTTCTACATAGTGCCCCGGACTCACCTCAACATCGTATTTTTGAAAATATTCTATCCGAAGAAGCTTCAGTTGTTTTGTCGTAAGCCCATGATGCCACCGGTTTCCGACTTTTGTAAATGTAAATTGAGCAATTAGATTGTGATGGAATGTGACCTGTAACGCATCTTCGGAGGTAATCATAACGTTGTCCATATTGGCAACGCCAACAAGATCCATAAATGCTTGGAGTATACTGTACCCAGTTTCTACTACTTCAAAAACCGGATTTCCCAGCACACCCGAAACTGCTATCTCTGTGAGCGCTGCCGCAAAAGCCTTTGTTTGCTCTCCCTCAGCCAGAACATAAGGATCCGATTTTTTGTTATCCCAGTATATTTTTACGCTTACCATTTCAGAACCTTGATAAGTATAATATATTTTGTCATCGCTACGTGGGAGATCTTCAGAGGGAGTTATCGGATCATTTCTATCCTTGTAATCTATAGTAAATTCACTCGGCGCAAATAAGGTTACAGTTGCCTCCTGGGCACCTGATTCCATGGCGCTGTCCCTTGCCGCGGAAATTTCTTCCTTTATGACATCAGGAAGGGCGTCTAGAGATAGAACATCGGCAACCGCCTGTGTATCTGTTAAGTCAATATCCATGCGGACAACTGGCTGATAACCGGTCTTTTCCTCACCAGGGAGGGATACTTCCATCGCGTAGGAATTACCAGCGGACTTCTGGATTCCCTCAAATTCCGTGGCCTGTGTATAAATGGCGCGGTTTGCCTGCAGGCGCTCCACACTTTGCTGCGTTTGAATTTCCATGATCTGCGCCTGAATTCCAGCGGCCAGCGCCGCTGAACTCTGCGCCGTCAGGGCGAGAACAGTAACAAGGGCAAGCAACGCTTGGAAGCATTACCTCTTTTGCCTCATTTTGAATTCTCCTTTCCCATAAATGGAACACACAGCGTTTTCTCCTGTCCGTCTCACTCCCGGAAGTTCAGCCTTAAATCATGGGATTCACCTCCTTATCTTTTCATTCCCTTTCGCGGATTTACTTGCAAGAATATAATACCATATTACCATAAATATCGGAATTCAAAATAAAATATTTGTGCAAAATTCCCATTCTCAAAATAACAGTCACCCGCAAAAGCGCCCGGACACTGATTACAGTGTCCGGGCGCTGCATCCAGCTCGAGATATGCGCGGGAGGAGTTAGCCGCTCAGCCCATCTTCTCCCTGATATGGCTCAGCCGGTCCAGGGCCTCGTTGAGGGTCTCATCCTTCTTGGCGAAGTGGAGCCGGACAATGTTGCGCACGTCCTCCATGAAGAAGGAGGTGCCGGGCACGGCGGCCACGCCCACCTTCCGGGCCATCTCCTCGCAGAACTCCACGTCGGTCTGTCCCTTTTTCAGGTAGGGGCCGATGTCAGCCAGGACGAAATAGGTGCCCTGGGGGTCGGTGAAGGGGATGCCGATGTTCCGCAGACCGTCGGTGAACAGCTGCTTCATGTGGGCGTAGTGGGCGGAGAACTCCTCATAGTAGCTGTCGGGCATCTCCAGGCCCACCACGGCCGCCTCCATCAGCGGGGACGGAGCGCCCACGGTGTTGAAGTCGTGGTACTGCTTGATTTTGTCCATGATGGGCTTGGGGGCGATGGCATAGCCGATGCGCCAGCCGGTGATGGAGTAGGTCTTGGACAGGGACGAGCAGGAGATGGTCCGCTCCCACATGCCGGGCATGTTGCACATGTACAGGTGCTTGTGGGGGGCGTAGACAATGTGCTCATACACCTCGTCCATGATGGCGTACACGTCGTACTTGACGCACAGCTGGGCGATGAGCTTCAGCTCCTCCTCGGTGAATACCTTGCCGCTGGGGTTGGAGGGGTTGCAGATGATGATGGCCTTGGGGTGCTGCCTGAAGGCGTCCTCCAGCACGTTGGGGTCAAAGTGGAACTGGGGCGGCACCAGGGGCACATAGATGGGCTCGCAGTCGGCAAAGAGGACCTGGGCGTGGTAGTTCTCAAAATAGGGGGAGAACAGCACCACCTTGTCGCCGGGATTGGTGAGGGCGAAGATGGAGTCCACCATGGCCTCGGTGGAGCCGATGGTCACCACGATCTCGTTCTCCGGGTCGATGTCCCGGCCCATGAACCGCTTGCACTTCCCTGCCAGGGCACGGCGGAAATTGGGCGCACCCATGGTGATGGGGTACTGGTGGGGTCCGGCGTAGGACACCTCGGCCAGACGGTCCAGCAGGGCCTTGGGCGGGTCAAAATCGGGGAAGCCCTGGGCCAGGTTGATGGCGTTGCTGGCGATGGCAATGCGGGTCATCCGGCGGATGACTGAGTCGGTAAAGTACTGGGTCTTGTTGCTCATGGGCTGCATAGCGGTTCCCTCATTTCTGTTCGTCTTGGATGCCCAGCTCTCCGTGGAGGGCGGGCGGCATGCCGTTGTCCTTCAGCAGACCGGCCAGACGGTCCAGGTCGGCCACACGGAAAATCATGCAGGCCTGGCCCTGAACCTGGCCGAACACGGAGTAGACATACTCCACGTCGATGTTCTCTTTGGCCAGCAGGGTGAGAATCTTCCCCAGAGCGCCCGGCTCGTCGGGCACCACCACCGCCAGCACGGGGGTCATGGACAGGATGAACCCGTGCTCCAGCAGTAGCCTGGCAGTCCGCTGGGGCTTGTCCACAATCATGCGCAGCACGCCGTAATCGGCGGTCTCGGCGATATGGAGGGCGCGCATGTTGATGCCCTCGGCGGCCAGGATGGAGGTAATCTCCGCCAGCTGGCCCGCACGGTTCTCCAGAAAGACAGAAATCTGTTGAATGGTCATGATTCTCCAGCTCCTCTCTTAAATCTTCCGCTTGTCGATGACCCGGACCGCCTTGCCCTCGCTGCGCTGGATGGACTTGGGGGCCACCAGGCGGACCTTGGCGTAGATGCCCAGCATGGCCTTCAGGGCGGCCACCACCTGCTTCTCCCTCTCGGCCACCTGGCTGAGCTGGTCGGAGAACATCTCGGGAGTCATCTCCACCAGCACTTCCATGGTGTCGGTGTTGTTGACCCGGTCCACCACAATCTGATAGTTGGGCGCGAAGCTCTGGCCCAGAAGCACGGTCTCAATCTGGGACGGGAACACGTTGACACCCTTGACGATGAGCATGTCGTCGCTGCGGCCCATGGGCTTGCTCATCTTCACATGGGTACGGCCGCAGGGGCAGGGCTCGTGGTGGAGCACGCAGATGTCCCGGGTGCGGTAGCGCAGGAGCGGGAAGGCCTCCTTGGTGATGGAGGTGAACACCAGCTCGCCCTTGCTCCCCTCGGGGAGCACCTCGCCGGTGTCCGGGTCGATGATTTCGGCGATGAAGTGGTCCTCGTTGATGTGCATGCCGTTCTGGGCGGAGCACTCAAAGGCCACGCCCGGTCCGGACAGCTCGGTGAGGCCGTAGATATCGTAGGCCTTGATGCCCAGGGTCTTCTGG
The DNA here is from genome assembly GCF_000169255.2 of Pseudoflavonifractor capillosus ATCC 29799. Lineage (GTDB taxonomy): Bacteria > Bacillota > Clostridia > Oscillospirales > Oscillospiraceae > Pseudoflavonifractor > Pseudoflavonifractor capillosus. The sequence goes on from NZ_AAXG02000055.1 coordinate 27,567, forward strand.
ATGTCCTGGCGCATCTCCTCGCTCCAGGCCTCGGCGCCGAAGATGCCCGCCTTCAGGGGGATCTGGTCGGGGGTGAGGCCCATCTCCTTCATGGTCTCGCCCAGATAGGCGGCGTAGGAGGGGGTACAGCAGAGAATGGTGGCGTTCAGGTCCCGGATGAACATGATCTGCCGCTCCGTGTTGCCCGAGGAGGTGGGGACGGTGAGACAGCCCACCTTGTGGCTGCCGCCGTTGAGGCCGGGTCCGCCGGTGAACAGGCCGTAGCCGTAGGACACCTGGCACACGTCCTCATTGGTGCCGCCGGCGGCCATGATGGCCCGGGCGCAGCAGTCCTCCCACAGGTCGATGTCGTGCTGGGTGTAGAAGGCCACCACCCGCTTGCCGGTGGTGCCCGAGGTGGACTGGATGCGCACGCAGTCCTTCAGGGGCCGGGCCACCAGACCGTAGGGATAGGCGTCCCGCAGGTCGGCCTTGGTGACAAAGGGCAGCTTGTGCAGGTCGTCCACGCCCTTGATGTCCGCCGGGGTCAGCCCCTTCTCCTCCATCTTCTTCCTGTAGTAGGGCACGTTGTCCCATACATTCTGCACCTGCTTCACCAGGCGCTCATCCTGCCAGGCACGGATCTGCTCCCGGCTGGCGCACTCAATCTCTTTCTGATAGTACCGTTCCATGACCTTTTCTTCCCCCGTCCCTCAGGAATTTCTGCCCAGATGGAAGGCCATCCGGTTCATCTCCAGGAATTTCTCCGGCACGCTCCGGGTAATGGCCTGCTGCCAGGCCTCCTCCGGCAGGTCAAAGTACTGGCTCAGCCGGCCCATGAGCACCAGATTCACCGCCTTGCTGCTCCCCGCCTGCTCGGCCAGGGCCAGGGCGTCCATGGCGTCCACCCTGGCGCCGGCGGCGGTCATCTTGGCCACCAGGTCCTGGGGATACTCCGCAGCGCCGGTGATCACCGGCATGGGGTTGACCTGCTGGGTGTTGGTGATGATGCGGCCGTCGGGCCGGAGGAACTCCATCCACCGGGCGGCCTCCAGCAGCTCAAAGGACACGATGAAGTCGGCCTCGCCCTTGTCGATGACGGGGGAATAGACCTTGTCGCCGTAGCGCACGTAGGTGACCACGCTGCCGCCACGCTGGCTCATGCCGTGGACCTCGGAGACCTTCACGTCATAGCCCTGGTCCAGCAGCAGACGGCCCAGCAGCTTGCTGGCCAGCAGGGTGCCCTGGCCGCCCACGCCCACAATCATAATGTTTTTCGTCTGCATAACTCAAACCTCCCGGGGCGCCTGGAGCGCGTCGAACTTGCACAGCTGCTGGCACACGCCGCAGCCCACGCACAGGGTGACGTCCACCCCGGCCTTGCCGTCCCGCACCGAGATGGCGGGGCAGCCAATCCTCATGCAGGCCTTGCAGCCCACGCATTTGGAGGTATCCACCGTCAGAGGCGCCTTGTGCTTGACGTACTTCAGCAGGGCGCAGGGACGGCGGGAGATGATCACCGACGCCTCGGGGGCCGCCAGCTCCTCCTTGATGACACTCTCGCACTCGCCCAGGTCGTAGGGGTCCACCACACGCACCCGGCGGATGCCCACCGCACGGCACAGGGACTCCAGGTCAATCTTGGTGCAGGGGTCCCCCTTCAGGTTAAAGCCGGTGGTGGGGTTCTGCTGGTGGCCGGTCATGCCGGTGATGGAGTTGTCCAGGATGATGACGGTAGCGTTGGACTCGTTGTAGGCGATGTTGACAAGGCCCGTGATGCCCGAGTGCATGAAGGTGGAGTCGCCGATGACCGCCACGGTCCTGCTGTCCATCTCTCCCCCGCTGGCCTTCAGGAAGCCGTGGAGACCGGACACGGACGCCCCCATGCAGATGGTGGAGTCAATGGCGGACAGGGGCGCCACAGCGCCCAGGGTGTAGCAGCCGATGTCGCCCAGCACGGTGAGCTTGAGCTTGTTGAGGGTGTAGAACAGTCCCCGGTGGGGGCAGCCGGCGCACATGACCGGAGGACGGGGCGGAATGTGCTCGTCCAGGGCCTTGCCCGCGTCGGGCACCACGCCCAGCTTCTCGGCCACCAGATTCTGGCTCAGCTCCCCGATGGGAGAGAAGTAGTCCTTCCCCGCCAGGGCCAGGCCCAGATTGCGGCAGTGCTCCTCAATGAAGCCGTCCAGCTCCTCCACCACGGTCAGCAGGTCCACCGAGGCGGCAAAGTCCCTGATTTTCTGCTCGGGCAGGGGCCAGATCATGCCCAGCTTGAGCACCGGGTACTTGTCCCCGCAGACCTCCTTCACATACTGGTAGCTGGTGGAGGAGGTGATGATGCCGATTTTGTGGTCGGTGCCCTCCTCCACCCGGTTGAGGGTGGTGGTCTCGGCGTAGGCAATCAGGTCCTGGGTGCGCTGCTCCACCACCGGGTGGCGCTGCTTGGCGTTGCCCGGCATCATGATGTACTTGGCTGCCTTCTTCTCATAAGGCACCGGAGCAGGCTCCACCCGCTCCCCCGTCTCCACCACGCTCTGGGAGTGGGACACCCGGGTGCACATCTTCAGCAGCACCGGCGTGTCAAACCGCTCGGACAGCTCATAGGCCGCCTTGGCAAAGGCCAGACCCTCGGCGGAGTCGGCAGGCTCCAGCATGGGCAGCTTGGCCGCCTTGGCGTAATGGCGGGAGTCCTGCTCGTTCTGGGAGGAGTGCATCCCCGCGTCGTCGGCCACGCCGATGATCATGCCGGCGTTGACGCCGGTGTAGGCGATGGTGAACAGGGGGTCGGCGGCCACGTTGAGGCCCACATGCTTCATGCCGCAGAAGGACCGCTTCCCCGCCAGGCTGGCGCCGAAGGCGGTCTCCATGGCCACCTTCTCGTTGGGCGCCCACTCGGCGTAAATCTCGGGGTACTTGGCCGCGGCTTCGGTGATCTCGGTGCTGGGGGTGCCGGGATAGCTGGAGACAACGGCGCAGCCCGCCTCATAGAGGCCCCGGGCTACCGCTTCGTTGCCAAGCATCAGGGTTTTCATGGTGAATCTCTCCTTTTCAGAGGTCCGGAAAACAAAAAACGTCCTCTGCATTCCCTGCAGAGGACGAAAAATTCCGGCGAAACGGCCTCTACCTGGTTCCGTTCCCGCTAAGCTTGAACGGTTTTACTTTATCACGCTTTTTCGATGAAGTCAACGTATTTTCCGTCTTTCTCCAGGGGATTCCTGGAACCGGCGGCTCAGTTGGTAATCTGGGCCTCCACCAGACGGCCGTGACAGTATTTCTCCCGCAGCACCGGCTTTTCAATCTTGCCGGTGGGGTTGCGGGGTATCCTGTCGAAGATAATTCTGCGGGGCCGCTTGTAGCGGGGCAGCTCCTGGCAGAAGGCGTTGATCTCCTCCTCCGTGCAGTCCACGCCCTCCTTGACCTCCACGATGGCGGCGGCAATCTCGCCCAGACGGGCGTCCGGCAGGCCGATGACCGCCACGTCCTTGAGCTTCTCAAACCGGCGGAGGAAGTCCTCAATCTGCACGGGATACAGGTTCTCACCGCCGGAGATGACCACGTCCTTTTTCCGGTCCACCAGGTAAATGAAGCCGTCGGCGTCCATCTCCGCCATGTCGCCGGTGTACAGCCAGTCCCCTTTGAGCACCTCGGCGGTGGCCTCCGGGTTCTTGTAGTAGCACTGCATGACGCCCGGTCCGCTGACAATCAGCTCGCCCACCTGGCCCTGGGGCACCTCGTTGCCCTGCTCGTCCACCACCCTGGCCTGCCAGAGGTAGCCCGGCTTGCCGATGGCGCCCACCTTGTCGATGTTCTCCACGCCCAGGTGTACGCAGCCGGGGCCGATGGACTCGCTCAGGCCGTAGTTGGTGTCGTAGAGGTGGTGGGGGAAGACCTTCTTCCAGCGGTGGATCAGGCTGGGAGGCACCGGCTGAGCGCCGATGTGCATCAGCCGCCACTGGTCCAGCAGATAGTCGTCCAGGTTCACCTGACCCCGGTCGATGGCGTCCAGGATATCCTGTGCCCAGGGCACCAGCAGCCAGACAATGGTGCACTTCTCCTCCGTCACCGTCCGCAGAATCCACTGGGGCGACACGCCGCGCAGCAGCACGGCCTTGCCGCCGCTGGCCAGGGAGCCGAACCAGTGCATCTTCGCGCCGGTGTGGTACAGGGGCGGGATGCACAGGAACACGTCCTCATGGGTCTGGCCGTGGTGTTGCTGCTCGGTGAGGCAGGCCGACAGCAGAGCCTTGTGGTTATGTAAGATGGCCTTGGGGAAGCCGGTGGTGCCCGAGGAGAAATAGACAGCCGCCAGATCGCTCAGCTCCAGGTGAACCGGTGGATTCTCAAAGGTGCAGTACATCACCAGCTCCCGGTAGCTCTCGGCAAAGGACGGAGTCTTGTTGCCCACATAGAACCACTGCCGCACCCGGCCCAGATTGGGGAGAATAGGCTCCAGACGGCCGATGAACTCAGGGCCGAACACCAGTGCCTCCACGTCCGCCAGGTCCAGGCAGTACTGGATCTCATCGGAGGAGTAGCGGAAGTTCAGCGGCACCGCCAGACAGCCCGCCTTCAGGATGCCGAAGTAGATGGGCAGCCACTCCAGGCAGTTCATCAGCAGGATGCCCACCTTGGTCCCCCGCTTCAGCCCCCGGCTCAGCAGCAGGTTGGCAAAGCGGTTGGCCTTCTTGTCGAACTGGCCCCAGGTTATCTCACGGCGGTAGGGCTCATCAGGGCGGCTGCGCTCAATCAGGCTGTACTCCCGCCATGTGGTGGCCCGGTCCCGCTCCTCCGACGGGTTGATCTCCACCAGCGCCGTCTCGTCCCGGTACAGCCGGGCATTTCGTTCCAGGAAATCCGTAATTACCATAATAAGGAGTCCCCTCTCTCTCCCACGGCGGCATGTCCTGGGAGAATCATGGATTTTTTTCCATTTCGCTTATTTTACCGCTTTAAAGGAGCGAAGTCAAGAGGCGGTCTCTCCATCCGCCATGTTTTCTCTCCATCCCGGCGCCGGCACCGCAAAACGCAGCAAGCGGCATGCCGCCGGTCCTGTCCGGACCGGTAGCACACCGCTGGCTGAATATTCGTTTTTTCTGCGCCGTCCGGCATCCGTTACAGCACTTCCCGAATCGCCTGCTCCAGCTCCTCTCTGCTGGGGATGATGGAGGAGAATTTCAGCTTGCCGTTGATGTAGATGCTGGGCAGATTCTTGACCCCCATCTTGATGCAGCGGGCGATGTTCTCCTTCTCGGTGAACTTGTACTCCACCATGTCAATGGCGTCGCCGAACTGCTCCTTGGCCTCCACGGCGGCCCCCATCATGTAGGTGCAGGCCGCACAGGTGGCGCTGTCCAGGGTGAACACCTCCACAAGGGGTTTGGTCAGGTGCTCATAGTCGGGCAGCTCCACATCCGTATCAAAGGTGCCGGACATATAGTCCTCCACCATCTTGCGCACGCGCTCGGTCTCCAGCACCGCCTGGGCCACGCCGATGGCGTTCTCTACCGGCACCCCATAGGGCATGTCGCAGCCGGGCGCGACAATGAAGTTGCGGTACTCAGGCAGCTTGGCCAGCAGGTCCACTACGTATTTCATGTTGTCCTGCTGGGTGCCGTGGAGCATGACGGTGGTCAGGGGGATGTTGCCGCCGATGGCCACATTGTACTTGTCGGTGGTGGCCTTGGCGGCAATGATGTCCACGTTCTCATCCACGAAGATGGAGTCCGGATTGGTCTGGCACATCACCTCGATGTTGGGGGTGGCGTTGCCGCAGACAAAGAAGGAGGAGAACGCACCTCTGTAGCGGATGTAGTCAAACAGCGCGGTAAAGGGGGTGGAGAGGAACTGGGTAAAATGGTCGCTGGAGATCTGGGACACCAGCGGGTCCACCACAGCGATGACGTCCATCCCCGCGTCCACATAGTAATCTATCATCCGCTTGCCGCACTCCATGCAGTAGCCCAGCAGCTCGGACACATAGTCCTCGTCGTCGTACATGTCCATCAGCAGATTGTTGCCCCGGAGATGGAACGCCAGGGTAAAGGGGCCGCAGATCAGGCCGTACAGCGCGGTGGTGTCCCCCACTTCCCGCTTCATGCGGCGCATGGCGTTGAGCACGATGGGCAGCCGTCCCTGGTCCGGTCTGGGCAGCTTGCACCGGCAGGGCACGGTCATGGTGTCCGCCAGGGGGTGGCTGGACACGCTGGGGAGCGTTCCCTCTTTCCAGGTCAGCTCACAGCCCAGAATCTCAGCCTCCAGCTGCAGGTCGAACATCACCGGCTGTCCGTCAGGTCTGTACAGACGATTTACCTCCAGCAGGGACTTGACCAGCATGTCCTCATCAGTCAGCACCTGGGCGGCGTCTGCTCCAATCAGCAGTCCCGCATGGACCCCGGCAAAGGGTACCCAGGGGGCTCGGGGTGTTTTCTCATGCCGCAGTGCGGCAAACAGCAGTTCTTTGGGCGTCATTTTCTCTGCACACCTCTTCTTTCTCCAAATGGTTGTCAGTCCGGTATATACTTAGCAGCTCCCGGAGCACAGCGCCACGGCGGTATCCGCTGCGGTGGCCCCGTCCGGCGTGTATTTGTCCGCGCCAATCTGCTGGCAGAACGCCTCAGTCACGGGCGCTCCGCCTATCATGATTTTCACCTGGTCCCGGATGCCGGCCGTCTCGGCGGCCTTGACCACGTCCCCCATCACCGACATGGTTGTGGTCAGCAGAGCGGAGCAGCAGATAATCTGGCAGCCCTCGTTTTTCGCTGTCTCCACATAGGTCTCAGGCGCCACGTCCACGCCCAGGTCGATGACCTCAAGGCCCTTGCCCTCCATCATCATTTTCACAAGGTTCTTGCCGATGTCGTGCAGGTCGCCCCGGACGGTGCCGATGCACACTTTTCCGCTGGCCTTTACCCCGTTTTCCATCAGCAGGGGCTTGAGCAGCTCGGAGCCTGCGTTCATGGCACGAGCCGCCACCAGCACCTCGGGCACGAAGATCTCGTTGTTCTTGAACTTCTCGCCGATGACGGACATGCCGCTGAGCAGCCCCTCCTCCAGTATCTGCTGTGCGGGAAGCCCCTGGTCGATGGCCTGCCGCACCAGCTCCTTCACGACTTTCGCTTTGCCTCGCTGCATGTTCTCAGAAATATCAGTCAGAATGCTCATGGTTATCTCCTCCAAAATCAACGGTGATGGGCTTTTCACCCGGCGGGGTGGTACTCGCTGCACGCCTCCACATAGGCCCGGATGTTCTCCCAGGGTACCTCGGGCTCCAGCAAATGGGTGGGCGCCACAAAGAGGCCGCCCTTGGGTCCCGCAATGTCCAGATGCTTCCCGACCACGGCCTTTACCTCTTCCGGCGTGCCGAAGGGCATCACGCGCTGGGTGCCCACTGTGCCGTGGAATGCGACCCGGTCGCCGTACTTCTCAAAAATCTCCCCAAAATCCATGCACTCAGGCTGGATGGGGTTGAGTACGTCAATTCCGGCCTCAATCAGGTGGGGAATCAGCGGCTCCACATAGCCGCAGGAGTGGTAAAACACAATGATGTCCGGCTTGATGGCCTTGGCCGCGTCAATGACCCGCTTCAGACGGGGCTTGAGCCAGGTGACATACATCTCCTCGCTCATCATCAGGCTCTGCTGCATGCCCACATCATCCCCCAGGTAGAGGATGTCCACACCCGCTTCCGCGTACAGCTGGGCTCTCTGGACAGACATCTCCGTGACCCGGTCCAGAATGGCCTCCGCCATCTCCTCATCGCACATCATGTCCATCATCAGCGGCTCCATGCCCCTGATGTACCAGGACGTCTCCCAGACGGTGCACTGCATATTGCCCACCGAGGCAATGCCACGGGCGTGGAGCGCTTCGGCATACTCCCGCAGGTTGGGATTTTTCTCCCTGGAATAGGTGGGCAACGGATATTCCTCCAGCACGTCCACGGACTCGGCCTCCCGCAGGGGGCAGAACATCTGGGTCATGTGCATGGAGGTAGGCGTAGCCCGGTGTCCCACGCCCCACTCGTCCAGCTCCTCACACCGGATATGGTTCTTTTCCTCATGGTAGGGGAGAAACCGGCTCCGGTCATCGTCGTCCGGAATCAGGTCGGGAAGCCGGCGCCACGGCATGGAGAAGTAATCCATGTAATCCACGTCTTCTCCCACATCTTTATGGAACTGCTCCTCCAGACTCCGGCACAGGAAAAACTCACAGGGTACCCAATCATAGCCCTGCTTTCTAAGCAGCCCCAACAAATTCTCTCTCGGTGTCTTCATATTGTTTTCCTTCCCTGCGGCAGCTCCGCATTCTTTCTGGGAAAACTATATCATTGATTCCATCGGCGCACTTCTATTAAACCGGCACAATTATCTCACTTTTTATATATTTCTGCACTCATTTTTTGCTCTCCATGTCTGTCAGAGGCTTCCCGCTCTTTTCAGTTTTGCTTTCTTCTTTTCTATTTTTACTGTGTTTTCTCTCTGTTTTATCAAATCACAACACTTTTCACTTTATTTTTTGCCCATTAAATTTCTTTTGTCAGAAGAGGTTTTTTCTTTTTTCCTATTCCTTCAAAAGCTTTTTTGCTATAATACAGCAGAGCTTTCCATGCCCTGCGATTTGATTTCACTTGCTTGGAGGAATTCTGATGGCTTCCGCGCTCAGCTGGCACTCCCCACCGAAGGAAAAGAAGCTTCTGGACAACGCATCCCTGCAGACTCTGCCGGTGGGATACCACTGCTCCACCCACCTGCACCGGACAATGGAGCTCTTCATCTGCCTCCAGGGCAAGCTGACCTTCTCCGTGCTCAACCTGACGCAGACCATTCAGCCCGGCGAGTATGTTGTGATTTTTTCCAACACCCCACACAGCGCCGCTGTCTGTGAGGAGGACTGCACCCTCCTTCAGATACACTTTCACAGCCGCGTCCTTCTGGACATGCTCCCCCAGGTCAACCAGTCTGTTCTCTCCCTCCCCTTTATCCTGGAAATTATCCTTGGAAAGCGGAAATACTTCAAGGGTCAGAACACGGTCTTTCTCCAATCCTGCGTTGAGGGAATCCGCGCTGAGCTCTCCAATCCCCAGGAGTACTCTGACGATATGCTCTATTTCTACATGGCCCAGTTGAGCATCTTGCTCTCCCGGGACATGCGGCTGTCAGCCAGCAACCGTCTGTATGAAAACCCCCACCTCATCAACGCCACGCTGTACATTGATCAGCACTATATGGAGAAGCTCTACATCCAGGACATCGCCGACCATGTGAACATCTCGCCCCGCTACCTCAGCAAGCTCTTTGAGGTCAATTTCGGAATGGGCGTGGCTGCCTATATCAATTTCGTCCGCATCGCCAAGTCAATCGAGCTGAAAGACGAACACCCGGAATACCCCATGCTCTCCCTGGCGCTGGACACCGGCTTTTGCAGTCAGCAGCATTTCTCCAAAATCTTCAAGGAAGTGATGGGCGTCTCCCCTTCCAACTACTTCTCGCTCATGTACCAGATTCAATAAAACACCCTGTTTTTTCTTCTCTATCCGCCAATCGGACTGTTTCTCAGATACGGGACATGAAAAAAGCTCTCCGCAGGCGTCGGAACGCTTGCGGAGAGCTGAAAGAGACGATTAGAATTGATATTTCATTATTCTCCGGGCCTGGGAACACAGCGCAGCCGTTCCAAAGGTGAGCCGAGGCAAAGTGCGTTTTACAGAAAAATAAAAAAGCTCGTCACAAACGATTACCGCTTGTGACGAGCTGGTGCGGATGGCGGGACTCGAACCCGCACGGCCGTGGGCCACTAGCACCTCAAGCTAGCCAGTCTACCAATTCCAGCACATCCGCATATTCTGTTTGGCTCTTACCGGAAGCCACTTGCTTATTATAGCGGCTGCTTCCCGATTTGTCAACCAAAATTTTTATATTTTTTCATTTTGCGATTATGTAAACAAGCAGGCGGAGCGTGACGCTCCGCCCGCTGTTCCGTTGCATCAATCAGATGTTGGCATCCAGGATGGCGGTGTAGGCCTCAGCGGGCATAACACCCACCTTGCGGTCCAGCTCCTTGCCGTCCTTGAAGAAGATGACGGTGGGGATGCTCATCACGCCGTACTGCATAGCCAGGGCCTGCTCGTCGTCCACGTTGACCTTGCCGATGACAGCCTTGCCCTCGTACTTGTTGGCCAGGTCATCAATCACGGGAGCCAGCATACGGCAGGGACCGCACCAGGAGGCCCAGAAGTCCACCATGGTAATGCCGCCGGAGGTAATCGCCTTGTCAAAGCCTTCCTTGTTGAAGTGAATGGTCGCCATAATCAATACTTCCTTTCTTTCGTCTCAGTTTAAATGTTTTTTCTATGTTGAATGGGTTGTTTATCCGTTTTGTTCCCGATCCAGCCGGTCCAGATGCTCCGCCGCCCGGTGTCCGGCCACCTGGCCCTCCCCCACCGCTTTGGAAATCTGGAGGGGCTGACCGGTGCAGTCTCCGGCGGCAAACACGCCGGGGATGTTGGTGGCCATATCCCGGTCCACCGCGATATAGCCGTCCTTCAGCTCCAGATTGGGCAGCAGGTCGTTGGGCGCCACCGCCGAGCGCAGGATAAAGACGCCGTCACAGGGAATCTCCTGGCCGTCCGCCTTTACGGAGGTCACCTTTCCGTCGCCGCAGACCTCAATTTTGGCCGCCTTGACAAAGGGAATCTCCGGACTGAGTTCCTCCGGTCTGACGGGAGCGGTATAGGTCACACGGCACCCCAGACCGTGGAGGTAGTTGGCCTCCTCGGGGGCCTCAGCGGACCGTCCCGCCACCACCACGTCACGGTTTCGGTAGAGCATGCCGTCGCAGGTGGCGCAGTAGCTGACGCCCGCGCCCATGTGCTCGGCCTCACCGGGGAACTTGGCTCTGCGGACTACTCCCGGCGCCAGCACCACCGCTCGGGCCTGGACCAGCTCGCTGCCTACTCCGATATAGAATGTGCCGTTCAGGGGCATGATATTCAGCGCCCGGCCGGTGACCCGCTCCACGCCCATAGCCTCTGCGTGGGCCTTGAACCGCTCCAGCAGCTCCGGTCCGGTGGCGCCGTGGATGCCCAGGTAGTTGTCCACCCGCTCGGTCTTGCTGAGAGGACCGTCCCGGTCGTCGCCGCTGACAACCACCGCCGTCCGGTTCCGCTGTCTGGCCTGAACCGCCGCCGACAGCCCCGCAGGACCGCCGCCGATGACCGCGATATCATAAATCATGCTGATAGTCCTCCTCCCTGTCGCCGAAGAGAGCGGCAATCACCGCCGTGACGCCTGCCTGGTCGTCAATCTCATAATAGACCTCGTTGCCGGAGCGGGACGCCTTGACAATCCCCGCCGCCTTCAGGCGCATAAGATGCTGAGAGATGCAGGACTGGGACTGGCCCACATTGGCCTCCATACAGCCCACGTTGCGGCAGCCGCACCGCAGCAGCCCCCGGACAATCTGCAGCCGTACCGGATGGGAAAGGGCCTTGAGCAGCGCCGCCTTCTCCTCGTAAATCCCGGTTGCGTCCGTCATGTCGTTCACCTCATATTCGTTTTTTCTAATATTATTATATTCTAATATTCTAATTTGTCAACAGGTTTTTTGAAAAAATTTTTTGCCCTGCCATGGCAAAGCGAAAGCCGCCGCGCATACTGCGCAGCGGCTCACATTTTATTATCAAATAAGCTTTTTCTTGTCTTCCTCGGTGATGGGACGCAGCACCCGGCAGGGGTTGCCCGCGGCCACCACCCCGGAGGGGATGTCACGGTTGACCAGGCTGCCCGCGCCGATGACCACGTTGTCCCCGATGGTCACGCCGGGCACCACTGTCACTCCGGCGCCAATCCACACGTTGTTTCCCACCTTGATGGGCTTGGCGTACTCCAGGCCGCTGTTGCGTGTGTCGGCGTCGATGGGGTGTCCGGCGGTGTGGAACCCGCACTGGGGCGCAATGAACACGTTATCCCCGAAGGTGATGCCGCCGCCGTCCAGAATCACACAGCCGTGGTTCATGTAGAAGTTCTCCCCGATGGAGATGCCGTAGCCGTAGTCGCACCAGAAGGGCTGCTCAATGCAGAACCGCTCCCCCGTGCTGCCCAGCAGCTCCCGCAGAAGGGCGTTCCGGCTGTCCCAGTCGGTGTACCGCATCTGATTGTAGGCCCAGCACTTGTCCTTGCAGGCCGCCCGGTCGGCAATCAGCTCCGGGTCGGTATCCGCCGCATAGAGCTGGCCGCTCTGCATCTTTTCCTTTTCCGTCATAGTGACGCCTCCGTTCCGGTTTTCTCCGGTCCAACATACCGGTTTTCCCGGTATTTGTCAACCCCGCTCTTGGCGAAAAGGCCGCTGCCTGTTATAATGATAAAAATACCATCTCAGCGAGGTGCGCCTATGGAAAGTCCCGCAGTCAGTATCATCGTCCCGGTCTACAACGTTAAGCCCTACCTGGAGAAATGCCTGTCCAGCATCCGGTTCCAGACCTGCCGGGACTTTGAGGTCCTGCTGGTGGACGACGGCAGCACCGACGGCAGCGCCGACATCTGCCGGTCCTATGTGGCGCTGGACAGCCGCTTCCGCCTGCTGACGCAGGCCAACGCCGGCGCGTCGGCGGCACGGAACCTGGGCATGACCCAGGCCGCCGGGCGGTATCTCCAGTTTGTGGACGGGGACGACTGGCTGCCCACTGACAGCGTGGAGCTTCTCCTCCACACCGCCGAGTCCACCGGCGCCGACCTGACGGTGGCCCACTTCTACCGGGTGGCCGGTGAGCGCTGCGCCGCCAGAGGACACATCCGTGAAGAGCGTGTCATGACCCGGACGGAGTACGCCGATTACATGGTCAAGGCCCCCGCCAACTTCTATTACGGCGTCATGTGGAACAAGCTCTACCGCCGGGCCATTGTGGAGGCGAATCACCTGGAATGTCCCGCAGACGTGGCCTGGTGCGAGGACTTTCTGTTCAACCTGGACTATATCGCCTGCTGCCGCCTCATTGCGGCGGTGCCCAGGCCGGTGTACTACTACCGCAAGCGGGAGGGCAGCCTGGTGAGCACCCAGGCCACCCTGCGCAAGACCATCCAGACCAAGCGGCTCACCTTCAATGAATACAAGGAGTTCTACCAGCAGCTGGACCTGTACGAGCGCCGGAAGGTCCGGGTCTACCGCTATCTCATCTCCTCCGCGGTGGACGGCTCCGTGGGACCTCTGGGCCGCCCCCTCTCCCTGCCGCCCAAAGAGAAGCCCCCTGTCCGGCGCAAGGAGAAAAAGCAGGATTGAGTTTCCCCCCAGCCGCCGGAAAACGGCGAACTGACAGGAGGTATGCTTTATGTCCAGGCAGAACAGTTCCGGACACCTGGCGGCCCTGTGCGCCATCACCATCTGGGGCGGCGCCTTTGTGGCGGCCCAGATAGCCCTGGAGGCCATGAGCCCCACCGTGCTCATGTTCCTGCGCATCACCATCGCCGTCATCGCCACCACCATCATCCATCCCCGTCCGCTGGGCTGGCTGGGCTGGAAAACCGAGGGGTATTATGTCCTGGGCGGACTGCTGGGCATCTTCTTCTACTACTACCTCCAGAACGCCGCCCTGACCTACACCAGCGCCTCCAACGTGTCGGTGCTGTGTGCCCTGGCGCCCATCGTCACCGCTCTGGCCGCTCCGCTCCTGCTCCGCACACCCCGGCCTCACGGCCTGTTCTACTTCGGCTGCCTGCTGGCCGCCGCCGGTTCCGCCCTGACGGTGTACAACGGCAGCGCCGTGCTCCAGCTCAACCCACGGGGCGATGTGCTGGCCCTGCTCAACGCGGTGGTGTGGGGCCTGTACGCCATTGTCAGCAAGAAAATCAGCTCCTTCGGTCACCCGCTCATCCCCTCGGTGCGGAAAATGTTCGTGTATGCCCTGCTCTTCTCGGTGGTCCTGCTGCTGTTCCAGGGCGTGCAGGTCCAGCCGGAACAGCTGGTCCGGTGGGATGTGCTGGGCTCCGTGGCCTATCTGGGCCTTCTGGGCTCCACGGTGTCCTACCTGCTGTGGAACTACGCCATTCACCGGCTGGGTTCGGTACGGGCCACCACCTACATCTACCTGGAACCCCTGGTCACCATGGCGGTGGCCGCCGCCATGCTGGGCGACTCCATCACCTGGATTGCCCTGCTGGGCGCGGTGCTCATCATCGGCGGACTGTTCCTCACCAAGCTGAAGCAGGCAGGCGCCTGATTGTCTGTATGAAAAAATCCCCGGTGCACGTGGTGCACCGGGGATTTTTTGTACTTAGTTCAGGAAGTCC
>NZ_AAXG02000054.1 GCF_000169255.2 Pseudoflavonifractor capillosus ATCC 29799
GTTGCCTCCCAGCTCCGGACACATGGAGACAGCGGCACGGACAGCTGGCCTGTTCCGCAGGCCAACTCCAGCACATCCATGTCCCGTTTCAGAAAAGGCCGCATTGCTTTGCATATCTGCTGATAGGTTGTCTGAGAGCGGCGCATGAAGCCGGCGTAATGCCGTGAAAACCGCTCCCAAAACTGCTTGTTGTCATCCATACAGTATGGTCACCTCAATGATGGTTAGTGCCTGCTAACTACATCATACTCTTTGTCGCATGAAATTGCAAGATGCCACTATATTGGATTTGTATGCCCCCCGGGATCAATCAAGGGAAGAAGCTGGAACGAAGAATGACCGGGACACGCATCCCGGTCATTCTTTTCTTTTGCGCCTCTGCCTTTACCGGCACCAACTGGTGGGATTGGAGCGGGCGGTGATGAAGCGGCGATAAATGCCCTCCTCCTCCATAAGTGTGTCGTGGGCGCCGGCCTGAACGATGCGTCCCTGGTCAATGACCAGGATCTCATCGGCGTGGCGGATGGTATTCAGCCTGTGGGCAATGACCAGCAGGGTCTTGCCCCGGCACAGTTGGGTGATGGCCTCCTGGATGTAGCTCTCATTGTCGGCGTCCACGCTGGCAGTGGCCTCATCCAGAATGACGATGGGAGCATCCTTCAGAATGCAGCGGGCAATGGAGATCCGCTGCCGCTCTCCGCCGGATAGGCTGGCTCCACCTTCGCCGATGACCGTGTCAAAGCCGTCGGGCAGCTCCATGATGAAGTCATAGCATCGGGCTTTTCTGGCCGCCTCATAGACCTCCTCCCGTGTGGCGTCCGTCCGCCCCATGGCGATGTTGTTATAGACGGTATCCTGGAATAAGTAGACCCGCTGGAACACCATAGAGATCTGATCCATCAGATCAGAAAGAGGAATATCGCGGATATCCCTGCCCCGCACTAAGATTTGGCCCTGTTTGACATCCCAAAACCGGGAGAGCAGGTTGGCTACCGTACTTTTACCGCCGCCAGAGGGCCCCACCAGGGCCAGCATCCGGTTTTTCTTCAGTGTGAAAGAGACATCATGCAGTACCTCTTTCTCCCCGTAGGCGAAGGTGACATTTCGGAACTCCACCTCCGGGGCACCGCCGGCTTTGGGTAAGGTCTCCCGGCCCCGGTCGGGTAGTTCTGGCTGGGCCAGTACCGCCTCGATCCGGTCCATGCAGGCGTTCATCACCGTCAGGCGGGTGGCTTGGCTGTAGAGTGCCTTAATGGGGCCGAAGAGGTCAAAGACGAAGAGCAAGACACCCAGCAGGAAGGTGATGGAGAGCTGCCCACGGCCATAGAGCCAGAGTGACAGGGGGATTATCAGCACCGAGCCCAGACCGCACACCAGATAGAGGGCCCGCATCCAGGGAGCCTGGCTCTCCTCGAACTCGATGCTGACCTTGCGGCTCCGGGCGAAATTTTCGGTGAGTTGCTCGGAACGCTCTCCCAGCAGGTTGAAGGTCTTGGCAATACCAATGCCCTCCACATAGTCCAGCACTGCCCGTGTGAGAGCCTCGCTCTGCTCCTGTCGGACATCAGAGTGAGCCAGGGTGCTCCCCAGGGAAGCGCGGCCCAGCTGCCAAATGATCCCTACCACCACCAAGGCGGCCAGTCCCAGCCAGGGATTCAGGAAGGCCAGCCACAGCACAAGAATGGCTTGGGCAAAGGTATAGCTCATCATGTTGGCAATGTCGTGCATACAGTTCTCCTCAATGAACACCATGTCGGTGGACAGAACGGAACTGATTTTGCCGATGTTGCCCTCTGTGAAATAGCCCATGGGCAGGCGGCGCAGATGCCGTCCCAGCTCCATGCGCAGATCGGCGAATACCATATAGCCCGCCGCGGCCTGGAGCCGGTCGGCGATGTTCTGGCACAGGCACTCCAGCAGAACGCAGCCCACCGTGCCCACCGCCAGCCACAGGCACAGCCGTGCCGTCATGGTTCCCTGGAGAAAAGCGCTCAGGGCCAGGAAGGACAGACCGATGGGGGCCTTGGACAGCATGGCCTTCAGGAACGCAAAGACAAAGGCCAGCTTGATCCGCCCCTGATAGGGGCCGGATACGGACAGGATTCGTTTCATCAGCGCGATCATGCCTCGTCGCCTCCTTTCTCCGCAGAGACACGCCAGGCAGCGGCTCCCTCGGCAGCCCGCCACAGTTTTTCATAGGCGGGGCAAGTCTTTCGCAATGTATCGTGGCGGCCAATCCCTGCCACATTGCCCTGATCCAGCACCACGATCTGATCGGCACCTGCAATGGACTGAAGCCGGTGGGCGATGACGATGACCGTCTTGCCCCGGATCACCTCGGCAATGGCGGCGTTCATTTTCTCCTCATTCTCCGGGTCCAAAAAAGCGGTGGCCTCATGTTTATATACACAAATCCCTGAAAGCCGCATAAACACTGAACTTTTTAACCATCATCAAAAAACAGAATATCCCTATAACCACACTGAAAACGCCTTTTGACGGCTTCCCAGCCGATCACGGGGCGTTTTCTGGTGTCCGGCGTATCGTTTCCACGGTACGCCATTTTTTATGCCCAAAACCAGAAAGGAGGCGACGCCATGTATTTTACATCCGGCAGCAACCGCGCCTTTGAAAGCCTCATGCAAGGCAAGCCCGGTTTCGACCACTACGACAGCGGCGACGCCGGAGCGCCGGAGGATTGCGGCGACTGCCGTTTCTACCGTCCCGACTGGAAATACCAGTTTTGCGTGTATGCAGAGTGTCCCTACCAGCCGGGCAAGCTCACCGCCTATGACGCGGTTCTATTCCAAGTGAAAGGAGTTGACGACGAGATGGCAGTTTTTCGTGTGGAGAAAAACCGGGGCTACACGGTGATGTCCAACCACCACCTGCGGAATAAAGACCTGTCCCTGAAAGCCAAGGGCCTGCTTTCGCAAATGCTGTCCCTGCCGGAAAATTGGGACTATACGCTGAAAGGCTTGTCCCTTATCAACCGGGAAAGCATCGACGCCATACGGACGGCGGTGTGGGAACTGGAAAAGGCCGGGTACATCACCCGCCAGCAGAACCGGGACGGCAAGGGCAAGATGGCCGACATGGTTTATACCATCTACGAACAGCCGCAGCCCCGGCCAGAGGCAGCGGAGGAAGAACAGCCGGGATTGGAAAACCCGGTGTTGGAAAATCCAACATCGGATAATCCAACGTCGGAAAACCCGGTATCGGGAAATCCAATGCAATTAAATAAAGATATACCAAGTAAAGAAAAATCAAATACTGATCTATCAAGTACCCAATCCATTCCTATCCATTCCCCAACCCCCTCTCCTGCGGAGGGCAAGGCGGCACAGCCGCCGGAACGGAAGCGAAAGGATGCGAATGAGGCATACCGGGTGTATGAGGAAATTATTAAGGACAATATCAGCTATGACATCCTGAAAGCCGATCTGCCCTATGACGGCGACCGTCTGGACGAGATTGTAGACTTGATCCTTGAAACCGTCTGCACCCGGCGCAAGACCATCCGCATTGCCGGTGACGACTATCCGGCGGAGCTGGTGAAATCCAAGTTTATGAAGCTGGACAGCGAACACATCCGCTTTGTGCTGGATTGCCTGAACAAGAACACCACGGAAATCCGAAACATCAAGCAGTATCTACGGGCGGCGCTGTTCAACGCCCCGTCCACGATTGGGAATTACTATTCTTCCCTTGTGGCCCATGATATGGCGACCGGGAAAATCTGAAAGGAGGACGGCCCTATGAAACAGGGTGCATTGATCTTTGACGAGCAGGCAGACCGCTACGACATCCGCTTTGATCTGGCAGACTACTATGGCGGGCTGCACTGTGGAGAAACCTTTGACGTGATGGTGGGCGGCAAATGGCGGCCCACCCGCATTGAAATGGCCGAGGACTGGTATCTGGTGGGCATCCGCGCCGACGACCTTTCCGGCCTGCGGGTGCGGATTTAAGCCATCCCGCCGCCTGCCTGCTGGACTTCCAAAGGAGGGATAGCAGTTGCAGGAAGAAGTAGACCAGAAAACCATAGCGTTAGCGATGAAAACCGGGAAGCTGACCGGCCAAGTATTGCAGGCGGCCATGAAGAAATTTCTGGCCGCCCGGCAAAAGGGCAAAACCAAGCTGCACCACGGCAAACAAAGCCTGCGGCAGCTCAAAAAGGACGGTTCGGCACTCTCTAACATCGAAATCACCGACGCGAATATTGGCCTGTTCCGGCCCTGCGCCAAGAAATACGATATTGACTTTACGCTGCGGAAAGACCGTTCTACCCACCCGCCGCGCTATATCGTGATTTTCAAGACCAAGCAGGCCGATAATCTGGAACAGGCGTTCAAGGAGTTTACGGCCAAGAAGTTGAGCCGGGAGGAACGGCCCTCAATCCGAAAGACCCTATCCGCCCTGAAACAAAAGGCTGCGGCCAAGACCCAGCAACGGGCCAAAGAGAAAATCAAGGAAAGGGGGCTGTCACTATGAAGCCAGAAGTAAAAAAGTTGATCCTGTCCAATCTCCCGTACCTGATTTTCGTTTACCTGTTCGGGAAGCTGGGGCAGGCATACCGGCTGGCGGCAGGCGTGGACTTGTCGGAAAAGCTGCTGCATTTCATGGACGGCTGTTCGGCGGCCTTTGCCAACGCCGCCCCCAGCATCCACCCTTTTGACCTGTTGATCGGCGTCGCCGGTGCCGCCGCCCTGCGGCTCATGGTGTACTGCAAAAGCAAGAACGCCAAGAAATACCGCAAGGGCGAGGAATACGGCAGCGCCCGTTGGGGGACGGCCAAAGATATTGCCCCGTACATCGACCCCAACTTTGACAACAACATTCTGCTGACGCAGACAGAACGGCTCACCATGAACAACCGGCCTAAAGACCCCAAGACGGCCCGGAACAAGAATGTTCTGGTAATTGGTGGAAGCGGAAGTGGTAGAGGTTCCGTGCCAGAGGGCTTGCACAGTGGCATGGAAGATACTGCCGTCCCAAGCGGAGCCGGAGCAGACGTTTGGGAGTATCAGCGCGGAAGAAAACGGAAAGGGTTTAGCCATCCCAATCCGAGTGGAAGCGCCGGGATAATACCCGGCCCACACGCAACGCATAGAGCCTGAACCCCGGTTTGTGATGGCCGGGAATATAACGGCCCCAAGAGGCCGCGCTATCGTTCCGGCCTGCGGCGCAGAGCTGCGGGATAAAAAGATATGCTATGCCGGGCGCGAATGGACGTGCCGCTGAAAATGGGCGAAAGCCCCGGAGAGGCGGATAAAAAGCCGCCTGTTAATCACACCAGAAAACACGCTTCTTCGTAAAACCAAACCTCATGCAATGTGTGTCCAAGGACTACCCGACCTCATTTGTGATAACCGATCCCAAGGGCAGCCTGATCGGTGAAGTAGGCCAGCTTTTGCAGCGCAGCGGCTACCGCATTAAGGTTTTGAATACCATTAACTTTTCCAAGAGTATGCGGTATAACCCGTTCCGCTACATCCATTCGGAGAAAGACATTTTGAAGCTGGTAAACACGCTGATCTGCAATACCAAGGGCGAGGGCGAAAAATCCGCCGAGGATTTTTGGGTGAGTGCGACTCGTTCGCAGGCGGTAAAAAGTCTGCGCACGAGCAACGGTTTTCCGTTGTTCGGAGAACTGATAGTTCGATAGGTGGAATGACGGGGTAACGCCCTGAAACGCCTACCCTTGATGGGCGCGCATTAGCTGTAATGGCTTTTGTACGAAGCCCCATGACAAAGGCTGAGAGTAACCGTAACCACTGCCAAAAGTGGTCGAAAGCGGTCTGGCGGCAGACTGTGTTACCTATAGGCCGAGGGTCTATAAGATACCTATGGTTAGAATGTTCGCTTTGGCGGGCGGACTGACGAACCTGCGAATGTACAGGTCTAAAAGAAAACCACGCAGAAATGCGTGGGTGCGTTAAAGCGCAGTCGGTGTGGTTTAGTAGAAATTGACCCTACGAACGACCATGCTGTGTTACAGGCACAGGCAAGCCGACAGGTCTATAGCAGGAACCTAAGGGTATGTATGGACAGATAGAGCTATCGGAACGAGGAAAGGCAGCAGATTCCGCAAGGAATAACCTGACGAAGAACAATAAGCAGACGAACTGCTGCTGAAAAGCAGTGGTCGAACCTATGATGTGCTTGCGTTATGTGAGCTACGGAGGAATGGCCACAAGTCGGTTGAGATAAACAGGCATTATTCAATCCAACATAAGGATTCGAGTAAGACCAAAAGGGTCACTTTCGTAAAAGGAGGTGATGCCTTATGCCAAAGAAAAGCAAAAATCTATGTGTAGACGATTTACGGCACGCCGAGTATTACGGTATGCAGCCAGTTTTTGACGAACTCTATCGCCGAAGTTTGGACGGAGACAACTTTACCGACCTTATGGATATAATCCTAAGCCGGGATAACATTCTTCTGGCATATCGGAACATCAAAGCAAACGGAGGAAGCTACACAGCAGGAACAGACAACAAAAACATCAGTGACATCGGGTGTTTACCGCCCGAAACAGTTGTGGAGAAAGTGAGGTTTATTGTCACAGGAAGTCAGCACGGATACCGACCAAAACCGGTCAGGCGCAAAGACATTCCGAAGCCAAACGGCAAGACCCGCCCGTTGGGTATTCCCTGTATCTGGGACAGGCTGGTACAGCAATGTATCAAGCAGGTCATGGAGCCTATCTGCGAAGCGAAATTCAGCGATAACAGCTACGGCTTTCGCCCTAACCGCTCCGTAGAACACGCCATGCAGAGAGCCTATACCATGCTCCAGCGAATGAATCTGCATTATGTGATTGAGTTTGATATAAAGGGCTTTTTCGATAATGTAAATCACAGTAAGCTGGTGCGGCAGATATGGGCTTTGGGAATACACGACAAACAGTTGATTTTTATTATCAAGCGGATTCTGAAAGCACCGATTAGAATGCCAGACGGCACTACCCTCATTCCAGACAAAGGCACACCGCAAGGTGGTATCATTTCACCGCTACTTGCGAATATCGTGCTGAATGAACTGGATAACTGGGTAGAGAGCCAATGGCAGAACCACCCTCTTGTAAAGGAATACGGGTATGAGAGGAAAATCAGAAACTCGATTACTTTTGACCGGAGCAAAGCATTTCTCAAAATGAGGAAAACGGGACTGAAAGAAATGTACATCGTGAGATATGCAGATGATTTCAGAATCTTCTGTCGGAATAAAGAGGACGCTATGAGAACAAAAGAAGCTGTAACAGCGTGGATAACTGAGAGGCTAAGGCTCGAAGTATCGCCGGAGAAAACAAGGATAGTCAATGTCAGAAAACGCTATTCAGAGTTTCTCGGATTCAAGATACGGGTTAGACCAAAAAGCGGTAGGTACGCTGTGCAATCTCATATCTGTGACAAAAAGTTGGAACTGGAAAGGCAAAAGCTGGTGGAACAAGCGAAACGGATTGCCAGACCGTCCAAAGGAAAAAGACCTTTAGACGAGATAAGGCTGTTCAATTCAATGGTTCTGGGAATACAGAATTATTTTCAGCTCGCTACCTGTATCAGTATTGATTGTAGAAAAATCCACAGGCAGGTCATGACAGTTTTAACCAACCGGCTCAATACAGAAACCGGGTGCAAACTTGTTCGAGAAGGCGGTGCAATGACCGAGAGCGAAAAGGAGCGATTCGGGAAGTCGGCAATGATACGGTATGTATCAGGAATCGACCAACCTATCTACCCTATCGCATATATCAAGAACAAGATACCGATGGCAAAGAAAACAGCGGTATGCAGTTATACGGCCGATGGACGGGCATTGATACACACAAACCTAAGCCTGAACTCATTTGTTCTGGCGGGTTTGAGAAATCAACCGTCTATGGGTCGAAGCACAGAACTCACAGACAGCAGGATTTCATTATTCTCTGCTCAACGTGGAAAATGTGCGCTAAGTGGAGAACTCTTTGAAAATGCGGCTGACATCGTATGCTGGCTAAAAACTCCGGCAGAGTTTGGCGGCAGGGAACGTTATCGAAACATGATTTTGTTCCACAGGAGATTTCTTCCACTTTTGCAAAGACGCCCGATGAATGAGCTGAAAGCGATAGCTAATGCTCTCAAAGCAACAAAGGAACTGATGTTAAAAGTGAACAGTCTGCGTGAGCGGGCTGGTTTGTCCGCAATAGAATAATAGTATTTCATTTGGAGATTGATTAAATGCTTGTGAAAACAATCGATGGAACGCCGGATGCGGTGAAAGTCGCACGTCCGGTGTGAAGTGGGGGAAAATCCGGCGATAACTTCAAAGGATTACCTATCACTATAGTCGGAACGGCTGCTGTATTCGGCCCTGATCGGCTATATCTGGTACGAAGCGCCGGACGAGGAAATGAACTTCACGACGCTGCTTGAAATGATAAATGCCAGTGAGGCCCGCGAGGACGACCCGGAATTTCAATCGCCGGTAGACCAGATGTTTGAACGGCTGGAAGCAAAAGACCCGGATCACTTCGCTGTCAGACAGTATAAAAAATTTCTCTTATCCGCTGGCAAGACCCGTTCCTCTATCCTGATTAGCTGCGGCGCACGTTTAGCGCCCTTTGACATCCGGGAGGTGCGGGAGCTGATGGAGGACGACGAGCTGGAACTTGACACCATCGGGGACGAGAAAACGGCGCTGTTCCTCATAATGAGCGACACGGACACCACGTTTAACTTTATTTTGGCTATGGTACAGAGCCAGCTTATCAACCTGCTTTGTGACCGGGCCGATGATAAATACGGCGGGCGGCTGCCCGTCCATGTACGCATGATTTTAGACGAGTTTGCCAATATCGGGCAAATACCCAACTTTGACAAGCTCATTGCCACTATCCGAAGCCGGGAAATCTCGGCATCTATTATTCTGCAAAGCCAATCGCAGCTAAAGGCAATTTACCGCGACGCGGGAGAAATCATTTCCGACAACTGCGATTGTACGCTTTTCCTTAGTGGGCGGGGCAAGAACGCCAAGGAGATCGCTGACGTGCTGGGCAAAGAAACCATCGACAGCTACAATCAGAGCGAGAACCGGGGCGCACAGACTTCCCACGGACTGAACTATCAAAAATTGGGAAAGGAGTTGATGTCACAGGACGAAATTGCAACGATGGACGGAGGCAAGTGTATTTTGCAGGTGCGAGGCGTGAGGCCGTTTTTCAGTGAGAAATACGACATTACAAAGCATCCCCGGTATAAATACCTTTCCGATGCCGACAAAAAGAACACGTTTGATGTGGACAGATATTTGTCGTCCATGCGCCGGAAAAAGCAGCGCGTGGTATCAGAGGCGGAAACCTTTGAGCTGTACGATATTGACCTGTCGGATGAAGATATGGCCGCTGAATAAGGCGGCTGGCATAGAAAGGAGCCTGACCCTATGGAACACTCGGACGAACTGACTTTTGCGGACTATTTCAATGCGGAGAAAGAAATCTATCGGAATATCACCTGCGCCGCCCTTGCTGCGCGGTGGCTGCTCGATCATGGTTTCGTAATGCCGACTGACGCCGAAATAAAAGAGCTGGTGGCAGAGGCAAACCGCAAAGTGCTGGAAGCATGGGGCGAAATTTACGCGCTTGCCATGCTGAAATGGCTGGACGGCCAATAACTCCGGGCCGTCTGCGGATTGTGACGCTGCTGCTGGATATGACCGGCAGCTTTTTTGTACCCAAAACAACATCACAATCTGAATTTATGGAGGTAAATGTATGGAATTTTTCAATAGCGCAGTTGATACTTTGCAGACTATCGTGATCGGCCTCGGCGGTGCCCTCTGTGTGTGGGGCGGCGTGAACTTGCTGGAAGGTTACGGGCAGGATAACCCGGCATCCAAATCGCAGGGTGTCAAACAGTTTATGGCTAATTAAAGGGAACAAAAAGAAAGGAAAAGCACAATCCAGACGGTATCAGCGGCAGGATACAAGAATAAATTGTGATTACACAAGATTGGTGTTATAATAAGAGAAAAGTTCCTGCCGGGGCAGCCGCCCCGGTGGTATGGATAGAAAGGCAGGAAAACAATATGCACATCAGCTATAAACCACTCTGGCATACACTGTTAGAGCGTGATATGAGAAAAGAAGATTTAAGGCTTGCCGCCGGTATGACAACGAATATGATTGCCAACATGAGCAAAGAGGGAAAGCACATCAGCATGGATACATTAGCCCGTATCTGCGAAACGCTGAATTGTGAGATTACCGATGTGATTGAGTTAGTACCAGACGAGCCTGCTTCCACAGGAGGTAAGGAACATGAGCGAATTGAAACCAAGAATAACGGAAAACGGAATTGATTATATCCTTGTCGGAGATTACTATATCCCAGATTTGAAGCTGCCGGAGGAACACCGCCCTATCGGAAAGTACGGACGGATGCACCGGGAATATTTAAGAGAAGCCCACCCAGCCAGATTGAACACATTGACACTGACCGGGGAGTTATGGACATATCTTGCAGACCTGAACGAACAGGCACAGGAACGGTTAGACACCATCATGGAGCAGATGAAGGCTGCCGATGGTGTGACCGAGGAATTGAAGCGTACCCATCAAATGGAATGGGTGCAGCGTTGCAATAACATTCACAACCGGGCAGAAGAAATTATTTTGCAAGAGATGATTTATTCATAACGGTATGGTAGAATGATTATGACAAATCGAAAGTTGACAAGGAGTTTTGATAGCGTGAAAAAAATATTTCTTAAAATTGTGATAGGGGTTGTTCTTGCTTGTATTTTATTTGTTTGTTTTCTTTATACGAACAATGAGATCGGCGTGACTTCATCTAAGCTGGAGGCAGATATTCGTTCGTCGCAGAAGATTAAGGATGATTGGACGGTCGATGGAAGCGTTTCCAGCACGATGGCTGCATATATTTCTTACCCTCAGGATTTGAGTGACCATTCTTTTTCCGTCTATGTCAATCGTCCAGGACTTTCCTTCGGATATTTTTTCCGTGGAGGTGGAACTCTTTCGGGGATTCAAAGAGGAATTGTGGAGTTTACTGTAGAGGGATATAATGAACGAGCATTTATTTCTATGAATCAACAGCAGGTGCAACAACTTGAAATAGATGATGGCAACACAATTCAAGTGGTTGATATTGACCGCAATAAACCTTTTGCGATTGTCTTGCCTATAAATGCGGGTAATATTACTTTTTATGATGTAAATAGAAATACTGTGGAATATTGGAATAATCCTCTTTGACAAATTCAAGTTTGTCGTGCTAAAAATTCAACTGAATAATCCCAGCAAAAACCGCTGCTACATGGAAGCCAACAAACCATGCAACAGCGGTTTTTCTTTATCGTTTTTTCCTCTGGCTGATAGGCGTTCCCATTTTCTTTGATTTTTTGAGAATCCGAATCAGCCAGCGAAATTCTTCTTCCGATAAATTTTTGTAGTTGATACCGAGCTGCTTGCAGTAAAGCATTGCCAGTTTTTCCAAACGGCTGCCCTTGAAATTTTCGACCGCTTCCAGATTTTCTTTCAGTTCATCGGCAACGGTGGTCTGGGGCGCACTCTCACTGTCCTTTTTGTGGGTTTCCCGAATATCCCGGATAATCAGGTTGAGGTCATCCAGAACCATGTGGCTGAAATACTCATCATCG
>NZ_AAXG02000053.1 GCF_000169255.2 Pseudoflavonifractor capillosus ATCC 29799
CGATGTTTTTTATTTGCCACTATCGGAGTAGTGTTGACAACTGAAACTATGTGGTAGTATCATAGCGTAAACTATGCATAGTCAAAGAAAGATTTGATGATATGGCAATTAAGCTCTTTGATCTGAGCTAAAGGTCATGGATGTGCTATGGAAAGAAGGTGACAAGACCGCAAAGCAAATTTCTGATATTCTCAAAGAGGAAATCGGCTGGAACATGAACACCACCTACACCGTGATTAAAAAGTGCATCGCGAAAGGCGCCATTGAGCGTAGCGAGCCAAACTTCATGTGCCATGCGCTGATTGCAAAAGAGGTTGTGCAAGAGGCGGAGGCAGAGGAGCTGATTGGCAAGCTGTTTGACGGCTCCCCCGACAAACTGTTTGCCGCCTTGCTGGACAATCAAAAGCTATCCAAGGAGCAAATTGAAAATCTGCGCCGGATGGTGGCTGAATTGGAATAGTTGGAATAGGAGGTAACACATGAGCCTATTTCAAATGAGCGTGGCCGGAGGAGTATTGATCTTATTCATTGTGGTTATCCGCGCATTGGCAATCCATCGTTTGCCTAAAACAACCTTTTTAGCGTTGTGGATGATCGCGGCTCTACGCTTGCTCCTGCCATTCTCCATCCCGTTGCCTTTCAACATCCATATCGGCCTTGATGTTTTTTCAGATGTGGTTCAAGAATTACCCTCTGGAAATATCGCTTCTACTTTACCGGGGGATAGTCCGCCGTCTTATGATATAGGTACGGCTGTTCCAAGTCCTGCAACAGAACACATTTCTACCTTTGAGATACTCTGGTTGGTTGGCGTGCTGCTGTTGGCAATCTACTTTTCCATATCCTATTTTCGGAGTATGCGGAAGTTCAGAATGTCTATCCCCGACAACACGCCGTATATCCAAAATTGGTTGACCGCACACCAAATTTCCAGACCCCTTGCGGTGCGGAGCTCCGATTTGATTTCCTCTCCGCTGACCTATGGCATCCTGCATCCGGTGATCCTCTTGCCCAAAAAACTTGATCGGAATGACCAGGTTGCATTGAAGTATGTGCTGACCCATGAATATGTCCACATTCGGCGCTTTGACGCAATCACAAAAATTCTCTTTGCTGCTGTGCTCTGCATCCATTGGTTTAATCCGTTTGTTTGGGTCATGTATGTTCTCGCCAACCGGGATATGGAGTTGTCGTGTGATGCCTGGGTTATCCGTATGATGGGCGCAAAAAATCGTTCCTCCTATGCGCTGATGTTAATTAAAATGGAGGAAAAGAGAAGCGGTATGTCCGCTTTATACAGCCATTTTGGCAAAAATGCAATTTCAGAAAGGATTGAAGCAATTATGAAATTCAAAAAGACATCTATTTTGGCGTGTACTTTGGCACTTGCCTTGATTGCTGGTGCAACAACGGCATTTGCCGCAACAAATTCCGATGCTACTGCCGACACTTCTAAGGAGAAATTGTTCGGCCAGTTGTCTGCTACCGATGATAATGTAAAGAGTGATGGAACGGTCGCTGTTCAAAAAGTAGATCAAAGTCCGTTTGCCGAGGTAGACCAGGAAAGCAACAATTCCGGCAATGATGCAACTGCGGAACAAGATGGGATTGCTAATTTCCCCACACAAGGCACAAAAACCTCGATTGCCGCCAAGTCGTCTATCTACTACAATTTCGGTACAGGAGCAAACAATACCTTCTATGAAGCTGATACTGTAATTGAGTTTTCCATTCAGTGTGTTTATGCGGACATTCCAGTTCAAGTTAGCTTGGTTACTGCTGATAAAACAGAGGTAATTTCATCTCAGGTAGTTGAGAGCTATGAGGTGACACCCATTTCCTTTACAATTCCAGAAGATGGTGATTATTTAATCTGCATTACAAACGAGAGTGCATCAAGAACGCAAGAATATAGTCATATGATCGCGCGATAAAGCGAAACACGGGATAATAAAAAACCGTTGTTTCGGCGGCTGGTCATCCATGCGCCCTGACATAATACAGTAGCCTAACGGCGGTTTTGAGAAATCAAGGCCGCCGTTTTCTTTTTGAAAAATGAGAATACGGGGGGTGTGTTAAAGTCGCCCTTTTTTAAGGATACGGCGGTGTCCAGGAGGTATCGCCGTGTCCTTTTTCCTTTTCCATCCCCCTAACCTGTCAAAAAAAGCCCACCCGCACAGCAGGATCAGTCCGGCGGCGGATGCGAAATTTGGCAGTACATAAATGAATTTGTCATTTCATGCGCTTGCGTGGCCTTGTGTCGCGCAGGCGCATTTTGTTTGTCCGACTTCTGGACACTTTGTCCAGAGGTGCGAGGCGGCTCCCCTGGGTGCCGCTCTCCGCCAGCTTTCCATTTTGTTTCTGCTCAACCCATCAACCGAAACAAAATGGAGGACAAGCTATGACAACGATCAATCTGAAAGATTTTTATTATTGGTACTTAACGGACGAGCTGCTGGAGGTGCCTGACGAGGTAGCGGAGGAACTCATGGCCAGCAAGCGGCGCGAGGCCGCCCATGCGGAACGGGTACGCTACAACAAGGCTTATTATTCCCTGGATTGTGACGACGGGATCGAATACTCCGCCTGCCTACACGAGCCCAGCCCCCAGGAACTTATGGATCGCAAGGAGCTGTTCTTCCGGCTGTGGAACGCCCTCAACTCTCTGCCGGAGATCCAGGGCCGCCGGGTGGACGCTCATTTGATACTGGGAAAGAGTTACCGTCAGATCGCCCGCGAGGAGGGCGTGGACAAGAGCGCCGTCCGCTGCTCCGTGAAATGCGGGATTGAGCGCATGAAAAAATATTTGCGAAAAAATTTCTAAGTTACCATCTCCATTTACCCCTCTTTTTCTGGTGGTATGTGAGAGGAAGTTCTCTCCGCAAAGGAGGCGCGGGGGCCGCAGGCCGCCGCCCCCCTTTGTGGGGGAGCGCCGCTGCCGAGTATGGCTGTCTTATGACGGGGCAAGAAAATGAGCGCGGCGCTCCCCGCCATTTATGAAAGTGAGGGATTACAGAATGGACTATGATCCTATGTTGGCTGCTATGCTGTCTCAGCCGTGGAGCAACAACGCTTGCCGTGGCTATGTCATCTATGCCATGGAGAACTGCGGGTTTTCTCCCCTGAACATCCGGCGTGTACTGGCGGAGCTCTATGAGGTTTTCGACACCTGCAGTCTGGAAGAGGCCCAGCAGCACTTTGAGGAAAGCCCTTACTGACTTCTGGACAAAGTGTCCAGAGGTACATATCCGGCCAAAGGCCAGCACTTTCGCGGTGCTGGCCTTTGCTATGTTTCAACACATTTTATCATTGTATGGGAGGGATTTTATGCAGGCGCAGGTCAAATATGAAAGTGAAATCAAAACGGCTGTTCTCGGAGATCGGACGATCACCGTCAAAAATCTCACCCCCGTTTTTTCCCCGCAGGAGCTGGAAAAGCACAACCGCGAGATCGAGCGGCGGCTGTTTGACGTGTTCCGCAAGTATGCCGGGCAGCGGGGGTAGGCCGGAGTCATCCTTGTTGTAAGGGGGCGGCAGAGGTATAATATACTTGTAGGTTGGCTCCCAACGGACAGAAAGGGAGCTAATTATGGATAATAGAATTGATGCAATTTACGGGCGGCAGTCGATTGACAAAAAGGATAGTATCAGCATTGAAAGTCAATTTGAATTTTGCCGGTATGAGTTAAAAGGCGGTGAGGCAAAGGAATACAAAGACAAAGGGTATTCCGGCAAGAACATTGAGCGCCCCGACTTCCAGCGGCTCTTGCAGGACATCCGGCTGGGCCTGATTAAGCGGGTGATTGTCTACAAGCTGGATCGGATCAGCCGCTCCATTGTAGACTTTGCAAAGCTCATGGAGCTGTTCAAGCAATACGATGTGGAGTTTGTTTCCTGTACGGAAAAATTTGATACTTCCACCCCGATGGGCCGGGCGATGCTCAATATCTGCATTGTCTTTGCCCAGCTTGAACGCGAGAGCATCCAGATGCGTGTGCAGGACGCTTTCTATTCCCGGTGTGCCAAAGGTTACTATATGCGGGGCCGGACGCCATACGGCTTTGATACCGAGCCCATCGTTATGGACGGGATCAAGACAAAGAAGCTGGTGGAAAATGCGGAAATGGATTTTGCCGAGCTCATGTTTCAAATGTATGCGGAGCCGGGCAATTCCTATGGCGATATAACCCGGTACTTTGTCAAACACTCCATCAAGGTCTATGACAAGGCGCTGCAACGGGCCTTTATCTCCAAACTGCTGAGAAACCCCGTTTATGTCCAGGCTGATATGGACATCTACGAATACTTCAAGGCCCAGGGCGTAAAAATCGAAAGTCCCCCGGAAATGTTCACAGGGGACAATAGCTGTTATCTCTATCAAGGGCGCGAGGGCGAGGAGCAAATTCTCGTGATTGCCCCGCACCAGGGACGCATTTCTTCCCAGCTCTGGCTGACTGTTCAGCGCAAGCTGTCACAGAACACCTCTTTCCAGAATGGCCGCAAATGTCATAATACATGGCTGGCCGGGAAAATCAAGTGTGGGCGCTGCGGCTATGCGCTGGCTGCTCTGAGAGCCCAAAATGGCGTTACCTACCTGCGGTGCAAACAGCGGGCGGAAAACGGGAGCTGTGAGGGGGCTGGTACGCTGACAGCGCAAAATATGGAGGCGTTTGTGTACGGCGAGATGGTTAAGAAGATGCAGAAATTCCACACGCTGAAAGGCGGAAAGGAACAAAGCTATAACCCGAAGCTGACCGCCGCCCGTGTTGCCCTTGCAAAGACGGAAAGCGAGATTGAGAAACTTCTGGACACTTTGTCCGGGGCAAATCCGCTGCTCCTGCAATACGCAAATAACCGTATTGAGGAACTGGACGCGGAACGTCAAAAGCAGCTAAAGCTGGTGGCCGACCTCACCGCTAATTCCGTTTCCGCTTCACAGATTGACAGCATTACGGGCTATCTGGATGATTGGGAGTCCGTGAGCTTTGACGATAAGCGCAAGGTGGTTGATATTCTCATATCCCAAATTGACGCTACCAGTGAGAGTGTTACAATCCACTGGAAGATCTAAAATCTTTTCACTTGGCATTATGCCTTTGTAAAAAATAGTTAGACATCTCTTGAAATTCAGATTGAGTTAACCCCGCAGTAGACAAGAACACATCAAGGGGTGATAAACTTCCACAATTACGCTCAACTATAATTGAAGTCGCATCCCAAATCGCATTGCACATTTGGATAAACTTTTGTTCATTCCTGGCTCCAAATGTGTTGCTACCATATTCTCTCGCAGCAACAGACATCATTACAAATACTTCGATAGACCACGGAAATGGTTTTGATACCTTTCTATCTGTCATCGGATTATATTTTATTGCCTTACTTGAGTAGATACATGCAATTCGCATTTTCTCTAAAAAGGAAAACCTTTTTAGCAGTACCGGAAGCCTATCAAAGTGTTCATATTGGCTACTTGGGTTCCTATGCCATTTTGCATTCTCCTGATCCATAATTTGCCTCTCTTTACCATATCTAGAATGATTAAGATGGTTTAACCCAATTATTTGCTATCGGGGATAGCTTTTAACACCATGTCAGGATGAGATTTTTGCACTAGAACGGTTTTGACAATAAACTTTGTTTCATAAGCATTATCACTGGTATTGACCCCACAAAGTAGTTAGCTTTCAGGATTTTTTTGACAGTTTACTCTATCAAACAACTCTCTGCTTATAATTGCTGGATGGTGATCCTGGTATAGAAAACGATCACGCTCTCCCATATTCTTAACTTGTTTCCCAGAAAACAGATCTTTCACAAATGTTTTCTGTAGCAAAACATCTCCTGTGTATTTTTCGTTCTTGAGCAGTTTGCTGATGGTCTCTCTGCTCCAACGGCACTTTCCTGTAGGAGAAAGAATCCCTTGCTCGTAAAGCCAATCAGATATTGCACTAAGGCTTTTTTCACTTGCACGCATTTTAAATATCTTTCGGACAATTTTTGCATCTGGTTCGTCGATCGCCAGTTTCCCATTACCATCCTGCTTATAGCCAAAGCACACAAACTCCGCATACCCGGATTTACCACTTCTAAATCCTTCTTTGATTCCCCATCGGATACTTTGACTTGCCCCTTCGCTTTCCGCCTGAGCAAACGCAAAATAAACCGTCATGAGCACTTGCATTTGGTCGTCATGCAGCCAAAGATTTTCTTTTTCGAAATACACATCAATACCGAGAATCTGTAATTCCCGTAAAGCCCGAAGGGAGTCTAACGTGTTACGCCCAAATCGACTGACAGATTTTGTTAGAACCAAATCGATTGTTCCATTTCTGCAGCAACGTAGTAACTTCTGAAACTCCTGTCGCTTCTTAACTTCCAGTCCCGAAACTTTCTCAGAGAAAATACCGGCGTTGATCCAATTTGGCGTTTGCTCAATCAGCTTGGCATAATACCGCTCCTGGATTTCAAGACTGCTGTTTTGCTCTTCATGGTCTGTGCTAACCCGACAGTAGGCAGCTACCTGTAAGGGCTCTTTGTCATCGACGCCAAGTGCTGATGTAAGAGATATCTCAGTAATCCTTGCCATAATACCCCCCTGTGATGCCTTTTCTTTATTTTATCAAAAAGGTATTTTTATGGCAAATTCATTGTTACTGCTTTTTGAGCGCTTTACTTTTGCTTTCTGAACATTAAAAAACAGATCATCGGAGATGATTGGTTCATGAGTTTCGGTATAGAGATACCGACTTATGATACCGTTGTTGTTGATCTGAGAAATCCCAGTGCTGATAGTCTTTTGCAGCAGTACGCGCCCTGTATATTTTTCGTTGGAGAGCAACTTATCAATTGCCTCACGGTTCCATTTAGCCTTTCCGGTAGGAGAGGGAATCTTCTGTTGGGCCAGCCCATCTGCAATCTTTCCCAGACTCAGTCCTGATTGATATTGCTGAAAAATCCACCGGACCACATTCGCCTCATCGGTATTCACCCTCAATGTGCCATCGGCACCTATATCATATCCATAGCATTTACGTCTTGCAAACTTAGAATCTCCGGCCAGGAAGCTTTTCCGGATACCCGCCTTAATTGATTCACTTTTATCAAATCGATTCATAACTTGCTCCTTTTATGTGCAAATAAAAAAGCCGCAGCGGTTTTGCTGCGACTTTACCTCATAGTACTCATATACAGCCTCAATCGGCTCACTTATTTCTCCTCGCTCAGTATTTTGAAACTAACGCTGTGTCCTCACCCCTATAGCTGGAATCCTTATTTCGCTCAGACATCTGTGAAATAAAAAAGTTGACAAGCTCTTTTCAGAGCTTGTCAACTTATCTTGGCGGAGTAGGAGGGATTCGAACCCTCGGGCCGCTTTTGACGGCCACACGATTTCCAGTCGTGCTCGTTATGACCACTTCGATACTACTCCATCTCTGTGCTCATTCAGTCTTTTGTTTGGCTGTTGACCGAAGCAACATTGATTATTATAATCACTCACCCTCGATTTGTCAATAGGTTTTTTTATTTTTTTCGATTATTTTTTACGGGCCTCATTTTTGCCCGTATGGCGGCGCTTCCCCGCCCTTGACCCGGCTGCCGGACTGCGCTAAAATGAGCCTATTATCCTACCTATTACTTTATCAAAAGGAGCGCTGCCGCAATGGAACTGAATCGCCAGCAGGCCCTGGACCTGCTTAAAACCTACAACAAGGAACCTTTTCACCTCCGCCACGCCCTGACCGTGGAGGCCGTCATGCGCTGGTTTGCCCAGGAGCTGGGCTACGGCGATCAGGCGGACTTCTGGGCCACCGTGGGCCTGCTCCACGACCTGGACTTTGAGCAGTGGCCTGACGAGCACTGCGTCAAGGTACG
Source organism: Pseudoflavonifractor capillosus ATCC 29799 (assembly GCF_000169255.2). Taxonomy (GTDB): domain Bacteria; phylum Bacillota; class Clostridia; order Oscillospirales; family Oscillospiraceae; genus Pseudoflavonifractor; species Pseudoflavonifractor capillosus. The sequence continues at coordinate 7,876 of NZ_AAXG02000053.1, forward strand.
AGAGCTGATGGAGGCCCAGGGCCTGGATGCCGCCCTCATCCACGCCGTGGTCAGCCACGGCTGGGGTATGACCGGCGCTGACGTCCAGCCTGAGCACCAGATGGAAAAAGTCCTCTTCGCCGCGGACGAGCTCACCGGCCTCATCGGCGCGGCTGCCCTGATGCGTCCCTCCAAGAGCGTGCAGGACATGGAGCTGTCCAGCCTGAAGAAAAAATTCAAGGACAAGAAGTTTGCCGCCGGCTGCTCCCGGGATACCATCGCCCAGGGCGCTCAGCTGCTGGGTTGGGAGCTCAACGACCTGCTGGACCGCACCCTCCAGGCCATGAAGGCCTGCGAGGCGGACATCGAGCGGGAGGTTTCCGCTCTCTGAGGCCCGTATTCACACACAGGAGGTGCTCTGCAACAGAGCGCCTCCTGTTTTTATAGCGCCCGCTTCTCCAGAAGCTGTGCCCCTTTGGGCGTTTTCATGCAATTTTAATCTTCCGATTCCGGCGGCTATGTTGCTTTTGCCCGCTGTCTGGGCTATACTAAATGAAGCTCGGCAAGACGCGCGGCCTGTGCCGCGCACTTTGAGAAAAGGAGAATCCTAAATTGAATCAGAAGAAACCGAAGAGCGGGAAGAAGCTCCACGCTCCCAAAAGCAAAGTGGGCAAAGTGCTGCTGAACCTTGTGATCACCGCAATCATCGGCTTTGTCTACTTCTACTTCACCCTCCCTGCCCTCAACCTCCAGTCCGAGGACTTCTATGCCTTCGTGGGCCTGCTATGCGTGGTGTACATCGTCTGCGCCTTCATCACCAGCGGCTTCCACCTGGAGGGCACCACGGTGACCACCGCCGCTGGCACAGTCACCACTGCCCAAGGCGGCAAGGTGAAGGAGTACTTCCGCTTCATCAAGAAGCAGTGCCTGCCCATCGGCATCCTGCTGGGGCTGCTGATTGTGGTGGGCCTGGTGGGTCAGGTCATCTCCCTGCCCATCTTCCGCGCCGCCTCCTACCGGGAGCTGCTGGACGTCCAGGAGGGCGACTTTGTCACCGACGTGCAGGAGATTTCCTTTGACGAGATCCCCATGCTGGATGAGGACTCCGCCCGCTATCTGAGCACCACCCAGATGGGTACCATCCCCGATATGGCCAGCCAGTTCGAGGTGGCCTACGACTCCACCCAGATCAACTACCAGGGCCGCCCTGTCCGTGTGGCGCCTCTGGAGTACGCCGACCTTATCAAGTGGTTCACCAACCGCTCTGAGGGCCTGCCCGCCTACATCGTGGTGGACATGGTGACCCAGGAGGTGCAGGTGGTCCGTCTGCCCGAGGGCCAGGGTATGAAGTACTCTCCCTCCGAGCCTCTCAACCGCAACGTGTACCGCCATCTCCGCTTCAACTACCCCACCTACATGTTCGCTACTCCCTCCTTTGAAATCGACGAGGAGGGCAACCCCTGGTGGATCTGCCCCCGTGTGGTCAAGACCATCGGCCTGTTCGGAGGCACCGACATCAGCGGCGCTGTGCTGATGAACGCGGTCACCGGCGAGTGCACCTACTACGCCTACGAGGACGTGCCCCAGTGGGTGGACCGGGTGTACCTGGCCTCCCTCATCATGCAGCAGTACGACTACTACGGCACGCTGATCCACGGCTTTATCAACTCCATCTTCGGCCAGAAGGACGTGCGCGTCACCACGGAGGGCTACAACTACATCGCCATGAACGACGATGTGTACATGTACACCGGCATCACCTCCGCCACCAGCGACCAGTCCAACCTGGGCTTCCTGCTGTGCAACCAGCGCACCAAGGAGACCAAGTTCTATGAGGTGCCCGGCGCCACCGAGCAGTCCGCTCAGGCCTCCGCTGAGGGCATGGTGCAGGACCAGGGCTACAAGGCCACCTTCCCCCTGCTCCTCAACGTGGCCGACCAGCCCACCTACTTCATCGCCCTGAAGGACAACCGCCAGCTGGTGAAGCAGTACGCCATGGTCAACGTGGGCCAGTTCACCGTGGTGGGCATCGGCGACACCGTGGCCTCCTGCGAGCAGAACTACCTGGAGCAGATGGCCACCAAGGGCATCGCCGTGGACCAGGGCAGCCGGTTGGAGACCGATGTGTCCGGTGTCATCGCGGACATCCGCTCGGCGGTCATTGACGGCAACACCTACTACTACTTCTCCCTGGAGGGTGAGGACGTCTACTACTCCATCCCCGCCAAGGACAACGATGTGGCAGTCATTCTCAACCCCGGTGACCGTGTCACCATCAACCACGCCCCTGTGGCCGATGGGGATGCGCCCGACATTGTGGAGGGCTACACCATCGTGCTGGACCGCAGAGGATAAGCAAAACCGGGTGTGCGCTGCTGAGCGCACACCCGGTTTCTGTTTTGTGAAAAAGGCCCCGCCTCCTTACGGAAGGCGGGGCCTTGCTGTCTATAGGGCTTAGTTCTCGGTCAGCACATCGGTCAGGTCCACGGGCGTGGCGTCAGACCAGAGGCGCTCCAGGTCATAGAACTTACGGGCGTCGTCCATGAAGATGTGCACCACCACGGAGGAGAAGTCCAGCAGGACCCAGGTGCCGCCCCGGTGTCCCTCCACATGGTGGGGCAGCTCGCCGGCGGTCTCCTTCATGGTCTTCTCGCACTCGTCGGACAGGGCGCGAACCTGGGTGGTGGAGGTGGCGGTGCAGATGACGAAATAATCCGCCAGGGTGGTCAGGTGACCGGTCTCCAGCACTTTGATGTCAATGCCCTTCTTGCTGTCCAGGGCCTTGGCCAGAACAATCGCGGTTTCCTTGGGTGTCATAGTTGATAAACCCCTTTCTCGGTTGGGTTGAATGGCGCTTGATTACGCTGCGGGGGCCGTCTCTGTGGCCGCCGGGTCGGGCGTATAGATGGGAATGCCCTCGGGAGGCTGGTCCGTGCCGCCGCTCTCAGAGGGAGACGGACTGGGCGTCACGCTCTCACTGGGGCTGGGAGCGGGCGTCTCGCTCACGGCAGGCTGGGTCTCACTGGGAGAGGGCGAGGGCGTCACGCTCTCGCTGGGACTGGGAGAGGGCGTCACGCTGGGAGAGGTGCTGGGCGCAGTGCTCTCGCTGGGGGAAGGACTGGGGCTGGTGCTGGGAGAGGTACTGGGAGACGCCGAAGCGCTGGCGCTGGGAGACGGGCTGGTGCTGGAAGAGCTGGAACCGGAGGAGCTGGAAGAACCGGAGTTCTTGCCCTTCACCCAGCTGTTGTACTTGGTGTCCTCCAGCACGCCGCTGGTGCAGCCCAGGGTGCCGTCGTCGTTGACATACATGATGTCCAGCTCATCCTTGCGCAGATCCTCCACGTAGGGGTTGAAGTACTCGTTGACCACCTCTACCACCTCGTCCACATCGGGCGCCACATAGGAGGGATGGTTGTTATAAGTCCGGCTCCACACGCCGTTGGCAGCCACCCAGGGCATGGTGAGGAAGGTCACGCTGTTCATGTCCAGCTTCTTGCCCTCACTGTTGCCGAAAATGGCCTGCTGGGCAAACCAGGCCAGGTTGCCCACGGACAGCTCAGTGGTCACGTTCTCAAAGAAAATCTGGGCAATGCCGGTGATGGTCTTCACATCCGTAATGTTCTGGAGGCACTGCTCAATGGCCGCCTGGAGGAAGGCCTGCTGGGTCTCGATACGGCCCAGGTCGCCGTTGGCGTAGCCGGAGTTGAGGATGTTGCCGTTGTCATCGCTGTTGTGACGCCAGCGCAGCAGCTGCATAGCCTTGTCGCCGTCGATGAGCTGATAGCCCTCCTGGAGGTCAATCTTGAAGTTCTGGGACAGGTCGTTGTAGTACATCCGGCAGGGTACGTCAAAGTACACACCGCCAACGGCCTCCACCAGCTTGCCAACGGCCTCCCACTCCACCACAAAGGTGTAGTCCGGGATGAAGCCCACCAGCTGGCTGACCTCTTCCTTCAGGGCATCCATGCCCTCATCGCCGCCGCCGTACATGTTGTAGACGGAGTTGATCTTCTTGATGTCCCAGGAGACGTTGACCAGAGTATCACGGGGGATGCTCATAACGGACAGCTGCTGGTTGGGAATGTCATAGGAGGCCAGCATGATGGTGTCCGTATTGCCGCCGCCGTAGGTATCGCGGCCCACCACCAGGAAGGTATAGAAGTCCTCCTTCCGGTCGCTGGACACGCCGTCCGGCCGGGTGGTGGAACCGCCCGCCTCCTGCTCCTCCGTGCCGGTAGGCTCCTTGGAGCCGCGGCTGGGCTGGGTGACCTGGGCCGGCTTCTGCACAAAAATGGCCAGTGCGATGCCGATGACCACAATGATGGCGGCCAGAACGGTGACGCCGATAAACACGCCGTGAAGCACCTTCTGCTTGGTGGTGCGCTGAGGCTTGGGCTTCTTGGGCTTTTTGGCCTTCTGGATCCGGCCGGACTCCACGTCCTTGTCCGTAAACTCAGATTTCTTGGTCGGGACCGCTTCTTTCTCCTTCTCCGGTGCGGCTTCCGCTTTTTTGGAGGACGGCTTCAGCAGTCGGGCGCCGCCCTTTTTGCGATTCTGCTCAGGATTCATTGGTTCGTAGTTCCTTTCCCGCGCGCCGCCTCACCGGCGGCTGTGTCTGTCATTTTTCTGTTTCGGATTCAGGAAGGATCCCGGGGCCCATGCTCCAGCACCCAATTCAGAGCCTCCATGGTGTTGTGGTGAACGGGAACCCCCCGCTCCTTCAGGTCCTCCACACTCATCTCCAGACCCAGGCGGAGCGCAGCATCCAGATCACGGCGGGTCAGCTCACGCAGCTCCTCCACACCGGGAAAATCCCGGGTAGGCTCCATGTAGTCGGCCAGATAGAGCACCTTCTCCAGGGTGGACATATCGGCCTTGCCGGTGGTGTGCCAATAGATGGCCCAGTATATGTCGTCCGGCACGCCAAACACATCACGCGCAATGGCGGCGCCTGTTTTGGAGTGGAGCAGCTTCACCGATTTTTGCTCTAAATCGTCCAATACAATACCATATTGCCGGCACAATTGCAACTGTTCTTCCATATTCAGATATTTTGTGCAGTCGTGGAGGATGGCTGCCCGGCGGGCTTTCTCCACGTCGGCACCCCAGCGCTCCGCCAGCTCCACCGCCGCCTGCTCGGTCCCCTTGACGTGGGGAATCCGCTTGGCCCGGATCATGCTGTAGGAAGCGCAGCGCAGCTCGGAATCGTTGAGCTGCTTCAGATCGGGGTGCTCGCCGTACAGCCCGTTGCGCAGAATATAGCCGTACACCGGCGGCCAGAGCCGGTCGCCGCCCTGCCCCTCCTCCAGAAGCTCCCGCATCTGGGTGGAGGAGAGATCGGTGATTTTGGGCAGCTCCACCAGCTGCACCCGGGCCTGGTAGGTTTTGGCCAGGTAGTCGGCCTGGACCCGCAGCAGCTCGCCGCTGTCCGTCTCGGTACGGGCAAAGGCCGCAATCCCCGCCAGCGCCATGATGCGCTCGGGCTGGTACCAATTCTGGATGGTGAGGAACATGTCCGTCCCCATCAGCAGCCAGAGTTCATCCTCCGGGAAACGGCTGTGCAGTTCCTCCAGGGTGTCCGCCGTGTAGCTCTTCCCCGTCCGGCGCAGCTCAATGTCCAGGGCCTCCACATCCCCACGGCGGCCGATGGACTCCCCCAGGCCGTCAGCCATCAGGGCTGTCATGGCCAGGCGGTGCTCCGCTCCGGCGCCGTCGGCCGGCAGCTCCTTGTGGGGCGGCAGAGCCGCGGGAATGAAAAACAGCTTATCCAGCCCCAGCACGGCCATGGCCGCCTGGGCTGCCGCCATGTGCCCCAGGTGGGGTGGGTTAAAGGTGCCGCCATAGATACCGATTTTCAAGTGAGCCAGCTCCTTTCACGCAATTGCTTTTGCTGAATGTCTGTCACACCACCGGCTTTTTCCGGCTGTCCTTTACCAGAACGATCTTGTCCTTCTTGTCCTTTTTATGACTTGGACGATACAGGACGAATTTTGTTCCAATCACCTGCACAACCTCGCTCCGGGTGGCCACGGCCAGTTCCTCGGCCGCCTCCCGGGCGGTGAGCATGGAGTTCTCCAGAACCTTGCCCTTGATGAGCTCCCGGGCCTCCAGTGCGTCGTCGGCCTGCTTGACCAGATTCTCGCCCAGGCCGTCCTTGCCCACGTGGACAATGGTGTCGATACTGTTGGCCAGGCTCCTGAGCTGGGCGCGCTGCTTGCTTGTCAAATCCATAGGTATTTTGGCGGGATATCCCGCCGCCTCCTTATATAATGTATTGTTCAAACGGCCTTCCGGGCCGCTTAAAGCTGATGGTCCCGGCGGTACTCCGCCAGCTTGTCCTTGAAAATCGCCAGAGCGTTGCCCCGGTGGGAGATGGCGTTCTTCTCCTCGGGCAGCAGCTCGGCAAAGGTCTTTTTCAGACCGGGCACAAAGAAGATAGGGTCGTATCCAAAGCCGTCGGCACCCTTGGGCGCATAGGCCAGCGTGCCCTGGCACTCGCCCCGGGCAGTCACCGTGTCCCCGTTGGGGAAGCAGCAGCAGATGGCCGAGACGAATTTGCACCGGCGGTCCAGCTGGCCCCGCATGTTCTCCAGCAGCAACTTATAACGGCCCACGTCGTCCAGACCGGGTCCGCCGTACCGGGCGGAGTACACACCGGGCGCTCCGTTGAGGGCGTCCACGCACAGGCCGGAGTCGTCGGCGATGGCAGGCAGGCCGGTGGCCTCCATGACCGCCTTGGCCTTGAGCAGGGCGTTCTCCTCAAAGGTGGTGCCCGTCTCCTCCACATCCACATCGGCGCCCACGTCGGACTCCAGGACCACCTCCACCCCCTGGGCGGAGAGGATGTCCTGCATCTCCTTGAGCTTGTGGTTGTTCTTGCTGGCCAATACCATTTTCATGGGCTCAACCTCCCAGGACGGCCTTCTGGACCGCCTGCACATCCCGGATGCCCTTGGCGCACAGCTCCACCAGGGCCCGCTGCTCCTCCAGAGTGAAGGAACGGCCCTCGCCGGTGCCCTGGAGTTCCACCAGCTCACCCTCGCCGGTCATGACGCAGTTCAGATCCACCTGGGCGGAGGAGTCCTCCTCATAGCACAGGTCCAGCAGCAGCTGGTCGTCCACAATGCCGGCGGAGATGGCCGCCACGCAGGTCTTGAGGGGCATGGCCTCCAGGACGCCCTCCTCCACCAGCTTGTGCAGGGCAAAGCTCAGGGCCACAAAGCCGCCGGTGACGCTGGCGGTACGGGTGCCGCCGTCACCCTGGAGCACGTCGCAGTCCACGGTGATGGTGCGGGGCCCCAGAGCCTTCATGTCCACCGCCGCCCGGAGAGAACGGCCCACCAGCCGCTGGATCTCAGCGGACCGGGCGGACAGCTTCAGCTTGGCGATGTCCCGCTTGCTCCGCTCCCGGTTGGCACGGGGCAGCATGGAGTACTCGGCGGTGACCCACCCCTCCCCTTCCGGGACGTGAGGGGGCACCCGGTCCTCCACCGAAGCGGTGCAGAGCACATGGGTGTTGCCGCAGCGGATGAGGCAGGAGCCCTCCGCAAATTTGTTGATGCCGGGGATAATCTCGATGGGCCGCAGCTGATCGTTGGCCCGTCCGTCAATTCTTGCCATTGATATACCTCCAAAACAGGATACAGTCCCGGGAGACTGTCTTTCTCTAATGTTCCCGCAGGCCCAGAATCCCAAGCAGCAGACCGGAGGCCATCAGCACCAGAGCGGCCAGAACCATCCACATACCAGTCTGGGCAAGTGCCCCGGCCTCCATCAGGACGGTCAGCAGGATTCCGCTCACGGCGCAGGCGCCGCCTAATACCAGCTTTTTCATCTGTTTCCTTCCTTATATATCAGATCAGCGCGCGGACAAAGTACTCCGCGTCAAAAGGCATCAGATCGTCGATGCCCTCGCCCACACCGATATACTTCACAGGCACCTGGAGGGCGTCGGCAATGGCGATGACAACGCCGCCCTTGGCAGAGCCGTCCAGCTTGGTGAGGACAATGCCGGTGATACCGGCGGCCTCCATGAACTGCTTGGCCTGGATGAGGCCGTTCTGGCCGGTGGTGGCGTCCAGCACCAGCAGAGTCTCGGTCCGGCTGCCGGGCAGCTCACGGTCAATGACACGGCCGATCTTGTTCAGCTCGTTCATCAGATTCTGCTTGTTGTGGAGACGGCCGGCGGTGTCCACCAGCACCACGTCGGTCTTGCGGGCCTTGGCGGCCTGCATGGCGTCAAACACCACGGCAGCGGGATCGGCGCCCTCGTGCTGGCGGACCAGCTCCACCTCGGACCGCTGGGACCAGATCTCCAGCTGGTCGGCGGCGGCGGCACGGAAGGTGTCGGCAGCGGCCAGCAGCACCTTCTTCCCCTCCCCCTTCAGCCGGGCGCCCAGCTTGCCGATGGTGGTGGTCTTGCCCACGCCGTTGACGCCGATGACCAGAATCACAGCGGGAGAGGCGCTCAGGTCCAGAGCGCAGTCGCCCACGTTCAGCATGTCGGTCAGCACACGGCGCAGGCACTCACGGGCCCCCTCCGTGTCCTTGATCTTCTCCGCCTTTACCCGGCGGCGCAGCTCGGCCACCGCCTTGATGGTGGTGTCCATGCCCATGTCGCCCAGGATGAGGGTCTCCTCCAGCTCGTCGTAGAAGTCGTCGTCCAGCTCTCCGGCAAACAAGCTGTCCAGCGAGTGGCCGATATTCTCCTTGGTGCGGGTCAAACCCGCTTTGATCTTGTCAAAAAAGCCCATGTACGCTCGGTTCCTTTCGTTCTTCCTTATTTTCAGTATTCCGCGTCCCTCCGGTGTTGAAACACGGTAATTTACTTGATATTCAGTTCCCGCTCCACGTCGTTCAGATTGATGGTCAGGATACGGCTCACACCCTGCTCCTGCATGGTGACGCCGTAGAGCACGTCGGCCTCTTCCATGGTGCCGCGCCGGTGGGTGATGACGATGAACTGGGTCTTGTCGCTCATCTGCCGCAGGTAGTGGGCAAAGCGGACCACGTTGGCGTCGTCCAGGGCGGCCTCAATCTCGTCCATCACGCAGAAGGGCGTGGGGCTCACCTTCAGAATGGCGAAGTAGAGGGCGATGGCCACAAAGGCCTTTTCACCGCCGGAGAGCAGGGTGATGATTTTAAGCGCCTTGCCCGGCGGCTGAACCTTGATCTCAATGCCGCAGTTGAGGATATCGTCCGGGTCCTCCAGCTCCAGGGTGGCACGGCCGCCGCCAAACAGGGACTGGAAGGTCTCGCCAAAGGCCTGATTGATGATGGCAAACCGGTTGGAGAAGATGGTCTTCATCTCGGCGGTAATGTCGGCGATGATGCCCTCCAGCTCCTTTTTGGACTTCTGCACGTCGTCCCGCTGGTCCTTCAGGTAGGTGTACCGCTCGTTGATGCGCTGGAACTCCTCGATGGCGTCCAGGTTGATGTTGCCCAGGCCGGAGATGGACTTTTTCAGCTCTCCGATGCGGCGCTGGGCCTTGGGCACGCTCTCCAGCTCCACCCGCTGCTGGCGGGCGGCCTCATGGGAGAGCTCGTAGGTCTCCCACAGCTTGTCCAAAATTCCCTTTTCCTCCATGGAGCTGGACAGCTTCTTCTGCTCCAGCACCGACACCTCCCGCTCCATGGACAGCAGCTCGGTGTTCTTGTCACGACTCTCCCGGTCGGCCTGGTTCCGCTGGCCTTCCAGCTCCAGCTTTTCCTTGTTGAGCCGCTGGATGGCCTCGTTCCGGCTCTGGTTCTCCTCCCGGATGGTCTGGAGCTTCCGCTCCTGCTCCAGGATTTGAGCGTTCAGGTCGTCGTTCTTGGCCTTCAGCTCGGCGATCATCTTCGCCCGCTGCTCCCGGTCTCCTGCCATGTCCCGGCGCAGATCCTCCAGCTCCTCCAGAGCCTTCTGGGAGGCGTCCTGCTCGGCCTCCAGACTGGCCAGCTTCATGTTCAATGCTGCGATCTGCTCGCCGATGGCGCTCACCTGCTCCTGCAGGCGGCTCTGCCCCTCCGCCTTGCTGTCCGCCTCCGCCCGCAGAGCGGCAGCGGAGCCCTCCAGGGTCTCAATGCGGCTTCTGGCTGCGGCGGTGTCCGCCTCGGTCTGGGCCGCCCGCTGCTCCAGCTGCTTCAGCTCGGCACGCTGGACCTCCTGCTGGCGGCGCAGCTCGGCAAGCTGGGTCTCATAGTGGCCGCAGCGTTCCTCCATCTTGAGGATGGTGTCCTCATGGATACGCTGCTGGGCCTGGGCGGTCTCCACCTCGTACTGGGCCACCGCCGCCTCACGTCTGGCCTCATCCAGCACCTTGGCCGCCTCGGCCAGGGCGTCCCGGACGCCGTTTAGCTGGGTGTTCAGCCGCTCCAGCTCGTTGGCACGACTGAGGATGCCCGCCGAACGGGAGGCCGATCCGCCGGTCATAGAGCCGCCGGGGTTGAGGACCTGTCCGTCCAGGGTGACGATGCGGAACCGGTAGCTGTACTTCCGGGCCATGGCGATGGCACAGTCCATGTCCTCCGCAATGACCACCCGGCCCAGCAGGTTGGAAAAGACCTTCTCATAGGCCGGCTCAAACCGGACCAGCCGGTCGGCCATGCCCACAAAGCCGGGTTCCTTTTCCACTGCCCGATCCCGGAAGTCAGAAGGCCGGATGGAGGTCAGGGGCAGGAAGGTACAGCGTCCGCCGTCCCGCCGTTTCAGGCACTGGATGGCAGCCTTACCCGCCTCTTCCGTGTCCACCACGATGTTCTGCATGGCGGCGCCCAGTGCAATCTCAATGGCCACGGTGTACTGGTCCTCCACGTGGAGCAGACCGGCCACCGGGCCGTGAATCCCCCGCAGCTGGCCCCGCTCGGCCTCCCCCATGACCACCTTGATGGCCTTGGAGTAGCCCTCGTAGGCCTTCTCCATGTCCTGGAGCATGTGGATGCGGGATTTGACGGCGTTCTCCTCCATCTGGAGCTTCATGTGCCGGTCCTGGGTCTCTTTCGCCTTCCGGCTGCGGGACTCCAGACGCAGGGTGTAGCCGCTGATAACGTTCTTCAGGGCGTCACGGTCCTCCCGGGCCTGCTCCAGCTCGGCACGGGCCGTTTTCTCCTCTGCCTGGGCGGTGTTCAGCCGCTCCTCGGCGGCGGCCAGCTCCTGCCGGACCGTCTCGTCCCGGTCCATCAGCTCCTGGGCGGCGGCAGCCAGAGCGGAAAGCAGCGCCTTGGCCTCGGAGGCGGATGCGCTCTCCACTGCCTCTTTCTGCCGCAAGGCCTCCATCTCGGCGGCCAGGGTTCCGGCGCTCCGTATCGCCTCCTGGGACTGATTCTGATAGTCCGCCAGAGACGCCCGCAGGGCGTCCGCTTCCTCTATAATAGAGCGGATTCTGCTCCGGCGGTCCTCAATCTGGGCGCCGATGCTGTCGTCCCGTCCCTCCTGAGCGGCCAGCTCCTCCTGGAGGCGGCCGCTGTTCTCCATATTGTTCTGGATATTGGCCTTGAGCACGGCAATGGCGTTGTCGCACAGGTTGGCGTCCGCCTCCCGCTGCATCATCTCAAAGCGGATGTGCTCAACCTCCACGTCCTTCTCCCGCATCTGGGCGGCATAGCCCTCGGCGGCGGCGTAGAGCACCTCCACCTGGCGCTGGGCCTCGTCCTTCTGGCGGACGGCATTCTCGTAGTCGTTCAGGGTCTTGATGGCCGCGGCACGGATCTTCTCCAGCTGGTCCAGCCAGACCGAAATCTCCAGGCCACGCAGCTCGTCCCGCAGCAGGAGGTATTTTCTGGCCTTCTCCGACTGGGCCCGCAGAGGCTCCACCTGGAGCTCCAGCTCGTCCAGCTTGTCGTTGATGCGGACCAGGTTCTCGTCGGTGCGGATGAGCTTGTGCTCCGCCTCCTCCTTGCGGTGGCGGTAGCGGGAGATGCCAGCCGCCTCTTCGAAAATCTCCCGGCGGTCACCGGACTTGACCGAGAGAATCTCGTCAATCTTGCCCTGGCCGATGATGGAGTAGCCCTCCCGGCCCAGACCGGTGTCCATGAACAGCTCGTTGACGTCCTTCAGGCGGACGCTGCGGCGGTTGATGTAGTACTCGCTCTCACCCGAGCGGTAGTACCGCCGGGTGACCATGACCTCGCTCTCCTCCAGGTCAAAGAAATGCTCGGAGTTGTCCAGCACCAGGGAGACCTCGGCAAAGCCCAGCTGCTTGCGCTTGGCTGTACCGCCGAAAATGACGTCCTCCATCTTGCCGCCACGGAGCGCACGGGTGGACTGCTCCCCCATGACCCAGCGGATGGCGTCGGAGATATTGGACTTGCCGCTGCCGTTGGGACCCACGATGGCGGTGACGTCCTCGCCGAAGGTGAGAACCGTCTTGTCCGGAAAGGACTTAAATCCCTGGATTTCGAGTGCTTTTAAGTACAAATCGGGCACCTCACATCTGCGTTTTTGGTGCAATGCGTTTGAATACTATATTATATCAAGTTCTGCCCTTATTTGCAAACGCTTTTCCGCCTTCCGCACGGTATTCACACGCCCCGCATCGGTACAGCAACCCACGTCTTTTGTACAGTTGACCATTTTACACTAATTTTACACGCCTTTTCTCACTTTTTATTGTGCAAAATATCACAGTCACCCGTTGAATGTAACCAAAATTCCTTGTAGAATGAATAAGGAAGAGAACTTATTTTGTTTTTATGTAACCGTTACGGGAGGTGATGGGGCCAGCGGTAAAAGTCAAAAATTACTTGAGCGGCAGATATACGCCCCTGCCGCCATCCGCACAACCCGTGCGGACGAGAGAAAGGATGGAGATCATGAAACGACAGCTCCGTAAGAACCTTGCGCTGCTCCTATCCCTGGCAATGCTGTTCACCTTTTTCCCCGCTGCTTCCGCCGCTGACGAGGCGGTATACAAGCAGATCACAACCCAGGAAGAACTGACCGATGGCAGCTATGTCATGGTCGTGGATTCCGGCTACGCCGTGGGCGCGCTGGATGGAACCTGGCTGGCCGCCGCTGAGTTGGGCGCCACCGAAGGCTCCATCACCAGCCCCGCCGCCAATCTGGTGTGGGACATCGCCGTGACACAGGACGGCGTTACCCTCACCGATGCCAATGGTACCAAGGTGGCACCCAAGGGCGGCAACGAGAACGGCATCAAAGCCGGCGACTACACCTGGGCCATCTCCTTTGAAAATGGCGCATTCCGTTTCCTGGGCACCGGCGAGGACACCGTGACCCTGGCCAGCAACAGGAATTCGGAAAACAAGTTCCGCGCCTATAAGAACACCACCATCAACGCCGGCTATCCCTGCGATTTCACCCTCTACAAGCTGGAGGGTGAGGGCGGCGGAGTGACGCCTCCCGATCCCGAGGAGCCCGAGACCGTCTCCATCAAGGAGGCTCTGGCCGCCGCGGACGGCACCGAGAACCTGGCGGTCAAGGGTGTGGTCACCTTGCTGGACGGCAAGAACGTCTACCTTCAGGACAGCACCGGCGGTATCTGCGTCCGCATGAGCGCCAACTTTGACAATATCGCCCTGGGCGACACCGTCATCGGCACCGGCAAGCGTGCCACTTTCAACGGCCTGCCCCAACTGGAGAATTCTACTTACGAGAAGTCCTCCGGGCTGACCCTGACCCCCGCTGTCAAGACCATCGGGGAGCTGACCACCGCCGATATCTGCACCTATGTGACCCTCCGCAACGTGGAGGTCACCGAGATTTTTGACAATAATGGTCAGTATTCCAACCCAAACATCACCGTGAAGGACAGCAGCGGCAACACCATAGAGCTCTACAAGGCCGTGGTGGACAAGAATGATGACGGCACCTGGCCTGTTGCTGTCGGCAGTGTCATCACCATCACCGCCGCGGTGGGCGTATTCAAAGACACCCTCCAGCTGCGCAACACCCTGGCCAGCGAGATTGACCTGGACGGCAGCGCCTCTTCCGGGCCTATCGCCCACGGCGACCAGGTTGTCATCTACGCCCCCGCCTATGGCATGGCTCTGTCCGGCACCTACAACGGCTTCTATAACAACGGCACCGCTGTTACGCTGAAGGATGGTATCCTGTCCGGCTTCACCGCCGCCGACGTGTGGACCGTGGCCGACAATGGCGACGGCACCTGGTCCTTCTCCTATAACGGCCAGAACATCGGCATGGGCGACTCCTTCTCCAGCATGCCCCTGGGTGAGAAGAACGACAAGTGGGTGCTGGAGGATGCCGGAAACGACCTCTGGTACATCAAGAACACCGTCCGCAACTCCTACATGGAGTGGTACGCCGAGAAGAACAACTGGAGCTCCTACGGCAAAATCTCCGCCGGCAGCGAGGGTATGTTCGCCCTCTCCTTCTACAAGGTCACCGAAATCCCCGAGGAGCCCAGCGGCGACCTGCCTGAGGACGGCGCTCAGGTGGTGCTCTACAACGAGGGTGCCAAGGGCGTTCTGGCCGGCGGCGACGGCAACGAGACCAGCCCCTCCATCAACAACGCCGGGGCCACTGTGGCTGACGGCGTGGCCACCCCCGCCAACGGCGCCCGGGTCTTCACCGTGGAAGTCAACGGCGAGTGGTTCCGCTTCAAAACCTCTGACGGCTACCTCTGCTCCAACGGCACCGGCAACAACGCCTTCTACTCCGCCGAGGCCACCGAGGACGCCGACTGGAAGCTGACCGCTTTCAACGGCGGCTTCAACCTGGAGAGCCGCACCGCCAAGTTCAACGGCAAGTACTCCCAGTACCTGGAGTACTACGCCGGCTCCTACAAGACCTACAGCCTGTACAACGACAGCGACAAGGACATCTACACCTTCCACTTCTACCCCGTGGCTGAGGGCGTCACCATCACCGATGGCGTGGTCAACATGCCCGCCGTCACCTTCGGCCTCCTGCCCGACGCCTATGTGGGTCAGGACTACGCCGTCAGCTTCACCGTGGACTCCGTCTTCGGCATCAAGGAAATCTCCGCCAAGTACGGCGACAACGCTGCCGAGCTGACCAACGACAACGGCACCTACTCCTTCACCATTCCCGGCTCCGCCATGGCCGCCGGTGAGCTGGTGATCACCATCAGCGGAACGGACAACAAGGACGTGGCCTTTACCGGTACCACCACCCTTGACGTCAAGGATGAGCCCTACATCACCTCTGTCTTCCCCGCCGCCAACGCTCAGACCGGCGACGAGAAGCAGCCCGAAATCGGCTTCACCTTCGGCAACGCGGGCGTGGAACCCACCGTCACCCTGAAGGTGAACGACCAGGATGTCACCCCCACCGTGGAGAACGGCAAGGCCTCTTACAAGCCCGCCGAGGCCATGGCGGACGGCAAGGTTACCGTCACCGCCACCGTCACCCGGGCCGATGAAAAGACCGTCTCCCGCACCTGGACCTTCACCATCGGTACGGCCAAGTACCAGCTCTACTTCGGCCAGCTCCACTCCCACACCGCCGAGTACTCCGACGGCGCCGGCACCCTCCAGGAGGGCCTGAACTACGTGGCCAACCTGCCTGAGAGCGCCAACGTGGATTTCGTGGCCTTCACCGACCACTCCAACTACTTTGACGCCTCCGGAGCCGCCAACCCCGAGGCCGCCCTCTATGACGTCAGCCAGATGACCGAAGCCAGCGCCAAGAAGTGGAACGCCTACACCGGCGCTGTGGCCGCCTTCAACGAGCAGTACGCCGGTGAGGTCGTGGCCCTGGCCGGCTTCGAGATGACCTGGTCCGGCGGCCCCGGCCACATCAACACCTTCAACACCCCCGGCATCGTCTCCCGCAACAACACCACCCTGAACAACAAGACTGCCGATGCCGGCATGAAGGCCTATTACGCCCTGCTGAGCAACGAGAACCTGGTCAATTCCATCAGCCAGTTCAACCACCCCGGCACCACCTTCGGCAACTTCAGCGACTTCGGCTATTATGACCCCATCATTGACACCCGGATGTATCTGGTTGAGGTGGGCAACGGCGAGGGCGCCATCGGTGCCGGCGGCTACTACCCCAGCTATGAGCAGTACATCATGGCACTGGACAAGGGCTGGCACGTGGCCCCCACCAACAACCAGGACAACCACAAGGGCAAGTGGGGCAATGCCAACGACGCCCGTGACGTTATCCTGACTGACGACTTCTCCCAGGACGGCCTGTATGAGGCCATCCGGAACTACCGCGTCTACGCCACCGAGGACAAGAACCTGGAGATCAACTACACCCTCAACGGCCAGATGCTGGGTTCCATCATCTCCGACGTCCCCGAGAATGTGAGCATCAACGTCAGCGTGTACGACCCCGACGCCTCCGACTCCATCTCCAAGGTGGAAGTGGTGGTCAACTCCGGCGCCGTGGCCTACACCTGGGACGATCCCGCTGAGCTGGCCTCCGGCGAGCTGGAGTGCACCATCCCCGCCAGCTACAGCTACTACTTCATCCGCGTCACCCAGGGCGACGGCGACCTGGCTGTCACCGCCCCCGTGTGGGTGGGCGAAGTGGTGAAGCTGGGCATCTCCTCTGTGGAGTGCGGCACCGCTACCCCCGTCACCAATGAGGCCCTCACCCTCACCACCACCCTGTTCAACAGCGAGTCCAGCCCCGCCACCGTCAAGTCCATCACCTACTCCATCGGCGACGAGGTCCTGGGCACCGACACCAAGGGCTATGAGCTCCCCGCCTCCGGCACCCTGACCGTGGACTGGAGCTATATCCCCGACATGGCCCGTGTGATGACCATTACCGTCACCGTGGTCCTGGTGGAGGACGGCATTGAGTACTCCTACTCCAAGGACGTCACCCTGGATGTTCTGGATGCCAGCCAGCTGGTTTACATCGGCATCGACGCCTCCCACTACAACGAGTACGTCAACGGCAACTACAAGGACTCCATGGGCAACTTCGGCAACCTGGCAGCCGGTTACTCGGTGCGCACGGTTCAGCTGAACACCAGCGAAGACCTGATCGCCGCCTGTGAGAATGAGAACGGCAAATATGTGGCCATCTTCCTCACCGCTCCTTCCCGCCGTGACGGCAGCGCCCTGCGCGACCCCTATGTCTGCTACTCCGATGCAGAAATCGAGGCTCTGAAGGCCTTCAATGCCGCCGGCGGCACCCTGGTCCTGGCCGGCTGGTCCGACTACTATGAGAGCTACGCGGAGTTCCCCGCCGCCGACCACATGGCCGCCCAGCAGAACAAGGTCCTTGAGGCCCTGGGCTCCTCCCTGCGCATCGGCGACGACGCCACCAACGACGACAAGCTCAACGGCGGCCAGACCCAGCGGCTCTACTTCTCCACCTACAATTGGGACCACTTCCTGATGAATGGCGTGGAGTTTGACCCCGAGAACCCCAACAACAACCTGTACTCCCAGCTCTTCAGCCAGTACGGCGGCGCCTCCATCTACGTGGTGGACGCTGAGGGCAATCCCACTACCACCATTCCCGACACCGTCTCCCCCGTGGTCTACGGCCACGCCACCACCTACTCCAAGGACAGCGACAACGACACCCTGGGCGGCGACTCCATGCCCAAGTACACTGTGGCTGAGGGCGACGACCGCCTGATGGTGCTGGCCACTGAGGACCTGGGCGACAACAAGGGCCTTATTGTCGTCTCCGGCGCGGCCTTTATGTCCAACTTCGAGGTCCAGGCCACCATCGGTGACTCCGGCGCCGAGAAGAACTACTCCAACTACAACATCTGCGAAAACCTGGTAGCCTACCTCAACCCCCTGACCATCACCAATATCGCCGACGTGCAGGCCCAGAAGCTGGAGGGCATCAAGTACGTCATCGAGGGCGTGGTCACCTCCAACGCCTCCGGCTATGACAAGGACACCGCCTTCTTCGACTGTATCTACGTCCAGGACGGCACCGCCGGCATCAACGCCTTCCCCGTGGCCGGCAACTACAAGATCGGCGACAAGGTCCGCATCACCGGCACCACCTCCTCTTACCAGGGCGAGCGCCAGATCGCTGTGACCTCCATCGAGAAGATCGGCGAGCTGGGCGAGTACGAGACCCTGGAGCCCAAGCCCATCACCACCCAGGAGGCGGCTGAGTCCAAATACCTGGGCAGCCTGGTCCAGATCAAGGGCGTGGTGGTCAGCTTCGCCGAGGCCGAGGGCCTGGTCCAGACCATCATGGTCCGTGACAGCTCCGGCTATGACGCCCGTGTGTTCATCGACGGCTACATCACCAAGGACAAGGTTATCGAAAACCTGGCTGTGGGCCACGAGATCACCGTCACCGGCCTGGCCTCCTACGACAACACCTTTGACGGTCCCGCACCTCGCATCCGTATCCGTGACCGTGCCGACATCATCTGCGGCACCGAGGTGGTGGATATCCCGCCCGAGCATGAGGACTACTATCCTCCCTACACCCCGCCCAAGGATGACGTGGTCATCATCGACGAGAACGGCGTGCCTCTCACTCCCGTGCCTCCCGCTGAGGCCGGCGACTACACCGTAGCCGTCCAGGTGGACAAGGATGGACACTACACCATCGTTCCCATCGCGGTTGTGGAGAACGGCAAGATTCTCTCTCTGGGTGATTCCAGCAAGCTCCAGCTCATTGACAACACCAAGGTCTTTGTGGACGTGGCTGCGTCCCTGTGGTACTCCCCCGCTGTGGCTTTCGTCAGCGCCCGTGAGCTTCTCCTGGGCACCGGCGGCGGCTACTTCGCCCCCAACGCCACCCTCACCGGCGGCGAGCTGGTCACCGTCCTGTGGCGTCTGGCCGGCTGCCCCGACGTGGAGGGCCAGACGGGTACCGAGTGGTACGCTGAGGCTGCCAAGTGGGCCGCCTCCCTGTCCATCGTCTCCGACGACTTTGACGGCAGCCAGACCGCAACCCGCACCGACGTGGCCAAGGCTCTGTATGCCATGGCCGGCGCGCTGGACGCCAAGGTGGACGCCACCGGCTCCCTGAGTGGCTTCACCGACGCCGCCGACGTCCCCGACAGCGCCGCCGAGGCCTTCCGCTACTGCCAGAACAGCGGTATCATCACCGGCAGACCTGACAACCAGCTCGCCCCCAACGCATCCCTCACCCGCGGTGAGCTCTCCGTCATGGTCCAGCGCTTCATCCTCTCGCTGCTCAAGTAAAACACATCCATGACAGCCTTCGGGGCCGCCCTCACGGGCGGCCCCGAAGCCCTTTTCCCACACACTGACGACAAGGCAGGGATTCTATGAAAAAACAGGACAATGCGCCCAGGAAGCTCCAGCCGCCCCAGCTGACACGGGGAAGGATTGTGTCCATCGCAGTCTCTCTCCTGGTTCTCGCCCTGCTGGTGGGCTTCGGCGTCTACCTCAACACCCCCGGAGCGGACGACATCCCCACCAGCGCCAGCCAGATGACCTTTGCTGTGGCCCGTGTCAACGACGTGCTGATGGACAACGCCGAGCCGGACGACTGGACCGAGGGCCGCAGGCTGGGCACCCAGCTGCTGGAGCTGGAGATCTGCTCCGGTGAGCACAAGGGTGAGTTTCTGGAGACCTACAACTATCTCAACGCCTACACCAACCTGGACGCCAGGGAGAACACCCGCCTCATTGTCCGGCTGGACTATGACGACGACGGCTCTCTCTATGTGGTCAGCATCTTCAACTATGACCGCTGGCAGGTTGTGGGCCTCTTTGTCCTGGCCTTTGCCCTTGTCATGATTCTTGTGGGCGGCCGGAAGGGTGTCAAAGCCCTGCTGGGCCTGCTCTTCACTCTGGCCTGTGTCTGGTTCCTGCTGCTCCCCATGATGCTCCGGGGCATCCCCCCTGTCCCTGCCACGGTGGGCATCATCGCCCTCACCACCGCCGCGTCCCTGCTGCTGCTGGATGGCCCCACCCTCAAGACCCTGTGCGCCACCCTGGGCTGTGTGGGCGGCGTGGCGGCAGCCGGTATCTCGGCGGCCATTGTGGGCACTCTGACGCCCCTCAACGGCTTCAACACGGACAACGCCGAGGCTCTGGTACTCCAGGCCTCGGACGGCGGATTGCAGATCAGCGGGCTGCTGGTGTGCGGCATTCTCATCTCGTCCATGGGCGCGGTGATGGACGTGGCCATGGCCATCGCCTCCTCCCTCCACGAACTGCACACCCACAACCCGGAGCTCTCTTCCCTGGGTCTGTTCCGCTCCGGCATGAACATCGGCCGGGACGCCATGGGCACCATGGCCAACACCCTCATCCTGGCCTTTGCCGGCTCCTCCCTGAACACCCTGCTCCTCTTCCAGGTCTATGACTACCCCCTCCTGCAGCTGCTCAACAGCGACCTGCTGAGCCTGGAGCTGCTCCAGGGCATCGCCGGTTCCATGGGCATCATCCTCACCGTTCCCATTGTGGCGGCCCTCAGCGGCTACATCATGGGCCGGAAGCGGAAGTAAAAACTGACTGGCATAAAAACAGCGGGCGTACCGGATCCTCCGGTACGCCCGCTGTGCTGTATTCAGCCCTTCAGCTTGGCGATGGCTGCCTTAGCCGCCACCTGCGTCCAGGCGGCGATGCCGCCCGGACGCTTATTTTTCTTTTCATCTGGCAGGGCGAAAATGCGCCCTGCCATCAAGATTCCAGCTACGCCGGAATCTTGGACGCCGCACAGCGGCGGCTCGCTCTCGCTCGCAGCCGAGCAGATGGCGGCCGCTTACCCCTTCAGTTTGGCGATGGCTGCCTTGGCCGCCATCTGCTCGGCTTCCTTCTTGCTGCGGCCCTCTCCGGCTCCCACAGGGGTGCCGTTGAGCTCCACTTCCACCTGGAAGCGCTTGGCGTGGTCA
The DNA here is from genome assembly GCF_000169255.2 of Pseudoflavonifractor capillosus ATCC 29799. GTDB lineage: Bacteria > Bacillota > Clostridia > Oscillospirales > Oscillospiraceae > Pseudoflavonifractor > Pseudoflavonifractor capillosus. Next base: position 28,596 of record NZ_AAXG02000053.1, read on the forward strand.
GGGCCGGTGGAGCCCACCAGACGGTAAGCCAGCACCTGGCCGCTCTCCCGCTGCACCAGCTCCTGGAGTGCGGTCTTGTAGTCCCGGCTGCCGCTCTTCTCCTCTTCCCGGTCCAGAATGAAGCGCTGGATGATCTTCCGGGCGGAGCCGATGCCGCCGTCCAGATAGACCGCCGCCAGCACGGCCTCCACTGCGTCCGCCACGATGGACGGCCGCTCCCGGCCGCCGCCGGCGTCCTCGCCCTTGCCCAGTTTCAGGTAGGTGCCCAGCTCCAGCTGCTGGGCTACCTCCACCAGGCTGCCCTCACACACCAGGGCCGCCCGGGTACGAGTCAGATCGCCCTCCGGCAGGTCCGGATGGACCCGGTAGAGATAGTCGGCGGTGACCATGCCCAGCACCGAATCCCCCAGGAACTCCAGCCGCTCATTGCTCTGAGCTCCGGTGTGCTTGTTCTCGTTGGCGTAGGAGCTGTGAGTCAGCGCGTTCTCCAGCAGGGCCCGGTTCTGAAAGGTATAGCCCAGCTTCTCCTCCAGCTTCTCCATTTGTTTCCCTCCCAGTAAAAATCAAAGCCCCGCACCCGGCGGGGCTTTGACCTCGTTGCTTGTTTTATTCCTCGACTTTGCCCTGGAGATAGTGCACCAGATCGCCCACCGTCTTGATGGTGGCCACGTCGTCCTCACTCATCTCCTCGATGCCGAACTCCTCCTCCAGGCCCATGGACAGCTCCACGATGTCCACGGAGTCGGCGCCCAGATCGTCCTCAAAGGAAGTTTCCATGGTAATGCTCTCAGGCTCTACGCTGAACTGTTCAGCCAGCAGCTCGGTCAGCTTGTTGAAAATCATAACTATCGACTCCCAGTTATTTAATTGCCGCGCACGGCATCTCTTGCACTAAAAATAATAGGCATATTCCGCCAGCGTGTCAATAGCATTTCTAAATTTTTATGCCCTGCGCAGCATTTCAAAACATTCTTCCCGCTTCTGACCGACACAATCCGGACATATGTCGCCGGGTTTACTCAGCGGCAGGCTTGTGCATGACGGGCAGGCGCATGTACTCCACGTTCTCGGTGATATCGTCAATGATGCCGGAAGAGGCGAACTGCATGGCCTGACGGATGGCGTTGCGGATGGCGTAGGCGTCGGAGGAGCCGTGGGCCTTGATGACCGGCTTGGAGATGCCCACCAGGGCGGTGCCGCCCACCTCGCGGGAGTCCATCATCCGCTTAAAATCCTTGATGCCGTCCTTCACCAGCAGGGCAGCCAGCTTGGTGGTGATGCTCTTCATAAACATCTTCTTCATCTCACCGGCCAGGAAGCTGCCGGCGCCCTCCATGGTTTTGAGGAAGATGTTGCCCGAGTAGCCGTCGGTGACGATGACGTCCACCGCGCCCAGAACGGCCTCCTTGCCCTCCACGTTGCCGGCAAAGTTGATGCGGCCCTCAGCGTCCGCCTTCTTGAGCAGCTTCCAGGTCTCCCGCTGGAGGTCGGTACCCTTGGACTCCTCGGCGCCGATGTTCAGCAGGCCCACACGGGGCTCGGGACGGCCCATGACCCGCTCGGCGTAGTAGGAGCCCATGAAGGCGAACTGGAGCAGGTACTCGGGGGTGCACTCAGCGGTGGCGCCGCAGTCGATGAGCAGAGCGCCGCCCTTGGCCGTGGGTACCACGGGGCACATGGCCGCACGGCGGATGCCCTTCACCCGCTTGACCAGCAGGGTGGCCGCGGAGAGCAGGGCGCCGGTGCTGCCGGCGGAGACAAAGGCGTCTCCCTTCCCCTCCTTGAGCAGGTTCAGGCCCACAGTGAGGGAGGAGTCCTTCTTCTCCTTGAAGGCGGTGGCGGGGTTGTCGCAGATCTCCACCACCTCGGAGGCATGGGCGATTTCAATGCCGGCGGGCAGGTCCTTGATGCCGTCCTCGGCCAGGACGGTCAGGATGTCCTCACCACGGCCCACCAGAATCACCTCGGCTCCCAGCTCCTTCACCGCCCGCAGGGCGCCTCTGACGTTGGAAGCAGGGGCGTTATCGCCGCCCATGGCATCTACGATGATTTTCATTTTGATTCCTCCCAAAACTGTTTTCTTTATCTGTCCTCACGCAGAGGCCGCCGCTCGTCGGTCAGGCCCAGCAGATAGTCGGCGGAGACGTTGTAGTGCTGACAAATGACCGCCAGCTTTTCCAGCGTTGTCATCCGCGTCCCCTTTTCCATCTCGCTGATTTGGTTGACGCTGACATCCAGCAGCTCCGCCAGCACCTTCTGGGGCTGGCCGGTCTGCTTGCGCAACTCCCGCATCCGCTGAGAAAAAATTTCTTTTGTGGTCATAAAATTCTCCTTGATTTTTCACTAATTAGATGATATTCTTGTTTCATCTAATTAGTGAATTTCTGTGAGGTATTCTTTATGACTGATTTACTGGAAGAACTCTTTGAATCAGAGCTGGAGAATGGCAGACTGGATTTCAGCCATGCGCCCGACGCAGGTGCGCGAGAGCAGGCGCTTAACGCCTGTTACAGCCGCATCCACGCCGCCCTTGGGCTGGAATTTCTCGACCGCCTCAACGACCTGGAGGCCGAAGCCGCCTATCACGAACGGCTGGTCTGCTTCCGCCACGGCTTCCGTCTGGCCATGCGGCTGGTGCTGGAGGCGGGCGTATAATCCCCTTACTCCGTGTCCAGCTCCGCCAGCTTCTCCAGCGCCCGCTTGGACAGCTCGGCGTTCTTATTTCTCTTGCCCTTCACCTTATAGCCCAGCGGCGGGATGATGCCGAAATTCACGTTCATGGGCTGGAAGTCGGTCACCGTCTCGTTGCTGATATACAGCGCCAGGGCGCCGGTGGCGGTCTCCTGGGGGAAGTCCACGGGAGGCAGCCCACGCAGTCGGCGGGACAGCTCCAGCGCCGCCAGGAAGCCGGAAGCGGTGGACTCCACATAGCCCTCCACGCCGGTAATCTGACCGGCGAAGCAGATACGGGGGTCCTTCTTCACCCGGTAATACCGGTCCAGCAGACGGGGCGAGTCCAGATAGGTGTTGCGGTGCATGACTCCGTAGCGGAGGAACTCGGCGTTCTTCAGGGCGGGAATCATGGAGAACACCCGCTTCTGCTCAGGCCACTTCAGGTGGGTCTGAAAACCCACCAGATTGTAGATGGTGCCGTCGGCGTTGTCCTTGCGCAGCTGCACCACCGCGAAGGGCTCCTTGCCCGTCTTGGGGTCCTTCAGACCACGGGGCTTGAGGGGACCGTAGCACAGGGTGTCGTGTCCACGGCGGGCCATGACCTCCACGGGCATGCAGCCCTCGAACACGTTCTTGTCCTCAAAGCCGTGGACCTCCGCCTCCTGAGCGGCGCACAGCTCGGTCCAGAAGGCCTCGTACTCCTCGGCGGTGAGGGGGCAGTTGATATAGTCCGGGGTGCCCTTGTCGTACCGGGAGGCAAAGAAGGCGCTCTCCATATCCACGCTCTCAAAGGTCACCAGGGGCGCGGCGGCGTCGAAGAAGTTCAGGTAGTGGCTCTCAGGGAAGAAGCCCTTGATATCCTCCGCCAGCGTGTCAGAGGTCAGAGGCCCGGAGGCCACGATGACCTGTCCCTCTGCCGGAAGGTGCTCCACCTCCCCCTCCACGACGGTAATCAGAGGGTGGCTGCGGATCTTCTCCGTAATGGCCTGGGCAAAGCCGTGGCGGTCCACCGCCAGCGCTCCGCCCGCCTCCACCCGGTGCTCGTCGGCACAGGACAGAATCAGGGAGCCCATGCGCCGCAGCTCCTCCTTCAGCAGGCCCACCGCGTTCTCCAGCTGGTCGGACCGCAGGGAGTTGGAGCACACCAGTTCGCCAAACCAGGGCGTGTGGTGGGCAGGGGTCATCTTCTCCGGCTTCATCTCCCGCAGCTCCACCGGGATGCCCCGCTGTGCCAGCTGCCAAGCGGCCTCGGACCCGGCCAGGCCCGCGCCGATTACAATCACTGGTTCCATCTTATCTCCTTTGTATCGCAAGAGGGCAGGGGCGGGCTGCTCCCGTCCCTGCCCCAGGGTTATTCTTCGGTCTTGGCGGCCTTCTTGGCCGTCGTCTTCTTGGCGGTGGTCTTCTTCGCCGCAGGCTTCTTCTCGGCTGTCTTCTTGGCAGCCGTCTTTTTCTCCGCGGGCTTCTTGGCCGCCGTCTTCTTGGCGGCGGTCTTTTTGGCCTTCTCCTCTCCCTCGGCGGGAGCGGCCTCAGCGGTCCCCTCGGCAGCGGGCTTCTTCTTGTAGCCTCTCTGGTCCTCGGGCAGGAAGTTGGGGCACTCGGGGTTGATACAGAAGGGCTTCTTGAAGCCTCTGCCCGACTTCTTGAACATGGTGTGGCCGCAGGAGGGGCAGTTGTCCTTCACCGGCACGTCCCAGGTCATAAAGTCGCACTTCACGCCGTTGCGGCCCGAGTTGTTCTCGCAGCCGTAGTAGGCAAAGCCCCGCTTGGAGGTCTTTTTCAGAATCCGTCCGCCGCACTTGGGGCAGCGGCCGGGCATCTCAATCACAATGGGCTGGGTGTGGTCGCACTCAGGCCAGCCGGGGCAGGCCAGGAACCGGCCGAACCGGCCCGACTTGATGACCAGATTCCGGCCGCACTTGGGGCACAGCTCCTCGGAGACCTCGTCGGGCACCTTGATGCGCTCGCCGTCCAGGTCCTTCTCCGCCTGCTGAAGCTCCTTCTCAAAGCCGCCGTAGAAGCCGCCGATGAGCTCACGCCAGTTGACCTTGCCGGTCTCCACCTCGTCCAGCTGCTCCTCCATGTGGGCGGTGAAGGCGGTGTCCACGATATCGGGGAACTTGTCCTTCATCAGCCCGGTGACCACCTCGCCCAGAGGCGTGGTGCGCAGGTACTTGCCCTCCTTCACCACGTACTCACGGTCCAGAATGGTGGACACAGTGGGGGCGTAGGTGGAGGGTCGGCCGATGCCCTTCTCCTCCAGGGCCTTGATGAGGGTGGCCTCGGTGTACCGGGCAGGAGGCTGGGTGAAGTGCTGGTCCCGGTTCAGCTTCCGCAGGTCCAGGGGCTCCCCCTCCTTCAGGTCGGGCAGCGGGGACTGGAACTCGTCCTCCTCCTCGTCCTTGCCCTCCACGTACACCGCCATGTAGCCGGAGAACTTGATGGCGGAGTGGTTGGCCCGGAAGGTGTACCCGGCGGACTCCACGTCAATGGTCACGCTGTCGTACACAGCGGCAGCCATCTGGCAGGCCAGGAAGCGGCTCCAGATCAGCTTGTAAAGCCGGTACTGCTCGCTGGTCAGGTCCTTCTTCACGTCCTCGGGAGTCAGGTTCACGTTGGAGGGACGGATGGCCTCGTGGGCGTCCTGAGCGCCCGATTTGGCCTTGTAGACCCGGGCCTTGCCGGGATAGTACTCCTGGCCGTAACGGCCCAGGATAAAGCTTCTGGCGGCAGCGGTGGCCTCGTCGGACAGGCGCAGGGAGTCGGTTCTCATATAGGTAATGAGACCCACGGTTCCCTCGCCCGCGATGTCCACGCCCTCATAGAGCTGCTGGGCGATGGACATGGTGCGCCTGGGGGTCATGTTCAGCTTGCGGGAGGCCTCCTGCTGGAGGGTGGAGGTGGTGAAGGGGGGCGCGGGGTTGCGCTGCTTGTCCTGCCGCTTCACACCCCGGACAGTGAAGGGGGCGTGCTCCACGGCGGACACCACCGTGTTGACCTCCTCCTCGCTGTGGAGCTCCATCTTCTTCTCACGGCCGTAGAAGGCGGCCTTGAACTTGCCCGCCGCAGGGGCGACGCGCTCCAGCTCGGCCTCCAGGGTCCAGTACTCCTCAGGCTGGAAGTCCCGGATCTCCTGCTCCCGCTCAGCCACCAGCCGGGTGGCCACGGACTGGACCCGGCCCGCGCTCAGGCCCCGGCGGATCTTCTTCCACAGCAGCGGGGAGATCTGATAGCCCACAATGCGGTCCAGCACACGCCGGGCCTGCTGGGCGTCCACCAGGTCCATGTCGATGGCCCGGGGATTGGCGATGGACTCGTTGACCACCTTCTTGGTGATCTCATTAAAGGTAACCCGGTGGGTCCGCTCGTCAGGCAGATCCAGCAGCTCCTTCAGGTGCCAGGAGATGGCTTCACCCTCACGGTCCGGGTCGGTGGCCAGGAAGATCTGATCGCTCTTCCTAGCCGCCTTCTTCAGGTCGTCAATGACCTCTTCCTTGCCCTTGATGGGCTGGTAGTCCAGGGTGAAGCCGTGCTCCACGTCCACGCCCAGCTTGCTCTTGGGCAGATCACGCACATGGCCCATGGACGCCTTGACCTGATACCCAGGACCCAGATATTTCGTGATGGTCTTGGCCTTGGCCGGAGACTCCACGATAACCAGATTTGTCTTTGCCACGATATACCTCCAAAAGAGGAACCGGCCGCTCCATGGGGCCTGGCTTCTCTCGCTTATTCTCGCTTCAATACCACGGTGCTCTCAAAACGCCTGCCCGCCTTCTCCTCCACATAGCCGTGGATTTGCAGCATGGTCAGAGCGCTGGACACCCTGCGGGCCGGAATCTGGGTCAGCTCCACCAGGTCGTCCGTCCGCAGCCCGCGTCCCTCCAGAGCCAGGAGAATATCCCGCTCATCATCGGTCAGCGCACCGTCTTCTAAGGTAATATATGCCATTTCATCAGGCTTGTCAACCGTTTCAGCGGTCACCGTCTCCTGCCGCTCCGGCTCCTGCGGGGGTTCCGGAACCTCCAGCCGGGCGGCCTCCACCTGCACGGGAAGAGGCTCCGGCCGGCTCACACGGCCGGGCAGCAGCTGCTCATACTCACACAAAATGTCCCAGCCGGACAGGACCAGCTTGGCCTCGCCCCGCTGGATGAGCAGGTTGGTGCCCCGGCTCATGGGCGCGTCGGCGTTGCCGGGCACCGCGAAGGCGTCACGCCCCTGGTCCAGGGCCAGACGCATGGTGATCAGGGTGCCGCTGTGCTCCTCCGCCTCCACGGCGGCCACGCCCAGGGACAGGCCGCTGATAATCCGGTTACGGATGGGGAAATGCTCTCCTTTATTCTCTGTTCCCGGCGGATACTCGGAGATGAGGGCACCGGCTGCCGCCACGTCCTCGTAGAGCCAGCGGTTTTCCGCCGGATAGACCACGTCGATTCCGCCGCCCAGCACCGAAACCACGCTGCCTCCGCCCTTGAGGGCACCACGCAGCGCTGCGGCGTCCAGTCCACGGGCAATGCCGGACACCACCAGCGCGCCCCCTCTGGCCAGCTCCATACCCAGGCGGCCAGCCATGATTTTCCCGTACTCCGTGGGCCGCCGGGTGCCTACCACGCCGACAGTCACCAGCTCATCAAATGGGAAGAGTTTTCCCTTTACATACAGCACGCAGGGCGGGTTTTCAATCTGCCGCAGGCGCTCGGGGTACTCCGCATCCTGAATGGTGAGGATGCGGATGCCCAGCCGGTCGCAGTCGCCCAGAATGCGCTCCGCCCCGTCCAGGCTCTTGTCCAGCAGGGTGCGCTGCTGCCAGTCGGTCAGGCCACACAGGCGGTACTCCTTCCGGTCGGCAAAGTAGGCCGCCTCCGGCGTGCCGAAATGGTCCAGCAGCCGGAAGGTCTGAAGGGGCGTCATGCCCCGCCTCGTGGTGAGCCAGATCCAGTATTTCAGCGCTGCCACAGCCGTCCCCTCCTGTTCTCTACCGGCACATCTCCCACAGCACAACCCCTGCCGCCATGGCGGCGTTCAGGGACTCACACCGCGCCCGCATGGGGATTTTGATGGTCCTGCGGCACAGGGCCAGGGCCTCATCCGAGATGCCCCGTCCCTCACTGCCGATGACCACCGCCGCACGCTTCAGGTCCACATCCCGCACGTCCACCGTGTCCTCACGCAAGGCCGTGGCGTACAGGGGGATATCCGCCCCGTCCAGCAGGGCCCGGACGGTCTCCAGGTCGGTCTCCCAGGCGGGCAGGCGGAAGCAGGCGCCCATGGTGGCCCGGATGGTCTTGGGGCTCCAGGGGTCGGCGCAGCCGTTGACCAGCAACAGGCCGTCGGCGCCGAAGGCGTCGGCGGTACGCCAGATGGTGCCCAGATTGCCCGGGTCCTGGACCCCGTCCAGCACCAGGTAACGCCCGCCGGTCAGTTTGTCCGGCGGTGTAAGTCCAGGATTGCGGCACACGGCCAGCAGGCCCTGGGGTGTCTCCACCGAGGAGACCGCCCGCAAAAGGCTGTCGGGCACCTCCACCTGGCGGCTCTCACCGGTCAGGCCCTGGGGCAGAGGCTTCCCCTCCGCCGCCAGAATGGTCTCCACGCAGGCGCCCCACTTCAGGGCCTCTTCTATCAGCTTGGGCCCCTCGCAGACAAAAACCCCCTCTTCCCTGCGCAGAGCGCGGCTCTGCCCCAGCTTTTTGATGCGGACCATCAGAGGGTTCTGCCGGCTGGTAATGTGCTCCATAGGGGCCTCCTTCTCTCTCCTGCCGCTTACAGATCGTGCAGGCGGTTGATGTCCTCGTTCCGGCCCAGGGTCACCACGGCGTCCTTGGCCTCCAGAACATAGTCGCCGCCGGGGGCCACGTCCAGCTGGCCGGTGCTCCCCTTGCGGACGGCGATGATATTGACGTGGTATTTGGCCCGGACGTCCAGATCCCGGATGGAGCGGTGCTGCCAGCTCTTGGGGATCTCCAGCTCCACAATGCCGAAGTCGTCAGACAGCTCAATAAAGTTGAGCACGCTGGAGCTGGACAGCCCCTGGGCCAGCTTGACGCCCATCTCGTGCTCGGGGAACACCACCCGGTCGGCGCCGATCTTCTCCAGCACCTTCCGGTGGACATGGCTCTGGGCCTTGCAGATGACCCGCTTGACGCCAATCTCCTTCAGATTCAGGGTAATCAGGGCGCTGTTGCCCACGTCGTCGCCCACGGCCACAATGGCGCAGTCGTAATTGCGCACGCCCAGAGCGCGGAGCACGGCAGGGTCCCGGGCGTCGCCGGCAACGGCATGGGTGACCCGGTCGGCCACCTGCTGCACACCCTCCTCGCTGGCATCGATAGCCAGCACCTCGTGCCCCAGTTCACACAGCTCGGTGGCCACTGCGGTACCGAAACGTCCAAGTCCGATGACAACAAAAGTCTTCATGATAAGTTCACCTTTCTCCGCTGTTGGCGGATACAGAATCGGCGGCTCTGTCCGCCGTCAGCCGATCATAATGTCCAGATTCGGATACTTAATCTTAGCCGGATAGCGATTCCGGGTCAGGAATGCCATGGAGAAGGTAAGGACACCGATGCGGCCCAGATACATCAGGCAGATAAGTATCACATGGGAAACAGGACTCAGCGTGGGTGTAATGCCCACTGTAACGCCTACCGTGCCCAGTGCCGACGCCGTTTCAAAGGCGGCATGGAGATAGGGTACTCCATCCACCAAAGAGATCAGAATGGAGCCTGTCATGAACAGAAATACGATGATCAGTGCCAGGGTCATGGCGTCAATGACCTTCCGGTAGGAGATGGCCCGGCCCCGGATGGTCACCTGCTCCCGGCCCGCCAGGTTGGCGCGCAGGCTCAGCAGCAGCAGCGCCGCCGTCACCGTCTTCAGTCCGCCGGCGGTGGAGCCTGAGGAACCGCCAATCAGCATCAGCACGCAGGAGACCACAATGGAGCTGTCCAGCAGACCGCCCTGATTAAAGGAGGCGAAGCCTGCTGTGCGCAGCGTCACCGACTGGAACAGCGCATTGAGCATCTTCTGGGGCAGCGGCATGGAGCCAAAGGTGGCAGGGTTGTTATACTCCACGCTCAGGAAGAACACCATGCCGCCAATCAGAAGGCCGGCGGTAACGCTGAGCACCATTTTCGTATAAAAGGAAAACCCTTTCCAACTTCTGGCCCGGAGAATATCCTCCCATACGAAGAAGCCCAGGCCGCCGGATACAATCAGCACCATAATCGTGCCTAGCACCAGCGGATCATTATTATATCCTTCAAGACTTGTAAAGGCGCCGAACTTTCCACCCACCAGGTCGAAGCCGGCGTTGCAGAAGGCTGAAATCGCGTGGAAAATTCCCCGCCAGATGCCGCCTACAAGGCCGAACTGAGGAATAAACCGGGTGGAGAGCACCACCGCGCCGATGCCCTCCAAGGTGAATGTCACCATCAGCGCATGGCGCACCACCCGGACCACGCCGTCCATGTCGTTCAGGTTCAGCGTGGATGCCATGATCAGCCGCTCGGACAGGCCGATGCGGCGGCGCAGCAGCAGCGAGAACAGGGACAGTACGGTCATAAAGCCCAGACCGCCCACCTGGATCAGCAGAATAATGACCAGCTGTCCGAAGAAGGTCCAACTCATCCCTGTGTCCACCGGGACAAGGCCGGTCACGCAGGTGGCGGAGGTGGCGGTAAACAGACTGGTGAGGAATCCGGCGCTCTGGCCGTTCTGGGATGCCACGGGCAGCATCAGCAGCAGTGTTCCCAACAGAATGATAATAGCAAAGCCCCCTGCCACAATGCGGGTGGCATTCATACTCTTTCTCCGGATCAGCACATCCCTGAACCATAAACCAATATGTTTTGTCAAGCTAACGCCTCCAGAACGATGAGCGGACATCAATTGCTCCGCAATTTTCCATTTTTACACAGAACAGCATACCGAAGGGATGGCGCTCCGCTCCAGTATGCTGTTTGTATCATTTCCTCCGGGAATCCAAACCTCTATAATAAAAGGAAATCACGGTGCTTTCATCTGTAAAGCCCCATACAGAAATAAGTATAGCATACGCTCCAAACAGATTCAAGTCAACGATTTTTTGCGGTTCTCCGCTTTTATTTCATTTCATATAAAAAGAAGATCGGCTTTTGTCCGCTGTCCGGTCAGTTTCCTCAATGCAGCCTGTCCTCTCCCCTTCCCCATTTCCTATACAGGCAATCCGGGGCCCCTGCGCCAGACGCGCAGAGGCCCCGAAAGGCAGCATTATGCCGGAGGAAGTGGAATCAAAAGGGTCACCACAAACCAGGCGTCCTCCTTGCTCACCGTCATGCTGCCGCCGTATTTCTGGGCGGTGTAGCGGATGCTCTTCAGGCCGTAGCCGTGGTAATTGGTGTCCGATTTGGTGGTGCTGGGTAGGCCCTGATGGAGGACCAGCTCCCCCTCAAAGTGGTTCTCGCAGCGGATCAGAAGAAATCCCCGGCGTGTGGACACCTCCAGGTGAATCAGGCGCAGCTCCTTGTTGGGCACGGTCAGCTCATACTCAATGGCGTTGTCCAGCAGGTTGCCGAACACGGTGCAGATATCCACAACCTCCATAAAGTGCAGCGCCTCTCCGTCCGCCACTGCGGTGAGCTTGATGCTGTGCTTGGCACAGTAGAGGCTCTTTCCGGTGAGCACGGTGTCCAGCACGGAATTGCCCGTCTTGTTCTGGGCCTCATAGTGCTGGATCTCCTCCTCCATCTTGTCCAGAAAGGCGGCCCGCTCCTTCGGGTCCTGCTCCGCACGGAGCACGGCGATCTGGTGCTTGAGGTCGTGGTATTTCCGGTTGATGAGGTCAATGGACTCACGGGACTGGCGGTACTGGACATACTGATTTTGCAGAATGTTCTTGATGGCGTCCAGCTCCCGGCGGCTGTTCAGGTCATAGAGCCGCACATGGTAGGCGTACAGCGCCACCACGCCGGCCAGGTCTACCAGGGTGCGGATGTTGTAAATCTCCTGGCGTATGGAGCTACTGAAGGGCGTGTCCGACCAGACAAAGCTGAGGTTGCTGATGAGAAAGGCCGAGACTCCAACCGCCACAGCGGACAGCAGCTCCCGCCAGGTCATCTCAGGGGGTGGAAGGCCTCGTGCGGCCCGGCGTTCTATGAAGTAGCTGACGGAGAATACAGCGGCGTATACCACCGCTATGGAGAGCAGCGCCATCATCCAGTGGGACAGCTCCACACTGTGGTGGAAAAAGCTGTACAGCTGCCACTCCAGAGAGGCGGCAAACTCCGCCAGCAGAAAAGCACGGATGGTACAGTAGGCGGTGGTGACGGCGTTCATCCGGCCCAGCAGCAGCATCATCAGGAACATCAGTCCCACCGCCACGGCCATGGCCAGCATCCAGAACACCGAGGTAAGGGGCCGGGTTGTCTCCAGCCATACATACATCACAATCAGCAACCCGCCGGCGGCCAGCCAAAAGCGCCACCCCTTCAGCCGCCGCGGAACCAGGGAGAGCAGAATCATGCAGCTCATCCACTCGGCCAGAGCGGTATGCAGACGGGGAATATCCTTTATGAACATCCTCATCTACCTCCCAGATAGGCGGCCAGCGCCTCCATAAAAGGCGCCTTCCTGGCCCGGCTGATGAGGAGCTTCTGCCCTGCCACCAACGCGCAGCCGTCCTGCACGCCCTCCACATGCTCCAGGTTCAGCAGGTAGCCCTTGTTGCTGCGGAAGAAGGATGCGCCGTTCAGCATCTCCTCGGCCTCCTTGATGGTACCGGAGCTGGTAAACTCCCCGGTGGTGGTGTGGTAAATCAGCCGGTGGCCCTGGCTCTCCACAAATGTGATGTCCTCCGTGGCCAGCTTCATAACCCCGCCCCGCACGGTCAGGGCAATAAATCGCTTCTCCCGACGGTGTATCCGGCTCAGCGCCCGGCCCAGCCGCTGGGCAAAGGTATCATAGCTCACCGGCTTGAGCATATAGTCCAGGGCATTTACCTCATAGCCACGGATGGCGTACTGGGCCATGTTGGTGATGAAGATGATGACCACCTCGGGGTCCGTGCGCCGGATCAGCTCCGCTGTGGCCATGCCGTCCAAAAAGCGCATCTCCACATCCAGAAGAATCACATCAAATTGGCCGTGGTACTCGTCCACAAGGCTCTCCCCGTCGCTATAAACCGTCATGTCAAGGCTCCGGCCGGTCTGTGCGGCATATTGCTCCACATACTGCCGCAGCTGCCCGGCCCACGCCGCATCGTCCTCCGCAACCGCTATGCGTACCATCTTCCCTCTCCTCTCGTGGATGACTGCCGGAATGTGCTCCCGGACAAGTCTCCGTCCGCGCCCCATTGGGTTTCAGACAGCGCTTGCTTACATTTAAGGTAAATTATTATAACATGCCTGTCTACAATTAGGAAGGTGTGCATTCGCCCTTGCCTTGTTTTTTCCAGATTTCACGAACACGATAGGTATTTTCGAGTTCCAGGGGGCTGGAAAAACAGCAGGACGGCGGTTCGAATGAACCGCCGTCCTGCTATAAGGCGCTATTTGCTGAATATCTGCGTTTACTTCCCCATCGCCCGGAACAGGAAGGTTACAATCTGGGCGCGGGTACAGATCACATTGGGGCTGAACGTGGCCGCGCTTGTGCCAGTGGTGACGCCGTTCTCCACCGCCCACAGCACCGCGTCATAGTAGTAGCTGCCCTCCGCCACGTCGCTGAACGGGTTGTCCTGGTTATTCGCTGCTTTCGAACCGTTCGCCCGGTACAGGAACACAGCGATCTGAGCGCGGGTGCACACCGCATCGGGGCTGAACGCGGCAGCGCCGGTGCCGGTGGTAATACCCTGAGAAACCGCCCAGCGGACAGCCTGGGTATAGTAAGCATCTGCGGGCACATCGGTGAAGCCCATGCCCTCATTGCCTTCCGCCACAGGGCTTCCGGCAGCACGCCACAGGAAGGTGACCACCTGGGCACGGGTGCAGGCCATGTCAGGGCTGAAGGCAGTTCCGCCGGTGCCGGTGGTGATGCCCCGGGCAACGGCCCATTTTACGGCCTCCGCATAGTAAGCACCGGCAGGGACATCGGTAAATACCCTCTCCCCGATCTGCTCGTTCTTGATAAAGGTGGCCTTGACCGTAACCTTGGAGGCGGGCATGGTAAAGGTGTACTTCCCGTCCTTCTCTGTGACGGGAATCTCTCTGCCGTTCTGGTCGGTGACGGTCAGGGTGTCCAGCTTGCAGCCCTGATCCGGCTTCACGGTCAGGGTCACGACAGCACCCTTGGCAGCTCTCTGGGGCTGTGCGGTGACAGTTCCGTTTTCGGTATCTGCCACGGAGAGGGAATAGCTGGGCGTTACAGAACCGCCGCCGGAGGAGTTGATGCGGTAATTGGCCTTCACCTCCACCTGACCGGCAGGCATGGTGAAGGTGGTCTCGGCCGCGTTGGCATCGGCCAGCGTCACATCGCCGGAAACGACTGTCCAGCCGCTGAAGGTATAGCCGCTCTTGCTGTCAGCGGTGATGGTGACGTTCTCGCCCACCTCATACAGTCCGGAGCCGCTGCCGTCCGTGACAATCACAGCGGGTTTCTCGCTGACAAAGACGGCATAGTTGGACAGATGGTTGGTGGTAAAGGTGATGGTGCGGTTTTTCTCATCGCAGGTGGCGAACAGATAGGTGATGACGCCGTTGTCGGAGACATGGCAGGCCACCACATACTTGCCGTTCACAATTTCGGGCACCTGGTCATAGGGGACGGTGATGGTCACATCGCCGCCCAGCTCGTGGAGCGCACTCTGGCTCCCGTCGGGATGGGTGACGACGATGGAGACGTCCACCACCTTCGCCTCATTGGGGATGCTCTCCAGCGCCTCTTTCTGCTCCTCGGTCAGCTCCGCTTCATCCACGCTCTTGAGGACCACGGAAATGGTATCCTCTCCGCTGGTGACCGCGTCGGCCACCGTGTCCAGAACAGAATCGCTCATGGTGATGGAGGCATCCTCGGTGGAGACGGTCAGACCGTCGGCGTTTTCGCTCTTGCTCAGCTCGCTGACCAGGTTTCCGGGCAGCACCAGCTCATCCACACCGGATGCGCCGCCCAGGTCGATGGACACCGTTCCGTTGGCGTTCCCGGCAATCTGGGCAATGTCGTCTTCCGGAATGGTGATGTGGGCGGTTCCGTCCTCCACGTCCACCGCCACGTCCACGTTTTCCGTTCCGTCGCCGGTGTCCACGGTCACGCCCCGCTTGACCGTCAGCGTCCCTTCGGTGTAGTCCGTAGGATCTGCCGCCAGGTTGCTGCTTTCAGTCAGGGCTGCCCGGACGGAGTAGATACCGGCCTCAGAGGGAACGGTATCGGTCCACACCTCATTTACCAGGTACTCCACGGAAATCACAGCTGTGTTATCCCGTGGCGCAATGACAGCGGTGACAGCCGAGGTATGACCCGCCAGCTGCTCCAGATTGCCCAGGGTGATGGTGTACTCTTCCGCCCTGGAGACCGTCAGCGTGCCGTTTTCGAAGGTGATGTCGTAGTTTTTGGCCGTCAGGCCGGAAACCGCGATGGGATACGTACCCACAGCATCGAGGACCTGATAGCCGCAGTCATACACGGCCTGGCCGGTGAGGACACTTGCGTTGTCCTCATACTGCCAGCCTTCAGCTGTCCAGCCAAAGGCAGGGGCAGCCTGACCATAGACCACGGCGGCATCGTCGGCACGGATGGTGAGCGGTGCCTTGTTGATGATCAGCTCGTAGCTGACGGAGGTCTGGGCGTATTTACCGGGCACGGTGGCCGCCGTGACCGTGATGGTGGTGGTACCGGCGCCCTTGATGGTGACTCTGCCACTGACGGCATCCACCACCGCCACAGCGGGTTCGGCGCTGGCATAGGTCAGCGCGCCGCCGCCCTCAGACAGGTTCTTGGCCTCGTTGTACACATCGGCAGAACCGTAGGTTCTTGTGACGGAGGTCGCGGGAAGCATAATCTCCTGCTTGGGCCACTTGGAGATGGTCTCCGTCTCGGTCTCACCGCAGCGCTTACAGGTGCGGGTCTGGGAGCCGTCCTCGGTTTCGGTGGCGGGCTTGGTGACCTCCCACTCACCCCAGTCGTGGCCCAGAGCGTCTACATAGGAGTCCACATAGCTGTCATCGCAGCGGGTACAGGTATGGGTGGTATAGCCCTGCTCGGTGCAGGTGGGCTGGGTAATCAAAGCCTGGTAGTCGTGGCCCAGGGCGGGAATCTCCTGGATCTCCTGGGCGCCGCAGCTGGTGCAGGTGAGCGTCTGGGAGCCTGCCTCCGTGCAGGTGGCCTCCTTTGTGATGTCCGGCTCACCCCAGACGTGCTGACCGGCCTTGCGGATCACCTCATGACAGACAGCGCAGATATCGTCCTTGGTGCAGTCGCTCTCCGTGGAGGTGTGTCCGGTGGCGGGGATTTCGGTCACGTCGGTCTTGGCGTCGCAGCGGGTGCAGTGGTGGGACTTGGAACCGGCCTCGGTACAGGTGGGCTCCGCATCCGTTGTCCACTCCTCGGAGAAGCTGTGGCCCAGTACGCCCAGGGTCATGGATTCTGTGTAATCGCATCTGGTGCACTTGCTCTCGGCGGTGCCGGTCTCCGTGCAGGCGGCCGCTTTGGTGACGGTCCACTCCCCCATGTGGTGGCCCAGCGCGGGAATCTCAACGGTCAGGGTGTCCGCACAGCCTTCCGCCGTACAGGTGTAGGTCATGATGCCCTTTTCCGTACAGGTGGCCTCCTTTGTCACAACGCCCTTGTCGTACTCATGGGTATGGGCGTCGTCCAGGCTGTCCACCAGCACGACTTCCACGGGAATCTCCGTGGTGCTGCCCGCACCGGTGAACAGGAACACCTGCTTGAGCATGTACTCAATGCCGTCGGACAGGTCCAGTCCCTCTGCGAAGGTGATGGTAAAGGTACCGGCCAGGACCTCGGTGGGTTTGAACTCCTGGGCGCTGAGGGTGAAGCCGTTTTTCAGCGCACCGTTACCGGCATCCGGCTGGAAGGGGCCCTTCAGGTCGTAGGAGGCCAGGACCTCGTCGATGGTGTAGGCCTGGCGGAAGGTACCGCCGAACACCTCAAAGTTCACATTGTAGAGGGGCTTTTCGGACACATTGCGCAGCTCAAAGCGCATCCGGTAGGGCTGACCGGTGACGGCGGTCTTTTCCGCCGTGATGGTCATCTTCATGGCGTCGCCGGCCAGAACGCTGATGGGGTCCCTGGTGGTAAAGCCCACCTCCATGGGTTCCTCGATGTCCTGGGAGGTACGGGTGCCGGTGACGGTTCCGCTCAGGGTGTAGTCACCCTGGGCGTCGCCCCGCACATACCAGTGGTGGACGGCAGCGCCGGAGGGGGCGATGTCGCCCAGCTCCACTGTGGCGGACTGCTGGCCCTCCATCATGTCGGCCAGGGACAGCCCGGCAGGCAGGTTCAGTTGTGCGGTGCAGTCCGCGACCGTCTCCATGGCGGAGGTGTTGGTCACCAGCAGCTGGACGTCGAACATCTCCTTGAGCCAGGTGACCCGGGAGGGTACGATCAGGAAGATATCCTTGGCCACAGGATACAGGACGCCGTCCTCGAAGGGAGCCGGGTCGCCCTTGACCACCTGGCCGTCGTCGTTGTAGTAGTATTTCACCTCCACGAAGTCCAGAATCACCGTGCTCTCAAGCACATGGCTGTTGCCGGGGGCGTTGGGGTCAATACCGGCCGCCACCATGTCGTCATAGGTCATCTCCTTGACGGTGGTCTCCACCTGGAGAATGTCCTCGGTGCTCATGGGGATGGTGAAGGTCTTTTTGTTCTCCGAGATGGCCAGATTGGGAATCCGGCGGGACTGGTAGCCATCTGCCAGAACCATTGCGCTGTAAGTACCGTCGGGCACATCCAGCTTGGCCACACCCCGCTCGTCCGTGGTGGCCGAAGCCTTCAGAACGCCGTCCTGATAGAGGGTCACCGCTGCGCCGGAGATGGGGGCGATGGTATTGCTGTCCTCCACCGTAAAGGTCACGCGGCCCTCCACCAGATTGACAGTCTTGGTCTGGCCGGTGACGTGGACGCCCTCGCTGTCGGTGATCCCCAGGCGGACATTGTACTGCACCGGGAGATGGTTCGTATCCACGGGCGCAGCCCATGTGACTGTGGCCTGGGCGCCGCTGTAATCCACCGTCAGGTCGCCGTCCATCCAGAGACCGGGCGTTTCGCCGCCAGTCTGATACTGGAGGGTCACCTGCTGCAGGGTGGGCGTGTACTCCTCCACATCGGAGACAGCGGTCACGGTCAGAGGGATGGAAAGGGTGGCGCCGTCGCCCAGGACCGTGTAGCTGCTCTTGAGATTGTCGGCTATGCTCAGCGCGGCAGTTTTGGTGCTTGCGCTGGGAGAGTTGTCCGAGGTGTTGCCCGCCTTGTCCCGGGTCTGAACGGTAAAGGTGTAACTCGTGTTCTGCCGCAGACCGGTGACCGTGCAGGTGGTGGCGTCTCCGGTCAGCTCCTCCGCCTGCTCGCCGTTCACAAAGACGTTGTAGCCCGCCACACCGATGTTATCGGTACCGGCAGTCCAGCTCAGGGTCACGGTGGTGGTGGTGCGGCCGGTGACCGTCAGCTCTTCCGGCGCTGTGGGCGGCTCCTGGTCGGCGGTGGAGACGGTTTTCTGGGACTTGTTGCCCGCCAGGTCCACCGCCTCAATGGTAAAGCGGTTGCCGTCGTCCGCCGACGCCGCCACATTGTAGGAGGTGGAGCCAGCCTCTGCCTTGCCCAGGGGAACGTCATTCTTGTAGATCTGGAAATAGTCCACATCCTTGTCGCTGCATGTCCAGTGGAGCACAGCGGCATTGTCCTCCAGGAAGGTGAAGGTCACGTCGCTGACCGTGGGCGGGGTGGTATCCACGGTCAGATAGACCGTCCTGCTGCCCACGGCTCCGCTGTCGTCGGCCACCGTCAGGGTGTGGGTACGCTCGGTAAGGCCGGTCAGCTCTGCGGTGAAGTAGCCGTACTCGTTGGTCTCAGCCGTGACCGGCAGTTTATCCGTCTCGGAGACGGTGACGCTGCCGTTGGGCGAGGCATAGCCGAAAAGGGTGTAGTCGGTGCGGTTGATCAGCACGCTGTCACCGCCAAACTGGGGCAGAATCACATTGTCCGGATTGCCGAACACCAGAATCCGCTCCACCGGCTCGCCCATGACCACGCCCCGGTACGCTTCGTTTTCGTGGTATTCGTTGCTCATGTCGACGGCAAACACCCGGATGGAGTGGGTGTTCTCATAGTAAAAGCTGCCGTCATAGGACGGGGAGTCCCAAAAGCTGGACCTAGGGTTGAAGGTCAGGCTAAACTCGTACCGCCCGTCCTCAGTGGGACCCACATAGCTCATCTGCTGGCTGGCATGCCTGCCGTCGGCGTCGTAGAAGGATACCCACAGCCGGGCAGCCGGCAGAGAGGCGGTGGCGGTGATGGTATACTGGCTGTCCGCGGACTGAACGCCCTGGACGCTCTCGGGCACCCGGACATCGTAGTCCTTGGCGATACACAGCCGCAGGTTGAAGGTGTAGGTCAGATTCTCGCTGTCGCCGCTCTTTCCGCTCTTGGAAAGCTCCACATACAGCGTGCGGGGACCGTCCTCACCCTCAAAGGTATGTGCGTAGTAGCGGTTTGCAAAATAGGGACGGAAGTCCTCTTCCGCCAGAGCCTCCTGGGTCTCGGCCCAGCGCAGATAGCCGTACGCGCCCATATTGACGCCCTCGATCCGAACCTCCTCGGCGTGCATGACGGGGTCGCCGCTGTCATCACCCCAGGCGTCATCCTCATCGTTCAGGGTAATGATGGGGCTGGTCTCCTCCTGCACGGTGACGGTACTCCTGCCCAGGACCTTGCCGTCCATATAGACCCGCAGCTCATAGCTTCCCGCGGGACGGTCGGCAAAGACGCCCTTGTTAAAATACAGGTACTGGGTGCTGCCGTCCGCCTCGCCCTGGAGCGTCATGGGGAAGCCCTCCGGAGTCAGGCAGGTGTAGCCGCTGTACAGCTTTCCGGTGTACTCGGCGTCCACGGGCAGACAGGAGCCCATCAGATACCCGTTAGCCCCACTGTCCGATCCATACAGGCGCGGACTGCTCGTCTCATTTGGTTTGACGGAAATGTCCCCCGCAAGCTGCCTGCCGTCGAGATACGCCGTATAGGTTCCGGCAGTAACCGGCTTGTCCAGGGTAAGGGTCAGATCGTACTGATAGCTTCCGCTGTTCCACTCTGCGGTATAGCTTGCGACGGCAAAAGTGTCCGTGCCGTTGGAGAGGGTGATGGACTTGAGCGCCTCCAGATCGGCTCTTTCGATGTTCCTGAAGGATCTGCTGTTTACATAGAGCCGGCCCGCCACAGTATTCTGACCCGGTTTCAGACTATGCCATTCAAAATACGCATGACTGCTGCTGCTCAGGTCCAGGGGCACCTTGTCCGCCGTATAGGCGAAGGCCTTGTCGTCGATAGGAGATTCGGCGCCGCTGCCGTCCCGGAAGACAAGGGTATAGGCCGTGCCGGGCGTCAATTTCCCGAAGTCTCCGGCGGTGAAGGTATGGGCATAGACCAGCATGTCCTGAACTCCGCTGGGCTGGCCGGTGATGATCGGGCTGGCCAGCACGTCGGTGTCGCCGTTTTTAAGGACGAACCGGCCGGTACCGCCGGAATTGAGGACCTCCGTGTAAATGGGGAACTCACCCAGGTTGGTCCATATGGTGCGGGCGCCATAGTCTACCATGGGAATCGTATTCATGAGCCACAGTTCATCCGTCGTGTAGACCGTATTGAACTGGACGCCGTTGAGATAGAGATAATAGGTTCTCTTCGCGGCCAGGCTGCCGGTGATATGCAGGGTGCCGGTGATGACGCCCTGTTCGCCATTTGACTCGGTCTGCGTCAGCGCCTCACAGCGGCCCAGTACGGTTCCGTTGCTGTCCCGCAGCTCCAGTACGTCTCCACTCCCCTTGTAGAAGGAGCAGCCGTTGTAGTACTCCAGCCGGAACGCCAGGTCCCTGGCGGTGGGTTTCATGGCGTAGGGATAAAAATAGACCGTCTCCTGACGGAGGTTGGCGTAGGGGTTTGTGAAGCTTTCCGGTGTGCTGCCGTACTCATCCCCGTCTGCATAGACCTTTACCCACAAAAGGCTCTCGTAGCCGGTCATGGGCAACACCATGCCGCCGGTTGTCAGCTGCAGCTCCACCGTCTGGGTATCGCTTTCCGCCGTAATGGTCTGGTCGGCGTACAGATTGGTCCCCTGGGAGTCGCTGCTGACCGTGACACGATAGCCGGTGCCCGCCGTCAGCCAGGCCAGCTCCACCGTCACTCTGGCAGTCTGGGGGTCCTGAACCCGGAAGCCCTCAACGGAGGCCCTGGGGGCGGAGGCGCTGCTGGATACGGCTCCTACGCCGTCCACCATCACCTTATCGCCGGTGTAGCGGATGGCCAGGCTGTATCTGGGGCCGCTCTGGATGCTCTGCCCCTCGGCCACCTTCATCTGGGCATACAGATACCATTGGCTGCTCTCGTAATTGGCACTGATATCCCGGTATGTGCCCGTGGACTGGGCCACCACGGTATCTCCGTCCATGAGGGAGAAGGTCAGGCCCTCCAGCTCCTCCTCCCGCTCGAATCCATAGACCGTCAGACGGAGATCAAGTTCCCGGGCGCCGGTATACAGCTTGTCGAGATAGGCATCGGAAATCAGCAGCGCCCCGTCGCCCACGATCTCCATGGTGCCGGTGCAGGGGTAGGTCACATTTCCGGCCACCAGCTGGAGGGTGTAGCTTCCCGCCGACAGGTCCGCAGCGTTATCAAACCGCGCCCCGGAAATATAATAATGCTTCGTCTCATAATCGGAGTAATAGCTGGAGAGCGCCCCGCTGGAGGCCACGGCCGTGCCCTCCTCATCCAGCAGCTGAAGAATGCCGTTGGATTCCGGCTTCTCCGTCATATAGGATTCACCGTCAGGGGTTTTGATGAAGGCTCTTCCGTTGTAGGAAATAACCGTGCTGCCCGCATAGACATACTCGGAGCCTTCCTTGTTTTCCACCAGGCCAAAGGCGGAGATTCCGCCCGCGCCCTGGGGCGCAGGGGATTCCTCTCCCTCCTCAATGACCGGCAGGAACACTGTCTGCCCGGCTTCCGGCAGCTCCGCCGCCAGCGCCTGGGCGGGCAGCAGGCTCAGCAGCAGGCTTACGCTCAGCAGCAGGGCCCAAAGCCTTGTCCGTGTTCGTCTCATAACAGTTCTCCTCTCTTCCGGCAGACTGCCGGTGATGTTTCTCTCCCCCATAGAACCATCCGCGGGGAACGATTGCCCTGTTACCGCATCATGTACCGGTACAGGAAGGTCACAATCTGCGCCCGGCTGCACACCAGGTCCGGGGAGAAGGTGGTGTCGCTGGTACCGGTGGTGATTTCCTCCGCCACGGCCCAGCCCACGGGATAGTGGTACGGCCCGTTGATCTCCACATCCTGGAAGTGGTTCGAGCCGTGTCTGGGCTTGCCCTCCAGGGTCCACAGGTAGATTACGGTGCTCAGCCGGGTGCAGGGCATGTCGCCGCCGAAGGTGTCGCCCTCCACCAGGCCCTTCTCACAGGCCCACACCGCGGCGTCACGGTACCACGCGTCGTCAGGGACGTCCTTGTAGGTGAGCGCAGCGCCGGACGCCGGGGAACCGGCCGCACGCCAGAAGAAGGTGATGATCTCGGCGGTGGTGCAGGGGGTGTCCGGAGAGAAGGTGGTGGCGCTGGTACCGGTGGTGATCCCCTTCTCTACCGCCCATTTCACAGTGTCGGCGTACCACGCGCCGTCGGGCACGTCGGAAAACCTGACGCCGCCCCCAGTGGTCAGGTCCTTCACCCGGAAGAACACGTCGGCCGCGTCCCGATCCGGCGTCAGGCGATAGAGCTCGGCGGGGCGATCGGCAAAGGTGCTCACTGTCCACTTGAATCCGCCCTGAACCCCCAGCCCCTCCTGCTTGTAGGAGCCGTCAGCCTGCAGACGGTAGGGCATAAACTTGCTCACCGCGCTGTGCGTGTACACCATGGTGTCGGCGGTGTTGAACAGGGTGTAGACCGTGGCCGTAATCTCTTCCTTGATGGTCTCCCCGCTCTCGTAGTCCGTGTAGGTGAGCTGGAGGGTCTCCTCCTCCTGGGCGTAGACGCCGATGAACTTCACATTCCCCAAATCCACTGTGTCCGTGTCAATCTCGCCGGCAAACGCACCCGTCGCCAGGACGCCAACCGCCAGCACGGCGGTCAGCAGCAGAGACAGAATTTTCTTCCTGTATCTCATAGATAAACTTCCTTTCTCCAACAATTCTGCCGTAGGGTTGCCGAATGGGGCCTCCTTTCCGGGAGACGGCCCCGCAGCACGGCAGGGACTGCGGGATGTGTCTCCGTAATTCGCCCAACTTAAACACAGCTTCCAACGCCCTGTCAATGATGTAAGTTTTAACCAGAGCAAAAAATATTCCGTAAATCCCCCTTGGTTAAAACTTACTTCGTTGACAGATTGCTTCCTGCATGGTACGTTTTCCGAAAAAGGGGGGATTTGCGTGGATTTTACCGGAGCCTGCTGCCCGAAAGCCCTTGCCCGGTTCCTGATCCCGCTGATGGCGGCGGAGCTCTTTCAGCAGATTTACGGCCTCATCAACACCGCCGTGGTCAGCCGTGCCCTGGACGATACGGCTCTGGCGGTCATGGGGGCCTGCGGCGGCCTGCTGGCCATTCGGGGCAAGGTGCTGGCCGGGATGTTTTACGGGTTCGGCATCTGCCTGGGCACGGCCGTGGGCAGTGGGGACCCCAGACGTCTCCCCGCCGCCTTCTCCGCCGCCCTGCGGTATACGCTGATTCTCTCCGGCCTGGGCCTGATGGCCGCACTGGGGGTAAACGGACTGATGGCCCTGGGCAATGTTCCTCCCCGGCTGCGCCCTTCAGCGGCGCCCTACCTGATTCTCTCCTTTGCCGGAGCAGGCGCCACCGCCGCCAAGCTGCTGCTGATGGTGCTGCTCCAGGCGGTGGGAGACACGGGTTATTTCAGCGCTCTGGCCGTCCTAGGCGCTGTGACCAACACAGCGCTGGTGGTGCTGTTCATCGGCGTGTGGAAGGGCGGCGTGGCCTGGGCAGCGCTGGCCACCGTGCTGACCAACGCCCTGCTGGCTCTGCTTTTGCTGCGGTACGTCCGGCGGAACCGGCCCTGGCTGCTGCGGACTGTAGGCCCCCGTGAAATCCCTGGGACCATATGGCTAGGGCTGCTGCAAAACGGCGGCGCCAAAACCGTCTACTTCTTTCTCAGCGCACTGGGCGCCCTGGTGCTCCAGCGGGCGGTGAATACCCTGTCTCCCCGGCTGATTGCCGCCCAGGCCATCGCCCTCTCCCTGCAGGCGGTCCTCATTGCGCCCCAGGGAGAGCTGGGCACCGCCTCCGGCGTGATCACCGGACAGAATGTGGGTGCGAGCAACCGGGAAAATATCCTGGCCTACCACCGGCGGCTGGTCCGGCTCTTTGTAATTCTGGGCCTGGCAGCGGCGGGTCTGGTCTGGATTGCGGGCCGCTCCCTTGTGGGACTGGTGGCCGGACCGGGACAGCCTTCTGAGGTGACCGAGGCGTCCCTCTCGTGGCTCCGCCTCACCGTGCTGGTGTTTCCGGTGAGCTTTGTCATCCTCTACCGCAACGCCCTGCAGGCCATGGGTCGGTATGGCGGCGTGGTGGCCCTTGGCGGTATGGAGGTGCTGTGCAGCGCCGCTGCCGCCTGGCTCCTCATTCCCGCCTTCGGCTATATGGGCGGGGCGCTGGGCGTGGTGCTGAGCTGGGGAGCTTCCGCCCTTCTGGGCAGTGCGCTGTTTCGACATACCCTGAGAGGAGGCGATGGGGATGCACGCTGATACGGTCCGACCGGATGGCCTGAGCACAGAGCAGCTGCTGACGCCTCAGGTTGGGCTGGCCCTGGTCCTGGACCGGGAGCTGATTTGGAGCTGGAATCAAATCGTGCTGCAAAGCCGGTACCCCGATGCCCCTCCGGGCTTTTCCTGTCCGGAAGAGCAGCAGCGGGCCGTGGCGCTCTGGGAGGCTCAGTATGCCGCCTACCGAAGCGCCCATGAGCATGCTCTCTGCCCCAAACCTATCCTTCCCCCGGAACAGTTTGTGGGCCGTGAGGAGGAACTTGCGGAAATCCACCGGCAGTTGAGCAGCGGGAGCGGCAGGGTGCTGCTCCACGGCATGGGCGGCCTGGGCAAGACCACCCTGGCCCGTGCCTACGCCGCCCGGTTTGCCCATGCCTACGACACCGTTCTGTGGCTGAATGTCCGCCAGGACCTGACCCACACCTTCTGCGACGACGGGGAGCTGACCATCCGGAACCTCTCCTGGAATTCCGGACAGTACGCGGATCAGGCCCAGTACTTCCGGAAAAAATGGAAGGTGCTCACCGGACTCCTGGAAAAGCGGCGGGTGTTGCTGATTCTGGATGACGTGAATCAGCTGAAAGACCGGGTTTTTCCCCTGCTGTGGCAGCTGCCCTGCGCCCTGCTGATGACCGGACGGGTGTGCGGAGCGGACTGGCCGGTGGCGGTGCATCGCCTGCCCCCGCTGGATCGGAGATACTGGCGGGATTTTTACCGCTGCTGCGGTCAGCTTCTCCTGACGCCCGGCGAAATCCAGCGTCTTGACACGTTCTGTGCCGGAGTACAGGGCAATCCCCTTTTGATGCGTCTGGCTGTGTGCAGCCCGGACCAGCCTCCGGCGCTGGGCGCCGGAAAGGACGACCTGACCCGATACTTTATCCGCAGAACCCTGATGAGCCAGACCGATATCCGTGTCCTGCGCTGTCTGGCGCTGCTGCCAGCGGGCGGTATGGAGACCAGGCGTTTTCTCCGGGCGTCAGGACTGAAAGCGGCTGCGCTGGAGCGTCTGTGTGCCATGTCGCTGGTATGGGTCCGGCAGCAGGACGGAGCATCCCTGTGCGGGCTCCATCCGGTGATTGCGGAGAGCGTCTGGCGCTGCTACTCCCCTACCCCGGAGAACTGCCGCCGCTTTCTCCGGGGGATGCAGGAGGAATACGCCCACATCTGGGACGAGCCCTATGGCGAGGTGGTCAAAGCCGTGCCCGTCTGCTTCTCGCTGCTGGATGCCTGGCCCACGCCCCGTGCCTGGCTGGCCGACAGCTACGACACCTTCGCCACCGTTTTATGGATCGGAGGATATTTTGGGGAGTCCCTGCAATACATGCTCCGGCTCTACCAAAGCTGTGAGGAGCACTACGGGACGGTGCATCAGGTCACCGGCAGCATTGCCATGCGGGTGGGAGCGGTGTACCACAACAGCATGCAGTTTTCCAGCGCCAAGGCCTGGTATCAAAAGGCTCTGGAGATTCTGCTCAGCTGTAGGCCCTACAACGCCCTCTACTTCTACCGTCTGGCCCAGGCGGCCCACAAAATGTGCCGCAATGACCGCCATGAGGGCAGATATATTTCGGCGTCGGCCTACTGCCGGGAGGCCCTGGAGGCCTTTGAACGGTATGAGAATCTGGTGGGGCAGCTCCCCCACCAGCACCGCAAAACCGGCTATTTTCTCCATCTGGAGCAGGCCAAGCTGTTGGCTTGCCGGAAGCAATACCGGCAGGCGCTGGAGGTGTGCCAGCAGCTGCGGGAGGACTTCTGCACGGAACCCTTCGGGGAGCAGCGGCATTTCAGCGTGGAGCTGGACCTGCTGCGCGCGGAAATTCTGCTCAGGCAGGGAGAGCTTTGGGAGGCAATGGAGCTGGCCCGGAGCTGCACGGAGATAACCCAGGCCATGCGGGGAGAAAACGCCAAGGAGACCCTGAGCTGCCAAGAGGTTCTGGCGGATGTCTGGGCCGCTGCCGGAGCATCTGAGTCTGCCCGAGCGCTGTACCGGCAGATTCTCCATAAGCTGGCCCAGTACTATCCCCGCCAGACCCAGTGGTACGAGACGCTCCGCGAGAAGGAAGTGGCACTTTGAGCCAGGAGGATTCGGATGGAACAGTACCAAAA
The DNA here is from genome assembly GCF_000169255.2 of Pseudoflavonifractor capillosus ATCC 29799. Classification (GTDB taxonomy): domain Bacteria; phylum Bacillota; class Clostridia; order Oscillospirales; family Oscillospiraceae; genus Pseudoflavonifractor; species Pseudoflavonifractor capillosus. The sequence continues at coordinate 55,276 of NZ_AAXG02000053.1, forward strand.
GGAAACCTTGGACTGGCTGGAGAAAACGCTGGTCCTCTGCACCGAGTCCGGGTGGGAATCCCGGGAGACCGCATGGATCCGGGAACGATTTGAAAATGTGGCCCGGTCTCAAAGCTTAAACGGACGGGGTGCGCTGGACCGGCTGGTATTTGAGCGGCTGTACGGACGGCAGCCGGTGAAGAGCACGGAGCAGCTGGCCGTCCGCTACTGGCGCACCGGACGGCACAAGCCCCAGAGCCGGGAGCAGTGTCTGGCGCTGGGGCGGGCATTGGCGCTGAATCCGGAAGACACTGCCTTTCTCCTGCAGGGTTATTACGACAGCGCCGACATGGTGTTTGATGCTGCGGATTATGAAGACCCGGTCTACCGACGGCGCAGGCGGTATCTGGAGGATTTGGAGGCCCAATATCTGGCCATGGTCCATCCGCTGGCGCTGGAATGTCTGAATATCCCGTGGGAAAAATCTGGGGAATATCTGCGCCACTGCTATGTCCAGGATGCCAGGCAGTATGTGGACACCAAAAACAAATTGGACGGGACCAGCCATCTCAACAGCGCAAACTACGTCAACGAGTTTCAGCGTCTTCGCTTTCTGTTGGGGGAGATTCCCAGAAAAACGATACTGCGTCACCTGTTTTTGCTGTCTGCCCCGTTTGTCTCACGGTCCATCCTCGACCGGGGACTGGAAACGCTGGGATATCTCCCGCTGGATGAGCGGCATGAGAGCCGCTTCGGCGAACGGACAGACCTTCTGGTCCTGAGTCTGTTGGAGCGGTATCAGCAGGAGTGCACAGGAAAGACGCCTTCCGATTGTCACGCGTGGCTCCGCCACACCTGCCGGGACATGGATACGTTCCTGCTCCACCGCGGACACCCGGAATTGCGATTTCTGCATTTCAAAACCCTGGACGGTGAAAAGAAAAAGGCGAGGCAATAGGCGCTGTTTGACAGGACAGCATCTGCCTTTGCTCACAGCGCACTGAAACACCCTAAAAATGAAGGAGGGGGATGCAGGTTTGACCTGCATCCCCCTCCTTTAATATTAAAACGGCTCAGCAATGTGCGCTCGGTTCAACAGATATTCAACACGAGGAGCGGGAAGAAAATAATGCATAGATTTATTTGCTCTCAGCCAAAGAAAAAAGGTCCTGAAATCTTACGATTTCAGGACCTTTTTTGGTGGAGATAAGCGGGATCGAACCGCTGACCTCTTGAATGCCATTCAAGCGCTCTCCCAGCTGAGCTATACCCCCATATTGTTGTCGCCCCGTGATGACTTGTATAGTATAGCATCTCATTCCTGCTCTGTCAACCATAAAAACAAAAATTTTTTCTTTTTTTGCGTTTTTCTTTTTCCGGAACTTTTCCCGACAGAAAACACAGAAAAGCGGACTGCACCGGCCTATGCCGGTACAGTCCGCTCTGTCGATATTTCTTTCAGGCCGCCGATTAATACAGCTTCGCGCCCGCAGGGATGCGGTCGTCCACCATCAGCAGGTTCAGGCCCTCGTGGCCGTCCTCCTCATGCACGGCGGAGATCAGCATGCCGCAGGAGTCAATGCCCATCATCTTGCGGGGAGGCAGGTTGACGATGGCAATGGCGGTCTTGCCCACCAGCTGCTCGGGCTCGTAGTACTCGTGGATGCCGCTGAGAATCACGCGGTCGGTACCAGTGCCGTCGTCCAGCACGAACTTCAGCAGCTTCTTGCTCTTGGGCACCGCAGAGCACTCCTTGATCTTCACAGCCCGGAAGTCGGACTTGGAGAAGGTCTCGAAGTCCACCATCTCCTCAAACAGAGGCTCAATCTTCATGTTGGAGAAGTCAATCTTCTCCACGGGCTTCTCCGCGGGAGCAGCGGCAGGCGCAGCCTTGGCAGCAGCCTTGGCGGCGTTGTCGGAGGCCAGAGGCTTCATGGTGGGGAACAGAAAACCGGTGCTCTGTATCCCCCCGCAAGTTCCCATATCCTCAGCATTGCCCGGAAGCTGGGCCATAATGTTCTTATATTGTTTCATAATATTCCATCGTCACTTCCTCAACTGGTGTAAAATCAGGTGTAAATTAACTTACCCGGATCTTCCCCTCAAGATTAACAAAGCTGGCCACTTTTCTTTCCTTCGTAGCTTCATTGTAAATATTCATTGTTGTCGTGATATCCGCATGCCCCATGATTTCCTGAATAACCTTGAGATCTTTCTCGTTCTCGCAAAAGCGAGTGCAAAATGTATGCCTTAGGTTGTGGCATGAAAAATGCGGCAGGAGTTGCGGTGCTCGCTTTTCTTGCTTAGCACGTAACGTTTCCTCAGCATTGTAATCTCGGCATATTCGTTCAATAGCTCGATTGACGCAATGCGGACTAATTGCCTCACCGTATCTGGATGAAAAAATGAATCCACTATAACCATCAATCACAGTATCATTGAAGCCATCTTCCATTTGACGAAGTCGCTCCTGGAGAAGCGTATGCCGAACTTCCTCAAGCATCGGAATAATCCGGATTCCCGCACTTGTCTTAGGCGTTGTAATGTGGAAACCCATCTTCCCTGTTTTTTCACGTTTGCGGTAAACCAGGTTATGATTTATGGAGATTATTCCCTCAGCAAAATCGCAATCTTGCCATCTTAACCCTACAACTTCGCCGATTCTGCACCCAGTCCCGAGCAACACAGTGAAAATAGGTAGCCAGTGTTTGTAGGTCGGCGATGAAGAAACATAACTAATAAAAGCAGATTGTTGCGATTCTGTCAAGGCTTTTCTTTTCGGTTTTTCCCAGTTGTGGGTTCTTTTGATCTCGTTCATGACACCATCAGTCGGATTCAATCGAATGATGCCATCCCGAACTGCAGTAGAGAAAACCGGATGAAGTATGGTATGGATGATTTCCATACTGTTAGGCTTAAAGCCTTTTTCATGAATCAGCGACAGGTAAAATCTCTTGATGTCACTATACTTGATATTGGCCAGCTTCATGTATCCGATTTCATCTCTGATATACTTATCATACATGTACTTATAGTTTCCTCTGGTAGATTCCTTGATCTCAATCTTCTGGGCGATATACCGATCAAAGTGGCCGTTCAAAGTCGTTCGATCCGCTTCATGTGTATGTATTCCATCTTCGAGATCTCTGCGAATCCGTTTCTCCATTGAGCGCAGTGATTCGTTGCATCTCTTACCGGATGGGATCCGATCCGTATCTACCAGTTTCCAACTATATACGCTTTTTCTCTCCCCCTTTTCATCATAATACCTGTACTCATACTTGCCATCGCTGCGTTGTAATTCCCCTTGTCTCAGGAGTCGTCCTTTATTATCGCGTCGTTTTTCGGACACGGCTACTCCTTTCCAAGAGCCTCCTAATTATACATTTAATTATAATACAGGAGCCTCTTTTTTTCAACCTGTGCGTCATTTGTACTGATATGAACGAAAAGCCAAAGGCCTGGACATAGTCTAAATCTATATCCAGGCCCTTTTTTCATGCCCTACACGGCATCTATATCTTCCAAATATTTCTCAAATTTTTTCCGCTTGATCAGCCTCTTTGTCCCGACCCAAATAACAAACTCACAGTCAGGGTTACTGGTAATATCGCGCAGTTTATTTGTCCCAATCCCAAAATAGGCCGCCGCTTCATCAATCGTCAGATTGGCCTTTTCCCAAATGGGCACCTCTTTCTTTTCCATCTATTCATCTCCTCCAAGGAAAAGTTCAAAAGAAAGCAGCGGGCGGCGGCTGGCTGGGCCGCTCCGCGAGACTTACTCCCCGAGCTTCTGGCACTTCCCGCAACCTGCGACGGAATAACTACCGCTCGGATCACGGCCAAAGCGACGTATCATGATCAACGAGTATGGGTCATGGCCACCAAGCCGCCACAGCTCGTCTGCACACAGCATCCGGCTCCCCCTTGTCCTCCCTTCCCTATGTGGGATCATGGCCCGGTCTGCCTGTACGGCTCTCCATACACGCAACGTACCCGCTGCTGAATATGAGGCGCAGCACGCCTGTTTGTCAAGGTGCAATAGGATGCCTTCCTGGAAGACCATTTCGTCTTCACCTCATTCCCCGTTTTCTGCCGGCAGTTTTGCCACAAAAGAACAGCCCCACGCCGCTGGAAGGCGCAGGGCTGTCCCTATTCACTGGTCAAATATTGTGAGATTGTCAAGCATGTCATCCAGATCCTGCTGATTGGGTCCGGCAGGAGCCGTTTGCACTCCGTGCTGTTCCTGCAGGACCTGCAACTTCATGCTGTCCTTGAGCCTTTCCATCGAGGCGTCGATCATGCGTTGGATCTGTGCAAGGATCTGCTCGTCCGTTTGTGTGGACTGGACGGCAATCACTATTTTTGTGTTCTCCGCCATCACTTCCGGATGATTTCCGATAAACTCCCAGACTGCCTGGACGATCAGATCGCTCTTATGGTTCTTCAGCTTCTCAAGAAGGTCCCCAACAGCGATCTTCTCAGCGGTGTCCCTACCCCAGCTGAGAGAAAATCGGTATTTGTCATCCCTGCGCAAAGAACTCCCCTCCGTGATTCTGCGGAGCCATCCGCCGCAGCTGAGCAGTGGCCAGCATCCCGTAGCCGATGGCGTTTGCTTTGGGATCCGTCACAAAGTCCGCATGGGCCACCAGGGGCGACTCTTCCACAAAGGATCTGAACAAAATCGAACCGCCCCCAATAAAGATGGCAGGGTTCGCACGCAGATCGACCTGCAGCTCCCGCAGTTTGTCAAGAATATCGCAGGCATAACTGCGTACCTTTGCAAAAATAACGTCCCGCACTTCCTGCGGCAGGATGGTAGGACGGCCCTGGATAATGTCCGCAATGTGATCGTCATCAATCTTAATGTCGTACATGGCGCTCACCCGGCTGATGATGTCGTTGGACATGGGGATTACCCCCATCTCCAGGCTGCGGCAAAACTGCAGGTCCGGCGCCGCGTTGCGCAGGAGCATGACGTCTGTGGTGTAGCCGCCGATGTCAATGATAAAGGTGCGCGGAATCTCCTTCAGGCGCCCCGCCTGCGGCACCACAGCGGCGTAGGCCTGAGGATAGACGAACACATGCCGGATCATTAGACAGATCGGAGCACCGTTGTAAACGAAGTTTACCCTCCCCCGCTTAAAATAGTCCGCAAATCGCTGCCGCAGCGCGTAGTGCTCCGGCGGCAGGCCGACCGCCAGATCCGCCTCGACCATAGGGCTCGTATTTCCGCTCTTCTCCAGTTCCTTGGCGATGGCGAACAGCGTCAGGATCCAGTACCTCTCGTCCTTGGTCTTATCCCGCATATAGGAGATCCGCTGGCCGGACAGCGTCCAGAACTTACCATCGTATTCCAGCATCTCCGTATCTACAGGCGGCCGGATGGGATTGTCGATCAGGCCGGACGGAAATACAAAGTTGACCGTCTTCATGGCCGAATTGCCGTGGTCAATGGGAAACAACATGAGGAACCACTCCTTATCTATCTTGGTACTTCATTACACCGGGCAAAATGCGTTTTTGCAACAGAATGCGTAAAAACAGCGGGGCATTCTGCGAATGCCCCGCTGTCCTCTGCTACTCTGGCGCCTTGCCCTGATTCATGCAGAACTCCCAGATGTAGTCGTCCAGACCATTGTGGTCCGGGAGCCATAGATAAGTACCGAATGTAATGTCCTGTTTCCCCAGTAGAGCCACCAGGTTTCGATATGCGTTTTCTACATGCCAGTTCTTCAGGTAGTCCATATCAAAGCAGGTCATGACATGGCGGACGCCAAGCGGGATCAGATCCCGAAGGGCCGCCTCCAGGTGCTGCAATGAAGTCACACCCGGAATGGCAAGCATAGTCTGTCCTGTAAAGTAATTGACAATGTCAGCCTTCATGTATCCTTCAATGAGCAATATCCGCTCCCGCAGTGGGCCAACCAGATGGCACCAGTTCTCACCCATGGCGCCGTCCAACTCGTCTCTGCTGGAAAAGGTCAAAAACTTACCGCCCTTTTTCATTTTGTTGTCAAGGCGGATCTGAAAGCCTTGGATCTTCCCAAGGTAGGTCCCGGGAATTAGGATGCCCCTTCGCCATACGGCCATCGTCCACCGCCCATCTTCGTCCCGGTAGAACCCAGGGACACCGAACAGCGTGTAGCCCTCGTCCAGCAGGGATTGGGCCAGAGCGTGGAAGCCTACGACCGGCGTAGATTTATAGCCCAGGCGCTCTATGGCTTCATCGGTCAATCCGCGCCGGAGTAAATTCTCTCGGTGATCCGGCGCAAGAGTCAAACGGCTGAGAAGTGCCCGGTATACACGATCCCGTTCTTCCAGCGGCGCAAGGCTTGCCTGGGGTTTCATCAGAGGAGGTTGCAGTTTCTTTCTGGACCCGCCACTCCCGGAAGGGATAGGCGAACCTCCATGCAGTCTTGCCGTTATATCCTCCAGCACCTTATCCCGCGGGATGCCCATGTAGTAGGCATATAGATCGAAGACGCCGCCCTGGAATTGTCCGCACTTGGGACACCGATACACATTCCGTTTGAGGTTGATATTCAAATGTTTTTCCCTTGTGCCCGGCCTGTCGCAAAGCGGGCATGGAATATTATAGGCGCTTCTCCCATGCGGCTGCTGAGGGATGGGCAGCAGAGGAAGGATATCGGTCATTTGGTAGCGTAATTCCATGGAACGCTCCTCTCTGGGGGCGGCCATTCAACTGGCCGCCCCCACACTTTCTCAGGCGCTCTGCTCCACGGACTGCTCACAAATGAGCTTTGCAGCTGCCGAGACCTCCGGATCCCCGGTGAATTTGGTCGCCACCCACAGGATAGCACGGGGGTCCTCACGGAGAACCTGTCCCAGCGTTCTGCCCTTGTACTTGCTGATGGGACAGAGCGTGTTCATGGCCTTTTCCAGCGGATCCACCGGATCTGCGGGGGACTGCGTTGCCACCGGAGCAGCCGCCGGCGGCATGTCGGCCGCCGGCGGAGCCTGTGGTTCGTCCTCCCTGCTCCAGATGATGCCGCCCAGCTCGTCCACAGCCGGTGAGTCGAAGGAATCACCGGCCGCGCTGAACTGAAGTCCAAAGCCGGCATTGCGAAGAGCGATCCCAATGGCAGCGGTCTGCGCCCATTCACGCGGAGATACCGTCGGTTTGTCGGCTTGGTAGCCGCGGGATGCGGTCGCCTCCGACAGATACTGTTCTGGCGGGTTTGTATAGCTGGGATAGACCCTGGCCGTAGCCACAAAGCAGTCCTTGGCGGCGGTAACTGCAACAGACACGCGCCCCTCCGGATATTTGAGCCGGAACCACGCAAGTTGCGCCATCACCGGAAGCCGGGAACGCTTCTCCTGGGTGTTGAGGTCGACATACTCCACTGCAAGCGGTGTCGGATCGAACCCTTCCACCGCATTGATCTTCTGGATGGCCGAGAGAGCGGCCTGCTTCCCATCGTTCATGACCTGTTCTCCTCCTTCTTATTCTTCAGGGGCACAAAGGTGTTCCGGTACTGCAGCCACGCAGGCAGCAGTGTCGTGATGACCCGGCCAATCTCCTTCTGATAAGCCTCAGGCTCCGCGGGCTGAAAGCCGGTAAATCGCTTCCGATAATCCTGGATCACCCGCTCCAGATTGACCTGAGCCGCATCCCGCTCTTTCTGCGTATCGGGGCCCCGGTTCGGGCCATAGCGCCGCTCTCTGGCCAGGTTCTGAACGTAAGCATCCAGCATCATGTAATGCCCCTGCAAGCAGGGCACTTCTCTGGTGATGGGCGCGCTGCGCAGGTACATCTGGCAGGTTTCCAGAACGCCGATCCGATACAAGATCTCGCCGTAAAACCACAGGTCAGCGGGGCTGATCGGCGGCTTGGCCATCCGCTGGAGCAGTTGCTGCCGGTACCCATAGTAGTTTTCAAGCACCGTAGCCATTGTTCATCCTCCTATTCTTTTGTCAATTCGTTGATCCGCATGGCCAGCATCGTATGCCGGCGCTTGGTGTCCGCGGTCTGGATGGCCCGCACGACGGCATCCCAGTCGCCCACAATGATGACGCGCTTCTTCGCACGGGTTTCCGCCGTGTAGAACAGCGCCCGGTTGAGCATCTTGCCGTGCATGTCCTGAATGTTGATCAGCACAGCGTCGTACTCACTGCCCTGGGATTTATGGATCGTGGTGGCGTAGGCCAGTTCCAGCTGCCGTAGCGCTTCGATGTCCTCGTAGGCGACAACACGGTCATCGCCGAAATCGACCTCCACCAAAAGGCCATCCTCTCCCTGTGTACTGGTGCAGATATATCCGATATCGCCGTTGCTGGCAAAGTCACGGTTTTTCATCTGCATGACCTTATCACCTACACGCAGGACCCGCTGCCCGACTTCAATCTCCGCCTTCCCGGGGACTGCCGGGTTGACTTCGTCATGGAGGGCCGCATTCAGGCTATAGACCCCCGTTTCCGATTTTTTGCGGAATGGGGTCAAAAGCGCCACATTATCCACGCCGAATCTTGCAACTTCCCTTTTGTAAAGCCGCATGAGATACTGCGCCGATTGCATCTCGTCTGCGGAGGTCCAGAACTGGAAATCGTCGCCAAAGTCCAGCTCCGATACACCGTGCCGGATCCGCTGCGCATTTTCCGCCACAAGGCTGCCTTCGCTCTGGCGGAACACCTTGTCCAGGATCACTGCCGGTAGCCGGCCGCTGGCGAGCAGTTCATTGAGCACCGCGCCCGGTCCGACAGATGGGAGCTGGTCAGCATCCCCAACCAGGATCAGCCGGCAGTTAGGCGGCAAGGCGTTGAACAGGCACCATGTAGTCACCATGTCCATCATGCTCACCTCGTCCACCAGTACCAGGTCAGCCTCCAGCAGCTGCAATTCCCGCAATTTGTGAAGTTCGCCTGCCGTCAGATTCAGCGCCTTATGGATGGTGGAGGCCGGATATCCGGTACTTTGCTCCATGCGCCGCGCCGCGCGTCCTGTGGGGGCGCAGCATACCACATCGGAGTCTGGGAATACCTTCTTGTAGATATTCAGGATCGCCCGCTGAATAGATGCCTTTCCAGTGCCGGGTCCTCCCGATATGATGCAGATGGGCGAAGTCAGCGCGGTTCGGATGGCGTGACGCTGCTCCTGTGCAAAGGTGAAGCCCATCTCAGCCTGCTGCCTGTCGATCTCATCGTCCAGGTCGCCCATGTAGGGCATTTTGTCGCGCTTGAGCATATCACAGATCCCGGCTGCCACTTCCTCCTCTGCCCTCGCCATGATCGGGCGATAGACATAGTCGTTGTAGAGGATCAGACGACCGCTCTGGATCATCTCGAAGGCGCGCTGAGCCACACCCTTCCAGGTCACCTGCGGCGCGTGGAGCAGATTTACCGCCTTTCTCACAAAGGCTTCCTTGTGCATACAAAGATGCCCGTCGTGCTCCGCCAGTTTCAGTGTGTAGAGCAGCCCGGCATCCAGTCGTTCAGGTGCATTTCGCGCTATCCCGTTGGCCTGGGCCAACTGGTCTGCCGTCTCAAAGTCGATCTGGTCGTGCTCAAACACCATGTAGGGAAACTGTGTGAGAAGGGCCGGCGCATCCGATCCCAGCTGCTCCCGCAGCTTGATTGCCTGCGGTGCGCTGATATTGAAGGGTGCCAACATGTTGATGAGTTTTCGGGCGCTCCGTGTCTCCATATATGCCGAGCAAAACTTCTCGCACTTCTTCTTGCTGATGCCAGGCACTTCCGCGATACGCGCAGGGTTTTGATCCAACACCTCCAGCGTCTGCGCTCCGAACGCGTTATAAATCCGCTCCGCAAGGACGCTCCCGATCCCGGGAATCATTCCCGAGGAGAGATAGGCCACGATGCTGCGCTTGTCAGAGCCTACAATTTCCTCATAGGACTCCATCTCAAACTGGAGCCCATAGCGGGCGTCCTTTTTCCAGTGCCCGGTCATATCGACTTTCACGCTTGCCACCGTGGGCAGGAAGTGCCCCACCACTTTGATGCTGCTCAGGCGATTGCCCTGCGCGTCCAGCACCTTCTCATTCGGCTTGAACAGAGCGATCATGTAGCTGCCGTCCCGCGCCTCCTCCAACCGTTTGGGATAGAGCAGGCGGCTGAAACTGCATTTCATTTATTTGAGCCTCCTTCTTGCTGGCGGGGCTGCTTGTATGAGAAACCTCTCATTCCATACCCCGGCCCAGCACTCCGATTTTGCTTTCCAGTAATACCGCCAGCTTGTTCTTTGAAATAAAGCGTGGGGAACGATTCCGCCGCTCCCCACGCCTGTCCAAAAATCACAGAGGCTGAATGGTTACTTTGACTTTCCGGTTCTTGGACGGCTTTCGTGCCTCCTCATAAATGGATGGATAGTTTTGCTTCAGGTACTCAGAACTGACGCGCCGGGATGTACTCGTCACAAAATCCACCAGCAATTTGTCTGTGGTCGTGGTCAGGATCCCATGCTCGTGCTCTTTCATCAGTTCCGCGATCCGCACGCTGTGTGCCTCAATAGCCTCCTCGTTCTTTTTGATAGCGCCCTTGAGTTGCGCGTTTTCCTCCTGCAGCGCAGCGATTTTCCGAAGCTGCGGCTCATATTTCCTGGGGAACTCAATGGTGGGCAGTCCCTTTTTACCGGCGCCGTAAATCCGCGCCAGGGCGTCCATTGCCAGCTGCGGCTGAACATCCTCCATGGTAGGAGGCTTATCATGCCGCAAGCTCCAGATCCATCGGTCCAGCTTCTCAAAAATAATGTCCTCCTTGGCCTGAACCCGTTCAATGTGAGGCGTGGCCAAGTCATTCTCCGGATTGTTGCCCCAAAGAGCCGAGAAAGCTCCGTGCTTTTCGTCCAGGACTGCAAGATAATAGCGCAGCTGCAGCTCGTAGTAGATGGGGATGGCTCCGTCAGCCCAATCTGCCGCTTTGTGGTAGGTCAGAGATTTGCACTCCAGGACGCCGCCCTCACCATCTTCTTTCCGCATGTAGCGCCGGTCAATATTGGCAAGCGCATACTCCAGAGTGGCGTGCTGATAGAGATAGTTGTCATCCGTGACGGTGTTTCCCGTCCTCTGGGCGTAGAAGTGAGCGGCAATCGGCTCCAACATGTGTCCCATGGCCAACTGGTCGGGGTTCGGAGGCGATTTTGGCTTCATGCGCCCCTTTTTCACCATCCAAAGTTCCAGGGGCGTCGTCCACGGGGAAAGGCCGAAAATCGTTGCGACATCACTGCCGCCAACGGTATATTCAATATTGCCCTTCGGACCGTGTTCCCGGCATTTGAGCCACATCTCATTGGTCATCCCCGTACAATCGCAGAGGATATTGGGCGCGGCCATTACCACTTCACCTCTTTGGCGTAGTCGTAGTCCCGCCAGTTGATGGTGAGCGCCCGGGCCATGTTCTCCTGCAACGCTAGCAGCTTACTCTCCGGCACCCCCTGCGTCTTCAGAGTGAAGGGGATTTCCTGCATGGCCACGAACACGTCATGAGCGGTAGCCTCGTCATTGCCAACCGCCATTTCGAACATGCTGATGGCCTCCAGAGCCGCCTTCTTAGGCAGTGCCAGGCGCTTGCACACCGCGGTCATCGCGTTGACCGGGTGATCCAAATGGACAGAGAGCAGGCTGGTCAGTCTGGCAACGGAATCTCCGAACTGAGCAAAGAGCATATCCAGGCTCCCAACAAAATCAGGCACCTTGGACTGCCGGCGGTGCTCTACGGCGATCATCCCGCCGATGTGGATGGGGTACTGCAGTCCGGCCAGCAGAGCCGACACCTTAGCCGAGGCCATGCCGGTATCCGATGTGGAGAATCGAATACCCGGCATCAGCTTGGCTGCCATGGACGACTTGCCCTCCGCAGCCAGCAGTTTGATGTAGGTGTCAAGGAGTTCCTCCCGCTGGCCGGGAAGCGTCCAGGATGCGCTGGTGATGGCGTGGTCCACATACCCGGCAGAAAACTGATTGCCCGGGAAACGCTCATCCATCTTGCTCTGGAGCCCGTCCAGCAACTGGTCGATCTCCAGCACGGAGTAATCCCGGCTGTCGCCGGAGTGGGCTGCGGACACCTTCTCGTCGCGGATCAGCAAAAGGGCGCTGTCCTTGTGAAGGGCCAGACAGGCGTTGATCACGTCGGCCAGCTTCTCCCGGGAGAGCTTGGGCAGCGCGGAGCCGCCGATCTTCGCCCGGTCCAGCAGGCTCTTATAGGCGGTATCGCGCAGGGGGAAAAACTTGTCCCGGAGCTTGATGGCCAGTTTCAGGTTCTCCGCAGTGTCCTCGACCGCATCCCGGGATACGGAGGGGTCAAAGCTGTCCGTATCCTCATACAGCGGAGAGGTCTTGTCCAGCGCCGCCACCTGCAGCTTCTTGACCTCGGTGCGCTCCCACAGGCTGCTCTTGCGGACCTGCTCATGGTAGCTGAGCATGGCGGAGAAGTCCCTGAATTGGGTGTGGTAGCTGTCACAACAGGATTTCACCATGGTTTTCAAATCTCCTTTCGTTTTTTGCGGATTTCACCACTGTATATGCAAAAACAGCGCTCCTGCAAAGGAACGCTGTCTATGCCGTAATTATGGGCCGGGAAATAAAAAAGTGCCATCTGCATTGCTGCAAATGGCACTTGGAAACACGGTCAACTATGCACACCTTAGGTGTGGCACGGATACTGTATGATTGGATTATATCATCCTTCCATACGTTCGTCAACCTCTATGAAGCCGACTTGGGCTTCAGTATGGCACCCCGTCTTTCAGATCGTCAGTCTGTTTACCTTCACTCCTCGCTGCGCAGCATAGTGCAGAACCGAATCAAGGAATTCCTGCTTTATGCAAAGCCCCCGAGCCAAGTCCCCATTTGGAGTAATAGCAAGGCATTCATTGAGTATAAAATCATAGATTTCATTTTCTTCCCAGTGGTTTCCATCCGCATCATCTGCGATGAGTCTGCCCTTCACAACCTTTATGGTTATATCCTCAATCTTCATGCACGATAAAATGGTTTCCAGCGCATCTACTTCTTCGAGAAGAATATCGTCTTTGGCCTTTGCAGCCATTTTTTCTACACCTATACCGGGGCTTGCTACAGAATTGAGGTATTCTTCAATGATTTTTCGATTCTTCTCTGTATCCACATATAACCCATCCGGAATCGGAGGGAAGCCGAAAATGAGCTTCACTCCATCTCGTTCCGCAAACTTTGTCGCCATGCTTTCATCCGCAAACTCTGTGCCAACCAGCCCTCGAAATACTGACACATATTCTGCTCCCGGGATCGTTGACTGCCCATCGTAGGATGCTCCAACCGTGTACCCTAAAGTAAGCGGACGCAATGCCAGGAGTCTTCCATGAAAATCCCTGAATGCAGAAGCAATGCTTTCATCATCGGATTTCCCATGGTCCTGATACACTCCAATCCTCTCTATGATATGATCGAGCAGTTCCTCCGACTCCATGAAATCAATGTTCCCCATCTTATAGTCGTTAATCATTTTCTTCCGGACCAGGGAAAAGTACTTGTTTTTTTTACTAAAAAAAGGAGGTCCGCTATGGCAACGCTGAAAGAGCTCTCTGACCGCACGGGCTACTCCCCTGCCACCATCTCCCGCATCCTGACCGGGGACCCGTCGCTGACGGTGACCGACGAGGCCAGAAAGCGGGTGCTGGAGGAGGCCGGACGGCTGGACTACGCCGCCACCCGCAGCCGCCGGGGACGGTCGCCCAAGATGCTGCTGCGGGTGGGTGTGGCCGAAATGCTCACGCCGGAGCAGCAGCTGGCCGACCCCTACTACCTCTATCTGCGCAACTTTGTGGAGCAGGCCTGCGGTGAGCGCAAATACGCCTTTCTCCCCCTGGAGCGGCAGGGTGAGGAGGGCTTCGCGCCGCCGGAGGGCGCCGCGCTGGACGGCATCATCGCCATCGGCATCTTTACCCGGGAGCAGCAGGCGGCTCTGGCCGCCGTCAGCCCCAACCTGGTGTTCCTGGACTCCTCCCCTGACGAGGCCAAGTTCGACTCGGTGGTGCTCAACTACGCTCTGGGCATCCGTCTGGCCCTGGATCATCTCCTCTCCCTGGGCCACACCCGCATCGGCTTTATCGGTCCGGCGGAGAAGCTGGGGGACTGCAAGGAGCCTGCCCCTGAGGTACGGCGGAGCTGCTTTGTGTCCATGATGGAGGAACGGGGTCTGCTGGACCCCTCGCTGCTGGTGGAGGCCCCCATGGAGAGCAGGGCCACGGCGGCGGCCATGTCCACCTTTCTGGACCGGTGTCCCAATCCGCCCACCGCCTTTCTGGCCGCCAACGAGGAGAACGCCATGGGAGCCAGCCGTGCGCTGGAGGCCAGAGGGCTGTCGGTGCCCGGAGACGTGTCCCTGGTGTCCTTCAACGACACCCCCCTGTCCCAGCTCATGACCCCGCCCCTCACCTCAGTGTCCACCCACGCCGACGAGATGGCTCGCACTGCCGTGGGCCTGCTGAGCGAGTGGACCTCCGCTGTGGCGGGACGTCCGGTGCGCACCCTGCCCCAGAAAGTGGTCGTCCCCCCCACCCTGGCCGTCCGCGAGAGCACCGCTCCCCCGGCGCAGCGGTAAAATCCGCCTTAGTCTTCGCTTTTCTGCACAATCAGGCCGCCCGTTTTTGTGGGGAACGCCGAAGTTCCGGAAAGGGAAAATATTGCGGTTGAATTTTTAGTAAAAATTAAATATACTAAAATCACCATGAGACACCACCATAATCTGACTGGGAGTGATTGCACATGCTTTCCTGTAAAACTCTGATGGACCAGATTGCCGGCGGCAGCTGGGATGAGCGTCTGAACCACCTGTACTGCTGCAGCGGAGGTGAGGCCCTGGAGGCCGTCCGCGCCCGGACCATTGAGGCCGTGAAGCGCTATCAGGAGCTCTTCTCCGCCGGTGACGACGTCCAGGTGGCCCTGTTCAGCAGCCCCGGCCGCACCGAGCTGGGCGGCAACCACACCGACCACCAGCACGGCTGCGTGCTGGCCGCCAGTGTGAACATGGACATGCTGTCCGTGGCCGCCCCCAACGGCACCAATCAGGTGCGCATCCACTCAGAGGGCTACCCGGTGCTGACGGTGGACCTGTCCGACCTCTCCCCCGTGGAGAGCGAGAAGGAGACCTCCGCCTCCCTGGTGCGGGGCGTGGCCGCCCGCATGACCGAGCTGGGCCAGGCTCCCGCAGGCTTCGACGCCTACGTCTGCTCCTCCGTGCCCGCCGGGTCCGGCCTGTCCTCCTCCGCCGCCTACGAGGTGCTGGTGGGCACCATCTTCAACGTGCTCTTCTGCAACCAGGTCTTTACCCCCGTCCAGGTGGCCCAGATTGGCCAGTACGCCGAGAACGTGTTCTTCGGCAAGCCCTGCGGCCTGATGGACGAGACCGCCTCCGCTGTGGGCGGCGTGGTGTCCATCGACTTCAAGGACCCCTCCGCCCCTATTGTGCGCAAGGTGGACTTCGACTTCCCCGCCACCGGCCACACCCTGTGCATCATCAACTCGGGCGCCGACCACGCCGACCTGACCGACGCCTACGCCGCCATCACCAACGAGATGAAGTCGGTGGCCGCCTGCTTCGGCAAGGAGGTGCTCCGTGACGTGGACGAGACCACCTTCCGGGCCACCATCCCCGAGCTGCGCAAGGCCCTGGGCGACCGGGCCGTGCTGCGCGCCATCCACTTCTTTGACGAGAACCGCCGGGCTGTCCAGGAGGCCCAGGCCCTGGAGAAGGGCGACTTCGCCGCCTTCCTGGCCCTGGTGCGCGCCTCCGGCATGTCCTCCAGCCTGTACCTCCAGAACACCTTCGCCCCCTCCGACCCCAAGCAGCAGGCCATCCCCATGGTGC
The DNA here is from genome assembly GCF_000169255.2 of Pseudoflavonifractor capillosus ATCC 29799. Taxonomy (GTDB): domain Bacteria; phylum Bacillota; class Clostridia; order Oscillospirales; family Oscillospiraceae; genus Pseudoflavonifractor; species Pseudoflavonifractor capillosus. Next base: position 71,076 of record NZ_AAXG02000053.1, read on the forward strand.
TGTGGGCCGCTGAAGAGGTGCTCCAGGGCACCGGCGCCGTCCGTGTCCACGGCGGCGGCTTCGCCGGCACCGTCCAGGCCTTCGTGCCCAACGACAAGCTGCCCGCCTTCCTCTCCGCTATGGAGGAGCTGCTGAGCAAGGATATGTGCCACATGCTGTCCATCCGCCCCGAGGGCGGCTGCCTGGTGGCAGGCTGAGCGCCGCCAATCCATCATCAGGAGATAATTCCCATGGCTATTCTGGTATTGGGCGGAGCCGGGTATATCGGCTCCCACACGGTATATGAACTCATCGACGCCGGCCGGGACGTGGTTGTGGCCGACAACCTTCAGACCGGCTTCAAGGCGGCGGTCCACCCCAAGGCCCGGTTCTATCAGGCGGACATCCGGGACCGCGCCGCCATGGACGCCCTGTTCGAGCAGGAGCACATCGAGGGCGTCATCCACTTCGCCGCCTCCTCCCAGGTGGGCGAGAGCATGAGCGACCCCCTCAAGTACTACGACAACAACCTGGGCGGCACCATGGTGCTCCTGGCCTCCATGGTGGCCCACGGGGTGGACAAGATCGTCTTCTCCTCCACCGCCGCCACCTACGGTGAGCCGGAGCAGGTGCCCATCCTGGAGGGCGACAAGACCCAGCCCACCAACTGCTACGGCGAGACCAAGCTGGCCATGGAGCACATGATGAGCTGGGTGTCCCGTGCCCACGGCCTGCGGTACGTGGCCCTGCGGTACTTCAACGCCTGCGGCGCCCACCCCTCCGGCGCCATCGGCGAGGCCCACAACCCGGAGACCCACCTGGTGCCCATCATCCTCCAGGTGCCCAACGGCCAGCGTGAGGCGGTGAGCGTGTTCGGCGACGACTACCCCACCCGGGACGGCACCTGCGTCCGGGACTACATCCACGTCACCGACCTGGCACAGGCCCACATCCTGGCTCTGGACTACCTGCTCCAGGGCGGGGAGAACAACGTGTTCAACCTGGGCAACGGCGTGGGCTTCACCGTCAACGAGGTCATCGAGTGCGCCCGCAAGGTGACCGGCCACGCCATCCCCGCTGTGGTCTCTCCCCGCCGTGCCGGTGACCCGGCTCAGCTGGTGGCCTCCTCCGAGAAGGCCAAGACCGTCCTGGGCTGGAAGCCCCAGTACGACAACCTGGAGACCATCATCTCCACCGCCTGGACCTGGCACAAGGCCCACCCCAACGGCTACAACGCCTGATAAGGCAACATATAATTGTGAGGTTGATAGACATGATTGACACCGCCATTGCAAGCCTGGTGGCCTATGCCGAGCGCACCGGCCTGATTGAGCCCTGCGAGCGGAACTGGGCCGTGAACACTCTGCTGGAGGCCCTCAAGCTGGACAGCTACACCGCCCCCGAGACCCCCGTGTCCGGGGACATCGACCTGGCCGCCGTGCTGGGTGAGCTGATGGACGACGCCCACGCCCGTGGCGTTCTGCCCGAGGACTCCGTGGTCTACCGTGACCTGTTCGACACCATGCTCATGGGCCGTCTCACTCCCCGTCCCGCCCAGGTGGTGGAGAAGTTCAAGACCCTCTACGCCCAGAGCCCCCAGAAGGCCACCGACTGGTACTACCAGTTCAGCCAGGACACCAACTACATCCGCCGGGACCGGATTGCCAAGGACATGAAGTGGATCACCCCCACCGAGTACGGCGACCTGGACATTACCATCAACCTCTCCAAGCCGGAGAAGGACCCCAAGGCCATCGCCGCCGCCCGCAACCTGCCCGCCTCCGCCTATCCCCGCTGCCAGCTGTGCGCCGAGAACGAGGGCTACGCCGGACGGGTCAACCACCCCGCCCGTGAGAACCACCGCATCGTGCCCATCACCATCAACAACTCCCCCTGGTTCCTGCAGTACTCCCCCTACGTCTACTACAACGAGCACTGCATCTGCCTCAACAGCGAGCACACCCCCATGAAGATTGACCGGGCCTGCTTCGCCAAGCTGCTGGACTTTGTGGGCCAGTTCCCCCACTACTTCGTGGGCTCCAACGCCGACCTGCCCATCGTGGGCGGCTCCATCCTGGCCCACGACCACTTCCAGGGCGGCCACTACACCTTCGCCATGGCCAAGGCCCCCATTGAGAAGGAGTTCACCTTCCCCGGCTTTGCCGACGTCCACGCCGGTATCGTCAAGTGGCCCATGTCTGTCATCCGCATCTCCTGCGGCAACCCGGAGCGGCTGGTGGAGCTGGCCGACCGCATCCTGGCCTCCTGGCGGGGCTACACCGACGAGGCCGCCTTCATCTTCGCCGAGACCGAGGGCGTGCCCCACAACACCATCACCCCCATCGCCCGCATGCGGGACGGCCGCTATGAGCTGGACCTGGTGCTGCGCAACAACATCACCACCGAGGAGCACCCCCTGGGCGTGTACCACCCCCACGCCGAGCTCCACCACATCAAGAAGGAGAACATCGGCCTCATCGAGGTCATGGGTCTGGCCGTGCTCCCCGCCCGCCTGAAGGAGGAGCTGACCGCCGTGGCCGACGCTCTGGCCTCCGGCGCCGACCTGCGTGCCGACGAGCGCACCGCCAAGCACGCCGAGTGGGCTGAGGGCTTCAAGGGCAACTACACCATCACCGCCGACAACGCCCTGGACATTGTCAAGCAGGAGACCGGCAAGGTCTTTGCCACCGTCCTGGAGCACGCCGGTGTGTACAAGCGCACTGACGAGGGCCGCGCCGCCTTCCTCCGCTTCCTGGAGCAGGTGTAAGAGAGCAATCAAACGATAAAAAGCCGTCCGGCACTGTAAAGGGATTCCCTTCACAGTGCCGGACGGCTTTGTTTTTCAATCTGTACTTGTGATTTCAGGATATGTAATGCAATTTTACCTTACAGCTTTTCGGTCCGCTCAGTCGATGTGGATGCCGATTCCGTTGACCTCCACGCCCTCGTCGGCCCGGATGAGGATGTACTTCTTGCCGTCGATGACCCGGGTCTCCACCAGGTCGCTCCGGCCGGGCGCCACCTTGATGACCACGTCGGGAGTGCGCACCTCCATCTGGCGGGTGTCCACCAGGTTGCGGGGGCTGAGCTGGGCGTCGTCGCCGAACTCGCTGTCGTACTTGGCGTCAAAGGCCTCCACGTGGGAGTCGGCCACGCCGCAGGACCGGAGCACGCACTTCACCGTGCCCTTGGACACCACAAGCGGCTCCTCCTCGTGGTTGGCCTTGTGCTCCTCGATGAGGCCGCACAGCTGGTCCTGCACCGCCTGCACCACGTCAAAGCGGCAGTCCTCGGCCAGGGCGTCCCCCAGGATGGACTGGAAGGTCTCCTTCTGGGCGGCGGCGGGCATGGGCACCTCGCTGCGGAACACCGCCTCCACAAAGTCGCTGTGGTTCTCCTTGACGTCCTTGTTGTAGTAGAGGGCGTTGTAGAGGTTGGTGCTGCGGTCGTCAAAGGCCGGGAACAGGAATCCCAGCTCAGGGGCGGACACCAGCCAGTCGGCGGTCCGGTTGCGGAACTCGTTCTCCTGCACGTGGTAGCTCAGGGCGGGCTTGGTCTGCTTCACTGGGCAGATGCTGCACAGGATGTAGGTGTAGACCTGCTCGGAGCCGTCCTCCACCTCCTCCCCGTCCTTGGCCCGGTAGGGCACGTCGTAGGCGTCGTGGGCCAGGAGAATCAGGTAGTTGCCCTCGATGGTCAGGGAGCCGATGACCTTTTGGAAGAAGGCCTGCACCGCCTCCTCGTCCTTCAGGCCCGAGCTGCGCAGGGTCATGAGGAGCTTGTGCTCCTCCCCTTCCGCCACCTGCCGGGTGGCAAATTCAATGTCCATCAGGTTTTTCCCAAGCGTGCCCGACAGGGTGCGCTTGAGGATACCCAGGAATTTCTCGCTCTCCTCCTGGCTCATCAGGGCCAGGGATTGGTCGAACTGGGCCACAATCTCCCGCAGCTCGTTGACGTAGCAGCCCCGCACATGGGTGATGCTGGTCTTGTCGGGGCGAAAGCGGCGGCGGATTTCCGCGATTTCTTTTTCGTTCATGGTGTTCTCCACTTCCAGTCTGGATTTCAGCTCCGCGGCCTCACCGGACGCGGCAGATATTATTGTAAACGAATTTCCCGCCGGGCGCAATGTGGATTTTGTCGCCGGGCCGCCAAACTCAACCGCTGGTTTGGTGCTTTTCTCCCGCCCATCCCTTATAATATAATCACCGGCACACAGGAGGTGCAGTGATGTACAACATGAAAACCGGACAATTGATCAGGGACCTGCGCAAGGAGAAGGGCATGACCCAGAAGGAGCTGGCGGACAAGCTCCATATTACGGACCGGGCGGTGTCCAAATGGGAGCGTGGTCTGTGCGCACCGGAGATCTCCCTGCTGGAGCCGCTGGCGGAGGCGCTGGGCTGTTCCGTCCTGGACCTGATGGCGGGAGAGCGGACCGCCAAGGCGGCGGACAGTCAGGAGGAGGCCCGCACCAGGGACGTGCTCCACTACTCCATCCAGCAGGTGCGCCGCCGGGTCAGGCTCACCCGCCGCTGGTGGCTGCTGGCCACGGCGGCTGTGGTCCTGGTGCTGCTGCTGGGCGGGATTGCCCTGTGGCGGAGCGGCGTGCTCTTTGTGGTGGCCAGAAGCACCTCCCCCGACGGGAGCGAGGAAGTCACGGTGTACAGCAAGGACCTGGTCTCCGGCGGCTTTGGGCTGGCGGACGCCACGTCCCTCATCGTCCGTCACGACAACGGCGTAAAACTGCTCATCACCTACGGCGACCACGCCTTCCAGGGGCTCTGGTGGGCGCCGGACAGCGCCAAATACGTCCTGGCCCTGGATTACGACGGCAGGACCTATCTGGCCCTGGCCTGGCTGGAGTACAGCTCGGAGCACAACCTGCCTGCCCAACTGGCCTCGGCCATGGCGCAGAACAGCGACCTGAACCAATACGGCTGGACAGAGACGGACGGTCAGCCGGACATCGACTTCCAGTTTCTCCAGTGGGGGCTGGACAGCCAGTCCATGCTGATTTACTACGCCTTCACCGGTGAGGACGGCCAGCGGCACGACGGCTATTTCTGGTACAACTGCGTGGACGGCGGCATCCAGGCCGTGCTGGAGCTGTCAGACAGATAAATCCGTCATATATGCGCTCAAAATCCTCCATCCGTGTCACCTTTTCGGCGTCTCATCACATATATAAGATGAAGGCAAAGAAAACGTGCTCAAAAAATTCTGTCAGGAGGTTGTCGCCATGAAACGCTGCCTTGCCGGTCTTTTATGCCTGCTGCTCTGCATTTCGGCTGTGCCTGTATCGGCGGTGGATGGCTCGGGACCCTCTCCATGGGCGGAAGCGGAGGTAAACACGGCCATTTCCATCGGCCTTGTGCCGGAGGAGCTCCAGTCGGACTATCAGCAAAACATCACCCGGGACGAGTTCGCCCAGCTGGCCGTCACCCTGTGCATGGCCCAGCTCCGCTATGTGGGCAGCCCGGAGCAGTTCCTGGAGGACTACCGGCGCTACCTCCGGGATGAGGCGGGAAACGCCGTGGACGCCGTCCCGGCAGCGTTCTCCGACGCCACCTTCTGGGGAACCCTGGCTTCCGCGTTGGGCATTGTCCAGGGCCGTGGGGACGGCACCTTTGACCCGGATGGGCTCATCACCCGGCAGGAGGCGGCTGTCATGGCGGCACGCACCTACCTGGCCTATTCCGGCCAGGCGGCTTTGCCGGATTCCAGCAGCAGGCCGGCTTATGGAGACGCGTACCTGTTCCCCGGCTGGGCGGCGGAATCCATCGACCGGCTCAGGGATTTGGACGTCATGGAGGGCGACAACTACGGGAATTTCCTGCCCCTGGGACATCTGACCCGGGAACAGGCCATTCTCATCTTCCTGCGGCTGGCACGGGAGGTGTACATCCCGGAACCCGGGCTGGTGCCCTATGAGGAGGAGCTGACCCGTGCGCTGGATGGCTTCACCCTTACGCAGCAGCTGGAGAGCAAGGCTGCCTCCGCGCTGCTGGGCACGGATGGGGATGGGCGGCCTCACCTCTGGGTGGTGCACGGAACCGGCGGCCGGACCGAGCTGTACGGCAAGCTGGAAGAGGAAATTCCAGGCATCACGGCAATAAAGCTCCTGTCTCTGGATGATCAGCAGCTTACCCTGCAGGCGGAAGGAGAACTGGGGGTATCCATCTTTGAATTTTCCCTGTGGGGCAGCATCTGCACCCCCATATCACAGGTCCTGACCCCTCAGCCTGCTCTGGACGGCATCGCCGTCACGGGCTTTGACGGGACCTATGTATTTGCGTCGGAGGAGGACGGCGTGGCCGTCTATGACCTGACGGGAGAGCGGATTTTCTCCGCCCCCACGGGGACGTTGACCTGGCAGGAAGAGGGCGGCGTGTTCCGCCACGAGAGCGCCGGCGGCGTCATGTACTATACGTCGGAGGGCCAGCCCTTCCGCCAGACGCCCTGGGCCGCCGGAACCAATTTCAGCGCCGGCCAGGCCGCTGTACAGGAGGAAGCGGACGGACCTATCACGATTATCAACACCCGTGGGGAGACTCTCAGCACCCGGGACTGCGGCGGCGGTGACCTTGCGGGTCTCTCCTTCATGTGGGGCTATGTGCGGCTGGACAAAGATGGCCGCGGCTATCTCTTCCACACAGGCGACGCCAGCCTGTTCGGCGAGGAGTACCTGGATGTGGGAGACTTCACCGGCAGCTACGCAACCGTGCGTACAGAGGATGGCTGGGGATATGTAGACAACCATCTCCAGCTGGTCATGGACTGCCAGTTCCGGAAAGCCGGTCCCTTCCTGATGCCCGTTGAGCAGGCGGTGGTGCAGTGGTCCGACGGGACCTTCTCCACAATCAAACCCGACGGTCAGAAAGGTACGCTGGATTCCGGCTGGACCTACCTGTCTGACTTCAACCAGCAGCGGTACGCCCTGGGTGTCCGTACAGACAAGGACGGAGCGTCTCAGGCCACGCTGGTGTCCTTCTTCCAGAATGTCGCCCTGCCCGGAAAGATAGAAGAGTACGTTCTGTACGGCGTCACAGCGGTGCGCACAGCGGACGGAGAAATTTCCCTCTTCGGCGGAAGAAGCGCCGAGGCGTTCCCGGATTTGGAGCTGGAGGACGTCTGGGGCACCGGGGACTGCCCCGATATACTGTTGAAAATCGGCGGACGCTACTACCTCTATCAGGCATCCCAGTACATCTGAGCGGAATGCCAGATGCGCACAGTCGTTTTTGGAGCACAGCGCGATGAAGGAGGACCACATGGGAAGGAAAAATTTCTGGATTGCGGGGGTTGCGGCGCTGATTGTCATTGCCACCGCAGCCGCCCTGCTGATACCCAGGCCAGCGCCGGAACAGGACGCTCAGCCGCCGGCAGTATCCCCGGATTTGGAGGCCGCAGAGGATGCCTTTTACACGCTCCAGAGCGAGTCGGACTTAATCCGGATTGTCCCCCACGGGGCATGCTGTTTCGCTTTGGGGGAACTGCGTCCCAACGAGGTCGCCGCAAACGGCCAGATTGCGCTCTATATCATGTCGGAGCAGGACGGAGAATATCAAATTCTGAGCAGCTATCACTGTGACCCCATCCTGTCGCCGGGATTTGTGGCTGAGGTTCTGCATTTTGAGGAGATGACCATCGTCTTTGGCGGCGTGGGAGAGAAGTTCGTCCTCTTCCCCGGCGGCGAGGAGACCGTTTCCTTTGACGCGGCAGAGGTCAGGACCACCTATTCCGACCAGCAGGAGGACTCGGCTTCTCTCAGGCAGAATGAGACCTTCCTCTTTGTGCGTGACGCCACTGTGGACGTCTCCGACATTCAGTTCTCGGTAGACGGTGAGGTGGTGACAGGCTACGTCAAGGTCTACGACGAACCGCCTGTGGTCCGCCAGCTGGAGGCATCGGATTCTTAGGTAGATAAGTAAAATTCTCTCAAGCCAAAGAAAAAGGCCTGAAATCGTAAGATTTCAGGCCTTTTTGGCGCAGATAATCAGTTGCCACCAAACGCAATGCCACCAAAACAAGCCATAGCTTTTCGTTGCTTCTGAATGTTATATTTCAACATAGCAATCTGGCCTCGCCTTTCGGAAGGCCGTCAGGCTGCGCTTTTGAATTGGGCAACCTCGTATATTCAGTTCCCGCAACATCGGCATATCAATCAATGGGGTCAGGTCAGTGATCGGATTCCCCTCCAGATATAATCTAGACAACCAATTCAATTTGGTCAATGGCGTTAAATCTGTGATTGTATTGTGTTCCAAAAACAGCTCACACAATTGGGGAGCATATGCCAAAGGTGATAGATCGGTAATCTGATTGTGATTGAGGGATAATGCAGCCAACCGGGATAATCCTGCCAAGGGCGTCAAATCTGAAATACGGTTATTGCACAAGTCCAGCCGTTCTAACCGTGTCAGGTCAACCAAGGGCGGTAGCGCGACAATTTGGCATTCGCTGAGATATAAGCCACGCAGCTGTTTCATATTTGCAAGAAAGGACAGGTCTGTCATCCGGATGCCTGACAACCGCAATTCCATTATCCGGGTGAGCGCCATTAAAGGTGACAGGTCTGTAATTGGATTGTGACTTAGATCCAGAATTGAAAGCAATGTCAAACCTTTTAATGGCGACAGGTCAACGCATTGATTTTCTGCCAAACACAAAACCTTTAGCTGCGTCAGATTGTCCAGCGGCCGTAAGTCTATGACTTGATTCTGATTTAGAATCAACTTCTTCAGTTGTGTCAGGTTGGAAAGGGGTTTCAAGTCTATAATACGGTTCCGTGAAAGGTCAAGCGTTGTTAGCTGTTTCAGTTCTGCCAGCGGGGTTAAATCGGAGATCGAACTCCAATACAGTTCCAGCTTATTTAAGTGTTTCAAAGCCGCCAGCGGCGTCAAATCTTTGGTAATTTGAAGTCCCATTGGCAGTTCCGTTGTGTCTAACGCAATTTTCTGCCCATCAATAAGGATTGAGCATCTACCAGGTATCATAAAACTTCCCTCAATACAAAGAAATTCAAACCACCGTTATAAAGTATTTTCCGCCTAAACCTATCATTATTAGGATTTAATTTAATAGTAGCATGAGGTTGCCCACATATCAATAAATGCAGCGGGGAAAGGCAATGCTCACCGCTCCAATTTTCATATATCCCAGCAAGAAAGGAAGGGTGTCCCCTGATCAGGGCGGACGTCTGAAGTATACATACCAACCGCTAAAGCAAGAAAAAGACCTGAAATCTTACGATTTCAGGTCTTTTTTGGTGGAGATAAGCGGGATCGAACCGCTGACCTCTTGAATGCCATTCAAGTAAGAAATCAAAAATTACAGAAACATCAGAAGTTATATATGGAATTCCTTTTACTTCCGCAAGATTTGGTGTTCAGTCGTTCTTTTATTTCCAACTATTTTATACTCGTTCAACACATATTCAACACGGGCAGGCCAGTGACTCTCGCGCAAAAATTTGTGAGTGGTCTCAGCGGTAGATGATATAAATTTAAAAACGCAGCAGCTGCAATGGCTTCGACGCTTTTTCATGGCAATTATACCGTCATTCTCAAAATGGAGTTTCCGAAGCTCAGACGTAAAAACACCGTCAGTTCAAAAAACAGATTCCATTCGTTTAAAAGTAAAATGCCGTCATTCTGAACCTGAACCACTTTACCCAAGTGCTTCAAAACGCCGTCATTCCAAAAAATCAACCGGCATTAAAACCCCGTCACTTCAGAAAATGTCAAAACAGTAATTTCTCCGTCATTTTTGATGTTGAGCAACAGGAAAACACCGTCATCTCCCAAAAGTCCAATGACAGTGTTTCCACACAGCAGCACACACAAAATACCGTCATTTTAAATTGTGCTGTTGTGCGGCACCAGAAGCCGGTTTTGTGTTTGGATAAGCACCAGGTAAAAATCTGTATAAAGCAAATGCTGACTCCTTGCAAAAATCACTCGAAAACAGAAGTTCCCACGAAAGGCGTTTACATACAAATCTCCGGTATGGTAAGATATATGTTCAGTAAGGGAAAACGTTTCTGCAGCTTGTAACCTTCCATATATTGTTGCTGCGTTATCCCGAGGGTTGGCCCTCAAAAACATCTTCAAGCAAGGAGAGAGGATCCATGAAAAGAAAGATTGCCGGTCTTTTGCTGGCGGGAGCCATGACGGTCAATATTGCCGCAGTCAGTACAGCCGCTCACGCCGCAGCATTTACCGACGTGCCCGATGACGCCTGGTACTCCCAGGCCGTGGACTACGCCGTGAGCCACGGAATGTTTTCCGGCACCGGTGCCGGCACCTTTTCCCCCTCAACGCCTATGACCCGCGGCATGATTGTGGTGGTTTTAAGCAACGTGGCGAAGGCGGACGTATCCTCGGCCAAGGACGCCAGCTTCAGCGATGTGCAGCCCTCTGACTGGTATGCGGATGCCATTGACTGGGCCTATGAGCAGGGGTATGTTTCCGGCACCGGCGCGAATACCTTCAGCCCCAATTCTGTTGTGACACGTGCTCAAATCGCGGTTATCCTCTCCAATTACCTCCACAGCATCAACGCAGACCTAGAAGAGAATGAAAATTCTGCGGCATTCAACGACATTGCAGCAATCCCTTCCTGGGCGCTGGAAGGCGTCAAGTATATGCAGGCCATTGGCCTGATGGCGGGCGACTCTGCAGGCAATTTTAATCCCAACAAGGAGCTGACCCGGGCAGAGGCCGCAACTGTTTTTATGCGCATGGACCAGAAGCTGAACGGAGACAACTCTTCTGACAGCTCCTCCAGCGGCCAGAGTGGAACGGAGATCACCCTCCCCGGCGGCATTGTCGTGAAGGATGAACCCATTTCCGTCAAGGAGGCCTTCAAGACTATTGCGCCTGGATTCAAAGACACTCAGGTCCGCCCGGGCAAAAGTTCCAAAGGGTTAATTCCGGCCGGCACAGAGATGGCTGTCGGGGATGACGTGGTAGAGCAGCAGGTCTATGTGGACCTTGGCAACGGCATCATCGGTATTATGACTACTTCTTTCAACCCTGCTATGGAAGTGCGGTTCACCACCCTTGAGGTCACAGGTTATCCTGGGGATAAATTCACGCTGGATGCTGAAGAGTTTGGATACACCCAGCCCAGCCAATGGGAAACCCCCAATGAGAGCGTATCTATTGCAAATTTGGATGGATACAAGGCTGAAATTACCATTACGAGCTCCGGTAGTTCCTCCATTCAGTTCTATAACGATGAGCGAGACGAGAATGGCGACAAACCTATGCTGCTTACCGTAGGCGTGACCTCCTATGAACGGCGCCCTGCGAAAGCCGAAACCGCTAATTTCCGTCTGGATACCGACAACGAGCCGGTCTATTACGTGTCTCCCAGCCCGGAGTATTACCGTCTGGCACAGGTTTGGTATACCGACAAGGGGACCCAATTCACCAGCAAGGATTTTGCCCACTATACGAGTAACGGCCTTGATGTTATCGGCAACATCTACGTTTATCCTGATGCCGATGCAAACATCGCCAAAAGTGACATCACTGCCCAAGGGTATGTGAAGCCCGAATGCATCACGAAGTATTACTCCATTTCCACATCGGAAACAGACACTCGTTACCTTGCAGTCGGTGACTACCTCACGCTGGGTTTCTATGTTATGAACTCCGCTGCTGAGAATACTGTTGTTACGGTATATATCACCAGTTTGGAAACCGGCCTTACCGAGACCATGGACATCGCGATTCGATACGCCGGATAACAAAATAGAAGGAGCTGCCTCCCACAGGAGGCAGCTCCTTTCTTTTGCTGATTACACTATATGCCGATCACACCGTCATTTTGAGCCGCGTTCCATCGCCTCGTCTACGGCCCGGTTCAGGAAGGTATTCATGGACTCCCCTGTCGTCTCTATATATGCCAGCATCTTTTGTTTCTTTTCAGGCGTAACCCGAAAGCCCCGAATCTCCTCAAACTTGCTGCGCCACTTGTCATTTGCTTTTTTCTGTGCATCAGAAGTAGGCATCGTCTCTCCTCCTCATGTTCCATACCATATCACAGCTGGCTGCTGGCAAAAATATGGCAAGCTGCATATATACGCGCGCGTATTATTGGCAAGTATGTCCATTGATATACGTGCGCGTATATCTTATAATACTGTCAGAAAATAAAACAGCGGCAGTGCATGGGAGTTCGCACCTCCCATGCACCTGCTAGGTGCCTTACCACCTACACAACGACTGATGTCGCACCGCAGGCATATTATATCTTCTTTTGGCTCATCTGACAAGATGCCTGCGTTCCAGACGAAACTGTCCACAGCGTGTAGGTAACTGCCCTGCACGCTGTTTTGTTTTCGTACTTCAAAATGGAGGTTACGAAAATGAACGGACAGGAATGTGTCTACATGACAGTAAGCGAAGTCAAGCGCTATCTCAACATCAGCCAGGCAGCCGCCTACGAACTGACGCACCGGGCTGACTTTCCGGTATGCCGGATCGGCGGCAGCATCCGGATTCCCAAATCGGCCTTTCTGGCCTGGGTCGAGCTTCGCACCCACATCCCCGAAGCTCTGGCTCGCCACATGGCTTCCGCATAAGGAGGCCGTACATGAACAAGCGTTCCAACGGTGAAGGCTGCTTCCGCAAATTAAAAAGCGGTACTTGGCGGGGCCAGATTATGGACGGGTATAGAGCGGACGGAAAACGGAACATCGTCAGTTTTACCGCCCCGACTAAAAGTGAGGTCCAGCAAAAAATCCGCCGGTATCTTGCTGATACGGCTGCCGGCTTGACGACTCTGAGCCGCTCCATGTCGTTCTCTGTGTGGGCCGAGCAGTGGTACCAGGATTATGTGACTCAGGTGCAGCCCTCCACCTATTCAAGCTATCGGTATACCCTGAAACTATTGAAGGCCTTTTTCGATCATATGGTGCTGAGCGAAATTAAGCCTCAGCATATTAACAGCTTCATGACAAAGCTGTTGAAGGAGGGGTGTTCCCTCTCCAAAATCAGCAAATGCAGAAGCATGCTCATTCAGATCTTTGATGCTGCGGAGAACAATGGACTGATTTTGAAGAACCCCGCCCGCAAAGCAAAGGCCATTCGAACTCAAAGTACAGAGGATACCGGGAAGGATGCGTTTTCTTACGAGGAAGTCGCCTTATTAAAGAAATATCTGCGCAATGACCTTTTGGGCAACAGTATCAGGCTTCTGCTTGGCAGTGGGCTGCGGGTACAGGAATTGTTGGCGCTTCGGCCCGAGGACATCGCTGAGGATGGCTCTGAGATCTGTGTCAACAAGGCCATCAAAATGGTAGACGGAAAGCCAACCATCGGCCCGCCCAAGAGCAAGCGGAGTTGTCGGACTGTACCGATTCCCGAGGACTACCGTCCATATGCAGTATACCTTCGAACGCATGGTGGAAAGTCTTATATCTGGACCTCCACGCGGAAGAGTTTGCTGTATAGCGTGGGAACTTTCCGCAACAAATATTATGCCGCGTTGAAGCGGGTCCCCGGCATCAGGAAGCTCGGCCCCCATTGCTGCCGTCACACCTATGTGACCCATCTGGAGGCCAATCAAGTCCCGTTGGCGGAAATTGCCCGGCTCGTTGGACATTCCACCGTGTCCACCACCAACCGCTACCTGCATATCTCCAGCGAGACCCTGGAACGTGCAGTCAGTACTCTTAATTGCTCAAACAGAGGCAGTCGGAATCTTCCTGCAGAAGCAAAGCGTATGAAGGGGGCATAAAGATGGCAACGAAAAAAGAACTGCGCGGTCAATATATCCTTAACGTCCTGCACAACATTGAGCTGGCCGGAGACGCCTACTCCACCGCAGAGGAACTGTACCAGCTGTGTAAGCAGAAGCATCCCTCCCTTTCGGAAGATGCCTTTCGGGCGGATAAGACATTTTTACAGAAGGAGGGTCGGATTGCCCAAGAAGGGCGCCGGATTTACCTCGCAAAGACCCTGGCATATGAAAATGCTGCTGCTCAGTTCCTGGCGGACATTTTATCCAATAACGAGCTCCAAAGTGCGTTGCAGGATATGCCTGCGTCGACAGAGCTTACCACTCTGACAGGAGAACAGCAGTCCGCCATCCGTATGGTTTTCGGCCACCGACTTTCTCTCATTTTGGGTGGTGCCGGAACCGGCAAAACCACCCTAGTGCGTGGACTGATCGCCCAGGCACCTCATCGTCTTTCTTCCTGCATCCTCTGTGCTCCCACCGGCAAAGCTGCACGCAACCTGACCGAGCGCACTGGCGTTCAGGCACGTACCGTACATGGTGCCCTTGGCCTGCGCCCGGAGGAAAACTTTCTGGGGCCTGTGTATTGGGATTTGACCGGCCTGGTGGTGATTGACGAAGCCAGCATGATGACTCTTGAGATGCTGGCCGGCATCCTACACAAGGTCTCTCCATTCGCCCATGTTGTCCTGATCGGGGACCCCAATCAGCTGCTCTCGGTAGGAGCCGGAAATGTACTGACAGACTTGTTGGCACTGGGTGTACCCTGCACCCAGTTGACAATCTGCCACCGGCAGTCCGCCCAGGCTGCGGCTCTGGGACATAATGTACGGCACTTTCAGGAGTGCCGCAGCCTTGCGGATCTGCGTTTTGACAATAGCTTCTATTTCGTCCCACAGACTGACGAGAAGCGCATCTGTCAGGCAGTGTGCTGCGGAGGCGCTAAGCTCTACCGCATGGGCGGCTCCACGCAGGTTCTCTCCCCTTTCCGCAGTTCCGGAAAGCTGTCTGTATCAAGTTTGAATGATGCGCTTCGGGACATGCTGAATCCCGCTGTCCCTGCAAACCAGAATCCGGACTGGCCGGACGCCTGCTTTCGGGAGGGTGACCGGGTCATGGTGTTGGAAAATGACTGGCAGCAGATGGTCTGCAACGGAGATGTAGGGCACTTCTACTTTCTTTCTCAGCCAGGCTCGTTCGGCATATCCTGTCCCGGGCAACGACGTGCCTGCTGGATTGGAGAGAATCCCTCGGATCGGCTCAGCTTGGCCTACGCCATCACGGTCCACAAGGCCCAGGGTTCTGAATATGACATGGTCATTCTTCCGCTGGTCAAATCTTTTGGCGTCATGCTGACGCGGAACCTACTCTATACTGCCATCTCTCGCGCCCGGAAGCATGTGGTTTTGGTTGGAGACCCAGACGCTCTGGAAGAAGCCCTCCGGCAGGAACCAAAGCCCCGCAAATCCCAGTTGGTGGCCAAGGCCCGGATGTGCTGTGTCAAAAATGATTTACAGAAGAAGAGGTGCCGTTATGCGTGAGCAAGACTATCGAAACATTGGCGTCAGGATACATAATCTGAGGAAGCTGCGTGGGCTGTCTCAGGCAGCATTGGCAGAACGGGCAGAGCTCTCCACGCCCTATATCAGCCACATCGAACGCGGCATGAAACTTCTCAGTCTCCCTGCTCTGCTCAGAATTGCGGAGGCACTGGATATTCCGCCGGGCACACTGTTGAATGATCCCAACACGCCTGGGAACTCTCATCTAGAGTTTGCCTTTCTTCTGGATGCCTGCAGCCCTGTGGAGCGGCAAGTAATATACGATTTGGTCTTGGCAGCAAAAGAAAGCATGGTAAGACATTTCAAAATCTCTTAGTCATGACCCCCGGCTAAGCCGGGGGCTTGTGTAAGCCCTAGAAGGGCATCGTACCGGCAAGCCTCTCAAGAGGCACCGAAAAATCCGCCACTTGCATCACTTGCCCCACAGCCCGTAAACGGGCGCTTAACGCACTAAATCAGTCCTTAATGCTATGAGAAGAGCGTTATTATTCTATTCTCGCTTTGCTCGATGCTTGAAGCTAAAGCTTTTTTACTCTCCTCAGCAGAGCTGGGGGTTCTCATTTCGCTAAAGCATACAATAGAAGGCCGGAGATAGCGGGCATTCCTCCCTATCTCCGGCCTTTATCACTGCCTACAGGGCAGCTTGGATATCTGGCAGTTTATAGAAAATAAAATACAGCGTTTATAACGGCTACTGTCATAGCTTTTTCGTCTATGCGAAGTTTATGCCAAAACGCCGGAGACGGCCAGCGCCGATGCAGATCTCCTGCTCGACGAATATCCACCAGTAGTTTTATACAGTGTGGTATTCCAGTTAGAACGGGAGTTTTTCCTGAATATCCCCATCCTGCTGGACTTCCTGGTCCATCTGATTAGCACCTCGGTAAAGGTGAAGGCGGGCTTCTTGCCAAAAGGCAGACCAATAAGCCGAGCCTCTCCCAGTATAATGGATTTCTGGCTATGCAGATCACCAGTCTTGTGGAGTAGAGATTCATCAGGTTCGTCTTCTCTTCCAGGTCCGCTCTCTTGAAGTTACTCATGTCTGCCCAACCGTGGCCTTCGAGGATACCGGTCTGTGGCTTACAGGTAGCTTTGTGTACTTGTTGGCCGTTTTCAAAAGTAAGCTATTATAGTAATTACCGTAGGATACTCCGTCATCCCGTAACTGTACGCACATTCCCGAACTTTGAAACTAACAGGCGGTGGTTTGTTTAGATATTACTTTCTCTTTTTATTTTCTTTGTGCATTTTATTTGCTGCCTTTGTAGCCAGCAATTGTAGGGAACTGCTTATTTTTTTAAGCTCCCCGTTCTGCTCCTTTAGCTTTTCCATTAAATCTTCACTATCCGAATTTATAGAGAAAAATGTAGCGTAATTTTGCGTTTCAATTTCAAAATCTTCTGCATATACGGAATCATTGATTCCACGATAGATTATTTGTCCTTTGATGGGAACTTGCGAATCTCTTTTTCTAAAATCGTTACCTCCAATAAATAAATCATAACTCTGGTTAATTCCGATGGTTCTAATTTTATTATTGTTATCTTTTACAATTTTAAGAAATCTTGGTTCGCTTAAACTCTCAATAAAATCGGAATCTAAAATTATTTTCGTATTGAAAGCCGTTTGTGTACCGTGGTTTGTAAATCTAAGCGCCCAAAACACTCTCCGAAGATAAACAATTTCTACGGATACAATCGGACGATTGATTGAATAAAACTGCCGTTGCATCTCTTTTAGCTGGGCTTTTGATGCATTGGCAGATTGAATATTTGCCCAACAAATAAATATGGTCGCTACAACATAAACTGCGGTAACCAAGAATGTCATAGCACCGCTATTATCATTTAAATAGGAAATAAGTTGTTGAAATTCCATTACATCAATCACCCCTCAAAGCCCTGTTCCAAAATACTCTGCCACATACCTGCAAGTTGTACCTGGTCCAGGTCAATCGCTGGTAGATTGCCTCACTGGATTTTTGTCCTGGGTGCACGGGTTCCACCTCCGACATATACTGTCGTTTTGAAGTATTATACCATAGTTCTCAAGTGAAGGCCATTTTTACTATCTAACAAAGAAATGTCTTAGTAATGTCAAATAGTCTCTACATTCGTATCCCCCAAACTTCTTCGACAGGTTACAACGCAACATATAGAGCAATTCCAAACATATTATGTGCCAGCCTATGTTCACCGGAGACACTATCTGATACTCTGAAATTAAAGTCCCAGCACAACAGGTAAAAACTCAAACGAACTTTAGAATTGTTATTTCAAACATCATTCCATAAAATTGACCCGCAACTGGCAAAGCGGCCGGGTCAGTCTTTAACACAAACACGGCAGACACTTTGAGAATTTGTTCACGCTCTGAAATTTATGGAACCACTCGAGTGGAAACCCCTCCAAAAAAAGAAGGACAAGCACAATCTCTCGGCAAGTATGTGAAGCTCTAACCAAACGATTTTTAGAGTTCCTATGAAACTTCTAACTAGACCAGAATGTCCAACTTGGATATTAAAAATCAGGAGATCATAAGAACACATCATCGGACCATTCAAGATTAGGCAGAGATGATATTATTAAAAGCTGCCAGGACGCACCATAAGGATGCAATCTTGGCAGCTTTTTACTTAGCTTTCCTTAATTTTGGCCCTCCACAGGAAAAGAGAGAATATACTCCCCATGTTGCTGGATTTGGTTTTTTTCAACTGCTCTGCTCCTGAACGATTTGCGTGGCCAACGGAAGCTCCGGGCCAGCTCTGTCTACCGTCTCTACTCCCCTGTTACAATAAAAATGCTGAAGTATCTTCATAATTTCCTTAGACGGGATTCCACCGCCAATGAAAGGAAAAAATATCCTACTAGAATTCAACGCTGGATGCGGCCGGAGCCGTCGCCGCCGGCCAGCTTTTCCACCTCGGGCAGGGTGACCATGTTGTAGTCGCCCTCGATGGAGTGCTTGAGCGCGGAGGCCGCCACGGCGAACTCCACAGCCTCCTGGGTGGACTTGCCGGACAGCAGGGCGTAGATGAGGCCGCCGCCGAAGCTGTCGCCGCCGCCCACGCGGTCGATGATGTGGAGGTTGTACTTCTTGGAGAAGCAGTACTCGTTGGAGGCCACATCGTAGAGCATGGCGCTCCAGCCGTTGTCGAAGGCGGAGTGGGACTCACGCAGGGTGATGGCCACCTTCTCGAAGCCGAACTTGTCAGCCAGCTGCTTGGCCACGGACTTGTAGCCCTCGTGATTGAGCTCACCGGCGTAGATATCGGTGGCCTCGGCCTCGATGCCGAACACGTCCTTTGCGTCCTCCTCGTTGGAGATGCACACGTCCACGTACTGGCACAGGCGAGTCATGGCCTCACGGGCCTGCTCACGGGTCCACAGCTTGCCGCGGTAGTTCAGGTCGCAGGAGATCTTCACGCCGCGGGCCTTGGCGGCCTTGCAGGCCTCCTCGCAGGCCTCCACCAGGTTGGGGCCCAGAGCGGGGGTGATGCCGGTGAAGTGGAACCAGTCCACGCCCTCAAAGATGCTGTCCCAGTCGAAGTCGGAGGGCTGGGACTCCTGGATGGCGGAGTGGGCGCGGTCGTAGATGCACACGCTGCCGCGCTGGGAGGCGCCCTTCTCGTTGTAGTAGATGCCCACGCGGTTGCCGCCGCGGACAATCTTGCTGGTGTCCACGCCGTACCGGCGCAGAGAGTTGACCGCCGCCTGGCCGATGGCGTGGGCGGGCAGCTTGGTGACGAACACGGCGTCAGCGCCGTAGTTGGCCAGGGACACAGCCACATTGGCCTCGCCGCCGCCGAAGCTGAACTCCAGGTGGTCGGCCTGGACAAAGCGCTCGTAGTTGTAGGGCTGGAGCCGGACCATCAGCTCGCCGAAGGTAACAACTTTCATATTCTCGGTTTCCTCCTGTATGCTGCCTTACTTCTTGCCCACCAGGTGGACCGCAAAGCCGCAGATTTCATCGGTCAGATAGATGGCGTTGAGGGTGCCGTCGGAGAGGTACTTGGCGGTGGAGGGGTCAAAGGTGAAGCCCTTGGCCTCCAGCTCCGCCTGGGCCGCCGCCACATTGGGCGTGCCGATGGCGATGTGGCCGTGGGTGCCCTTGTAGGGATCCTTCATGACCTCAATACCGCTGCCGGCAAAGATGGAGCTGTTGCCCTCCTTGGCGGTGAAGCCGAACAGGGTGCAGAACAGCTCCGCCGCCTTCCGGGCCTCCTCCGGGTTGGCGCCGTTGATGCCCACATGGGCCAGCGTGTACTCAGCCATTGCCGCGCACCTGCTTCACGATGGCCACGGACTCCTTGCACAGCGCCACGATCTCGTCCCACTTCTGGTTGTCGATGAGGTCGGCGGTGACCATGTAGGAGCCGCCGCAGGCGCAGATGACGGGGCAGGACAGGTAGTCCTTCAGGTTCTTGAGGGAGATGCCGCCGGTGGGCATGACCTTGAACATGGGGAAGGGGGCGCTGAGGGCCTTAATCTTGGCCAGGCCGCCGGACTGCTCGGCGGGGAAGAACTTGAGGACCTCCAGGCCCAGCTTGTAGGCGGTGTGGTAGTCGGTGGCGGTGGTGCAGCCGGGGTAGACAGGCACGCCCTTCTCCTGGCAGTACTTGACGATGTCCACGTCCAGGCCGGGGGTGACGATAAACTTGGCACCGGCGGCCACAGCCTCGTCCACCTGCTCGGTGGTGAGCACGGTGCCGGCGCCCACCAGCATGTCGGGCTTGGCCTCGCTCATCAGCTTGATGGCGGTGGCGGCGCCGGCGGCACGGTAGGTCACCTCGGCCACGGGCACGCCGCCCTCACACAGGGCGTTGGCCAGGGCCACAGCGTCCCGCTCAGGGTGGTTGAGCTTAATCACCGGTACAACGCCGATGTTAGAAATAGCCTGATTGATAGCGTTCATATCGCGACACTCCTTTTCATGATCTCAGATTCTAAAAGTAAGAGCTTATTACACTCCGGAGTAGGCAGCGAAGCCGGCGTCGATGGGCAGCACCACGCCGGTGATGGCGCTGGCAGCCTTGTCGTCGCACAGGAAGAACACGCCGCCCAGCAGCTCGTCGCTCTCCACGAACCGGTTCATGGGAGTGCCGGCCAGGATCTTGGCGGTACGGGGAGTGGGGGTGCCGTCCTCATTGAAGAGGAGCTTCCGGTTCTGGTTGGACACCAGGAAGCCGGGGGCGATGGCGTTGCAGCGGATGCCGCTGCCGGCGAAGTGGGTGGCCAGCCACTGGGTGAAGTTGGAGATGGCGGCCTTGGCGCCGGAGTAGGCGGGGATCTTGGTCAGGGGGATGTAGGCGTTCATGGAGGAGATGTTCAGGATGCAGCCGTGCTGCTTGTCCACCATGTCCTTGGCAAAGACCTGGGTGGGCAGCAGGGTGCCCTGGAAGTTCAGCTTGAACACGAAGTCCACACCGTTGGGCTCCAGGTCAAAGAAGGTCTTCTGGCCCTCCTTGGCCTCGTGCTGATACTCGTTGTCGGTGGTGGCGCGGGGATTGTTGCCGCCGGCGCCGTTGATGAGGATGTCGCAGGGACCCAGGTCCTGGAGCACCTGGGCGTGGACGGCTTCCAGGGCCTCGGGCTCCAGCACGTTGGCCTTGTAGCCCTCGCAGACATAGCCCTCAGCCTTGCACTCGTCGGCCAGCTTCTTCACGGCGTCCTCGTTCAGGTCCAGGGCGGCCACCTTGGCGCCCGCCTGGGCGAAGGCCTTGGCCATCTCGCCGCACAGCACGCCGCCGGCGCCGGTCACGACGACGACCTTACCGGTAAAATCCACATTCAGAGGCAGATTCATCATAATAAAGCTCCTTCTTTCAGAAAAACAGATTACTTCTTTGCCTTCTCGCAGGCCTCGAACAGGCCGTTGATGTAGGCGGCGCCCAGGGCCCGGTCGTACAGGCCGTAGCCGGGCTTGCCGGTCTCGCCCCAGATCATGCGGCCGTGGTCGGGACGGACATAGCCGTCAAAGCCGGTCTCCACCAGGGCGTTGACAATCTGGTACATATCCAGACTGCCGCAGCTGGACAGGTGGGCCCGCTCCTCAAAGGAGCCGTCCTCCATGATCTTCACGTTGCGGATGTGCATGAAGGCGATGCGGCCCATGGCGGAGTACTTGCGCACCATGGCAACCACGTCGTTGCTCTTGGCGCAGCCCAGGCTGCCGGTGCACAGGCACAGGCAGTTGGCGGGAGAGTCCACCAGCTTGAGGAACCGGTCCAGGTTGGCCTCGCAGGTGATGATGCGGGGCAGGCCGAAGATGGGGTACGGGGGATCGTCGGGGTGGATGGCCATCTTCACGCCGCACTCCTCGGCCACGGGGATGACCTTCTTGAGGAACCGCTCCAGGTTGGCCCACAGGCCCTCCTCGCCGATCTCGCCGTAGGCGGAGATGAGCTCACGGACCTCGTCCTGGGTGTAGCTGGAGTCCCAGCCGGGCAGGTGGATGTCGTCCTTCAGGGGGTCCAGACCCTTCATCTGCTCCCAGTACATCACCAGGCTGGTGGAGCCGTCGGGGGCCTTCTTATCCAGCTGGGTGCGGGTCCAGTCAAAGACGGGCATGAAGTTGTAGGTCACGCACTTGACGCCGTACTTGGCGCAGCGGCGGATGTTCTCGCAGTAGACCTCCAGCAGGTGGTCCACGTCGCCCCGGCCCAGCTTGATGTCCTCGTGGACGGGGATGGACTCCACCACGTCGAACACCAGGCCGTTGTCCTCGCAGTCCTTCTTCAGGCCTGCCAGGCTCTCCTCAGGCCAGACCTCGCCGGGCTTGACGTCGTACACAGCGGTGACGATGCTGCGCATACCGGGAATCTGGCGGATATACTCCAGAGAGATGGGGTCGCTCTCTCCGTACCAGCGAAACGAAAGCTTCATATTCTTCTCCTTCTGTTACAGGTTGAAATAACGCTTGGCGTTGTTGAAGCAGATGTCCTGCACCAGTCCGCCCAGGGTGATCATGTCTCGGGGGTACTCCCCGTTCTCCACCCAGCGGCCCAGCAGGGCGCACAGCACACGGCGGAAGTACTCGTGCCGGGCGTAGCTGAGCAGGCTGCGGCTGTCGGTGAGCATGCCGATGAAGTTGCCCAGCACGCTCAGGTTGGCCAGGCTGGTCAGCTGCTCGGTCATGCCGGTCTTGTTGTCGTTGAACCACCAGGCGCTGCCGTGCTGGATCTTGCCCGCCGTCTCGGGGCCCTGGAAGGCGCCCAGCAGGGTGTCGATCCACTCGTTGTCCGCCGGATTCAGGCTGTACAGCACGGTCTTAGGCAGATTGCCCTCCCGCTCCAGGGCGTCCATCAGGCGGTAGGTGGCGGCGCAGCTGTCGGTGACGGCGATGCAGTCAAAGCCGGTGTCCGGGCCCAGCTGGGCCATCATGCGGCTGTTGGGGTTGCGCATGCAGCTGAAGTGGAGCTGCATGACCCAGCCCAGCTTCCGGTACTCCCGGGCGCAGTGGAGAATGACGGCGGTCTGGTAGCCCTCGGCCTCCTCACGGGTGAGGGGCTCCCCTAAGCGTGCCTTGTTCATGGCGGCAGTGGCGGCCTCGTCGGACACCTCACGGCACATCACATAGTCCAGGCCGTGGTCGGCGGAACGGCAGCCGTGGGCGTCAAAGAAGGCGATGCGGTCGCTCAGGGCGGCGCGCACGTCATCCACGGTGGCGATGGTGCGGCCGGTGGTCTTTTCCAGCTGCTCCAGATAGGCGGCGAAGCCGCTCTTGTGGAGGTTCACCGCCGGGTCGGGCCGGAAACTGGGGCACACCTGCACGGGAAAGGAGCTGTCCGCTGCCAGCTTCTCATGCCAGATGAGGTCGCTGCAGGGGTCGTCGGTGGTGCCCACCATGGCCACGTTGCTGCCCAGGATCAGGCCCCGGGCGCTCATGGCCGGGTCGTGCTGCAGCTTGTCGTTGCACAGCTCCCACACCTCCCGGGCGGTCTCTCCGTTGAGCACGCCCGTGTAGCCGAAGTAGTTCTTCAGCTCCAGGTGGCACCAGTGGTACATGGGGTTGCCGATGGCACGGGGCAGGGTCTGGGCGAACTTCTCAAACTTCTCCCAGTCCGAGGCGTCGCCGGTGATGTACTTCTCCTCCACGCCGTTGGAGCGCATGAGCCGCCACTTGTAGTGGTCGCCCCCCAGCCAGATCTGGGTGATGTTCTCAAAGCGCCGATCCTCCCAGATGTCCTTGGGGTCGATGTGGCAGTGGTAGTCGGCAATGGGCATCTTGGCGGCGTAGGCGTGGTAGAGGGCCTTGGCCGTCTCGGTGTCCAGCAGAAAATCGTCGGTCAGAAAGGTATTCAAGGTTTACGCTCCCTTTCAGTTCAGTTTCGCAGCTGTTCGGGCACCTGGTCCATGGTCTGGTACCGCTCCATGGCCTCCTCCAGGGACATGCCCTGCTCGATGGCGGTCTTGCGGGCGGCGTTGACCGCCTGGATCTCCTTCATCTTGGCGCCGGTGAGGGTGTAGCCCTTCATGGCCAGCAGAGTGGCGGCCCAGGCCAGCATGGGGATGATGCAGAACATGACGATAACGGCCACCTTGATGCCGGCAGAGTAGGGGGTGCTGTCGGTGGGCAGCTCGGAGAGTCCGGCGCAGGCCAGGAAGATAAAGGCCACCAGGGTCTGGGCCAGGGAGGACACCAGCTTATCCACCAGAGAGAACATGGTACCCATGATACCGGGGATGTACTTGCCGGAGCGGTAGGTCTCGTAGTCCGAGCAGTCGGCCACCATGGGGATGGGCATGTCGGCGGTGGCGTAGTAGGCGCCGTAGCCCACGCCGAAGAAGAGGATGAACAGGATGGTGTACAGGTTGATGGCTCCGCCGCCCTCAAAGGGGAAGGAGAGCATCAGGCTGGGATTGCCGTAGTCGCTGACGATCAGCAGCACCAGCACGCCCACGTAGCAGATGAGGGCCACGGAGACGTAGCGGATGAGGGAGGCCCGCTGGCCCTTCTTCTGGCTGGTGCGCATGGACAGCAGGAAGAAGGGGACGGCGCACACATAGCCCAGGACCATCATGGGCAGGTACAGGGAGTTGTAGTTGCCCATGACGATGCCGTACAGGGCCAGCAGCACGGTGGTGTTGGTGGCGATGGCCAGGGCCAGCTTGCAGCCGGCACCGGCTACCATCAGGCGCTGCATGGGCTTGTTGGCCTTGATGATCTGGGCGTACTCGGAGAGCTTCACGTTCTCCTGCTTGCCGCCCAGGCCGTAGAACTCGGGGCGGTCCTTCTCGGCGATGCCGATGATGGCCAGGATGGTGAGCAGCACAGAGATGGCGATGCCGATGGGGGTGATGATGCGGTAGACCATGGGGTCGGCGTAGCCGGAGGTGATGACGTTGCCGGCGGCGTCCTTCACGTCATACATGGCCTTGACCAGGGGGATGAGGAACTGCATGATGCCCATGCCCAGCAGAGAACCCACGGTGTTGAAGATGGTGAACATGGGGCGCTGGTTGGGGTCGTTGGTGAGGACAGTCTGACCCGCACGGGTGACGGAGGTCTGGAAGGTGTAGCCGATGACCCAGATGAAGTAGACCACGGTGAAGCCCACGTAGCGGGCGGGCATCATGGTGTCGGGGATCAGGGGCAGCAGGATGTAGAGCGCGATGACGCTCAGTGCCATGACCACACTGCCCAGAATCATAAAGGGCCGGAATTTGCCGATTCTGGTGCTGGTGCGGTCCATCATGGCACCGATGATGGGGTCGGTGATGGCGTCGCACACCCGCATGATGGTGACCATGAGGGAGGCGAAGATGCCCAGATGGAGGATGCTGGAGCCAAACTGGGCCACGTAGGACAAAATCAGGACAAAATAGACGTTGGTTGCGCCATTGTTGAGCGGGAACAGGACAAGCTGATAGGGCTTGGCTCGGTTCAGACCGTTCCCGGAGGCGTCATGGGTATGGTTCTTCACTTGGCATCTCCTTTTCCTTTAAAACATAGCGGTTGGATTTTGGATTAAAGTTCAGTCTCACACCCAGTTGGCGCTGGAGCTCTTTCCCTTCTTCAGCTTGTAGGCCTCGTTGGGCTGCTCCACCCGCCGGATGAGGATGGTATCCCGGCACTTGCCGGCACGGGCCTCCAGCTTCATCTGGCCGCTGAGAGGCACCTTAAAGGTGAACACTTTGTCGCCTGTCTTTTTCTCCACCAGCTTGCCGTTGGCGTAGAGGGATACCTCGCTCTGATTGGAGTAGACCTTCACGGTGGTGGTCTGCCCGGTCCGGTCGGTGTACCGGCTGCCGCACAGGTGGACAAAGGGCTCCTCGCTCCAGTAGGCCTTGTACAGATAGAAGCTGTCCTTTTTGGTCTTGCGGTCAAAGGTGACCAGACCCTTGTGGTTCATGCCGGGCTCGCCGCCCTGGTCACGGGCGTCGGCAGCAAAGTCGAACATGTTCCACACGTGGGTGCTCCACATGTAGGGGTGCCGCTGGAAGCACTTGAGCATGAACTCGTGGTAGATGGCCTGGTACTCCTCGGTGTGGTCTCCCCGGCGGGGCTTGGAGGAGTGGAGGTTGGGCATGCCTTCGCAGCCGTACTCGGAGTAGCCCAGGCACCGCTTGGGATAGACCAGGTGGAAGAAGGAGATCCACAGGTCGTTGAGGAACAGTCCGGGCACGTACCAGCCCAGGTACAGGTTCCAGGACACCAGGTCGGAGATGTGGGCCGAGCGGTTGAAGGGTCCGCACATGGCGTAGCAGGCCAGGGTGGTGGGCCGGGTGGTGTCCATGCTGTGGCACAGGTCGTTGAGCACTCTGTGGTTGTCCAGCATGTCCGCCTTGTCCTTGGTGGAGATGGTGATCTCGTTGGACAGGCCCCAGGTCACGATGGAGGGGTGGTTGTAGTTCTGAATGATGAGCTCCTTCATCTGACTGATGGTGTTGTCCCGGCCGTTGGGCATGTGCTCGGAGATGTAGGGAATTTCCGCCCAGACGATCATGCCGTACTGGTCGCACAGGTCGTAGAAGTACTGGTCGTGCTGATAGTGGGCCAGGCGGATGGTGTTGGCGCCGATCTCCCGGATGAGGGCCATGTCCTCATCGTGGTGGGCCTTGGTCAGAGCGTTGCCCAGACCCTTCCGGTCCTGGTGGCGGGACACGCCGTGGAGGGGGTAGGGCCGTCCGTTGAGGAAGAAGCCCTCCTTGGGGTCCACCCGGAAGGTGCGCACTCTGAAGCGGCTTGAGATCTGG
>NZ_AAXG02000052.1 GCF_000169255.2 Pseudoflavonifractor capillosus ATCC 29799
CAAAGTGTCCAGAAGTCAAGATAGCCGGGGAACGGCGCAGGGCCGCTCCCCGGCAGGTCAGAGCCGCACAATGGCGGAGAGCTTTTCCAGAAGATCGGACAGGGGCCGCCACAGCTTTTCATAGTCCCGTTGCAACGCCTTGATCTCCTCCGGGTAAATACCGCCGTAGGTGTTCGCCTGGATCGCCACCTGGTTTAAGTTGTTGGAGCACCGCCGCTGGAGCGACACCAGTTCCTGGACGGGTGACAGGTCAACGTGGAGGACATAGCCATTAAGGGCCATTTTCCGCATATAGGCCCCCATGTTGCGGATGCCCGCCTCGGCCATGCGCTCCTGGATCAGCGCCAGTTCCTCCTCGGACACCATCACATGAAGATGGATGGGGCGGCGGCGTTTCTTTGTCACCGCTCCTCCCGTTCCAGGCTCCGGCTGGTACGGGGCGGCTCCTTTACCTTGTCCAGCGCCTTGTCACGCTCCAGGGGCAGCGCGGGGATCGGCGTACCAAACACCCCGCAAAGCCGCTTCACTTCCAGATCGGCAAAATCCTGTTCATGCTTCTTGTCCATAGTCATCCTCCTATCTGTCGCCCCGGTCAGGGGCTTTCTTTTTGGGTGCGTCCGGGGCCCGCTGCTCCTGGGCCTCCCGTTGGGCCGCTTTCAGTTGTTCGGCAATCGGTGGCTGGTGTTTGGCCTCCTTGTGAGCCCGCGCAGCTTCCTGGCGTTCAATGCTGCGGACGCGAACGGCCAGTTGCTCCGGGGTGATGTATTCTTTCACCACATAACTGCCGAAGTCAGGGTAAAACCATGTCAGCCGCTTCTGATCCGGGACACGGTGAGCATCCTCCCATTTCCCCACCACCTGGGCCTGGGCATCCATCTGCCGCCGAATGTCCAAGTTTTCACGGGCGGGCCGAAGCTCATAGTCCTGCATTTCCCGCTCTGTCAGGGGATGGGCATAGATGATGGCTCCCCACGCCTGGAACGACTCACCTGGCACTTGCTGTCGGGTAAAGTACAAATCCATGTGGACAGGGCGGTTAAAGTAGCTGTTCGGGTAAGTGCCGATGTCGATGGGCCGCTGGGTGGAGTAGTATTTGTAGGTTTCCTGATCCGGGGCCTGCTCTATCTCAAACACATGATAGCGCCGCTGATAGTCCTCTGCCCGATTGTGCAAATCCCGTTCCGCCATATCGGGCTCGTTGTGGTAGTGGCCCCAAAAGAAGTCGCGGTGTCCGTCCTGCTCATTGAATTGCCATGTCACATAGGGGTTAGGGGCCTTGGGGTTTTCGCCCAGCACAAAGCCGCATTTGTTATCAAACAGGATCGTGCGGCGGATCACATAGCCTTGATTTTCTTCCAGAATAACACCTCCTTGATGTTGACAGCATCCGGGCCAAACAGGGGCAGGCGGTAGAAACATACGGCCTGCCCCAAAAGCGGCCCCGAAAAGCCTTGTAATCAGCGGGTTTCGAGGGCCTAATTGTCAACGCCCCAGCCCCGCTTTTTCCGCATATATTCCCGCTGTTGGCGGCGGTGGGCTTTCTTTGCACAGGCCGCCGAGCAGTAAGCCTGCCGCCGATCCGGGGCAACGGGCCCGCCGCAGATGGGACAGGGCTTAAACTCCGGCCTAGGGCCCCTCGGTCAAAAGGGCGGCCTCCAGCGCCGGATCAAGGGGCAGCACCGCCTCCCGAAAGTAGCGGCACAGCGCCCCCGTCCAGCATTTCCCCAGCATATAGCACTCACAGTCCAGGGGCAGGCAGCCGCACTCCCGGTCATAGTTGGCACACCATTTTGTCACCAGGGCGCGGATCGCCCGTTTTTCCTCGCGTGTCAGTTCACGGGCCAAGCCGTCACCTCCCGCCAGCCGGGGCCATAAGCTCCCGGTAGCAGGACACGCAGCCGATCCCGCGCCAGTAGGGACACCCGGAACACCGGGAGCCCCTGGGCGGCTTTGCCGGGGCCGGAGCCTGGGGGCGGGGCTTCTGCTGCATCATCTTTTCATAGGGGCTGTTGGTAAACCTCATTTGTCCCCCTCCTCTCCGTCATCGCCCTCCTCGTCCCAGGGCGGGCCGTCATCGTCCTCGTCCCCGTAGCCGTCCGGCTCGTCATAGTCCGTGAGCTCGTCGCCATAGTCCTCCTGGGGCGCGGCGGCTTTCTGCTGTTTGGGGCGCAGCACCTTGAAATAGAACGCCGCTCCGCCGCCCACCAGGGCCACGGCCAGCACCGCCAGGAGCATCCCTGTGTTGCTACCCGTTTCCGGCTCGGCCTCCTCCGGGGCGGGCTCCTCGGTTTCCGTGGGCTCCGGCTCCGGCTCAACACCCACGCACTTGCTCATATTGACAGAGCAGACGGCACAATCCGTATTGACGGCCCCCGCCTCGCATTTTTCAGAGCAGGAGCACACCGCCTGTTCCACGCCAGCGGCCTCCGCCGCAGCCAGCAGATCGGCCTCATCCACAACGCTGAAAAAGTAGGTTTCGTACTGTTCGCCCTCTTCGTCCACGGGCTTGTCATAGTCAATGACGATATAGAACGTGTTGCCGCCGCCGGTCTGGACGGTAATGAACTGCTTGTTGGTGTGCTCGTCATAGAGCAGATCGCGGGTCACAAGGTTGCCCTCTTCGGAAAAGCCCTCGCCGGGCTCAATGGTGGGCTCCGGGGCGGGAGTTTCCTCCGTCATGGTGGGATCGCCGTAGTCCGCGCCCTCGCCGCCGTCCGCGTAAGCATACGCCGGGACGCTAAAACCGCATAAAAGAACGACGGCGCAGAGCGCCGCCGCCATCACCCGAAAGCGTTTCATCTTCAATTTTCCTCCTTTCCGCTGTCCTCGGACTTCTGGACACTTTGTCCAGAGGTGCCGCCATCCCGGAGCCGCTGGAGCACCAGGGGCAGCTCCTCCAGAGAAACGCTCATGCCCCGCACGATGTCCACGATCTCCTCGTTTTCCGCCTCCCGGTGCTTTTGCTCCAGTTCTTTCAGCCGGGCCTGCTGTTCGCTGATTTTGGCCTTGACCTTATCAATCTCGGCCTGGATTTTTTTGCTCTTGCTTGCCGCCATAGATAACCTCCTTGTCAGGGTAAACGCCCGTAGGCGTAGAAATGAGATTGCCAGTAGCTTGTATTCAGGTTTGCATATTGGATGGGATCGCCACAATGGATCATCATCCCGTCCCCCACATAGATGCCACAATGGGACACGCCCGCCGTGTCATAGGTGCCGACAAAGAACACCAGATCGCCAGGTTTCGGGTTGCTGGTAGGGGTGCAGATGTTATAGAGCCCCTGGGCCCCCAGGCGGCCCACATTCCAGCCGGAGTGATTGATCACCCAGGACACAAAGCCGGAGCAGTCAAAGGACGTGGCCGGAGAGCTGCCGCCCCACACATAGGGATAGCCCAGGTATCTCTCCGCCTCGCCCAAAATGGCCGCAAAGGTTTCATCGTCCAGATATTCCTCCGGCACGTCATAGTCAGCGGGCGGGTTTGTGATGTATTTCCCCACATAGGCTGACTCCGGGAACAGATCGGGCCTGTTCCCCAGGGTGGACATATAGAGGGAGTAACGGGCCATTTGTTCCTCGCCCATCATTTCCACGGGCAGATGGGAAAGGTTTTTGTTTTCCAGCGTGACATAGCAGATGTACCAGGAGTAGGGATCACCGTCGCTGTCATACCGGGTTTCCCGCACCACGCGCTCCGTCAGGATATACTGGCGGTCAAAGAGGGTTTCCAGGGTGCCCTGCACCTCGTCCGCCGTCCATTCCCCCTCATGGAGCGCACAGAGGATAGAGATCAGCACATAGGGATCGTGCTCGATCTCGTCCAGGTCAAAATGGTATTCGTCATAGCTGTGGGTGGCGGTATAGGTGTCCAGGTAGTTTTGCAGCTCGGCCTCCATGCCGGAATAGGCCGCCTCCGCCGCCAGGATCTCCCCGTCCTCCGATGGGTAGGTGGTAGCGCCCACGGCCCCCGCGCCGGAATTTCCCAGCATTACCAGGGAGGAAGAACAGGACTGCATCATAAAGAGCAGGAGCACACAGGTCAGGGCCAACAGCACCCCCACGGGATGCCGCTTCACAAAGCCCGCGATCTTCGCCCCGGCCTTTTCCGTGGCGGCGGCGGTCTTTTTGGCCGCGCTTGCCGCTCCCGTCTTTGCCGCCTCCCGCGCCCGCTTTTGATACTGCTTTTTCAAGCGGTGTTTGCGCCACATCCGGGAAACGGGGTTGCCGGACATTTCCGGGTGTTCCTGGGCGGCCATGCGGAAATGATAGTCCGCCGTGGCCTTAACATACTTGGACTCGGCCCGCTGGACAGCCTTTGCCGGGTGCTGCCTGATTTTCTTTTGCACAAACCGCTTGCCATGCCGCAGGCCGGACTCGCCCACCAGCTCAGAGCGGTGGGCCCCCTCGATCCCCACGTTTTCCTGTTCATTCTCATAAATCTTGCCATGCACAAAACCGTGGGCGGCCCCGCCAGCGGCCCGGCCTATCCGCCGCACCGGGCCGGGCTTTTTGGGCGGCTTCTGTTTTGCCAGCTTATCCTTTGCCCGTTCCAACTTTTCCCCGCGCTCCTCCATGCGGAGCTTGGACGCGGCGGCCTGCTCCTGTTTGCTTTTCTGACGGAACTTCGTCGTCGCAAACTTCGCTTTGGCTCCTTCGGCGGCGCTGCCGCCAAAATCCGCCCGCTCCGTTGCTCCTCCTCTCCGCACAAAGTCTTTTGACTTTGCGGGGTACCCCATGTTCTGGACACTTTGTCCAGAAGTGCCGCTGTCCGCAGCCCCGGCCCCGCCAGGATCGGCGGCGCTCTCCCAGGAGCCGGGGCGCTCCCTGGGCTCCTGTTTGGGCTTATTCGGTTTTCGCTTCATTCTTCAAATCCTCCGGGCGGGTAGTCAGCAGGTTATAGATTTCTCCACGGGGGAACCGATCCACAAAGGGGATCGTCACATCCCCATAGAACAGCAGGCCCTCGCCGGAATTGCTATGGGTGATGTAGGAGAGCTGGTGCTCCGAAATGCCGAGCTGCTTTGCCAGAATTGCCCGGTCACTTTGGGCCTGGGACAGCAGGATCATAAAATCCGTGTTGTCCAGAATGGCCTCAATCTCCCGGCTGGCCAAAAGGTCTTTGACGTTCTGCGTCAGGGCCGAGGGTACACAGCCCTTTTTGCGGAGCATTTTCCACACGGCCACAAAGTAGCTGGCGGTGAGCGCGTCCCGGAGCAGGATATGGAACTCGTCAAAATAGCACCAGGTAGAAACGCCGCTGTGAAAATTCACATTGACCGCCGAAGTTACAAAGTCGTTGGTAACGTGCATGGCGATCTTGCGGAGGTTTTCTCCCAGCCCTTTGAGAACGATGCACACGATATGGGACGTGAGCTTTACGTTGGTCTGGTGGTTGAACAGGTTAAGGGAGCCGGTGCAATAGAGCTCCAGGGCGGTTGCCACACGGCGGGCCTCCGGCTCCGGCTGCTTCAAAAGCTCCTCGTACAAGTCCTGGAGCAAGGGCGGCTTGCCGTCCCCGATCCCCAGGGCCATATCCCGGTAGATCAGCCGCACACAGCGGTCAATCACGGTCTTTTCGATGGGCTGCAAGCCGTCCTTGCCGCCCACCACCAGTTCACACAGGGACAACAAAAAATCCGCTTTCATGGAAAGCGGGCTTTCGTCATCGTCCAGGTCAAGCTGAATGTCCATAGGGTTGATATGGCTGGGAGAGCCGGGGGCGATCTCCACCACCTGGCCGCCCAGCCGCCGCACCAGCGGGGCATATTCGCCCATCGGATCGACAATGATAATGCGATCCTTTGGGATAGTGAGAAACACGTTGATGATCTCACGCTTTGCGGCAAAGCTCTTGCCGGAGCCCGTGGAGCCGAGATAGAGCCCGTTGGCCGATTTCAGCTTTTTGCGGTCAGCCATGATGACGTTATGGGAAAGTGCGTTCATACCATAGTAGAGGGACGGCCCGGCCATGCGGAGCTCCCTGGTCATAAAGGGAATGAAGATCGCCGTGGAGCTGGTTGTCATGCCCCGCTGGATTTCCACCTCGTTATAGCCCAGGGCCAGCGAGGACACAAACGCCTGCTCCTGTTGCCAGTCCAGCCGCTTCAAGGCACAGTTATATTTCTGCGCGATACCGCCCACGGTAAACACATCGTTTTCCAGCCGCTGCCGGGTGGGGGCGATATTGATGATCGTGAACGTGAGCAGGAACATCCGCTCGTTGCGGGACTGGAGATCGGCCAGGAGTTCCGCTGCGTCTTTGGAAAACGTAATCAGGTCAGGGGGCAGAATGTCGGGATCGTACCCGGCCCGTACCGCCTTGCGCTGTTCCTCCACTTTCATTTTTCCGATGTCGGAGAGCTTTCCCTTGATGGTCTTAATGGCTTTGAGCTGATCCACCGTCTGAATGTGCATGGTAACGGTCATTTCCGCATCAAGCTCCAGAATTTCCGCCAGGAGCTTGTCAGAGAGCTCGGACGCCAAAATCTGCAAGTAGGACGCAGCGCCCCAATACTGGCCCACCCGGAACGTCCGGGATTGCCGGAAGTCGAAGCTGTCCGGGGCGATAAAGTCCTTTGTCCCCATGCCCGTCCGGGGAATGTCCTGCCAGGAGAAGCGGAACGGCTCCCGGCTGGCGGGGTGCATCTGACTGTGAAGCAGCGCCAGCCGTTCCTGCCCATCCATCGGAGCAGAGGGAACGCCCAGCCGTTTCAGATTGCCTGTCACATCGGCCTCCACCCGTTCCAGGCGGGGCCGGGCCTCCGCGATCCCCTCGGCGGGCAGGCCAAACGTGATGTATTTAGACCGCTCGATGCCGTTGTTGCTTTTGGCAATTTGATTTTTCAGCATACTTGTGAACTCGGCCCGGATGCTGTCAAAGTCATCCTGTGCCGGGGGGATATTGACTTTGTACTTGCTCCGGGAACGGGAACGGCGGTTGATAAAGGAGAGCTGGAACGGCAGGGAGCTGTCAAAGTAATTGAGGAACGAGCTCCACCCACCGAAAATCGCCGTCTGATCCTCGGTAGAAGCCACGGAATAATTGATGTCCTCATATTCCACGGTTTTCGTGTAGAGCCCACCGGGGAGCTGGCACACCCCGTCCGGGTGCATCACCAGATAAGGGATCGTCTGCTGGGCAGACAGCGCAGCTTTCCGGTTAGCGGCCTTTCCGGGGCCGCGCTTTGGGCTTTTTACTTTTTGCAATCGCATCCTCCTTTCTCACAGCGCCCCGCTGGGTAAACGGGGCATAGATATTTTCCGTCTGGTAGGGCCTCACCCCAGGCCGCAGGAAACGGGCCCGCAGGACGTTCCGCACCACCTTTTCAAAGGGGAGCCCGTCTTTTTCATACATCGCCAGCAGGAACGCCGGGAGCGCCACCGCCATCATCAGGAACATGGCTGCCGTGTTGCCGATGGAGCTCCGGGCCAGCAGATAGGACGGGATGCCCACCGCCGCCGCGATCCCGAAACACACAAGCTGGCGTTTCGTCAGGTTAAAGGCCAGTTTGGTCTTGATTTTGGATAAGTCGTTGGGAACATTCACATAGGGCATGGATCAACCTCCTTTCGCGCCCACCTCTGGACACTTTGTCCAGAAGTCCGGGACGGTGCTTTCCACCTCGTTCCCCCACACATCCCAGCCGGGCGGGGACTGCCGGGCGAACAGCTCCACCCTGGGCACGTCGCCCATGAGGGCCACGATTTTATCACGGGCCTCGTCCGGCTTTCGGCTGTGCTCCTGGATCGGGGCAATAATAAATTGGTGGACATTTGCCGCCTGCCGTTTCGGGTGTCCCCGTGTCGCCAGCAGGCAAACCTCCGCGTTGCCCCTCGTCCAAAAGCCCAGGCCATAAAACCAGCTCTCGGACTTTCGATTTTTCTTCAGCCAGACAAAAGCCACGGATTTATATTGAAAGCCCCACGCATTGATCAGCCGCAGGGCCTCCGGGAGCTGGGGGAACGTAGCCCACAAAAAAAGCACGCTGTCCGGGGCCGCCAGATCAGCCACCGGGAGCGCGCATATCTCGTCAATCCCCATTGTGGGGTAATGCTTCTCCGCCGCACCCTGCAAGCCCTTTTGCGTGTAGCGCCAGGGGGGATCGGCATAGATCACAGAATACTGTCCGATAGTTACACTCCTTTCTCCCCGCCCTCCAATGCTGCCCGCGCCACACGGATGCGCTCCGTGGCGGCGGCGTAGTAGGCGGGGACGGTTTCAAAACAGATGAAGCGGCGGCCCGTATTGAGGGCGGCCACCGCTGTTGTGGCAGAGCCCGCGCAGATGTCCACAACCACCTCGCCGGGCCGGGTGTAGGTTTTGATGAAATACTCGCACAGGGCCACCGGCTTCTGCGTGGGGTGGACGGTGCGCTGGACGGCTGGAAAAGTCAGCACGTTTCCGGGAAAGCGCAGGCCGTCCTCCGATCCGCTGCCGGAACGGGTGAATTTCCCGTAGTTGGTGCTGTTCCCGTTATTGCCCGCAATTTTCTTGTAGGGCTTGCCCTGCTCAAACTGCGGATTGTAAAGCGGGAGCTTCTGATAGAACACTAAAATATTCTCCGTCTTTTTCAGCGGAGCTCGGCGGGCGTTAAGAAAGCCTGTGCAGCGGCTTTTGTACCATACCCACTCATAGCGGAGCATGGACAGATTGGATGCCCCCAGCACCTTGTCATAGGGGCATTGGGCAAAGAACAATACAGCGCCGTCCGGCTTGACCGCCCACTTAACCGCATCCCACAGCTCCGGGAGCGGCAGGGGCACATCCCAAAAGTTCCGGGTAGTGCCGTAGGGCGGATCGGTCAAGAGCATATCCACAGAATGACGGGGCAGGGAGCGCAGGCCCTCGATGCCATCCATAAGGAACAGGCCCTCCGGGAGCTCCGGGGACTTCTGGACACATTGTCCAGAGGTGCCCTTATCGGTCATCCCTGGCCTCCTTGCCCTTTGCCGGGGCGGGCCGGGCGGCGTTTTCACGGGCGGCCTGCGCCCGCCCCTCGGCTAACTGCTGGGCAATCGTCTTTGCGTCATCCCTGCCGCCCAGTAATTCCTGCTTTTGCAAAACGGCCTCCGTTTCCGCCATAAAGCGGTAAACATCGGCCTGGTTGAAGTCCTCCGGCGCTTTCCCGTTCCACAGGCGCGACCCGTCAGGCCCATATCTTCTCGGCATATAACACCCCTTTCTCAATGTGCGCTAAAGATACTTCGCGCAATCGTCCCGGTTTTGAACAGCATGAAGCAGAGCAAAACCGTATAGCCCACGGTGCCCCAAATCGCCCCAATGGGATCTCCGCCTGTGGCAATTCCCTGGATCAGCACCGCATAAATCGCAACACACACCAGAATGAGCAGCCCCTGGAAGCCTACGGCAAACAGGGAGCGCAGATAGTTCTGCCCGATCTGTCCCACCTCCCGATGGGAGATCGTTGCCATAGGAATGGGGGCCAAACTGGTGAGCAAATAGATTTCCAACATTCTGCCATACACCAACACAAAAATGACGATGCCCAACGCCCACATGGTAACGCCAATGATAGAGGACTGGAGCCACAGGCCCAAAAGCGGCCCTAAATCCATCCCCTCCAGGGTGGTTTCCAGTTCCGCCATCATATCCGGCGTGATGTCCGTGGAGCCTTGAATCAGACCGCCCGCCTGGGCGATCACCGTCTGCGACACGTCAAAGACAGCCATTACTATGTTAAAGGTGTTTGAGAGAATGAAGATGGCACAAGCGGTTTTGAATATCCATTTGTAGATATTCGCAACATCAAACTCGTGCATATTGTTTTTTTCCAAAAGCATCTGAATGAGCTCATAGGTGGCAACAAAGGTCAGCACCAGCCCGGCAATCGGCAAGATCACCGTTTCGGAAAGCTGGCGGATAGGGAAAATACCCCGGCGTTCCACGCCGCCGGGGTAGTCCCCACCTGTACCGCAATCTCTCCGACTTGGGTATTGACGTAATCAAAGAGCCCCTCCAGGTTCCCCATGATCCCGCCAATCAGCAGCTCTTTGAGCCAGTCCGTGAGCCAGTCGGTGAGAAAATCCATAAGCCGCTACCTTAAAACAGGCCGGACAGCAGAGGGATCAGGGTGGTGCCCAGCAGGATGATGCCGCCGCCCGCCATGAGCTGTTTTATCCCCAATTAGGTGTAAAACTCTGCTCGATGGCGGGCGGCGGCGTACAAAAAATCTATATGGTGTTGTTAAGAGAACCGTCCCGGCGGGACAGGTCAGGCAGTGACCTGTTCCACCTCCGGGATGGGTTTGAGATTAAAATGAATTTCGATAGAAATGTGTCTTGTTTTATCTTCGTCAATGCGCTCATGCACGACGATTTCTTTGATTAAGCGGTTGAGGGTGGCTGCGTCCAGCTCTGTGATGTTGGCGTATTCCTGAATGGCTTCCACCCATTGTTTTGCGTCATTGGCAAGCTGGACTTCATCGGACAGCCGCTTTCTGCCCTCGGACACTTTTGTTTTAAGTTCCGTCTGCTCGGTCTGTGTCTTTTCCAGCATGGTGTTGAAGTTCTGCTCACTGATACGCCCTGCAACCATGTCCTCATAAAGCCGCATTACCATTTTGTCCAGAACCTCAATCCGTTCCTCGTCCCTTGTAAGGGAGCGTTCCATTGCTTCCCGCTGTTCCCGCTGCTCGGCTTCACAGGTATTGGTCAGGCGGTCAGCAACCGCTTTCCCGTCCATCAGGGCAGCTCTGGCACATTCCCGGATTTTCCGCAGCACATGACTGTAAAGGGTGTCATAATCAATCCGGTGCTGGGTGCAGTGGTTCTTTCCAAAGGCATTGTAGGTCTTGCAGGAGTAAATCTGCTGGGGATGTTTTGCGTTTGTGTAGCGTACCGTCAGAGACTTCCCACACTCGCCGCATTTTATCAGTCCGGCAAACAGGCTGATTTCATTGGTCTGCCCCGGACGCTGGCGGGATTTCAGCTTGTTCTGCACAATGTTAAAGCTCATGCGGTCAATCAGCGGTTCATGCTGTCCTTCTACTACAATCCAGTCCTCCGGCTTCTTTTCCCCAATCGTGCCGATTTTGAAACGGTAGTCCTTTTTCTGGGAAGCAATCGCCCCAGTGTAAACGGGATTCATCAAAAGGTCTTTGATAACGGAGAAGTCCCACATATACCGCCCGTTTTCCGGGTCTTTCTTTTCCCATTTGGTGCGGGTATTGCGAAGCCCCCGTTCCCGGTTCCACCATGTGGGGCAGGGGATTTTTTCTTCCTCCAGCCGTCTGCGGATATAGTTCGGACCATGACCGTTTAGAGCATATCCGAAAATCAGCCGCACAATCGGGGCGGTTTCCTCGTCAATGAGCAGATGGTTTTTGTCCTCCGGGTCTTTCCGATACCCAAACGGGGCAAGACACCCGGTAAACTGTCCTTTCTGCGCTTTCAGAAGATAAGAGGAATGGACTTTCTTGGAAATATCCTTGCTGTACATCTCGTTCAGGATATTCTTGAACGGGGCAATATCGTTGTTATCACGCAGGGTGTCGATACCGTCATTCATGGCGATATAGCGGACACCGTTCCTTGGGAAAAAGTCCTCAATCAAATGCCCGGTTTGCAGATAGTTACGCCCCAGTCGGCTGAGGTCTTTCGTGATGACAAGGTTGATTTGCCTGCGCTCAATGGCTCTCAACATTCTCTGTAAATCAGGACGCTCCATGTTAAGACCTGTGAAGCCATCGTCCTGATAGACTGCCACAACCTCCCATCCCTGCTTTTCGCAGTATTTTTCCAGCATATCACGCTGGTTTGCGATACTGGCACTTTCGCCTTGCAGGTCATCGTCCTTTGACAGCCTGCAATAGACCGCTGCACGATAGCCCCCGGCAAGTGCCTTTCCGATTGTTCTGTATTCCATTTCGTTCATCATAGCCATTTACCCACACAATCCAGACGGTATCTGGCTCTTTTGAACCTCATCTTCATTATACTTCAAATCTTTCTTTTTAGCAAGATATTCTTTCGCATTTGTCTTTCCGTATTTCTGGGAAATCAGGCTGACGAACACATCTGTTGCGTCCAGCTCCCCGTCAAACACTGTTGTAACATGAATCTCTGTTTTGTTTTTTGCCATAGGCAGTTATCCTCCATACATGAAAATAGCCAGACAGAGGGTGTCGGCAACGAAGTCCGGCAACGGGCTTCAAAAGACCTTGCAAACAATCTCAATCTGGCGATGGTTACTATTTATACTTTTCTTTTATTTTTCTGTTGTTTTGGTTGTTATAAGGGAGAAAAGCCCGGAAATAAGGGATTTTCCCCGGCAACCGGCTCGGCAACGGGATAGCAACAGGGGGTGCAAAGGGCTGTCATTTTCAGAATGGAAGCTCCATCTGTTCTGTGACCTCCACAAAACCGTCCATCGTTTTTTCAGACGGGTTGCCGGAGTCCGTTGCCGGATTTTCACGCTCCCAGCCTTTTTGTCTGCCATATTCAGAAAACATTCTTGGGTTCGGGAAGTACCGCCAGCGGTCAATGCACTGGTTCATAATCTCGTTGATTTCCCGGATTTCCCATTGCTTCGGCTCGTCAAAGGCATGGTTCAAGGCTTCCTTGTAGAGCTGCTTGGAACAGACCATGCTCCCGGTGTACTTATCAAGATACGCCTGTATCATCCCGGCTTTGGTGTCCTCCGGCATAAAATCCCGCTGGTGTTCTTTGAGATACCGCTGCATGGCGGGGCTGAACACCAGCTTGAACCTGCCGCTTCGGTAAATCTCCATCGCTTCCGCCCACATCTGTCCGATATAGGCTCTGGAAGCGGCTTCGTCCTCCAAAATGTGAACCTCGGCTTGCTCCGGGTACACCATGACCGGGATAAAGCGGCGGTTGCCGGAACGGTCAAGGGGCAGGAAGTCAAGGGCATTGGAAGTGCCGCCAAACACGCACTGACGGGGGCGGTCTGCCGGATGGGTTTCATAGGGTATCTTGTAAACCTCTTTCTGTCTGCTTAAAAATGACTTGATTTCCTCAATGCTCTTGGCGTTGGCGGTTGCCATCATTTCCGACATTTCGATCATCCAGTGACCTTGCAGCTTGCGGTACACATTGTCATCGTCCAGCTTCCGCAAATCATCGGAGAACCACTCGTCCCGGACTGCCAGCAGACGGAAGAAGGTGGACTTTCCAGCCCCCTGACCGCCCACCAAACAGAGCATGATTTCAAACTTGCACCCCGGCTGAAAGGCTCGTGAGATTGCACCCAGCAGGAACAGCTTCAACGCTTCATAGGTGTAATCGTCTGCGTCAGCCCCCAGAAAGTGCCGCAGGCAGAAACGGATTCGCTCTGTCCCGTCCCACACAAGGGCACTTAGGTAGTCCCGGATGGGATGGTACTTGTTTTCATTCGCCACAATCCCGATGGCGTTATCAATCTTTTTCTCATTGGTAAGCCCGTAGGTTTCTTCCAGATAGAGAAGCAGATACTTCATATCCGTATCGTTTAAGGCGGTGCTTTCCCTGTGGAAGCCGATGGGCTTTATGATGTCCTTGCGGTCAGTCAGGATGTTGTATGCGATAGCCCCGGAAAGCAGCGGGTCACGCTGGAATACGGTCAGGCAGTTCCGTATGCTCTGACGGACACCGCCTTTCTCGGTAGTTTCCAGCCCCGCCTTGATTCCCTCAATGCTCTGGGGTGGCTGCATGGCGTTCATGGTGTTTTTTAGTTCTTGCTGCGTCTGCGGCTGCAAGCTCTGCCATTCGCTGTTCAAGCTGTATCACATCCTTTCCGTAGTCCGTAATCAAAGCCGCTTTTTCCTCTGTTTCCCCGAACAGCAGCACATCCAGCAGATATTCCACTTGGGCTTGCTTCTGTAAGGCTTCCACAAACCGGGGATGAAAGGCTTCTTCCGGGGAGTGCGGGGCGTAGTCCCTTCTCCATGCCCGAAGCAGATGGAGATAATCGGCAAGAATACGGAAGCAGCGGTTCTTTGCTTCCTGAAACTGTTCCTCCGGGGATTTCTGCCGGGGCTTGGGCTTTTTCGCCTTTCCCGGCGGCTTCCAGTCCTCATAGGAAAGCCCGAAGTCCTGTGCCAGTTGTACGGCGGCTTCTTTCTTTCCCAGCCCATACAGGGCGGCGGCAAAATCAATCACATCCCCATCCGCACCACAGCCGAAGCAGTGGTAACGCCGATCCAGCTTCATGCTTGGGGTTTTATCGTGATGGAACGGGCAGCAAGCCATCCCGTTCCGACCTACATGGATTCCATAATGCTCCGCAGCCTGTCTGGTTGTGACGGACTGCTTCACAGCTTCAAATACATTCAAATCTATCCCTCCTTGAAAAAAAGAAAAGCACCTGACATTCTCTGATTGAAAATGGCAAGTGCCTGTTAAAGTTCCATATCCTGTTGTCTGTGTTTCGTCTGTTCCGGGGCGGTTCTTTGTGCTTTTTTCTCGTCTGCCTTATCCTGCAAGACTTCTTTGATGGGCTGTTTCTTGGGCGGCTCTTTGCTTTCCTCTGTGCCGGGTGTGGCTTTCCGTACCCAGTAGCGGATGTCCCGCAGCTTCTTCAAATCCTCCTGTACCTCGGTCAGCGGTACTTTCAGCTCTGCGATTTCGCTAAGAAGCGTTTCCTGCTCCTCTTGCAGCTCCTTTTGGGTGCTGTCCTTATCGTCCGGGTGCTTGGCAAGGTAGGCTGCGGCTTTCTCATACCGGGCAACCTCCGGGTGTTCCTGTTTGAATTTCTCCTTTGTTTTCTTAAAAAATATCTTCTGGTACTTCTCATAGACAGGCTTACCTTCCTTGCAGTCTGTCCGGCTGGCAAGAATCCCGTCAATCACTTTGCTGCGGGTTTCCTTTGGCTTCATCTGATTGCGGTAATCTGCGGCTGATTTCCCGGAAGATTCCAGAAATGCTTCTAAGTCCTCCACAGTAGAAAGCCCCTTTTGCCGGAGATAGGACAGGGCTTCGCTGACTGCCTTTAAGTCCTGTGAAGTCCCCCGGTTCTGTCCAGCTCTTGTCCAGTCCTTCCGTTCTTCCTTTCGTATCTCCATATACTTCATCAGCAGATTGGGAAGAAGTGTCGCTTCCTCCGCCGCTTTTTGTGCAAGCAGTTCTTTCCGTTTTTCTCCCAACTCGGTAATCCAGCCTTTGAGGTTTTGGATAAGCTGCCTGATAGACTTCATCAGACTGTTGGCGGCTCTGATTTCCCGGTTCAGGTTGCCGATATTCGTCTGGATACCACGCTTTTCCATCTGCCGGACAGCAGCCCCCTCATGGACAGTAGGGATAATATCAAGCCCCTGTCTGGCATAGGAACGCAAGTCCACACGCTCCGGGCGGTCATTGGCTTCCAGATAGCGGTTCTGGATTACTTCCCATTCATGCCGCCAGATTTCACAATATTTCTGGTCGTTCCAGTCAACCGTATCCTCCTTGTGGCTTTTCCACCTGCCGGACGGAAGTTTTATCCGTTCTCCGCTTTCATCAAGGTCATAAACCTTGCGGCTCTTGGGAAGCCATTTCCCATGTTCGTCTATTGCCCTCATAGTGAGCAAGACATGGGCGTGGGGATTGTGTCCCGGCGGATGGGGGTCATGGATGGCAAAGTCAACGATCATGCCTTTGGAAACAAACTGCTGCTCACAAAACTCCCGGACAAGGACAGCGTACTGGTCGGGCGGTATCTCTCT
Organism: Pseudoflavonifractor capillosus ATCC 29799; assembly: GCF_000169255.2. Lineage (GTDB taxonomy): Bacteria > Bacillota > Clostridia > Oscillospirales > Oscillospiraceae > Pseudoflavonifractor > Pseudoflavonifractor capillosus. Next base: position 15,659 of record NZ_AAXG02000052.1, read on the forward strand.
GGGAATGGTAAGCACCCACCGCCTTGCAAGCTGGGAGTTCCATTGCTTTTCCACCGCTTCGGCGGCGTTCCATAGGGTATTGCGGTCTGCATACGACCGTGGGGCATTTGCCGGGAGCAGGATTTCATTGTGGACGATGCCACGCTTTTCCGGGTAGTGCTTCACTTGCTGGTCGTATTCACAGAACAGCTTTTCGCCACTCTGGTAAGCAGCGGCGGCAACCGCAGACTGTCGCTGGCTGCGCTGCACAATCGTGATTTCATTGTGTGGACAGGGCATTTCGTGTCCCTCCTTTCTACGCTTGGTGGATGGGGTGGCGTTTTACCACCTCATTTTGGGCAGAAAAAAAGCAGGAGACCTTTTTCAGATTTCCTGCTCGGTGTGCCGCTGTGAGGGCGGCGGATATTTAGTTGTAAAAGTTCGGGACAAGTTGACCCGATGGGTAGATGGTACACTTAAAAATTATGGTTCTCTTGTCATTAGCTCATTAGCATAATGATTAAGAGCTTCACAAGGTTCATATTTGCATTTATAACCAATACCGTCAATTATAATAAATGGATTGTATGCTATAATCTCCACTTGAGAACCATCTGCCAAAGACAGAGTGAAAATAACTGCTTGTCCGGCATATTCTGTATATGAGTTGTCCTTATTGTAAATAACTACCTCATTGAGATATGATACTAATTCCTCTGTTTCTACTATCTGAATTGTTGTATCAGGTGGCGATAACCGAACACTTGCCGAAGTAATATCTGCTGCCGCTAAATCTTTGAATGGTCTATGAGCAGAAAACAAAAGAAAGCTAATACCTATACCGATTAAACATATCAGTGCAATTAACAAAAACTTTTTATGCTTCATTTGATTCTCCTTTACACACTACTATGAAATTTCTTTTTCATCATCTCTTGGTGGTCGGACATAACATAACATTTCTTTTTCACAAGCACCAAATTTTGAGAAATTGGATTTCGCTTCTTTTAGCGTTATTCCATGATTAGAGTCACTTGGTTCGTTATCAGAAGCAATGAACGGGTCATTCTCCCAAAAACAAACGGGACAGATATACCCACAATCTTCATTTGCCGGAACATTATAGGTAAAATATCCGCAGCAAGGACATTGGTATTTTTTCATATAAACCTCCCGTTTAAGCCTTGACCTCAAATTCCTGATTTATTACTGACTTCATTATACTTTATTGCTTATAGAAAAGATAGCATATTTTATGAAACTTGTCGGCTGGGAACAGCTTGCAACGCAAGGTGTCCCCAGATGGCAAGTCCACAAAAGGGTAGCTGGCAGCAGCCAGCGCAGGGGAAGCGTAGCGTCCCCTGTTTGATTTGAA
>NZ_AAXG02000051.1 GCF_000169255.2 Pseudoflavonifractor capillosus ATCC 29799
CACCGGAATTTCCCAGCATCACCAGAGAAGAAGAACAGGACTGCATCATAAAGAGCAGGAGCACACAGGCCAGGGCCAGCAGCACCCCCACGGGATGCCGCTTCACAAAGCCCGCGATCTTCGCCCCGGCCTTTTCCGTGGCGGCGGCGGTCTTTTTGGCCGCGCTTGCCGCGCCCGTCTTTGCCGCCTCCCGCGCCCGCTTTTGATACTGCTTTTTCAAGCGGTGCTTGCGCCACATCCGGGAAACAGGGTTGCCGGACATTTCCGGGTGCTCCTGGGCGGCCATGCGGAAATGATAGTCCGCCGTGGCCTTGACATATTTGGACTCGGCCCGCTGGACAGCCTTTGCCGGGTGCTGCCGGATTTTCTTTTGCACGAACCGCTTGCCATGCCGCAGGCCGGACTCGCCCACCAGCTCGGAGCGGTGGGCCCCCTCGATCCCCACGTTTTCCTGTTCATTCTCATAAATCTTGCCATGCACAAAACCGTGGGCGGCCCCGCCAGCGGCCCGGCCTATCCGCCGCACCGGGCCGGGCTTTTTGGGCGGCTTCTGTTTTGCCAGCTTATCCTTTGCCCGTTCCAGCTTTTCCCCGCGCTCCTCCATGCGGAGCTTGGACGCGGCGGCCTGCTCCTGTTTGCTTTTCTGCCGAAACTTTGACTTGTGGACACTTTGTCCAGAAGTGCCGCTGTCCCCAGCCCCGGCACCGCCTGGGGAGCCGCCCCCAGCGGCCCCGCCAGGATTGGCGGCGCTCTCCCAGGAGCCGGGGCGCTCCCTGGGCTCCTGTTTGGGCTTATTCGGTTTTCGCTTCATTCTTCAAATCCTCCGGGCGGGTAGTCAGCAGGTTATAGATTTCTCCACGGGGGAACCGATCCACAAAGGGGATCGTCACATCCCCATAGAACAGCAGGCCCTCGCCGGAATTGCTGTGGGTGATGTAGGAGAGCTGGTGCTCCGAAATGCCGAGCTGCTTTGCCAGAATAGCCCGGTCACTTTGGGCCTGGGACAGCAGGATCATAAAATCCGTGTTGTCCAGAATGGCCTCAATCTCCCGGCTGGCCAAAAGGTCTTTGACGTTCTGCGTCAGGGCCGAGGGGACACAGCCTTTCTTTCTCAGCATCTTCCACACGGCCACAAAGTAGCTGGCGGTAAGCGCATCCCGGAGCAGGATATGGAACTCGTCAAAATAGCACCAGGTAGAAACGCCGCTGTGAAAATTCACATTGACCGCCGAAGTTACAAAGTCGTTGGTAACGTGCATGGCGATCTTGCGGAGGTTTTCTCCCAGCCCTTTGAGAACGATGCACACGATATGGGACGTGAGCTTTACGTTGGTCTGGTGGTTGAACAGGTTAAGGGAGCCGGTGCAGTAGAGCTCCAGGGCGGTTGCCACACGGCGGGCCTCCGGCTCCGGCTGCTTCAAAAGCTCCTCGTACAAGTCCTGGAGCAAGGGCGGCTTGCCGTCCCCGATCCCCAGGGCCATATCCCGGTAGATCAGCCGCACACAGCGGTCAATCACGGTTTTTTCGATGGGCTGCAAGCCGTCCTTGCCGCCCACCACCAGCTCACACAGGGACAACAAAAAATCCGCTTTCATGGAAAGCGGGCTTTCGTCATCGTCCAGGTCAAGCTGGATGTCCATAGGGTTGATATGGCTGGGAGAGCCGGGGGCGATCTCCACCACCTGGCCGCCCAGCCGCCGCACCAGCGGGGCATATTCGCCCATCGGATCGACAATGATAATGCGATCCTTTGGGATAGTGAGAAACACGTTGATGATCTCACGCTTTGCGGCAAAGGATTTTCCCGATCCGGTTGAGCCAAGATACAGGCCGTTGGCCGATTTCAGCTTTTTACGGTCAGCCATGATGACGTTATGGGAAAGGGCGTTCATGCCGTAGTAGAGGGACGGCCCAGCCATGCGGAGCTCCCTGGTCATAAAGGGAATGAAAATCGCCGTGGAGCTGGTTGTCATGCCCCGCTGGATTTCCACCTCGTTATAGCCCAGGGCCAGAGAGGACACAAACGCTTGTTCCTGCTGCCAGTCCAGCCGCTTCAAGGCGCAGTTATATTTCTGCGCGATGCCGCCCACGGTAAACACATCATTTTCCAACCGCTGCCGGGTGGGGGCGATATTGATGACCGTGAACGTCAAGAGGAACATTCGCTCGTTGCGGGACTGGAGATCGGCCAGGAGCTCCGCCGCGTCCTTACTGAATGTGATGAGGTCAGGGGGCAGAATGTCGGGATCGTACCCGGCCCGCACCGCCTTGCGCTGTTCCTCCACTTTCATTTTGCCGATGTCGGAGAGCTTGCCCTTGATGGTCTTAATGGCTTTGAGCTGATCCACCGTCTGAATGTGCATGGTAACGGTCATTTCCGCATCCAGCTCCAGAATTTCCGCCAGGAGCTTGTCAGAGAGCTCGGACGCCAAAATCTGCAAGTAGGACGCAGCGCCCCAATACTGGCCCACCCGGAACGTCCGGGATTGCCGGAAGTCGAAGCTGTCCGGGGCGATAAAGTCCTTTGTCCCCATGCCCGTCCGGGGAATGTCCTGCCAGGAGAAGCGGAACGGCTCCCGGCTGCCGGGGTGCATCTGACTGTGGAGCAGCGCCAGCCGTTCCCGCCCGTCCATCGGAGCAGAGGGAACGCCCAGCCGTTTCAGATTGCCTGTCACATCGGCCTCTACCCGTTCCAGGCGGGGCCGGGCCTCCGCGATCCCCTCGGCGGGCAGGCCAAACGTGATGTATTTAGACCGCTCGATGCCGTTGTTGCTTTTGGCAATCTGATTTTTCAGCATACTTGTGAACTCGGCCCGGATGCTGTCAAAGTCATCCTGTGCCGGGGGAATATTAACCTTGTACTTGCTCCGGGAACGGGAACGGCGGTTGATAAAGGAGAGCTGGAACGGCAGGGAGCTGTCAAAGTAATTGAGAAACGAGCTCCACCCACCGAAAATCGCCGTCTGATCCTCGGTAGAAGCCACGGAATAATTGATGTCCTCATATTCCACGGTTTTCGTGTAGAGCCCACCGGGGAGCTGGCACACCCCGTCCGGGTGCATCACCAGATAGGGGATCGTCTGCTGGGCAGACAGCGCAGCTTTCCGGTTAGCGGCCTTTCCGGGGCCGCGCTTTGGGCTTTTTACTTTTTGCAATCGCATCCTCCTTTCTCACAGCGCCCCGCTGGGTAAACGGGGCATAGATATTTTCCGTCTGGTAGGGCCTCACCCCAGGCCGCAGGAAACGGGCCCGCAGGACGTTCCGCACCACCTTTTCAAAGGGGAGCCCGTCTTTTTCGTACATCGCCAGCAGGAACGCCGGGAGCGCCACCGCCATCATCAGGAACATGGCTCCCGTGTTTCCGATGGCACTCCGGGCCAGCAGATAGGACGGGATGCCCACCGCCGCCGCGATCCCGAAGCACACAAGCTGGCGTTTCGTCAGGTTAAAGGCCAGTTTAGTCTTGATTTTGGATAAGTCGTTGGGAACATTCACATAGGGCATGGATCAACCTCCTTTCGTGCCCACCTCTGGACACTTTGTCCAGAAGTCCGGGACGGTGCTTTCCACCTCGTTCCCCCACACATCCCAGCCGGGCGGGGACTGCCGGGCGAACAGCTCCACCCTGGGCACATCGCCCATGAGGGCAACGATCTTATCACGGGCCTCGTCCGGCTTTTTGCTGTGGGCTTCAATGGGGGAAATGATAAATTGATGGATATTCGCCGCCTGCCGTTTTGGGTGTCCCCGTGTTGCCAGCAGGCAAACCTCCGCGTTGCCCCTCGTCCAAAAGCCCAGGCCATAAAACCAGCTCTCGGACTTTCGATTTTTCTTCAGCCAGACAAAAGCCACGGATTTATATTGAAAGCCCCACGCATTGATCAGCCGCAGGGCCTCCGGGAGCTGGGGGAACGTAGCCCACAAAAAAAGCACGCTGTCCGGGGCCGCCAGATCCGCCACCGGGAGCGCGCATATCTCGTCAATCCCCATTGTGGGGTAATGCTTCTCCGCCGCACCCTGCAAGCCCTTTTGCGTGTAGCGCCAGGGGGGATCGGCATAGATCACAGAATACTGTCCGATAGTTACACTCCTTTCTCCCCGCCCTCCAACGCTGCCCGCGCCAGACGGATGCGCTCTGTGGCGGCGGCGTAGTAGGCGGGAACGGTTTCAAAACAGATGAAGCGGCGGCCCGTATTGAGGGCGGCAACCGCTGTTGTGGCAGAGCCTGCGCAGATGTCCGCAACCACCTCGCCGGGCCGGGTGTAGGTTTTGATGAAATACTCGCACAGGGCCACCGGCTTCTGCGTGGGGTGGACGGTGCGCTGGACGGCTGGAAAGGTCAGCACGTTTCCGGGAAAGCGCAGGCCGTCCTCCGATCCGCTGCCGGAACGGGTAAATTTTCCGTAGTTGGTGCTGTTCCCGTTATTGCCCGCAATTTTCTTGTAGGGCTTGCCCTGCTCAAACTGCGGATTGTAAAGCGGGAGCTTCTGATAGAACACCAAAATATTCTCCGTCTTTTTCAGCGGAGCGCGGCGGGCGTTGAGAAAGCCTGTGCAGCGGCTTTTGTACCATACCCACTCATAGCGGAGCATGGACAGGTTGGATGCCCCCAGCACCTTGTCATAGGGGCATTGTGCAAAAAACAGTACAGCGCCGTCCGGCTTGACCGCCCACTTGACCGCCTCCCACAGCTCCGGGAGCGGCAGGGGCACATCCCAAAAGTTCCGGGTGGTGCCGTAAGGCGGATCAGTCAAGAGCATATCCACAGAATGACGGGGCAGGGAGCGCAGGCCCTCAATGCCATCCATAAGGAACAGGCCCTCCGGGAGCTCCGGGGACTTCTGGACACTTTGTCCAGAGGTGCCCTTATCGGTCATCCCTGGCCTCCTTGCCCTTTGCCGGGGCGGGGCGGGCAGCGTTTTCACGGGCGGCCTGCGCCCGCCCCTCGGCTAACTGCTGGGCAATCTTCTTCGCGTCATCCCTGCCGCCCAGCAATTCCTGCTTTTGCAAGACGGACTCTGTTTCCGCCATAAAGCGGTAAACATCGGCCTGGTTGAAGTCCTCCGGCGCTTTCCCGTTCCACAGGCGCGACCCGTCGGGCCCATATCTTCTCGGCATAGAACACCCCTTTCTCAATGTGCGCTAAAGATACTTCGCGCAATCGTCCCGGTTTTGAACAGCATGAAGCAGAGCAAAACCGTATAGCCCACGGTGCCCCAAATCGCCCCAATGGGATCTCCGCCCGTGGCAATTCCCTGGATCAGCACCGCATAAATCGCAACACACACCAGAATGAGCAGCCCCTGAAAGCCTACGGCAAACAGGGAGCGCAGATAGTTCTGCCCCATCTGTCCCACCTCCCGGTGGGAGATCGTTGCCATAGGGATGGGGGCCAAACTGGTGAGCAAATAGATTTCCAACATTCTGCCATACACCAACACAAAAATGACGATGCCCAGCGCCCACATGGTAACGCCAATGATAGAGGACTGGAGCCACAGGCCCAAAAGCGGCCCTAAATCCATCCCCTCCAGGGTGGTTTCCAGCTCCGCCATCATATCCGGCGTGATGTCCGTGGAGCCCTGGATCAGGCCGCCCGCCTGGGCGATCACCGTCTGCGACACGTCAAAGACGGCCATCACAATGTTAAAGGTGTTTGAGAGAATGAAGATGGCACAAGCCGTTTTGAATATCCATTTGTAGATATTCGCCACGT
>NZ_AAXG02000050.1 GCF_000169255.2 Pseudoflavonifractor capillosus ATCC 29799
AGTTCCGTATGGCAATGAAAGACGTGAGCTGTGATATGGATAGTGTCACCTGTACACGTTGCATGAGCAAACTGAAACGTTTCATCGCTCTGGAGTGAATACACGACGATTTCGGCAGTTTCTACACATATATTCGCAAGATGTGGCGTGTTACGGTGAAAACCTGGCCTATTTCCCTAAAGGGTTTATTGAGAATATGTTTTTCGTCTCAGCCAATCCCTGGGTGAGTTTCACCAGTTTTGATTTAAACGTGGCCAATATGGACAACTTCTTCGCCCCCGTTTTCACCATGGGCAAATATTATACGCAAGGCGACAAGGTGCTGATGCCGCTGGCGATTCAGGTTCATCATGCCGTTTGTGATGGCTTCCATGTCGGCAGAATGCTTAATGAATTACAACAGTACTGCGATGAGTGGCAGGGCGGGGCGTAATTGGTACGTCGACGTTAGAACGCGGCTACAATTAATACATAACCTTATGTATCATACACATACGCAGGAAACAGCTATGACCATCTCGAGCAGCTGAAGCTCCAATGTGGTGGAATTCATCACGCCACAGCAATTCTTTGATGATGGCAATGCCTATCCCGTCCAGCTTGCCGATCTGGTTGAGGATATGAAAAAGCTGGACGCCGCCTCGCTGGAGCATATCGCGGCGATTGTGAAAGAAATGGTAGGCAATAAATAATCTCATGTGCGATGCAAGAAAGCAGGGACAAAACGGAGAGCAGCCGTTCTCCGTCTTGTCCTCATTTTTTGCGCCACCTCTGGACAAAGTGTCCAGAAGTCAAGATAGCCGGGGAACGGCGCAGGGCCGCTCCCCGGCAGGTCAGAGCCGCACAATGGCGGAGAGCTTTTCCAGAAGATCGGACAGGGGCCGCCACAGCTTTTCATAGTCCCGCTGCAACGCCTTGATCTCCTCCGGGTAAATACCGCCGTAGGTGTTCGCCTGGATCGCCACCTGGTTTAAGTTGTTGGAGCACCGCCGCTGGAGCGACACCAGCTCCTGGACGGGTGACAGGTCAACATGGAGCACATAGCCATTAAGGGCCATTTTCCGCATATAGGCCCCCATGTTGCGGATGCCCGCCTCGGCCATACGCTCCTGGATCAGCGCCAGCTCCTCCTCGGACACCATCACATGAAGATGGATAGGGCGGCGGCGTTTCTTTGTCACCGCTCCTCCCGTTCCAGGCTCCGGCTGGTGCGGGGCGGCTCCTTTACCTTGTCCAGCGCCCTGTCACGCTCCGGGGGCAGCGCGGGGATCGGCGTACCAAACACCCCGCAAAGCCGCTTCACTTCCAGATCGGCAAAATCCTGTTCATGCTTCTTGTCCATAATCGTCCTCCTATCTGTCGCCCCGGTCAGGGGCTTTCTTTTTGGGTGCGTCCGGGGCCCGCTGCTCCTGGGCCTCCCGTTGGGCTGCTTTCAGTTGTTCGGCAATCGGGGGCTGGTGTTTGGCCTCCTTATGAGCCCGCGCCGCCTCCTGGCGTTCAATGCTGTGGACACGAACGGCCAGTTGCTCCGGGGTGATGTATTCTTTCACCACATAACTGCCGAAGTCAGGGTAAAACCATGTCAGCCGTTTCTGATCCGGGACACGGTGAGCATCCTCCCATTTTCCCACCATCTGGGCCTGGGCATCCATCTGCCGCCGAATGTCCAAGTTTTCACGGCCGGGCCGAAGCTCATAGTCCTGCATTTCCCGCTCTGTCAGGGGGTGGGCATAGATGATGGCTCCCCACGCCTGGAACGACTCACCTGGCACTTGCTGTCGGGTAAAGTACAAATCCATGTGGACAGGGCGGTTAAAGTAGCTGTTCGGGTAAGTGCCGATGTCGATGGGCCGCTGGGTGGAGTAGTATTTGTAGGTTTCCTTATCCGGGGCCTGCTCTATCTCAAACACATGATAGCGCCGCTGATAGTCCTCTGCCCGATTGTGCAAATCCCGTTCCGCCATATCGGGCTCGTTGTGGTAGTGGCCCCAAAAGAAGTCGCGGTGTCCGTCCTGCTCATTGAATTGCCATGTCACATAGGGGTTAGGGGCCTTGGGGTTTTCGCCCAGCACAAAGCCGCATTTGTTATCAAACAGGATCGTGCGGCGGATCACATAGCCTTGATTTTCTTCCAGAATAACACCTCCTTGATGTTGACAGCATCCGGGCCAAACAGGGGCAGGCGGTAGAAACATACGGCCTGCCCCAAAAGCGGCCCCGAAAAGCCTTGTAATCAGCGGGTTTCGAGGGCCTAATTGTCAACGCCCCAGCCCCGCTTTTTCCGCATATATTCCCGCTGTTGGCGGCGGTGGGCTTTCTTTGCACAGGCCGCCGAGCAGTAAGCCTGCCGCCGATCCGGGGCAACGGGCCCGCCGCAGATAGGGCAAATCTTAAAATCCGGCCTGGGCCCCTCGGTCAAGAGAGCGGCCTCCAGCGCCGGATCGAGGGGCAGCACCGCCTCCCGAAAGTAGCGGCACAGCGCCCCCGTCCAGCATTTCCCCAGCATATAGCACTCACAGTCCAGGGGCAGGCAGCCGCACTCCCGGTCATAGTTGGCACACCATTTTGTCACCAGGGCGCGGATCGCCCGTTTTTCCTCGCGTGTCAGTTCACGGGCCAAGCCGTCACCTCCCGCCAGCCGGGGCCATAAGCTCCCGGTAGCAGGACACGCAGCCGATCCCGCGCCAGTAGGGACACCCGGCACACCGGGAGCCCCTGGGCGGCTTTGCCGGGGCCGGAGCCTGGGGGCGGGGCTTCTGCTGCATCATCTTTTCATAAGGGCTGTTGGTAAACCTCATTTGTCCGCCTCCTCTCCGTCATCGTCCTCCTCGTCCCAGGGCGGGCCGTCATCGTCCTCGTCCCCGTAGTCGTCCGGCTCGTCATAGTCCGTGAGCTCGTCGCCGTAGTCCTCCTGGGGCACGGCGGCTTTCTGCTGTTTGGGGCGCAGCACCTTGAAATAGAACGCCGCTCCGCCGCCCACCAGGGCCACGGCCAGCACCGCCAGGAGCATCCCTGTGTTGCTACCCGTTTCCGGCTCGGCCTCCTCCGGGGCGGGCTCCTGGGTTTCCGTGGGCTCCGGCTCAACGCCCACGCACTTACTCATATTGACGGAGCAGACGGCACAATCCGTATTGACGGCCCCCGCCTCGCATTTTTCAGAGCAGGAGCACACCGCTTGTTCCACGCCAGCGGCCTCCGCCGCAGCAAGCAGATCGGCCTCATCCACAACGCTGAAAAAGTAGGTTTCGTACTGTTCGCCCTCTTCGTCCACGGGCTTGTCATAGTCGATGACGATATAGAACGTGTTGCCGCCGCTGGTCTGGACGGTAATAAACTGCTTGTTGGTGTGCTCGTCATAGAGCAGATCGCGGGTCACAAGGCTGCCATCTTCGGAAAAGCCCTCGCCGGGCTCAATGGTGGGCTCCGGGGCGGGAGCTTCCTCCGTCATGGTGGGATCGCCGTAGTCCGCGCCCTCGCCGCCGTCCGCATAGGCATACGCCGGGACGCTAAAACCGCATAAAAGAACGACGGCGCAGAGCGCCGCCGCCATCACCCGAAAGCGTTTCATCTTCAATTTTCCTCCTTTCCGCCGTCCTCGGACTTCTGGACACTTTGTCCAGAGGTGCCGCTGTCCCGGAGCCGCTGGAGCACCAGGGGCAGCTCCTCCAGGGAAACGCTCATGCCCCGCACGATGTCCACGATTTCCTCGTTTTCCGCCTCCCGGTGCTTTTGCTCCAGCTCTTTCAGCCGGGCCTGCTGTTCGCTGATTTTGGCCTTGACCTTATCAATCTCGGCCTGGATTTTTTGGCTTTTGCTTGCCGCCATAGAGTACCTCCTTGTCAGGGTAAACGCCCGTAGGCGTAGAAATGAGATTGCCAGTAGCTTGTATTCAGGTTTGCATATTGGATGGGATCGCCACAATGGATCATCATCCCGTCCCCCACATAGATGCCACAATGGGACACGCCCGCCGTGTCATAGGTGCCGACAAAGAACACCAGATCGCCTGGGCGGGGTGCGCTGGTGGGGGTGCAGATGTTATAGAGCCCCTGGGCTCCCAGGCGGCCCACATTCCAGCCGGAGTGATTGATCACCCAGGACACAAAGCCGGAGCAGTCAAAGGACGTGGCCGGAGAGCTGCCGCCCCACACATAGGGATAGCCCAGGTATTTCTCCGCCTCGCCCAAAATGGCCGCAAAGGTTTCATCGTCCAGATATTCCTCCGGCACGTCATAGTCAGCGGGCGGGTTTGTGATGTATTTCCCCACATAGGCTGACTCCGGGAACAGATCGGGCCTGTTCCCCAGGGTGGACATATAGAGGGAATAGCGGGCCATCTGTTCCTCGCCCATCATTTCCAGGGGCAGATGGGAAAGGTTTTTGTTTTCCAGCGTGACATAACAGATGTACCAGGAGTAGGGATCGCCGTCGCTGTCATACCGGGTTTCCCGCACCACGCGCTCCGTCAGGATATACTGGCGGTCAAAGAGGTTTTCCAGGGTGCCCTGCACCTCGTCCGCCGTCCATTCCCCCTCATGGAGCACACAGAGGATAGAGATCAGCACATAGGGATCGTGCTCGATCTCGTCCAGGTCAAAATGGTATTCGTCATAGCTGTGGGTGGCGGTATAGGTGTCCAGGTAGTTTTGCAGCTCGGCCTCCATGCCGGAATAGGCCGCCTCCGCCGCCAGGATCTCCCCGTCCTCCGATGGGTAGGTGGTAGCGCCCACGGCCCCCGCACCGGAATTTCCCAGCATCACCAGAGAAGAAGAACAGGACTGCATCATAAAGAGCAGGAGCACACAGGCCAGGGCCAGCAGCACCCCCACGGGATGCCGCTTCACAAAGCCCGCGATCTTCGCCCCGGCCTTTTCCGTGGCGGCGGCGGTCTTTTTGGCCGCGCTTGCCGCGCCCGTCTTTGCCGCCTCCCGCGCCCGCTTTTGATACTGCTTTTTCAAGCGGTGCTTGCGCCACATCCGGGAAACAGGGTTGCCGGACATTCCGGGGAATCCACCACAGGCGAGC
>NZ_AAXG02000049.1 GCF_000169255.2 Pseudoflavonifractor capillosus ATCC 29799
CTTGCAATATCGATTCTTTTATCGTATACTATTAACGCTCTTTGCCAGTTCGCCTTCCCTTTGGGGTCAATCTTGGGCGAATAGGCTCGGGTAGCCCTACAACTTCATATCCGGGTGTAGCGCAGTTGGTAGCGCGCCTGCTTTGGGAGAATCCGCCCGGGCCACCTCACAATTTCATATCCGGGTGTAGCGCAGTTGGTAGCGCGCCTGCTTTGGGAGCAGGATGCCGCAGGTTCGAATCCTGTCACTCGGACCACCTTTCTTAGAAAAACCGCCTATTTTGGCGGTTTTTCTGCGTTTTTAGTTCTGTTTTTGCAGTTTGGACGATTGCTGTTCAGCGGTAGTTCAAGGGGCAGAAAAGCGGCTGGAGCATGAGTGAGGATAGCCGCTGAAACTTCCAAATCCCTAACTCATCCCTAACAGGAAAACTTCCGCATTTTCGCCATTTCTATTAGTCAGTGCCGTTGTCGGCGACTCCTGATCGTATGTCTACGCTGCATAGGTCGTGAAGCAGGACCCCTCCTGCTATAAGTCAATCTTTGAACTATCTTAAATTCAATAGAGCGTCCACCAGTATTCGAACACTTTGCGATACTGGTTGCCCTTCTTCGATAGGCCGAAATACTTACGGACCTTTCGATTGGATCTTCGCTTCAGACACTGTTGACGATCGCTGGACTTCATATACTGAATGTGCAGTCCGGAATGAAGTAATGTTCTTAATCCCTCATAGTCTCCCCTGATATACCCCATGTTTGGTGCATACCTGCTGTGCTGAATGAGAAACAGAAGATGGTCTGAGTGCTTGACACATTGGGTACGGCGATATTGGCGGCCGGAACGCCGGCCGCATCCGGGCTCGTTTTTAGTAGATCCCAAGATCTCGGCGATCCGCTTGTTTAACTCTTGCTCTGTCATAAGTCTTCCTGCTCTGTACGGTTCGGGTGATTGGGTTGACCCCGTGCCAGGAGCCACGCTGTTTCGCGTGGTATTCCCGCCGGGCTTTCTTACTGCGTTTGTCCAATGGAACCAACTGCGTCACAGCTGATCATCTCCTTCTTTTTGTCTTGGTGTGAGCACCCCAGAGGGCACAGCACAGCAATCGCTGGCTGATATACGGATGGAACCGAAGATGTTCCGATCGTAGACTCTTCTATAACAATCTCATTACAAATGTCAAAGATCGCTTGCTATTTTAGAGCACATCAGGTATGCTGAAGTACTCCGCTGAGGCGGAGATCATCCTGATGAATGGAGGCGATCCATATGTCCATGATTCAGTTTCCTGTCATCGATCCTGTGGCTACCGGGGCGAATATCTGCCGGCTCCGGAAGGATCGCGGCCTGACAGTCCGAGATCTCCAGCTCTATTTCGGATTTGAGGAGCCGCAAGCCATCTACAAATGGCAGCGGGGCCAGAGCCTTCCCAGTGTAGATAACCTCTATGCACTGAGCGCTTTGCTCCAGGTGCCGATGAACGAGATCATCATCTCCACTTCTCATATCGTTTCTTGGGAGCAGCAGGCAGCCGCCTGCTGCTCAGGTCTTTTTATGGGGAACTTTCTTCAGGTACAGTGGGCATGGCAGAATTTCAAAACCGCTTAGATCCTTATCCGCCTGTGACCATAGGCCTGCCGCGATCCTACTGGACGACTGCAGCCCTTGTGTGAACAAGCGACTTCATAAATAGAATATCACGCCATTATGGCAAGTATCAGAGAAGGATAAGGTCGAATTCTGCTTTTGACAATGGATATGTGTTAGAAATGGCAGTATTTCGGTGGACGAGGATGGAGGCGACTGACGAGCCTTTCACAATGAGTTATGAGCTCATGTTGCATTCATCAGATGCAGTCCATTCTTTGCTGGGGAGTGCGCAGCATCATAATTCATCTGCGCCTGAACCGATCATCACCGCCTATCCATTCTGCCACGCCCACCACACCTGAAGGTGTGGTGGCGGCATTTATGCAGCCGTGCTCTTTTCGATGAAGTCGCTGAGGATATCCTCAAAGCTATCATTCATGTCAAATGGCGGCTCATAGGATACCTCGGTGTTGACCAGACACTTATCCAGGGACATGGAGATCTCGTCGGCCTTCTTGCTGAGCGCCGTAGCCATGCCCCGGATCTTGTTCCGGTCAAAGTCGATGGTGGTGACCTGCGTGGCATCACATCGGTAGGAGACCTGGTTTCCCTCGCCGTTGAATCGGAAGCCGGAGCCTCCGCCGGCAATGGTCTTTTCGCTGTTGCGAAGCATGGCCATGTGGCGGAATACCTCAGCCAGGTCCTGACGCTGCCGGTTCAGGCCCACCTCGCTGTCCATATCCAAATCCAAAGAGTTCTTGGCAGTATGGATAGCCCGACACAATTTCTCCCGCTCCTCCAGCAGGGACATGAGGAAGGCGGCTACCTCGTTGGCATGGCCGGCATACTCACTGGGAGCAGCTTCCTCCACTACAGCATCCTGGGTATCGGACATGACCTTGCTCCGAAGATGTGTGGTCTTGACCTTGACGATATTGCGCCGATCCTCAAGAATGGCAGTGGCCTCACACATCAGAGCTTTCAGCTTATTCTGAAATCGAAATGCATCTTTCATATTCATGGATCATACCTCCTCATATCACTCCCCGGCGGAACGATTCGATGGGTCAAGCATACTCCAAACTCGATCAGTTGTCATTGAACTGCTGGTTGAATATGGACAGGCATGCTTTTTATGCTTGCCTGTGATAAACAAGGAAGTGGACTTTATTGCTACTAATGCAGAGGAGAAACGGTATATCCAAGCGACCGAGTCCATGAATAAGCCGACCACCCGCGAGCGGGAACTGGCTCCACCGCGCATAATCCGGGACAACTACGCGCTTTTGTTATGCCCTCTTTTATGGTGTATGGGTTTATTAAAACCGCCTCCGGGATGAAAACCGGAGACGGCTACATTTGGGTGTCTTATCTCAATGAGATCAAGCATAAGCTGGACTTTTTCGACAAGTTGTGAGTACATCCTTTCCGGATGCATTCTGACTTTCCATATAGAGATCCCCGGTTATCCCACTCTCTCGAACGGGATTACCTTGCACCGGCTCTCCTCCGGCGGGTCAGGCGGCTCTGGTTCCGGTTTGGCCGTGGCCGTTTCCATGAAGCCGCCGATCTTCTCTGCCGCGCCTCTCTGCATATCGTTGGTGATGTGCGTATAGGTGTCGAGCGTAAACCCTGCGCTATAGTGGCCCAGCATGCTGGACAGGGTCTTCACATCTACGCCGCTGGAGAGGGCCATCGTTGCGAAAGTGTGACGCAGATCATGGAAGCGAACACGCTCCTCAATGCCAGCCTTCGCCAGCAGCTTCCGGTTGATCCTGGACACTGCGTCTGGGCTCCAATAGCCGCCGGTGCGGGGCGACGGGAACAGGATGGGATTGTCCGGGTGCTGTTCATGCTCCCGCACCAGAATGTCCACCGCCTGCTGGGACAGTGCCACCTTGCGGACGGAGTTCTTCGTCTTCGGCTCCGTTATCACCAGTTCCCCGTCGATCCGGGTGACCTGCTTGCTCACTGAGAGGATACGATCTTTCACATTCAGGTCATCCCACCGGAGTGCCAGCAGTTCCCCCCGCCGCAGGCCGCTGGATAATTCCAGGAAGAACATGGGCAGGACGCCGTACTTCTCCGCCTCGCTGAGATATACCCCCAGCTTCTCCGACGGGATGATGGCCATCTCCTTTTTCTCCTTGGGTGGGATACGGCAGTTGTCGCAGGGGTTGTAGGGAATGATCCGCTCCTTGACCGCCTGCTTCAGCGCCGAGGAGAGCACCATGTGGATGCGCCGCACCGTGCTTCCAGACAGGGCCGTGTCGGTCTTTTTCTCGAACCGCTGCACCCGCCCATTGGTCTTGGAATCGTTGTACATCTTCTGGATCTGGATGGCAGTGAGCCGTTTGAGTTTTACTCCCCCGATGGCCGGTACAATGTGGTTCTCGATCATGTTCTCATAGGTTTTGGCGGTGTTGGGCCGGATCACTGGCTTGCTGTAGGTTTCAAACCACAGCCTGCACCACTCCGCTACGGTATAGTCCTCGTTGTGGTTGACCGGTATGCCCCGGTTATCCCGGATGGCTTTCGCCAGTTTCTCTTTGCACTCGGCCTGTGTCCGGGCGGACACGCTTTTCTGAATGGCGCGGCCGGTGTTAGGGTCGATACCCTGGGTGTATCGGCCCTCCCAGCGGCCGTTGGGCTTTTTCCGGATGCTGCCCTCGCCGTTTGCTCGTTTCTTTGCCATTGTTCATCCCTCCTTTGGCAACACAAACAAATCTTACTAGTCCACGGACACGCCATATCAATGGCTGTATGCCTTTCGACACACTCACAACGTTTAGACTCGTACATTCGGAAGTAGTCAGTGTGGTCGGTCGCACATTCTCACCATGAGTATCTGACACCCGGCATATAGGTGACGCCGCCCACCTCTGGGCAGGTTTCGTGCGGATTGCTCCGCTTACGGCCACTCTCTGCCGACTTCACCGAGCTTTTGACCATGAAGTAGTTGCACACTTCAAAGCCAATCGGAGTATCAGTGTGGGCGTTTCCGGACGTTGCCCCTTCATTCCACCCATCGGATTGTCAGTTCTCCTAAGATTTCAGGCTATAAAGCCCTTCGACTTAGTGCCTAACCTTTTCAGTTAGGAACGTGTCGCACGGTTGTCCGAGCCGTAGCCCTCCAGCAGATTGACAACGCCCCACACGCCCAGGCCAGCGCCGAGAGCCACAACCAGCGTCTGCAAAGTATTGATAGCAGAAGAAAAGAACTCCATATATCCTCCATTTCTCCGGGTGTTCCCCGGCCATGAAAAAAGCCGCCATCACTGGCGGCAGGTTACAGCTTCGGGACACTTTGTCCCAAAGTCCATTTATGCAAAGGCGTCTGGATCGTCGATGTCGTCATAGTTGAGGATGTCCTCGTCCTCTTCCGTGAGCGCATCGTCCGGCACAGCCACCTCATACATCTCACACGCCTCGTTAAGCCCGGGCCGCCTGCGGCGGTTTATGAGCTTGTCGAGGTCAAAAGCGTTTTTCTGTTTGTCAGCTTCAGCCGTGTATTTATAATTCGGGTGCTTTTTCAGATCATACTTCGGGGAGTAGAACGGGGGCAGGCCCCGAAGCTGTAAAATGCACTTGTCCCCGGGCATGGTAGCCAGCTCGCTGGGTGTCATCAGCTCCCGGCCCAGCCGCTGGTTATTTTGACTGTAGCTTTCCGACTGCCCACGGGAGCGGCTGTCGGTCTGCATGGAGATGGTGGCTTTCCCCAGCCAGTTTTCCGATATTTCCTTGATGGTGCTGGCCTCACGGCCTCCCAGGAATACCACGCTGTCCATATTTCCGAGAATCGTCTCCGCGTGTTTATCGTAAATGGCCTTGCACTGCGCCAACTGCTGGTAAAAGAGCGTCAGCGATAGCTGCATCCGCTGTTTTTATCCGCGCTGGCCTGCAAAATCTGTGGAGTGAGCCAGAAGCGGGTTTTGCCCGAGCCGGACGAGCCGATCACACAGGCGTTAAGGTTGCGGGCGTTTGCCGGGTTTTTCGGGCGGGTGTTCATTGTAAGGAACTCTGTCCCGGTCAAAATGATGTTGTTTTCAAACTTCGGATCGATAAAGGGCTTGATGTCCTTTTCTGTTCCCCACCGGGCGGAGCCGTATTCCTCATCCCGCCTGTACTTTTTCGCGTTCTTACTTTTGAAATAGATCAGCAGGCGGAAGCCCACAGCGCCCACAATGCCGACGAGCCAGTCAAAGGGATTGAACCCCGGTGCAAAGTCGGCAAAGGCCGGGCCGATGCTCTGCCCCAGCCCCATGAGCTTGTGGGCAAAGTCTGCTCCAGGGGCCAGGCGGTAGGCCGTCCCCAGCTTTAGGCAGGCCCACAGAATAAACAGGTACGGGATATTGGGTATCACATACTTTTTGACGCTATCTGTCCTCATGCACCGCCTCCCTTGCACGTTCTCTCTTGTGGGACGGCTGGCGGGCCAGTTCAGCGGCAGCCCGTTTGAGCTGTTCCCGGATGGGAACACGCTGGGACTTGGAACGCTTCAACACGCGCCGGGAATATTCCGAAAAGCAAGCGGTGATGGCGTCGGCCTGCCCGCTCTTGAAAAACAACAGGTATTTGTCCGGCCCGGTCTTATAAAAGGCATAGTCCACATTCCAGCGCCGGGCCACCCGGTCAAAGTCCTTTGGGGACTCCACTTCGATGCTGTTCGTGGCTGCCCCGTGGCCCATGAGCTGGCGCACCGTCTGCTTGCCGTGGGGCGTCTGGCGGGCCCGGTGCGCTCTCTTGATTTTCCGGCCCACCGCCAGACACGCCTGGGCCAGCACCCGGCCCGTGAGCTTTGTCGCCTTGATGGAAACTGCTATGGTACGTCTGGAAACGTCCTCATCAATCAGCCGTATCCCTCCTTTCCGTGAAAAAAGCACCTCTGGACAAAGTGTCCAGAAGTGCCGCTATCGCTCCTCATGCTCCTTTTTGGCAATCTTCCGATAGCCCTCCAGGGAGGAGCCGTCAATAATCTCCTTGTAGGCCGCCATCTGTTCCCGGATAGAAAGTTTCGGATAGGAGAAAACTCTGTGCTCGGCGGGGATGTCCTCGATCCCGTGGTAGTGCTCGATGAATTTCCCACCGTTATTCAGCACATAGCCGCCAGGGGCAAAGTGGCCGTCCTCTTCAAGCCGAATGTCCCGCCCGTATGCCTCATAGTCAAAATAATTCAGCAGGTGCTCCGGCACGTCAATGGCCTCCATGTCCTCCACATAGATGCGGCCCAGGGTTTCGTCGTCCTCGACACCGGGATAAAACTCATAGCAATCCAGGTTTTGTGTCAGATTGATGAGATCGGCCACGCTGGAAGTATGTTCGCCGCTGTCAATGACAGCCTCGAACTTCTCCAGCTCACCTTGATCCAGTTCGGAGAGCAGGCAGGCCAGATGGTTGAGCTCGTCCAGGTTTTCATATTCCGTGAGATAGTCGTAGAGCCCCAGCACATCACCGTCAAAGCTGGTT
Source organism: Pseudoflavonifractor capillosus ATCC 29799 (assembly GCF_000169255.2). Classification (GTDB taxonomy): domain Bacteria; phylum Bacillota; class Clostridia; order Oscillospirales; family Oscillospiraceae; genus Pseudoflavonifractor; species Pseudoflavonifractor capillosus. The sequence continues at coordinate 7,054 of NZ_AAXG02000049.1, forward strand.
ATGAAAAATTCCTCATAACGTACCCCGTCCACACCAATTCGCTTCAAAAGGGCCTGTACTTCTTCGGTAGTTGTGGGGAATTTCAGCGTTTCGCCAACCAGCTCACCCTCGTTGTACTTTCCCAGGTTGGTGATGTAGGCTTCAAACAGGGACGCCATCAGCACCGCCCCTGGCCCTTGACGGTCAGGATGCCCTCAAGGGTAGTCGCGGTGATCCCCAGGCGCTGGGCCACGGCAATATCATTTTTCATGGCCTCGGTCACGGAATGGCCGCATACCACCAGCACACGGGAGCGCCGGAGCAGATCGCGGCTCATGTCGATGCCGTTCTTGTGCTCCTCCGGCACCGCGTCATTGAGGAACAAGGGCAGATACAGGGTAGGACAGATGGGCGAAAAGCCCGCCTCGTACACCGCCCGGCAGTAGCGGGCCGCCTGTTCTGCGTTTTCACTGTCGCCGCCAAGCCATCCGGCGGTAATATAAGCAAGTGGCCGTTTCATTGTCAAAACCTCCGTTCTTTGAAGAAAGATACTTCAGCCCAATCCCCCCGCCCTTTCCCAGTCATGGGAAAGGGGGCGGCTCTGGAGGATATATGCCCCCGCCGCGCCGCTGGAAGTAGCACAGCCGGGGCAGACCGTCAAGGGCAGGCCGCCGCAAGCGGCGGTGCGTTGCACCCTTGACGGCCCACTCCCGGCTGTGCAGGAATATAGGCGGCGACGGGGGATATATCACCACAGAGCCCTCTGCAGGAGGGGCGGGGCCCCTCGGGACAATTTGTCTCGAAGTGTGGTCGGGTTACTTGTCTTTTTCCATCTTTTTCGGAGCCTTTGCCAGCTCGGGCGGCTGTTTCTCCTTCCACTCGTCCAGCAAAGTCATGATCTGCTCCTTCATTTTGGCGGGAGTGGCCTCCTTGCCAAAATATTTCTCCAGTTCGGCCATCGAAATAATCACGCCGCGATCCTCCTTTTTCTTTTCGCTTAATATGCCGTCAATCACATCGCCGTTGAGCTTGCCTTCCTTATCCAGCTCCCGGAGCTGTTTCGCCTGGGCCAGAGAGGGGGACGCCTGTTCCCCGTCAATGGAAACGGCAATCAGCCTTTGATTTTTCGGCTTGATATAGGAAAGCTCCACCGCAGGCATGAAGCCCATCTTTTTATCGTCCACCTTATCCATGAGCTCCGGGACAAGGTGGTTAAGGCGCAGATACCGCATGACCTTTTTATAGTTCATGCCATGCGCCTCGCCCACGATTTCAACCGAGCGTTTCCCCACATCGCCCTCAGCCACATTTTTCAGCCGGGAGCCCTGGTGCTTGATGTCCTCTACCTCCAGATCCAAAAGGGCGGCCAGTTCGCTGGGGAGCGTCTGATCCCTCTGCTTGTTGCTGTCCTTCATGGCCTCCACCGCCTCGTGGTCGGTCATATCCCGGACAATAAAGGGCATTTCCTCCAGCCCAGCCAGCTCGCTGCCACGGCAGCGGCGATGGCCTGCCACAATCTCATAGCCGTTTCCGTCCTTTTCCGGGCGGGCAAGGCCGGGCACCATAACGCCGTTGAGCTTGATGGATGCCACGGTTTCCTGCATTTTGGCATCGTCCCGCACCTTGAACGGATGGGGGCGGAATGTATGGAACGGATGGAGTTCGGAAAGTTTCAGATAGACCAGCTTTCCTTCCTCCACAGGGCGGGGCGGCACAGTCGGCTCCGTCACACCCTGCTCCGGAGAAGCGGCCTCCTTTGCAGGCTTATCCTTTCCGGCGTCCGGGGGAACAGGAGCATCGGGAGCTTTCCCGCCACTTCGGGACAATTTGTCTCGTTTGGACGGCTGGGCCTCGCCGGGGGCCGCCTTGTCAGCCTTAGAGGGGCGGCCCTTGCGGGGCCCGGACTTTTTGGGTTCCTTTTCAGCCTCCGGCCCGGTGCGTTCCGCCTTATCAGACTTAGGGGGACGGCCCCGGCGCGGCTTTTCGGTTTTCTCGCTTTCAGCGGCAGGACGATCCAGCGCAGGAGCCCCAGCTTCCGGTTCACGGGATGCCTCTGCCTTTTCCACCTCGGCCCGGGCCGCCTGCCGCTTTTCTGCCATGAGCGCGTCAATCTGCTCCGCAGAGATTACCACATCGCCGGGCTCGGCAGGCCCGGCCTGTTCCGGCGGGTGTTCGGGAACAGCGGCCTCCCCGTGAGCCAGATCAGCCACAGCGGGCGCGGGGGCCTCTTCGGTTTTCTGCGCTTCGGGGCCTGTGTTCAGTTTTTCATCTGCCATTCACTAACCTCCTTTTCGTGAAAGTTGCACAATTTTTGAGCTTAAATTTCTGTAATTATTTTTCTGCCTCCTTCCGGTCTATCCACGCAAAAAAGCCGCCCAAGATAGCACCTGGACGGCTTTCTGCGTAATGTGATAGATCAAATATTATTTTTTTCGGATTGCAGGCCCCGAAAAGCCTTGTATTTACAGTGTTCCTAATAAGAAACAATCATATGTATGGTAGCTCTTCCCCTTGGTTTCCTTTGCGATAATCTCCATTATCTTAGCCATCGTACTATCCCCTTTGCCGCCATTCATTTGTGGTCGCAACCCATTCTCGATTAAAAGCATCCTTGTTAACTATTGCTGCGATTGGTTTAGTCAGGAAGGCTCTGATTGTACGCAGAACGGTACTATAACTATCCGCTTTCGTATCAATTTTGCGACAAAATGCTTTCCACTTTTTCTGCATAGCTTCGTCATTCTCGAAAGCCATCACTTGTTCGAATTGCTCGACGGTGAATACATGCCCACGATTTTCAAAGGTTTTTCTCAAAGCTTCGGTCAGGATCGCACCGTCAAAGTCGAATTTGTTTGCGAGATAATAGATGTCATAGTAGTCCTTCATTCGGCTCGAGAACTCCATCAGATTGAGAATGGCATCTATTTTTTCAGCAATAGTTGTTTCAAGAGAATATGTGTTTACCATAGGGGCTGCAAAACCCTCCAACTGGGTCGGAATCCTGCGCTTTTCCTCACTTGGCACAATGACATCTCCCACACCAAAGTCGATGCTGAATGGAGTTTTGGTATTCTTAATCCTTGCGACTAAGGAAGTGCCAATACCAGCATATTTTTTTGCCACAGCAATAGGCGCAATATTTGTGATTTCAAATGTCACAAAATTATTACCAGTAGGTGTAGCTATGATCTCTTCCAGAACTTTTTTCAGTTTTTCCGGGGTATTCGGAACTTTTCTGAGCAGAAAATCCACATCCACGGTCACACGGCTGTCAAAGTCGGTAATGGAATAGATAAACAGTCCACCTTTCAGAACAAGGTTTTCTGCATATTGGGACTTCTCCAATCGGCGGAGAAATTCTTCCTGGCAGAAAAGCTGCAGGCAAAGCTGATAACTTCTCCCGGTTTCCTTGCCTTTATTCTTTAACCGTGCCAGCACGGACGCAGCAGCATCAGCCATTCAGTAGCACCTCCATCAACTCAGTAACCTTTTTGTGTACTCTTAGCTTCTTTGCGTATTTTGAAAGGTTTCTCAGTTCTTTTTGAGGATCATTCGCATAGGCATTCAATGCCTTATTGAAGATTTCATTGTCCAGTCTTGAACGATATTTGAAGCAATCACAAATTGTACGCTCTCGATCATATATAGGAAGGATGATGCCGTTAAAATCGGCAGTTGTTTTGCCCAGTTCATATATCTCTGGTTGTACATAGTAAGTCTGCAATGTCAGTGCATCTATATCCAGTTTTGTTCGGGACATGGATCTCGGAACAGCAATTGACCATTTCCGAGGCGCAAAGTCACTATAGCCATAATAAAAAAGAGCCGATTCCACACAAATAATTGCCTTTGGGATAAGTGTTGCGAGGAGTTGTTCTTCAGAAGATGTGTCCCCACCGGCAAGTTGATAGTATCCATGTCGAATACGTTCAAGGTATCCGGTGTTACAAAGATTCACAACATCAACAGCAGGTATTCCAGCTGCAACAAAATCTGATGTTTTTGCAATACCGCCCTTTTCTATAATTACCTGTTTTGAAAGTGTTTTCTTATCCACGTATTCACCAACTTTTTACTAAAAACCACGCACACTCAATCCATCTTTGTGCTTATATTTTATTATAACATTCAAATCGAATTAATCAATAATTTCACACTCAACTTTCTAATTTCTGTGTGTTAAATTTTAATTCTGGATTCCGGCACTCGGCGTTTACCGAAAAATATATAAAAGTGTGATTATAGTCACAAAATTATTAATTATTGTGTGATACAGCCAAGAAATAAAAACAAGACCCATCACCTCGTTATTCTTAACCAGCCTTCGGTCTTGTTTCATATTTTCATTATTCCAGCATAAACCTGCAATCTGCGCAATTCTCATAAGTCAAGTATAATTGCTCTTGTTTATTGTAAATGGTAGGACTGCTTGCTTTATTGCTCACTTTTGAAAAACGGGCAATAAAGTTGTTCTCTCCAGAAAATAAAAAGGCAGTACCAATTTTGTAATAACCCGCATTGATGTGCGTCATATAGGCAGAAAGCGAGGTGGTGTGGATGGATTTCGATCAGCTGTACAAGGAGCAGTTCCCCGTGGTGTACCGCTATCTGACAGGACTCTGCGGAAACCAGGCGCTGGCAGAGGAATTGACCCAGGAGACCTTCTGTCGTGCCATTGAACACAGCGCCTCCTTTCAAGGAAAATGCCGGCTGTCCGTATGGCTGTGCCAAATTGGGAAGAACTGTTGGCTCTCCTACTTGAGAAAGGCAAAACGGCAGGCCGGAGATGAGGCCCTGGAGCAGATGCCTTCCCCTCAGAATGTAGAAGAGGATCTGCTCATCCAGGAAAATGCCCGCCAGATCCATCAGCGGCTCCATGCTCTGCCAGAGCCATACCGGGAGGTGTTTACCCTGCGGGTCTTTGCGGAACTACCCTATACGCAGGTCGGCGAATTGTTCGGCAAATCTGAAAACTGGGCCAGAGTGACTTATTATCGTGCGAAACAGAAAATCAAGGAGGGATTATGATGAAATGTGATATCATCCTCGACCTGCTGCCCCTGTACTGCGACGGGCTGTGCAGCGAGGCCAGCAAGCAGGAGATCGAAGCCCATGTGGCACAATGCCAGGAATGCCGCGCCTGTTTGGCGGAAATGAAGGAGGATGCTCCCGTCCCCTCGCTCTCTCAGGAGTCGGAAACGGAAGCCCGTGTTCTTCAGGGAGTGAAGAAGAAGTTTTCCCGTGGGCGTCGGCGGGCGGTCCTGATCGCCGTGGCGGTCATGCTGATCTTCTCCATTGTTTTGGCGGGTGCGGCCGATGTTCCGCAGCCGATATCCTATACGGACGGTCTGGTGACGGCAGAGCTTGCGGTGGATGAGGTGATCGACCTCTACTATCACGGCGGAAGCTACGATTCTTTCCACGGCTTCAGCCGGGAGGTGAACGGACGGAATGCTGTTTTCCTCTATTTTGACCGCACCCTTCGCTCAGATGTGATGCCGGATCGTGAGGGACATTTGTGCATCGGCAACGGTCTGCTGACCGACTTTGAGACAGCTACCTATCAAGTAGATCGGCAGGTGGATGCGGTCTACTATTTGGTGGGAGATTATCTGGAACTCCCCGGTCTGGCGCAGGCCGAATTTGAGCAGGCTGTGGCGGATGCGGTCCTTCTGTGGGAACGCTGAACCAAGCCTACAAGCAGAATGCCTGGGCAGCTTTCCGAGGGCTGCCCAGGCTCATTTTATATTTCGTCTTCCCATACACAACGAGCGCCCGTTCTCCTGGTCCGATAGGAGAATGAGCGCTCGTTTTCGTCATTTTGCAGTTCTATTGAGAGTCTCCACGCCAGTTCAAAGCCAGCAATAAAACTGTCGAGGGAGGTCTGTTCTATGATCAAGTTCTGGGCATCAATGATTCGTAGCACCAGCTTGCGTTCTGGCTTTGCCAGCGCCTCGATCAATGCTTTGTGGCACTCCTCCACTTCGTTCTCCTGTTCGTCAAGCTCCGGGCGGACATAAAAGTAATCATACAGCTCTTTGAGCAGTTTGTTTTCCATCGTCATCATCTCCTTGTGACCCAAACATATACCACACCTTCCGCAGAATATCCATCAGAATTTCAGAAGATTATCCAGAATATTTGCCGCTTTCCTAAGATCTTCCGTGGATGCTTCATTGGGCTTGCTTTCGCTTTTGGCGGCAGTATGGGCCAGGTATGGTGCATAGTTCTGCCGCGTCATTGCGATCCTGAAGTGGCCCAGCATCTGAGAAACCTCTTTCGTGTCCATTCCGTTTTTCAGCGACAGGACGGCGCAGGTGTGCCGGAGATCCGCAAACCGGATGTGATCCAGCCCGGCCTCTTGGATGATCTCATTGTGCAGCCGGCGCACCATCTGGGGTGAGTAGGGCTTCTGGGTGGCCGGGTGCATGAACATGAGCGGACTTCTCGAGTGTTTGGCATGTTCCAAGCGCAGGAGCTTAACGACTTCCTCCGTTAGACTGACGGTTCTGGTATCATTTCCGTATTCCACCAGCTCCCGCCGTTCCACTGAGCGTTTCTCGGTGATAGTCAGCGTCCGCGCTTTTACATCCAGGTCGCTCCATTTTAGGGCAATCAGTTCGCCTTGCCGAAGTCCCACCGTCAGCGCCAGCAAGAACATGGGGAGGTGGCCCAACCGCTCCGCTGCGTCCAGATAGTCCTCCACTTCTGCGGGCGTCAGCACATTGGCGCTGACCTTCTTGGGCTTTGGGTGGTGAAATGCTCGGGCGGGGTTGTCCGCTATCAGCCCATCTCGGATCGCCTGATCCAGACATTGCTGGAGCAGCCGGTGGATGTGCCGCATGGTATGCTCCCCCAGCCCTGGGTATTCAGGGCTTTCCGGACGGTGACCGCCAAAGCGTTTTCGCTCCTCCAGGAAATCTCCGACTTGCTCTACAGTCAATTCAGAGAGCTGGATCTCCCCAAGTCCGGGGAGAATATGGTTCTTGAAGAGGTAGCCATGAGCTGCGTATGTGGTCGGACGGCTCTGGTTCTTGTCGTAGACCTCCTGCCAGCGGAGAATATAGTCTTTCAGCGTCATATCCCCACCTCCATGCACTGACGCTGCAGGTTCCGGAAGGCCACCCACGGAAGCCCTGCTTGTTTTAGAATCCGCTTGTGCAGATAGTAAAACTCGTGGAGCTGGTACGGCGCTCCGGTCTTGGGGTTGAGAAACACATGGCGGCCGGTTTCCGGTATCCGTTCCAGAAGATGCTCCGCCCTGCTGTTGAGGGTCAGCAGGCGCTGTCCCTTGAGTATGTACCGGCAGCAGACATGAAAATCGGCCCACGACAAGGTGATGAGTTCACATTGTCGCAGGCCGCTGGATAGTCCTGTGTAGATGAGAGGGAGTGCGCCCAGTTGTTCCGCTGCGTTCAGGTACCGCTGGAGCTGCCCCAGGCGCAAGGGAGCAGTTTTATACGCTTCTGCTTGTGGCTCCTGACAAAGCCGCACCGGGTTGTAGGGGATACGCTGGTCGCGGGCCGCTTCGTCCATGCAGCGCCGCAGGAGCAGATGGACGCACCAGACGCTTCTTGTGCTCAGTCCCTGGCTCCGCAGGCTATCATAGAAACTGGTGACGGTGCCTTCTGATAGCTCCGCCAGCCGGATATCCCCGATTCCGGGGAGGATGTGGCGGTAGATCAGATTGCGGTATCCGCCCACAGTGCTGCCGCTCCATCTGACCTGATTCTCGTAAAACCAGCGGTCGCACCACCGGCCTACCGTGAGGTTAGTTTCTTTCTGCATATCGTCGCCTCCTTTTGGCAAACGAACAATACCACAGAAAGAGAGAAATAGCCACTACTTTATTGCCCCGTGTATGCCTTTGTTGTCTTTTGCGCGGCGGCATGGTAAAATGAGTTAACTTTACTGGCTGCTTGCAAAGAGTGCTTTATTCTTTGTTTATGCGGCGCAGTTTCTGCGCCTCTGCTCTGAGGTGATTGGCCTGTCATCGCCCCTCAAATCTGGCGGAATATCTTTTAATACACAGAATTCAATCCCACACAAATCCCAAAAGACGAAAGGTTTTCTTGAAACAAGCAGGGCAAAAGAGTTCTAAAGAGGAACTGCCGAAGCAGAGGAAAGTGTCAAAGAGGACGGAAGAGTGTCGGCTGAAGGTTCCGACACACATTTGGGAGCAGGATGCCGCAGGTTCGAATCCTGTCACTCGGACCAGTTTTGTCAGAAAAAACGTCCGAAATGGCGATTTTTCTTTATTTATCGCTTAATTTTATTGGTATTTATGGACCGTAGAGGTGTAACATGGGTGCAGCTTCTGTTCCCGAGTATGTGGCATCGTTAAACGAAGAGCAACAGCGACATATCCGCGCATTCATCGGATTTATGAATACAGAATTTCCCCAGCTAACCAATAAGATTTCTTTTTCCATGCCCATGTGGCTCGTAGGGAAAAAGATGAATGAGGGATATGTGGCGATTTCCGCTGCGAAAAACCATTTTTCCATTCATTTTTCCGACGAGGCGTTTCTGAATGGTTTGGCCGAGAGTCTCCCTGCCTGCAAAAAGGGAAAGCGATGCATCAATATCAAATACGGCGATGAGAAGTCCCTTCATGTAGTCGAAGAAAGCATCAGCGATTTTCTGAAGCTCTATCACTCCTGAAGGGAGTTCGTCCCTATGCGTCTTACAAAGGGAAATCGTCTGCTGCGGCACGTACCATAAGACCTGCCGAATTTCAGAAGACCTGCAAACCGGGGTATCTGGACCGCTCTCTGGATTTGAGCCGGTCGAAATGCAAAATAGAAAAATGCTGCCCAACCAACGGTCTTGATAAGGTAGAATAAGTTTCGCAAATTGAAAAGTAGATAAAAAAGACATGGTTTGCAAATCTCTGGTAGAATGAAGTCGCGACACACCATTCTGAAAGGAGACAGCAAACCATGTCTGACAAGATTGTACAGCTAAACGAAGAAGTTATCAAGGGGCAGCTCAAGGAACTTGTGCGCGGAAGCGTAGAGGAAACCCTCAACGAGCTGCTGGAAGCTGAGGCAGAGAAACTTACACAGGCAGCCCGATACGAGCGCAATGAGCAACGCCAGGGCTACCGCGGCGGCCACTATAGCCGCAACCTCACCACCACTTCCGGGGATGTTACCCTGAAGGTGCCTAAGCTCAAGGGCATCTCTTTTGAAACTGCCATCATCGAGCGGTATCGCCGCCGGGAGAGCAGTGTGGAAGAGGCCCTCATTGAGATGTACCTGGCCGGCGTATCCGTCCGGCGTGTGGAGGACATTACTGAGGCCCTCTGGGGCAGCAAGGTCTCTCCCTCCACCATCAGTGAGCTGAACAAGAAAGCGTATGTCCACATTGAAGATTGGCGGAACCGACCCTTGCAGGGCGGACGTTATCCGTATGTCTATGTGGATGGGATCTATCTGCGCCGCAACTGGGGTGGAGAGTTTGAAAATGTAGCAATTTTGGTGGCGATTGCAGTCAATGAGGATGGATACCGTGAGGTTCTGGGTGCCGCCGAAGGAATGAAAGAGGACAAGTCCAGTTGGGTCAGCTTCTTCCAGTGGCTGCGTGGCCGTGGTCTGGATGGCGTAAAACTCATCGTTGGAGACAAATGTCTTGGTATGCTGGAAGCCGTGGGAGAGGTGTTTCCTGAGGCCAAATACCAGCGGTGTACCGTCCACTTTTACCGCAATGTGTTCTCTGTCACACCTCGCTCAAAGGTGAAGCTGGTAGCCAAAATGCTCAAAGCGATCCACGCCCAGGAGAGCAAGAAAGCAGCCCGAGAGAAGGCCAGGGCCGTGGTGGAGGAGCTGCGTTCCATGAAGTTGAAAGAGGCCGCTAAGAAGGTGGAGGATGGCATTGATGAGACTTTGAGCTACTGCGATTTTCCCAGTGAGCACTGGACGCGTATCCGCACCAACAATGTGATTGAGCGGTTGAACCGGGAGATCCGCCGCCGCACCCGTGTGGTGGGCAGCTTTCCGGACGGCAATTCCGCTCTTATGCTGGTCTGTGCCCGGCTACGCCATGTCGCCGGCTCCCAGTGGGGCAACAAGAAGTACATGAATATGAAGCACTTGGAGGCTGCTGTTGAGGATGCCTCCATTGCTGGCTGACTTCATTCATGCCAGAACTGCAAACCAAAGTGCGAAAAACTGTTGACACTACCACGGTCTTATCACCTACTCAGATTGCAAGGAATATAGCAGAAATACCGCTCGCCGAACATCCCATGATTTCAGCGGGCGGTATTTTTTATAGGCAATATGGATTTCGTGTTACTCACAGGCTTCCGTTGCCCTTAAGGTTCCGTCTCATAGGGCCAGGTATTGATACCTCCAAATTCGTAAATATTGGTATAGCCTAACTTAGCCAGTGCGGAAGATGCTCTCTTACTACGGTTTCCGCTGCGACAATAGACCAGTACCGTGGAATCCTTCTCAGGGATCACTTCGGCAGCAGTATCCTCGTCGATGGTACCTACCGGCAACAGGACAGCCCCCGGGATATGTCCGCTGTCGTATTCGTCCTGCTCTCGCACATCCAAGACAATAACCGCCTGGGTGTCCATCATCTCTTTGGCTTTTTCCTGTGTTATCTGCTGGTAGGTGCCGTCCGCGGCACTCCCGCCGCATCCGGTCAACAACAGCAGAACGGAAAGAAATAAAGGCAAAATCTGTTTCATTTGAGTTCCTCCAAAAGTCCAGCGGCAAAGGCTCTGTGCCCCTGCTCCGTGAAGTGTACGCCGTCATAGGCCAGGGAGATGTCCCACTTTCCGGCGTCAGCAAAGCGAATCCCCAATTGTTCCGCCAGGGTCTGACAGAGTCTGGCAAAGATACGGGAGTCATCAATAAGCTGCTGGTTCGGTACCCAATCACCAAGGATGACTGGCGGCGGTGCGATTAATAGGATCTTGCTTCGCTCCAATGAAATACCGCAGAGGAACCGCCCCAGTTTCTCAGCAGCTTGCTCCGGCTTTCTTCCTTGAAGCAAATCGTTGGTTCCCAGCATAACAATCAGCAGGTCCGTATCAGCTGGAAAATCGAGCGCAGCGGACGGGATTTCCCGGCCATTCTGTCCCATATTACAGACGCTCCACTCGGTTCTCGCAGCCAGGATATCTACCCACCGGCTATCCCCATCATAGCGCCCGCCGAAATAGTCTCGGGGGTCATATCCGTAGGTGTTGGAGTCACCGAAGCAAATGACGTTCATCTTATGTTTCCTCTTCTCTTGGTGATGTCGGTGTTCTATCAGTTGCCAAAAACTTTGGATTACCGCACTCATTCTTGGTACTGGAAAGCGCTTCCCTCGTTTATCATCCCCAAGTTTTTTGAGAAAGAAGCTGTGCCAGATGTTCCGTGTCTGGCAGCTCTGCCACTCCCAGCACAGTGGTCAAATCAAAAACGCGCGTCCCCATCGGAGCGCGAGGCGTACTCTTTTTAAAATCAGTTTCATAGAAGTGTTTCACAAAGAAAAAGCGGGTTGACACTAAGTCATATCCATATTTCTTGCTATCTAAGATAGCCCGTTCAATGGATTTCTTGCGCTCTTCGGTCAGTTCTCCCTGCTCTACACAATACTCCAATATACCATTTTCATCCCGTGTCCCAGTGATAATTGCAATAATCTCCCCTATCGCTCGGACACTTTTGTTTTTATATAGTCCAAGATACCGATGCGCACGAAACCCACGTTCAATGTTATCGTAGTAGAGATTTTCTTGAACATTGAAGTCAAACGTCGTTCCCGCCAATTGCACTCTCATGAATTTCCAGCCATCCGATACTGGGATTAAATTATCATGGTAACAATAATTGAGATAGTCTTCCAGCACCTCCTGCATTTCATAATCCCGGTCATCAATTACTTCTTGAATCCGATTTACCAGCTCTTCAAAAGTTGTATTGATATGGCGAATTGGATTTTCTTGTGATTCGTTATAAATTGCAAGTTTTCCCTCGAAAGTTTTCAGCTTTTCTGCTTCCATATACTCTGGAGCTAAAGTCAGCAGCACTTTCTGCTTCTCATTCTCAAATGATGACAGATGCTTCTCCAATTGGTCAATGTAAAACCAATCTGAAAGTTTCGTCTCTACAACAATTTTAAAGCTTTCCTGCGTGATTGTAGCATCTGGAACACTTTTTTTACTTTTTTCCTGAAGTCTAAACACAATCTCCGGTTCAAAACTCTCAGGAAAAACCAAGCTGTTTAAGAAACTGTAAAACTTATCGGTGGAATATTGATATAACCGCGACAACAACAGCATGGTATTGGCTGTTGCTACATTCTCTTTTGTGTGATACCGCTGGAAATAATGAATTTTCATATTATTTTCTCCCCATCGCCGCCTGTCACTGAGCCTGAGTGTCAGTGTAGCCTCCCTTGGCGCAGATGCTGTTGGCCTTTTCCACTACCAGGTCGGGTACCAGAAGTCCCTCCCGGACATACCGCTCGATGGTCTCCGTCTGCACATCCACCCGACGGACAAACTCTATCTGGTAAATTTCAGAAAACAGGTGCCAGGAGTAGAGATAGCCGGCTTTCTCGGCGCCAGAAGCGTCGGAGAACAGTTCAATGAACAAGTCCTCGGCACTACTGCCGGAAACAGAGCGGTAGGCAGGCATGGAGATCACCTCGGTTTCCGGTTAAAATAAGAGCCTTCAATCAAACCTAAATGCGCCAATTTTGCCTCTATTGACCCTCGGCTTCTTCCGTGTTCTTTGGCGATGGCTGATATTTTCATTCCGGAACGGAATTCATCCACCAGTTTGTCTTGTTCTGCCTGCGGCCAAGGTTTGCCTGCATTGGGCGTACCGGGATCCTTTTTGGTCTCCTGGCCTGGTCCAAGGACCTGATGGAACGCACGAATAATGTCAGGATGATTGCAAATATGCTCTCGCGGAAAAAGCTCACCGGTAAAGGGATCGACACCATCAGCCAAAGCAGACAGAAGCTCCTTTGCTCTCGCAATATCCATTCAGCATTTCTCCCTTACTTCCTTCAAAAGGATCTTTTTCTCAAAGCTGCCCCGTTCGGCGGCTTTGTCCGCCCGAATCTGCTCCAGTTCTTCCAGAGTCCAGCCGCGTGCTTTTACGACAGCCTGCATGACCTCCAAGAGGTCGGCCAATTCTTCCAGGGATTTGCTTTCCTGATACTCTGCCAGCTCTTCGTCCAGCTTTTGTCCAAGAGAGATATATAGTCCTCGTCAGAAAGCGTTTCACAGACGCAAATTTCCCCATCGGCTTCGATAATTTCTGGAATACGGTCACGGACAAGTTTATGGCATTGCTTGGCTGTTTTATCTTTCCGATGGGCCATATAGTCCCAGATGGAATAATCCAGAAGTCGCACGGTCAAATTGGGATACTTATCTTTGAGAAGCTCTACCGTATTTCTAAGCACATCCTGGGCCTGCTGTATGGAATAATCATTACCTGTCTGCTCTTTTAAAAAACGCAACACATGGCGATCCGGCTTAGCTTGCGAATCGTCTCCGGAGAGCATACAGAAATACCGAAAGGATAGCCCGCTTTGCTGTCCCGGAATCCGCAATATTTCTTGCTCTACTTCAAAGGGAATCCCCTTTGCGGTTATATCTTCCAGTGTTTCAATCCCATACTTTTGCAGTATTCTGGCAAATCGAAGCACTGCGTCGGCCTTGAGAATCCCACTACGAGACGATGTCCGCTGATGATTTTTGAAAATGGCATCGGCACTTCTTTCAATTCCTGCCGATTCAATATACTCGATCATTTGCGAGACTGTGTGGGTGTCGCCACAACAATCTTTTTCCGTGTTATATTCCCGCAGTCCATAATAAGTACAGTAGTTTTTTACGACATTTTGAGTGCTGGTATACTTTGCGCCAATGGAAAATACAGCATCTATAATGCAATAGGGCAGCGAATCATAATAGTATGACGGGCTCAGCGCTGCAGACGCGAGATTCAATTTTGATTCGCAGGCAGTGCATAGAGAATCAGCGTTCATATCCCGTTCATCCCCTTTTAAATGGTTTGTTTCAGCCTTTCCAAGATTTCCTCATCTGCGGGGCAGAACTCATACTGACTAATCTCATTCACCGTAATCCAGCGAATGTCATTGTGCTCCAGTTTCTGAGGAATCCCCTCACGGATGGTCGCATGAAACAGCGTCAGATGTACCGTCAGATCGGGGTATTCGTGAACCACATCCATGAACACTTTGCCCACATCCAGAGTGACGGCCAGTTCCTCCTGGCATTCCCGAATGAGTGCCTGTTCCTTGGTTTCTCCTGGCTCCACCTTGCCTCCTACAAACTCCCACAGCAGTCCTCTGGCCTTGTGTGCCGGGCGCTGACAAATCATAAACTTGTCCTGATCCCAAATCAGGGCCGCTACTACTTCGGTCATTTATCCCACCACCAATTTATTTGTCTTCTTCAAAAACTTTGCCGGGATTGTCCAATACAACCTCCAAGTGATATTCACAGGCCTGCTCCCGCTGTGCTTCACATCATTTGCCGTTTCTAGGAAGGTATACGCCGCTGCACCCCCTGCGCTCCGATCCGCCTTGAATTCCCGAACAAACAGCAGCACCTTGGATTCCTCTGTCTTATCAATGGGCGCAACCGATTTGCGGGCATCGGGAACCTCCGAAAGTTCGCGGTTCAGGGCAATATTGACGCCTTGTTCATAGAGCCCGGAAGGCAATATGATAGTTTACGCTTCCTATCCTCTCTTTGACGATGTATATTGTACTTAGTATAACTGGAATTCCAACCCCCGACAAGGACTTATTGGCAAACATCAACAAAGCCATCTGGCTTTGATATATCCCGTTTCCCATCATTGGGAAACCAGTTTTGCATCGTATTTGTCCAATAAGCAGGACGATTCTGTATGACACCCTCTGTCAAAATAGAAAGCGGATGATTCAAGCTATGTACGTCTTCTCAACAAAGGATAAAACGATATCTATTTTTCCAAGTCTTGAAGTAAATGTGCCTATTATCTACCTCAACACCTTCTCCAACGAAGGGCAGAAGGTGTACGAGGCGGCGCAGGATGCAGGCTGTCCGCCGTTCACATTGGTGGCCATCAGTGATTTGGACTGGAACCACGATATGGCGCCCTGGGACAGTCCGTCTGCCTTCAAAAATGCCGATCCCTGCACCGGTGGTGCGGACGGCTATCTACGGCTCCTGACCGAAGAGATTATTCCAACGGCAGAGAAGGAGGTCAACGGAGTCCCTCGTTGGCGTGGGATTGCCGGATATTCTCTGGCCGGACTGTTTGCGCTGTATGCTATCTATCAGACGGACCTGTTTTCCCGTGTAGGCAGCGTGTCCGGCTCTCTCTGGTTTCCCGGCATGAAGGAGTACATCTTCTCCCATGAGCCGAAGCACCAGCCGGACTGCATATATTTCTCCCTGGGGGACAAAGAGAGCAAAACCCGAAACCCGGTTCTGAGAAGTGTCCGGCAGAACACAGAGGAGATTCACGCTTTCTACCAAAGCAAGGGAATCGATACAGTATTTCAGTTAAATCCAGGCAACCACTACAACCATACTGTGGAACGCACCGCTGCAGGCCTTTGTTGGCTTCTGAGCAGGTGAGGGAACCCCACCTCGCTTCTCGGCTTCGGCAACGGTAAACACCCAGAACTGGAGCATTCAAGCAGAAATACCACCCGCTGAAATCCATGCATTTCGGCGGGTGGTATTCTTATATATGGCGCTGTAAATTTAACTCTACTTCTGCTGCGCTTTCCATTCGCGCAAATACTTGAACGGAAAAGGAATGACCGTCCATCCATTTGCACGTATGAAATCCACCTCAAGCAGCGGCAGGTATCGCTGGAACTGCAATGTTTGGCCCGTTGAGCAAACCTTTCGGATTCTACAGGCGTGAGGCAATGACCGGTTCATGGATTTTCCGAGATATCCTGCGTAGTAGTACTGGGCATCGCCTTCACAAAAATGCCGAATTCCTAACACCGGGCTGAAAAGCGATTCTCTATTTTCAGCGCTTTTCAGCGTATTTCCAATCAAAACACCGGTCTCCTCAAAAACAAATTGGTTTATTTCCCTGCCCAGTTTACTTTTCAAATTAAAAATTCGCCGTACGTCTCTTCTGCTAACCTGTATTCCATGTTGGGCTATTTCGTCCAGTATACTCTGGCACTGCTCTCTTTCCCTGCCGGATAGGTCATAGGAGTATTTCCGTATCGCCTCCATAAGCGGCTTTACTGAGATTTGCTCCTCATCCCGTGTAGCGCTGAGGCGCTGCTTAAGGCCTTGCATATCGGGGAGCGTATAGCGGTCCGTGTCGTAAATAATATGGATGTTATCTTCCTCTTCATAGACAACGCCCTTAATCATGCTGTCAAGCTTTCCATAGGATGTCTCAAATACAGCGGAAATCTTTTCTCGTTCTGTGTTATCCTCGCAGAACGATTGCTGCCACGATTCAAAATGCAGTTTTCCATCCGGTTGCACACGGAGCATATCATAACATATGGGCTTGTTTTTGTCCGTATAATCTGAAGTTGCCGTGACAAACGTAACAGGCTTATGAAAACCGAGTTTAGGCCAATCATAGCAGGTCATCTGCCGTCGGTTGATATCGATTTTAATGGCAAGTTCCTGGATGACTTTCAGCAGTTTATGGTCTTCTTTTTCTCTTGTTCCGCGCCTATTCATGCCTGTCAGTTGGAAATCTTCAACCGTTACATGCTGCACAATGCAATCCTTGGGCGCTTTTAAATAAGCATCATCTTCCGGGTGGTCTTCATAAAACGGGGGATGATGTATAATCCGAAGCAGTGCATCCCCTTTCCCCGGCGTTCCCTCCACGAAGGCGATTTGGCTATATTGATCCAGTTCATAGCGCAGCATGGAGACCAGTATGCGTGATTCCTCATTTTGTACGGTGTCCTCCAAATACAGCGGTATCTCTCTCAACCGGTTTCGGATTCCTTCCATACTATTGTCTGAGCTGCATGTCCCAAGATGCGTACTTTCGTCGAACGAAATCATTGTGAAAGACAGATACGGGGACAGCCATGTCCGCACATCCTGCAAAAACTGATGCAAAATTCCAACTTTGCAATTTTTATAGTCAGACAGGGAACCAAATTCCAAGAAAGGTACTGTGTTCTTTCGCCTTTGGTTAAGTGCTCCAATTGCAAAGTGCTCTATATTTTTATCCGCATCATCCCGCAACGCCCGCCGCAGTATGTAGCATTGAGGATCGAAAAGATATTGCGGCCGGTTCTTTAGGTCTTGCCTTATGCAAACATTGCTGAAGGTTTTGACCTCCAGCTTTACGCAACAGTTTTTTGCAAATGAAATTTGGAGCGTCCAGAAACTGGCCAGCAGCTCTTTGCGGCGATAGACCCAGCCGGATTGCATGTAATACAGCTTTCCAGTCACATTATGATACAATGCGCCGTCCGTTTGAATGCTGGGAAGCGCATTGCACAGCAGCTGAGCCAAAAGATGTTTTTTCGTTTCAGCCAATGCCTGGGCCGAAATTTCCTGCACCCGCACATTGTCTTCACAGCGCTCCAATGTCTGTTTGAGCGAGTACTGTTCAGCGGAATCACGCTTGTACAGGATATAGCAGCTCGGCCCCTGTTCATACACTACGGCCAACGCCCTGCACTCCTGTAAGGCGACATCCGGAACCCTGCTTTTCCAGTAATTTCCCTGATCTCGCCTTGCTTCAAAAATCGAAAATTCCCTTGCAATCGCTTCAAAATCAAAAGCAATCTCCATTTGATTGGTATGAATCACAAGAGAAGCCCCCTTATGTAATCCAATGCGGATTGGTCAAGCTGACCGGTTGGAAGAAGCAGTCCCGGCACTTCAACGAGACGTCCGTCGCTGGTGCAGGACGGCTTGGATACTCCGCCCGAGAACAGGTTGATAATAAACGCTCTTTTACCGCCTGCCCCATCCAATTTTTTCAGAATCTTGGTCCGTATGGGCCGTTCCTCCACCTGCATATTCCCTTTCCAGTGCTTAAAGTCAAAGAAGATATTCCCGTCAGCAGCAAAGTCAAACAATTCAAATTTTTCCGGGTCTTCAATTTCACGCAGTGTAAGCCCCAGTTCCCGCTCCAAAATAAACTTTCCCGCTGCCTCTCCCAACGCACCTTTATAAATATTCTGAAACAGAACAGGGCTCATAATATATGGGCCGGTTCCAAACTCCGTAGCCCATCCATGACGGATAAAATGCTCCTTTAATCCCGGATACGACAGGATTTGTGCGAGGTGTGCTTCTTCTTCGCTCACAGCCGAAGGAGACAAGCCCTCCGGGAGCGTTGCCGCAAACTGCGTTTTATCCTGGTCAAACGAGAGGATGACTTCCGAAAAGTCTCCCTTTTGCGCATAGAAGTAGCAGCGCCTATCCGATGCCAACGGGATATAGTAGGTTCGTATAATAGGATTCCCTTCCAGGGTCTCAAGTTCGGCTCTGGGATATTGAAGGACTGTTTGGCGCAGCGCTTTCCACAGTGCCATGGTCTCTTCGGTCCAATCCACATTCAGCATCCGCAAAATGTATGTGTTACCTCTGGTCGCTTTGCGTTCCGCTTCATTGTGGGTGTGATCAATACAGGTTTCTCCTCCGCCCAAATCGGCTCGCGCCTTCCGCAGCGCCTCCATTTCAGGGCTTAAAATACGCCCGTCCAGACAGGAGAGTTCCAAATCATACAGGGTTTTCTCCGTGGTAAACAGATACACAGTCGGATTTTTCAAGAAGGTTCGCCCCATACGCCCAACCGCCTGGATTACATCCCGCGTAATCCGGCCATGAATGCTGCCGCTTTTTCGCAGCATACTCTGGGCAAGCGCATTGAGCGGACGTCTCCCCGAAAAGCGGCCGATGCCATCTTTGAGCAGATGATGCAATGTGTGATAGGAGATCTCGTCGTTTTCATAGAGGCACTCTGCCTGAAAGCAGAACTTCATTAACTCCTGCGCACGCAAAGGGGTGTTCTCATTCAGGTTCACAACGGTATGCGTGACATCCCCCAAATACAGCGCATCGAAATCCTTTTTCTGAAATCTGGGGTCTTTTTCATCATATTCAGCATTCAGTGCAATCAGATTGCTCAAATCTTGAATCGGATACTGAAAATTCTGTCCCGCTCCAAGTGTCTGGTAGCTGGATAGTACAAAACGCCTGGCCCCGTTTTGCAGCTCCTGAAGCAATCGCTCTTTGCTCTCCTCAAACTGCTCTCCGCTGCGCAAGACAGTCATTTCACCGTCAGCCTGGGGCGCATATCGCTGCTGAAGGTCTTTCCATGCGTCTCTCAGCAGATTTTCATCCATAGCTCGTTTTCCCGGCATCGGCAGCACTTGATTCAGACAGAGAAACGCACGGATATCCGGGTGCAGCCAGAAAGCTTTCATCGCCGTAAAGATGTTGCAATACCGCTTTTGAACGTATTCTTCGGCGCCCAGAGCCGTAAAGCGATGCGTATATTTTTGTGCCAACACTTCCTGTCCAAAAATATCTTCCATCCGTTCAGAGAGCAGCAGATGGTCCTTGCCCCGGTCCACCACCTGCAAATCCACCTGAATGCGGCCCTCTCTGTACGGGCTCCACAGCGACTCCAGTTCTCTTCGGATGGAGTCCTTTGTCTCATGGGAAAGCTCGCGGTAATGTCCTTTCAGCTGCTCCTTTACATACTTCAAATCATAATTTCCAAGGACGGTGGGCAAGGCCGCTGTGGCCGAAAGACCGACTACCTTCGCTTGGCGGCAAAGGTACAAGAGCACATGTTCCGGCGTATTCCGCATCTGCAGATACTGCAAATAGGTTTGGGCCCGGTGATGGTCGTCATCAATGAATTCAAAAAGACGAAATCCGGTTTCATAGAAGGACAAATCGGGGGAAATTACGTCCTCCAGAGAACGTCCTTCCCTGCTGTCCGCAAGCTCTTCCGACATCAGCCGAGTTTGTTCCGATGTCAAATCGAACTGCCGAAAAATGGTCTCCGTTGCGTCGGCCATGGTATAACGCTCTTCCTCTCGCCGCCTGCCTGCGTTGACCTGTCCGGCATAAGCGCCCGCCCACTCATACACGTACCTCTGAAAACGCAGCAAGAATACGTGGATTCTCCGCAAAAGATTTTGAAGCACAATGCGAGGCTCATCCCGGTGGGCATAGTACGTGTCTCTTTCCTCGAAGTGAATCTGAACTTGAGCCTCTGTTTCATTACAGACTGCGCGTATGTGTGTGCGATTGCCGTCCAGAACCGTGTGATAAGACGTATCGTGAAAGAGAAAGTTTCTTCCTTCATCCGCTGCCGTATCCACGGTCTTCATGCTGTAATAAAGGGCGCCCTCCTGATAGATATCCTGCGCCTCTTTTAAAAGCTTTTCCCATGTAAGGGTGCGCCCAGACTCAGAAGCGTTTCGGACCGTCTCCAGCTCACGGGATATTTGATGGGTGGCGGCGCCCCGATAAACCTGCAGGAATAATTGCAGGTAATCCGCCCGCAGGCCAAGCGCCCGCTCAATCAGGCTGTCCAGGATAACCGACCGCGAAGCGTCAAACTCATCTATACATACGATTTTGTTCTTCAGCATCCGCTCAGACAGGCATTCGAAACTGGGCTCTACCAGGGAAATATTGCGTGCCATGAGCTTCTTTACAGACAGCAGGAGCACCTTATATTCCGTCCAGAAAACAGCCGGATAGAATTTTGCCATCCATTTGTATTTTTCCTTGCTTCGGATCGCCTCCCGGCGGGGCCCCGGCTCCCCCGGAAACTTCTTTTGAAGGTGTGTTTCCAACTCACGCCGGAATTGAGGTTCCAGCTTCTCACGGATTTGGTCTTCAAGGTGCTTTGTCAGCGCTTTGCCTGCCTCGCCAAATTGCTGCTGATATTGTTTTTTCTTCTGACAGGCAGATAAGAGTTCCTGGTATGCGTCCGTCTGGAACTCCAATGGAATTTCTTCTGTCAAAATAGCCTTCTCCACACTCGACGCAGCAGAGGACAGGACCAACACTTCTTTTTCGAACAGAGCACCCCTGCCATTCTTTTCATAGAGATTCCGCAATTCATCTACAGGCAGATTTTTAAGCAGGTTTGTGACAAACAGGACCTGAGATGTCCCTCCCTTTTCAATATAACGGTAAATTGCCTGGATGGTCTCGTATGTCTTCCCATATCCGGTAGGCGCTTCTGCTATCAGCAGCCCACTGGATTCACAAGGATCCGAGAAGTATTGTTCAAGCTCATTTCTCATGGGCGACCTCCGAATTTATGATGACTCTATGATAAGAATAACAAGTTAGTTTTTTGAAATATGAAAAACTAGCAAAAAAAGCTACCGCTTATTCGCGCTAGCTTTCGATAATATTTTGCAGCAGTTGATGGATACGATTGCGCACCAAAGTGGGCGCCAACACTTCTATTTTGTCTGTCTGCCGGAGCACCCAGCGGTCAAAGCCAGCAGATAGTTCCACTTCGGCAGAGAATACAATCCACCCCTGCCGTTCATCATCAGGGCGGCATATGATATTCGTTCCAAATGTTTCAAATACCATATCAAGCAGGTCCTGATGGACCCGAAATGTCACAACCCGTTTTTCTTTGGCGGAAAACATATCAAATTGGCCATAGCTGAACCCGATCTTATTCACACGCCTCCACTCTCCAGTATCAAAAGCGACATTTCTCATTCGGTCAATGCGGTAATTCCTCTGCTGGTCGTTTTCGGCGTGTTCCGGATTTATGGCCACCAAATAATAATGTTCCCGCTCCCATACAACTTGAATCGGGCGAATGTGACGGTAAGTTTTTCTGATCTGCTACCGCCCTGCTATATCAAATCTTGAATAATCAAAATACAGGCATTTTCGTTCATCAATTGCCCGGTAAATTACTTGAAGCGTCTGCGGAAGCATCTCATTCTGCATTAAACAGGGCCTTACCCGGACACGCTGTTTTAACTGCTGCACTTCGCTCCGGGAGAGAAACCCTTCCAGCTGCGATATAAGTGAGTTCTTTTGCGTCTGGTTTAAAAATTGGCTGATAGAGATTGAATCAAACACCATCCGAGCCTCATTCAGCCCAAACGCAGGATGATAAAGCTTATATTTTCGCTGATTATGAGGGCCGGACTCACACTTTAGTTCAAACGCCATGAGTTTCTCTTCGCTGAGCGCCTGCAGCACAGAGATGTCTTCACGAACCCGCTGCTCAGAGCAAGTTTCTTCCGGGTACTTTTCAAATAGGATTCGGCAAATTTCCTGTAATGTCAGTCCGCAGGATATATTGGTCTCGGTTTCCAAAATTGAAAGGATATGCAGCAGTCTGGTACGACTCATATCATCCCTCCACATTTCAATTTGCCCAAGCTCTTTGTTTCACCTCTCCTTGCCTGAGGCTATCCAGGGTTATTCCACTTTCATCATACGGTATCCAACCCCAATATGCGTCTGAATATACTGAGGTGATTGCGGTTCCTTTTCCAGCTTCTTTCGGAGCGTGGCCATAAACACACGCAGCGACGCCACATCGTTATCCCAGCTTCTCCCCCAGAGCTGCTGCGTAATAAACGTGTGGGTCAGCACCTTACCCACATTTTTGCAGAGCAGGCATAGCAGCTTATACTCGCTGGGGGTTAAATGAAGCTCCTCCCCATCCAAAAAGGCGCAGCCGGCCGCATAGTCTACCTTTAATTTGCCGTTTGTAAACACCGCGTCTGTATTGATCGTGCCAATCTGCAGCGCGGCCAGACGCCGCTGGGTGACCCGCAGCCGGGCAAGCAGTTCTTCCACAGAAAAGGGCTTTGTTAAATAGTCGTCCGCACCGGCATCCAGCGCTTCGATCTTATCGGTGTCCTCACTGCGGGCGCTGATTACAATAATGGGCATATTGGACCAGGAACGGACTTTATGGATGACCTCCACTCCATCCATATCCGGCAGACCCAGATCCAAAAGGATGATTTCAGGATTGTGGGAAGACGCCTCCATAACGGCAGATTCTCCGTTTGCAGCCGTCAGGAAGCGGTAATCGTGGGCTTTTAGTGTGGTGGTGATCAAGTTGCGGACAGGCGTATCGTCCTCAACCACCAGAATTAACGGCTTATTCATGCAATTCTACCTCCCCAGCCGACACGGAAAATGTAAAAATCGAGCCATGCGGTACATTGTCCGCCACGGTAATCTCTCCGCCATGGGCATTGACAATGGACTTGCACAGGGCCAGGCCTAACCCCATACTGCGGCGGCTGTCCGCAATTCGATTGGACGCGCTGTAAAACATATCAAATATGTGCGGCTTAGCCTGGTCCGGAATTCCCGGCCCATTATCCCCGATGGAAATATAAATGAATCTTCCCTGCCGTTTCCACCCAATGTCAATCTGTGATCCGGGTGGCGTATACTTGATGGCGTTATCCACAATGTTAATCAAAACTTGTATTATCAGCTTTGCGTCAATCTGTGCCAGAACATAATCTTCGCTATTTTGTACATTCAGGCGGTACTCCACACTTTTTCGATTGATATGGCGGAGTGCCTCTGCCACCACCTCGTCAACCAGTTCCGTGGACATGTGCAGATTCATTTTGCCTTCTTCCAGACGGCTGACAGACAGCAAGTTCTCTACCAGATTGATGAGCCACATGGCGTCATCGTAGATATCAGTATACATCTGTTCCTTGGTCTTTGTGTCAAACAGCGCGCCATTGGAGAGCAAATTGCTTGCATTTCCCGAAATGGAGGTAAGCGGTGTACGCAAGTCGTGGGAAATGGAGCGCAGCAGGTTGGCACGCAGCTGTTCATTCTTGGCCAAAACTGCGGCGGCTTCCTTCTCCTCTATGTTCTTTTGGTTTTCAAGGGCAAGGGCGCATTCCCCCAAAACCGAGAGGAGAATGCTTGTCTCAAAAGAATCAAGCGGCTTACCCGATACGGCAATCCCTACAACGCCATATACCCGCTCTCCCGTCCGAATGGACAGGTAGGTACAGGCGGAATCGGAAAGATTATCAGTCCCCGCACCTGCCCGCTTATTGTTTGCTACCACCCACTGTGCTACTTTCTGTTCCTTTTCTGAGGTAAAAGGCACCGGTGATTCCATGTCGTTTACAAGAAAGACCTCTGGCTCCATCAGCCCCTCTTGCCCGACCCGGTACGCGACAATATCCCGCTGAAATATTTTGACCAGCTGCTTTGCCGTTATCGAAATAATCTCTTCCTGTGTCCCCGCCTTTTGAAGATTCCGATTCGTCTCAAAGAGGAGCTTGGTGCGCCATGCCACCTGGGCAGAGCGCTTGGCGTGAGATTTCAGCTTGGCCGCCAAAGAGCCGGTAATCAAAGAGGCCAGAAACATGACCAGGAATGTTATTGGATACCCGCTGTCATAGGCATGCAGAGAAAATCTGGGGTAAGTAAAAAAGAAGTTGAATGTCAACACACCGACGATGGAAGCAATAAAGCTGCATATAGAGCTCTTTGTGAACACGGATATCAGCATAACACCCAAGATATACAGCGTAATGATATTCGCTTCCGTAAATCCCCAATTATAAAACAGAAATCCGATTAATGTGGTCAGAATCAGGATGGCTATGCTCTTCAATAAATCCAGCATGGAGATGGTGGGGATATATATCGCTTCCCGGTGCCTGGCCACGAGCTGACCGTTCACTCCATTGTCCGGAATGATGTGAATATCAAGCTCCGGGGTAAGCTCAATCAGCCGTTCGGTCAAAGAGATCTTTCGGAAGAATAGCCGCCGGGGTATGCCGCTGCGGCCCAGCACAATTTTCGTGACCCCTGACAGCCGCGCAAACTCAGCAATTTGATACGCCACATCATCCCCGTAGACCGTCTCAATGGACGCCCCGAGCTGCTGCGCCAGATGAATATTTGCCTGGAGCCTGTCTTTATCCGGCTGGGATATCCACTGGAATTCTTTCGTCTCTACAAAGAGCGCTGTAAATCCGCACCGGAAGGCGCCCGCCATTCGTGCTGCTGTGCGTATAATTTTTTCATTGGACGGCGCCGAAGAGAGGCAGACTAAAATATGCTCCCGTGTGCAATACTCTTTTTTGCCATGGAACGTCGAGGTATGCAGCGCCGCCCGGTCCGCACAGCGCCGCAGGCCAATTTCATGCAGGGCACTTAATCGCGGCAGCGAATAAGCGGAAATCATCTCTTCTTTCTTTTGCTGAAAAAAGCGCTGCCGCAGTCTTTCCGGTTCGATGTCGATAAACTCCACCCGTGCCGCCTGATCAAATACCCGATCCGGAATGCGATCCCGTATCGGAACTTCCAATATGGAGGAAACCGAATCCTGAATGCTTTCAATATGCTGAATATCCAGCGTGGTATAGACATCCATACCAGCCTTCAGCAATTCCTCTATATCCTGATAACGCTTCGCGTGGCGGGAGTCATCCGCATTCAAATGGGACAGCTCATCAATTAAAATCAGCTGGGGCAGCCTTTTTAAACAGGCTCCCAAATCAATTTCATCGCTTCTCTGTCCGGCGTATACGGCAGTTTTATGGGGCAAGATCTCAAATTTCTGTGCCAATGCCTCGGTTTCAGGCCACTGTTCAGCAGAGAGCAGTCCAATCACAACGTCCGCTCCTGCTTGTCTGGCTTTATCAGCAGCCTCCAGCATCGCATAGCTTTTCCCTGTGCCCGGAAAATAGCTGCAAAAAATCGTGAGCTCTCCCCGTTTTTCTTTTTTCCTCTGGCCGGGCAGCGTGGCTGTATCCATTGAAAGCTCCCCCCTCAAATAGAGGTATTATAGCATATTTTCGAGGTCAGTATCCGCAAAATTGCCGAACAAATTCTGCGGTCAAAACATGCGCATTGCCATCCTTCCACAGGACCTTCTTGTCCTGCGGGGCTTGGTCAAACGCTTTTAGCGCCACGCTGCCGTCCGCCATAAAAGCAGGCTGCGGGTCAATGGTAATGTCTTTCCGTTGTGCCGACCCCCTGCTCTCTGCCTGGGCTGATACAATTGCCACATCAGCGCCTCCAACCTCAAAAACTCTGATCACTTCCTGCTCCGGCCCAAAACACAGGTTATACTGCACGTCTGGATGTCTGGCTTCCATATCATTCAGAATATTTATAACGGACGGTATCGCGTTAAAGCTTGAGGTCGCAATATTTAGTGGGGGTGTCCCTCCCTGCTCCGAATTTTGTCTTCTCACTTTTTCCAGAAAAAGATCCACCCTTGCCACCACAAAATAACCCAATATTACGATAGCGGCAAAACCACCCAGCAAAACAAAGTCTTCCATCTCTTTCCCTCCATTTTACGCCATGGCTCCGGCGCATTATATATGGAAGCACTTTTGAATGTCGCGCTGTGTTCCCAGAACCAGAATGGTGCTGTGCGCCGGCAGGCAGGTATCCGGAGTAATAACCGTCATTGCGAATTTGCCATTCTGTTTGATGGCCATAATGCTGACATGATACCGTTTTCTCACGTCCAGCTGGCCTATCGTTTTTCCAATCCAGCTGTCCGGAACTTCAACCTCAAAGATGGCGTGGTCATCTCCCAGCGCAATATAATCTGAAATGTGATCGGAACTATAGCGGATAGCCGTCCAAACTGCCATCTGTTTTTCAGGGTATACCACCTCATCGGCGCCATTCCGCAGCAAGAATTTTGCCTGAACGTCCCGTGCGGCCCTGGCCACCACCTTTTGGGCGCCCAATTCTTTTAATAGCGAGGCAGTCTCCAAAGAACTCTGAAAATTGTCGCCGATGGCTACAATGCACACATCAAAATTCCGAACTCCAAGGGCGGAAAGGAATTCCTCACTGGTGCTGTCCCCAATCTGCGCGTTGGTCACGAAGGGCAGAACGGCATTTACCTTCTCCTCGTCTTTATCCACTGCCATGACCTGATGGTTCAGTTCGTTCAATTTCATCGCAATATGGCGGCCAAAACGGCCCAAACCTATCAACAGAATCGTTTTCATAAGCTCTTATCCTTTCTTTTACCCAACTGTAATGCGTTCCTGGGGCAGCCGGGCATTCGTTCCCTGCGTATTTGAAAGCGCCGCGAAGATAAGCGTCAGTCCGCCAACACGGCCGAAAAACATCAATCCAATCAGGATAAGGTGTGAAATCCAATGCAGCCGCGGCGTAATCCCCAGGGAAAGCCCTACCGTTCCAATGGCAGACGCTGTCTCAAACAGGCAGGTAAGGACGGGAATCTCTTCTATTTTGCTGATAACCAATCCACCGGTTAAAAACAGAATTAAGTACATCATCAGAATGGTTGCGGCCTGAGACACCGTCTCATTCGACACCCGCCGGTTAAAAAAATGGGGGTTTTCTCTCCGCCGGAAAACAGCAAGCGCGCTTGCCAGCAAGACCGCCAGGGTAGTGGTCTTCATACCGCCCGCGGTAGAACCCGGTGAACCGCCAATCAGCATCAAAATTGTAATAACCGACTGACCGGTTTCACTCATAGCTGTTAAATCCGCTGTATTAAAGCCAGCCGTTCTGGGCGTTATCGACTGGAAGACGGACAACAGCACTCTTTCTCCGATTGGTTTTCCTGCAAATTCAAAAAAGAAAAAATAGATGGCCGGAATTAGAATCAGTACGGCCGTTACGGTCAGGATCACCTTACTTTGCATCCGATATTTGTGGAAGCTCAGCCGGTTTGTGCGGATATCCTCCCAGGTCAAAAAGCCGATTCCTCCAACCACGATTAAAAGGGCGATTACCACGGAAACAACGGGCTGCGCCGCATAGTCTGTTAAAGAAGAAAACGGGGCCTTTATCCCCATCAGGTCGAAGCCTGCGTTGCAAAAAGCGGATATCGAGTGAAACAAAGCGTACCATGCGCCTTTTATAAGGCCGAATTCCTTGCAGAATACAGGAAAGAGCAATGCCGCTCCCAGCAGCTCGACAGCCAAGGCTGTCTTCAGAATAAATCCGGTCAGCCGCACAATACCGCCCACATGGGGTGCCGCAATCGCTTCCTGCATGGTACTGCGCTGCATCAGGCCGATTCTGCGGCCGGAAAGAATGGCAAATGCGCCCGCCACGGTAACGACGCCTAAACCGCCGATTTGAATCAGAAGGATAATGATAAGCTGCCCAAATTCCGACCAATAGGTGGCGGTATCATGAATGACCAGGCCTGTTACGCATACCGCAGACGTGGATGTAAACAGCGCATCCAAAAAAGGCGTAACAATGCCTTCCCGTGTTGACAGCGGGAGCATGAGAAGAATGCTTCCTGTGAGTATGACAAGCAAAAAGCCGAGTATGATAATCTGGAACGGGGACTGCCTGCTTTTGTGCAGAAGCTGCCACACAAGTCTCCACCTCTTAATGCGTCTTTATCTGTTCTTTATATCCCCATTATCCATATATGGTCTAAAAGAGGTGTTAATTTATTTATCTGCATATTAAGACGGCATTAAGAAGGCAATGGCACCTGGCGAAGCTCTTACGCCCAGCACGTTGACGGTCTCCTCACCGAAAATGCCCAGCAGCTTACCCTTGGTATTATCCGCCACAATCCGCTCCAGTTCCTCCTCGCTCAGACCGGAGGCCGCATAGTTGCTGCTGCCGGAGGTGAGTCCGGCAGCAGCGATCTTTGTCACACCGCTGACCCGTGCATATTCCGCAATCTGTACGGCTGGATTCCTTCCGTATACCGTGGAAATTTGAGCGCCCAACCGCTCAATTATTCCGCCTCCGCTTTTCTCCTGGAACATACCATTTTTATCGTACCATGCGCCACGCTATGAAATGATTCGTAATACGTATCGGGCTTAAGATGACAGAAAAAAATGCTCTGCCATCCGGCAGAGCATTTGATTATACATTATACTTATCGTCCCAAACCTTATTCCCCGGGCACCAATGTGAGAATCGGCTCAGCAATGGTTGTATAACCTTCGTTAATCTCAATCCCCACTTCGATTTTCTGTATATCAGAGGCAGATTCAATTTGGTTTTTCTCCAATGAGGACGCCTGCAGTTTTATTGTGAGCGCCGCGGACGCTCCATCGCTCAGCGTTTGGCTGTAGTATGAGTAATCCGTCATACAGTCGTTCACCGAGAGCGAATGATACACATCATCTATGGTAAGCGTCTTTCCGCTGCTGTTTTCTGCCAGCAAAAGCACATACACATCAGAACTCCCCTCCGTTGGGTCCTCCATCACCGCCTTAAGCACTATTTTCAGCCCATTGCTGTTGTAGACTTCAGTCCCGGATACGTCGAAAGCCACGCTCGCATCAGGTACAACAATCTCCACAGGCGTTTCTGCCGCGATTTCAATGCCTTCCTCATTGCGCTGCCCCAGCAAAACGGATACACGCCCCACCTCGGTGATGCCATACACGCTCCAATTGTCAGGCTCGAAGACGGATGAAAGGTCTATATCCACAATACAGCGCTTGCCGGGATTGATCGCATCGCTCGACCAGGTGGAGCTGTTCACCACCAGGCCGTTGATCGCAATGTCAGCGGTGGAGAGATACACCATGCTGTCCGTGGTGTTTTCCAGCTCCAGCAGAAGCACGGTCTTACCGTCCCGCCTGGTTATCACACCGCTGGAAAGCAGCGTCACGCCGTTCTGGTCATAGAGGCTATCCTGTGAGAAATACATCATTTCATATCCGTAGGTGTTCATGACAGCCCCGCTGGTAATGGCGTTCTGATAATGGTCTGTACCGTAATCATGGGTCTCAAAGGCGGAGGTTTTCAGCTGCCGTAGGCCTGAGTAAGTCGTATTGTATTCACTATCTGTCATGCTGAATCCGATCTCCATATCCGCAATCTCGTCGATGCCGTAAAGCATCAATCCATCATAGCTGAACTGGATGGTGTCATTGGCCTTTTTTCCATTGGCCACATCACAGTTCAGATAGCCGTCGTTCACCATGTACCCGTTGACTGAATTGCAGCTGTACCCCAGGGAGCCGCTGACAAAGGACAGGTTCTTGCCGCTGTTGTTCTCGATGGTGAGCTCCAGATCCACGGAATATGCTGTGTAGCTCAGACCATTTGCGGTAATCCTCACGCCGCCCTCGTCCAGCAGT
Organism: Pseudoflavonifractor capillosus ATCC 29799; assembly: GCF_000169255.2. Classification (GTDB taxonomy): domain Bacteria; phylum Bacillota; class Clostridia; order Oscillospirales; family Oscillospiraceae; genus Pseudoflavonifractor; species Pseudoflavonifractor capillosus. The sequence goes on from NZ_AAXG02000049.1 coordinate 37,102, forward strand.
ACCGTCTCGGCAAGCGTGGCGTCCACATTGAACTCTCCCAGTGTTTCAGCAGGCTGGGACTGGACGCCGTCAGCAGGAATCTCCTCCGAAGCATCGCTTCCGGCTGTGGAATGGTCCCTGCCAGAGTCATCCTGGGGAGCGTGGCCGCTGCAGGCGGACAGTGCCGCCAGCAGAAAGATGGCCAGCAGTATGGGCAGAATTCTTTTTTTCATAATATGTCCTCCTCTGTTTTAGATGGTTGGGATGCGATATTCTGAAAGCCGTCAGACCCTTACAGCGTGGCGATGTACTCTTTTGCCTCCTGAATCAATTCCAACAGGCTGGTATGTTTTACTTCCAGCTCTTCTATGCGGACCTGAATCGCAGATTTTTTTACCGAATCAGGCGCGTTTAAAAGCTTTTTGATTTCCTTCAGCGGAAAACCCAGCTGCTGGTAAAACCGGATGAGTCGGGCACGTTCCTGCTCCGCCTTACCGTAAAGCAGATATCCATATTTATTTTTCCCGGAAGAGGCCATCAGTCCCGCTTTCTCATAGCCTTGAATAACCCGCCGGGAGACTTTTAGTTCGGCGCACATTTGGCGCAGTGTCTGTTGCATCTTCATTTCCTCCTCACCATAAAACTGCACGCCGTGTGCAGTCAAGGACTTTGCAGTAAAATCGCATCCCGCAACAGGGCTTGCAAATTTCGCGTGCGGCAGCAGTACTCCGGTGAGGACAGGGCTATAAAACAAAAAAGAGAAGCGCCTGCTCCACGTCAGGCGCTTCTCTTTTTTTGTTTTATGATTTTTTATCTGATTCTGAAATATTCTCTGTTGAAGCGGGTTGGTCTGTGGCCTCATCCTCTGAAGCCTGTTCGTTTCCCGATGAAGCAACATCTGTTTGTGATGTAGTCCTCCAGCAAATCTTGTGCCCGTTGCTGTGCGCTGGCCAGTAAGGCGGTATCACTGGACGCACTTTCCTCCAGATAAGTCTGTGCTGCAGCAAAAGCTGCCACTTCATCCTCTGCCTCAACCTTAGCCGAGTCCTTGGCAACAATAAAAGAATCTTCAGAAAGCGAAGACGAATCCACCGTACAGCGCAGGACAGTCGCCTTCGGAATCGTAATGGTAACTTCAGTATCATTGACTTCTACCGACAGTAAAGACGCATCAATTCCCAGTGTCACGATTCCGCTATATTCGATCCAGAAATGTTTGTCTTTCTGCCACCAAAGAATTCCCTCAGCATCTTCCTCTTTAAATTTTGCCACATTGTGATAGTAGCAATCCATAACTGCCAACTCACAAATTGCTTTCATTTGGGATGTTTTGGGCTCCATGGCAGACGGTGACTCAGCAGGCCTCCCGCACGCTGCCAGTGAAACCAACAGTACTGTGCTGAGCAAAAGAAGTGTCCACTTTTTCATTTTTCAGCTCTCCGTTTCAGGCAATCGACAGGCGGAATTCCGCATCCATCTGTTCTACAATAGGATTAATAAGCGCTGTCAGCACATTGCAGGCATTCTGTCTCGCCAATTTGTAAATCGCTTCTTGAGATGCACTTTCCTGCTGTGCATCTGCTTCACAGGCCTTATACGCAGTCTGAGACACCGTGGACGCATTGGCTTTGTTATCATAGAAAATAAAGTCCATGGAGGCAATGTCAACATCAACCTTTGTAATCTCCACTTCCGGAAGCTTTACATAGATTATTTTAGCATCGTTATCAACACTGAATTCAATTTCTTCAAAATCAATTCCGGCATAGACCTTTGCCTCATATGATACATAGTAGTCGATTTCTTCCGGATTCTTTTCGTTCACGACCTGGGCAATCCCGTTATAAACGGCGGTATAGGTAGACAATTCACTGACATTGATAATCTCCTGCAAGGTGGCGATTGTGATTACTTCAGCCTCCGCTTTTCCTTGCTGTATAACCGGCAATCCAACTACAAAAACCAAAATGATTGCGATGACGGCTACCGCTGCAGTCCAAACCGGGACTTTTATATTCCGCTTATTTTTTTGATTGCTCTCAACTTCCATAAACTTTGCCTCTTTTTCTTTTAAAGTAAAATTTCCATCAAAATTTTACCATTCCCCCTTATATAACACAATAAGCACATGTTGAAAAATTTCTTAAGGTTTCTGCCTTTCCACCATAGCACTGCGCCCTGCATGCAGGCAAGAATCTTTCCTACGCAAAGTTGAGTTTCCGAATTCCAAACAGATAAAATAATTGATTGGGGAGGCTGTCTGTTCAGAACTTGAGGACAAGACCGCCATAAAGAACCTCGATGCAAAGAGCTGGGAGCAATTATCCGGGAAGAATATGATGCGAAAGAAGATGCTCTTCTTTCCCGGCTCTGAGCTGCTGTTCATTTTTGATATGCTGGTGGAAGGCCTCCACTGCCGGAGTCAGCGCCTGATCCTTTTTCCAGACCAGCACCGTTCCCGTCTCCATGGCCGGAGATAGCGGACGGAATCGGAGGTCGTCAAAGGCCAGGTTCAGGTCAAAGCCCAGTGCCGCCCCCACGCCGCAGCGCACCATATTGGCGGCGTTGAGAATCAGGTTGAAGGTGGCGGCAATCTGCAGGTGATCCCAGCAATCCCCAAACCAGCTGGCCAGCTCCTGCTGTACGCTCTCCCGCCCGCTGACCAGCAGAGGAACCGATTCCAAATCCTGCGGCGTGACCGCGTCCAGCTCAGCCAAGGGGGAGTCCGCCCGCACCAGCACGCCCCAGCGGTCCTTCTCCTGCATGCGGCAAAAGGCGTATTTGCCCACGTCCACCGGCTCCGTCAGCAGCCCCATGTCCAGAAGCCCCGTGTCCAGCCGCTCCTTCACATCGTCGGCGATGGCGCTGAAGATGCGGAAGGTGACCTTGGGGTAGCGCTCCCGAAAGGTACGGATGGCCTGGGAGAGAAAAGTCATGCTCCGGCTCTCCCCCGCTCCAATGGCAATCTCACCCATCAGCTCCTTATCCCGGGCGGCAAATTCCCGGGCTGTCTTGTCCGCCAGGTCCACCAGCTCCTGCGCACGGCGGCGCAGCAGCATCCCCTCATCGGTGAGCACGATATGGTACCGGCTGCGGTGAAAAAGCTGTACCCCCAGTTCCTCCTCCAGCTGCATCAGCTGCCGGGACAGAGTGGGCTGGGTCAGGTGGAGCAGCGCGGCCGCCTTGGTGATGTTCTCCTCCCGGGCCACCGCCAAAAAGTATCTCAAAACACGAAGTTCCATGGGTATCCCTCCTTCTTCCATCCTAGCATTCCTGCCCTGCTCCCGCAAGATAAAAATGCCTTCACAGAATATCTGTAAATAGAAAATGGGTATTTTACATTTCTGGACGTGGGATTTACAATGGAGCCAGAAAAGGAGGTTATTCGCATGAACGCATTGGTTGCTTATTTTTCCGCTACCGGCACCACCGCCAAGGCGGCAAAGGCTCTGGCCAACGCCGTGGGCGGAGATCTCTATGAGATCAAGCCCGCCGTTCCCTACACCATCGCCGACCTGAACTGGATGGACAAGGGTTCCCGCTCCAGCGTGGAGATGAAGGATACCAGTTCCCGTCCCGCTCTGTCCGACACCGGCGCACCGGTAGCCGGACACGATGTGATCTTCCTGGGCTTCCCCGTGTGGTGGTATGTGGCCCCCACCATTCTCAACACCTTCCTGGAGGCCTATGACTTTACCGGCAAGACCATCGTTCTCTTTGCCACCTCCGGCGGCAGCGGACTGGGCAAGTCGGCGGCTGGACTGCGCTCCAGCGCCCCCGGCGCCAAAATCGTGGATGGCCGGATGCTCAACGGCCGTCTGAACGAGGCGGAGCTGAAGGCCTGGGCAGAAGGACTCAAGCTGTAACGCATCCCGGATATGCAAAAAATGTGGAGTGTCTGTTGGACACTCCACATTTTTTATATCTCCCTTTGCAGGTACACCATATCCACCAGCTGAACCCCGCACTCATAGATGGGATGGTCGTAGTGGTCGGTGAAAAAGTTCTTAACCAGATGATGCCTGCGAAAGCCGCAGGACTCATAAAACGGGATGGTGGAAGGACTGTCCCCGGTGCCCACCTGCAGCACTGTATACTGTCCTACGTAGGTTTGGACGAGGAAGTCCACCAGGGCTTTCCCATAGCCCTTGCCCTGACAGTCTGGCTTTACGGCAATGTTTTTCAGTTCCAGGATGCCGTCCCCCTCGTCGGTCACCACGCATTCGGCCTTGACTCCGCCGTCCTCCAGCACATACATGGTCCCACGCTCCAGATAGCGGTCCACCATGTCCTCCTGCTCATCCGCCAGCAGCAGCAAGGCGAGATACTCTTTTTTGCAATCGGTGACTTCCCGGATTTTCATGTCTGCGTCCGCCGCCTTTCATACACCAGATCCACAATCCCGTTCCAATGTTCGGTTCTCACCAGTTTCAGCGGAAGCTCCTGAGACAGCTCAGGAAACAGCCGCACGCCTTTGCCCAGCACTGTGGGGATAATCGACAGCCACAGCTTATCGATGCGTCCTTCTTTCAGCAGCTGTCCGGCCACGGATGCACCGCCGCAGATCCAGACATTGCCCTCGTGCTCCCCTTTCAGCTTGTCGGCCAGGGCAGTCAGCTCCCCATTCCAGAAGAAAATATCTCTCTGATTCTCTTCCTGCCGGTGGGTTACCACATAACAGGGGCGTCCCTCATAGGGCCAGCTGTCCGGCGAGAGCTCCGTGACCAGCTGGTGATAGGTGGTCCAGCCCATGACAATGGCGTCCACCGTATCCAAAAATGCCGGGTAACTGTCGGGAGCGTCCGGCTCGCTGCCGTCGCCCACCAGCCAGCTCACGCCGCCCCCCTCGTCCGCAATATAACCATCCACGCTCATGGCGAGATACAACACGATTTTTCCCATGGCAATTCTCCTTTGCTGCCTCTATTATACCCAAGCAAGATAAAAAACAAGGCAAGTGGAACATGACAGACAGTTGTCGTGTTCCTGTGCTATAATACAGAAAAAACAAGAAAGGCGGTGCGGCTCATGAAGATGGAGCGGCTCATCGGCATTCTGTCCATCCTGCTCCAGTGTGAAAAGGTCACCGCACCGGAGCTGGCGGAACAGTTCGAGGTGTCCCGCCGTACCATCCAGCGGGACATCGAGTCCCTGTGCCGTGCGGGTATTCCCATCACCACCGCCCAGGGGGCGGGCGGCGGCATCTCTATCATGGAGGGCTACCGGGTGGACCGCACCGTGCTCACCGCTCCTGAGATGCAGGCCATCCTGGCGGGACTGCGCAGCCTGGACAGCGTCAGCGGTACCCGGCGCTATGCTCAGCTGATGGAGAAGCTGTCCGCCGGAACAGGCGGGCTGGTACCCGGCTGTGCTCACATGCTTATCGACCTCTCCTCCTGGTACAAGACCAGCCTGCCGCCCAAAATTGAGCTCATCCAGGGGGCTATTGAGCAGCACCACACCATCTGCTTTACCTATTTCTCCCCCAAGGGGGAATCGGTGCGCACCATTGAGCCCTACTACCTGGTATTTCACTGGTCCACCTGGTATGTGTGGGGCTGGTGCCGGATGCGGGAGGATTTCCGCCTGTTCAAATTGAACCGTATGACGGAGCTCACCACTGGCGAGTCCTTTGCCCCGCGTTCCGCACCGCTGCCCAACCTGGAGCCGGAGCAGGTCTTTCCGGTGAAATATCAGGTCACCGTTCTCTTTGAACCCACCTGCCGCTGGCGGCTGATAGAGGAATACGGAGCAGACCGCTTCACCGTGGAGCCGGACGGCCGTCTGCGCTTTACCGGAGGCTTTCCCGACGCGGACAGCGTGCTCAGCTGGGTTCTGACCTTTGGGGACAAGGCAGAGCTGCTGGAGCCGGAGGCATTACGGCAGCAGCTTGAGGATTTGACCGCCGCATTGGCCGACCGTTACAGGAGGAATTGATATGGCGTCTCATGCTGATTTTGTGGACTATGTGGCCGAGCAGCTGCGGGAAGCGGGCGCTATCCGCAGTCGAAAGATGTTCGGGGAGTACGGCCTCTACTGTGACGATGTGTTCTTTGCCGTTATCTGCGACGACCAGTTTTTCGTCAAGGTCACTCCCCAGGGCGAAGTGGCCTTTCCCCACCTGCCCAAGGCCCCGCCCTATGAGGGGGCCGGGGACGCCTTTCTGGTGGAGGATGTGGAGGACCGGGAACTGATGACAGAGCTGACCCGCATCACCTGTGAGGCACTGAGAAGCAAACCCAAAAAGCCGGGGAGGAAATAACCATGGCCTTTGACTACAAGAAAGAATACAAGGAATTCTATCTGCCGCCCAAGACGCTGGGTATCGTCACCGTACCCGCCATGAACTTCCTGGCAGTGCGGGGCCAAGGTGACCCCAACGAGGAAAACGGGGCCTACAAGCAGGCCCTGGAGCTGCTCTACGCTGTGGCATATACCATCAAAATGAGCAAGATGGGCAAGCACAAGCTGGAGGGCTACTTTGACTATGTAGTGCCGCCTCTGGAGGGTCTGTGGTGGCAGGAGGGTGTCTACGGGGTGGACTATGCCCATAAAGAGGATTTTCATTGGATTTCCCTCATCCGCCTGCCGGAGTTTGTGACGAAAGAGGTCTTTGACTGGGCCATCCGGGAGGCCACGGAAAAGAAGCAGCTGGACTTCTCCCCGGTAGCGTTCTTCCCCTGGGAGGAGGGGCTGTGCGTCCAGTGCATGCACATCGGCCCCTATGACGACGAACCCGCCACCGTGGCCGCCATGGAGGAATACGTCAAGGCCCAGGGGTACGAGGAGGACTTTGGGGCGACCCGATTCCACCACGAAATCTATTTGAGCGACGTGCGGCGTTGCAAACCGGAGCGGCTGAAAACAGTGATTCGGCATCCGGTGAGGAGGGTACTATGAAAGGCTTTACGCGCGCTGAAACCCGCTTCTCCCTGTGCGGTCTCAACTGCACCCTGTGTTCCATGCACCTGGGCGGCTACTGTCCCGGCTGCGGAGGCGGTGCGGGCAATCAGAGCTGCGCCATCGCCAAGTGCTCCCTGGAGCACGGCGGCGTCCAGTTCTGCTGGGAATGCCCGGAGTACCCCTGTTCCCGCTACGAGGGCTTTGACGACGGGGACTCCTTTGTCCCACACCGAAACCGGCAGCAGGACGTCGCCCAGGCCAGGGAGCTGGGGCTGGAAGCCTACCTCGCCCGACAGGCGGAAAAACAGGCGATTTTGGATGAACTTCTGGCCCACTACAACGATGGCCGCCGTAAGACCCTTTTCAACACAGCGGTCTGCCTTCTGCCCCTGGAGGACTTGCGCTCCGTAATGGTTTCTCTGAGCAGCAGGACGGAACTGACCGAAGAGCCCGTCAAGGAACGGGCCCTTGCCGCTGTGGAGCTGTTTCAGGAGGCAGCAGGCCGCCTGAATATCAGCCTGAAGCTGAACAAGAAGCCGAAAAGCACTTGATTGCACGGCGGTTTACAGCGGGGACGGCGCATGTATGGCGCCGTCCCCGCTCACGTTTGTATTCCCATTGCGGAAAGCAAGAAAAAAGCAAGGACTTTGTTCCACGCAGCAGGGTAATTCTATGGTATGATAGAAAAACCCTGCGGAGGTGAGGCAATGAAAGCAAGTCCTATCGCCCATCGGCGTGTCCTTGATTACGCATACATGGACATTGACACGCTGTTCCGGGATTTTCATATTTCCGACCAAGGCTACAGCGACGAGCAGGTGGAGGAGAGCCGTGCCCGGTATGGAAAAAACAGCTTATCCGGCCGTGCCTCGGATACGGTGCTCTATCGTCTGGGACGGGCTTTTCTCAACCCGTTCACCATCATCTTATTTGTGCTGGCCTGCATCTCCTTTTTGACCGATGTGGTGCTGGCCTCCAATTTCAGCCGCAATATTACCACAGTGGTCATTATCCTGTGCATGCTGCTCATCAGCGGCGCGGTGCGGTTCACCCAGGAGCTGCGGGCAAAGCGGGTGGCGGACCGACTGACGGGGATGATCGCTTCCACGGTGCTGGTGCGCAGAGGCAGGAAATGGGTCAGGGTGTCCTCCACCGAGCTGGTGGTGGGCGATCTGGTCCGTCTGTCCGCCGGTGACCGGGTCCCAGCGGATATCCGTCTGACAGCGGCCAAAGACCTGTTTGTCTCCCAATCGGTCATCACCGGCGAGAGCGCAATTCTGGAGAAGAATGCCGACACCCTCTCTCAGGGCCAGGCTCAGTCCTACGCCGGGTACCGCAACCTTGTCTTTATGGGCTGCGCCCTCACCGGCGGCAGCGGCGAGGGCGTGGTCCTGGCCGTGGGTGAGGACACCGTTTACGGTGGCTTTGCGGCGGCGGAATCTTCACGGAAAAACAGATTTGACCAGGGCGCCAACTCCATTGCGTGGGTCCTGATCCGCTTTATGGCCGTTCTCATCCCGGTGGTTCTGATTGCCTGCGGCCTGACAAAGGGCGACTGGGTTTCCGCGTTCCTGTTCGCCCTGTCCGTTGCCGTGGGCCTGACGCCGGAGATGCTCCCCATGGTCATCAACGCCTGTCTGGCCAAGGGCAGCGCAGCCATGGGAAAAAAGCAGACCGTGGTAAAAAACATCAACGCCATGCAGGGTTTCGGCAGCATGGACGTGCTGTGTGTGGACAAGACCGGCACCCTGACCGGAGACAAAATCACGCTGGAATATTACATGGATATTCTGGGCAATGAGAGCCAAAAGGTTCTGGATTTCTCCTATCTGAACAGTCTCTATCACACCGGAGTGAAAAATCATCTGGACAGCGCCGTTCTGCAGTGCCGTGAGATGCCGGGACATGAGAGGTATTTCCAGGAGCTGGCCGACCGGCACCAGAAGCTGGACGAGCTGCCTTTTGACTACGAGCGGAGGTTTGCCAGCGTTCTGGTCCGGCATGAGGAAGAAAATCTGCTGATCATCAAGGGCAGCATTGACGAGGTATGCCGCCGGTGCAGCAGCGTGGAGTACAAGGGCCAGCGCCATGAGTTCTCCGGCGACGGCGCGGAGAGTGTCCGCGCCATTGTGGACGAGATGCTGGAGGACGGGATGAAGGTGCTGGCCGTGGCCTATAAGCCGCTGAAAGAAGCGACGCTGTCCCAGGAGGACGAGCACGACTTTATCCTGCTGGGATACCTGGCCTTTTTTGACGCGCCCAAGGAGAGCGCCGCCGGGGCCATCCGGAAATTGCAGAAGCTCCATGTAGAGGTGCGGGTGCTGACCGGCGATCACCGGGATATCGCGGTCTCTGTCTGCCGCAGACTGGGCATTGATACCGCCCAGGCCCTGACCGGCAGAGAGCTGGAGCAGCTCAGCGATGACGAGCTTCCCGTCAAAGTCGAGCGCACCACCCTGTTTGCGGAGCTGTCCCCCAGACAGAAGGTGCAGATTGTGCAGCTTCTGCGGGCCAACGGGCACACCGTGGGCTTTTTGGGGGACGGCATGAACGACCTGTCTGCCATCGTGGAGGCGGATGTGGGCATATCCGTGGACACTGCGGCGGAGGCCGTCAAGGAGGGTGCGGATGTCATCCTGCTGAAAAAGGACCTGAATGTGCTGGAGGAGGGTATCCACGAGGGCCGGAGAGCCTTTGCCAACGTGTCCAAGTACATCAAAATCACGGCCTCGTCCAATTTCGGCAACATCCTCTCCATTGTGGTCGCCAGCGTATTCCTCCCCTTTTTCCCCATGACCTCTCTGCAGCTCCTGCTACTGAATCTCCTCTATGATATTCTGTGCCTGGTTCTCCCCTGGGACCATGTGGACGAGGAGATCTGCGCCCGGCCGCTGGAGTGGTCCGGCAGAACTCTGGGCCGCTTCATGCGCTTTTTCGGCCCCATCAGCTCTTTCTTCGACATTCTCACCTTTTCCTACCTGTTCTTTGTCCTGTGTCCCTCGGTCTGCGGCGGAAGCTTTGCCTCCCTGGCCGGAAGCGGGGAAGCGCTGCGCTTTATCGCCCTCTTCCAGACCGGCTGGTTCCTGGAATCCATGTGGACCCAGGTGCTGATTCTGCACCTGCTGCGCACGCCCAGGATACCGCTGCTCCAGAGCAGGCCCTCCAGGCCGGTGATGCTGGTCACTCTGCTGGGCACCCTGTTCTTTACCGTCCTGACCTTTACCCCGGCTGGCAGTCCCCTGGGGCTTACCCCCCTGCCGCCCGTCTATTTCGGCTTTCTGGCCCTTGTTGTCTCGCTGTATCTGCTCCTGGTCACCCTGGCCAAAGGCCGGTACATCCGCCGCTGGCGTGAACTGCTGTAAGAGAGGAGGAATCTGTGATGAAAAAACACATCGGATTTGTCACGCTGGATTTCTCCCTTGCAGGCTGGCTTTCCAACGCGCTCCGCACCGCTCCCCCCTCCCCTGCCGCCCAGGAGCTGCTGGAAGGGCTGGGAGACCTGATGAACGGCAGCGCGGAATCCCTGATGCTGGAGCTGGGAGAAGGAACGCATGAGACCACAGCGGAGGACACCATCCGCTGTGGCAGCCTCTCCATCGACTTCAGACTGCGCAGAGTCAGCCGGGACGGCGCCGAAATCTCACTGACCCCAAAGGAGTTTGATATCCTGTACTTCCTGGCCCGCAACCGGGGCGAGGTGTTTACCAAGGAACAGATTTACCAGGCCGTGTGGGAAAGCGACTACCTGCTGGATGACAGCAATATTATGGCCTTCATCCGAAAGCTGCGGAAGAAAATCGAGCCAAATCCCGACACTCCCCAGTATATCCTGACCATCTGGGGCATCGGATACAAATTCAGCGACAAACTGTAAGCTTAAATTCTTACCAAATCGCAAGAAAATCGCAAGGTTTCCGCCATGTGATTTTTCTTGCGGTTTTTTTATACTCATTCAGGACGCAAGAGGGGAGGGAACGACATGGATTCCGACGGCAGTCCTCAACGTATACAGCCCGTGGAGTTCCATCTCCCCGGCGGCTGTATCGCCTTGAACACACGCAAGGAGGTATAAAACCATGAACAAGAAAGAGAATCGCCGTTTGGCGCATCAGGCAGCCCAGCAGGCTGCCCTCCGTGATGAGCACAACCGCCGCATTCAGGACGCGGCAGCCGCCTCGGTCACCACTCTTCTCAGCGAGCTTCACGCTCCGCTGAGCGGACTTGACCCGGAGGCCGTCACCGCCAGCCGTGCCAAATACGGCAGCAACAAGGTGACTCATGAGAAGAAAAAGTCCCTGCCCAGGCGGCTGGCCGGCGCGTTCGTCAACCCCTTTACCGCCATTCTGCTCTGCCTGGCCCTGGTCTCCACCATGACGGACATGGTCTTCCCCACCCTCTCCCTGTTCGGCAGCACCCCGGAGGACTTCGACTGTCTGACGGTGGTCATCATCCTGACCATGGTCATCATCTCGGGTACCCTCCGCTTCGTCCAGGAGTCCAGAAGCGGCAGCGCGGCGGAGAAGCTGCTGGCCATGATCACCACCACCTGCACGGTCACCCGCAAGGGCCAGGAAAAGGTGGAAATTCCCATGGATGAGCTGGTGGTGGGCGACATTGTCCACCTGTCTGCCGGGGATATGATTCCCGCCGACGTGCGCATTCTGGAGGCCAAGGATCTGTTTGTCAGCCAGGCCAGCCTCACCGGCGAGAGCGAACCGGTGGAGAAGCAGCCCCAGGCAAACCAGCAGAAAGAGAGCGTGACCGATTACACCGACATCGCCTTTATGGGCAGCAGCGTGGTCTCGGGCAGCGCCGTGGCCGTGGCGGTCTGCGTGGGAGACAGCACCCTCTTCGGCTCCATGGCCTCCTCGGTGGCGGGTGAGGCGGTAGAGACCAGCTTCACCAAGGGCGTAAACGCCGTCTCCTGGGTGCTCATCCGCTTTATGCTGGTGATGGTCCCCCTGGTCTTCTTCATCAACGGCCTCACCAAGGGCGACTGGCTGGACGCCTTCCTCTTCGGCATCTCCATCGCTGTGGGCCTGACCCCTGAAATGCTACCCATGATTGTGACCACCTGCCTGGCCAAGGGCGCGGTGTCCATGAGCAAGAAGAAAACCATTGTCAAGAACCTCAACTCCATCCAGAACTTCGGCGCCATCGACATTCTGTGTACCGATAAGACCGGAACCCTGACCCAGGACCAGGTAGTACTGGAGTACCACCTCAACATAAACGGCGAGGACGACACTCGGGTGCTGCGCCACGCCTATCTCAACAGCTATTTCCAGACCGGCTACAAGAACCTGATGGACCTGGCCATTATCCGCAAGACGGAGGAGGCCGAGGCGGAGGACCCCCGGCTGGTGGACCTGTCGGAGCACTATGTGAAGGTGGACGAGATTCCCTTTGACTTTGCCCGCCGGCGGCTGAGCACCGTGGTGCAGGACAAGTCCGGAAAAACCCAGATGGTGACCAAGGGCGCTGTGGAGGAGATGCTCTCCATCTGCTCCTTTGCCGAGTGCGACGGTGAGGTCCAGCCCCTGACGGAGCATGTCCGCCAGCGAATTCTTCAGACTGTGGACGAGCTCAACAACAAGGGCTTCCGGGTGCTGGGCATCGCCCAGAAGAGCAATCCCTCTCCCGTGGGGGCCTTCGGCGTGAAGGACGAGCGGGACATGGTACTCATCGGCTACCTGGCCTTCCTGGACCCGCCCAAGGAGTCCACTGCCGACGCCATCCGGGCCCTCCGGCGCCACGGCGTGACCACCAAGATTCTCACCGGCGACAACGACAAGGTAACCCGCACCATCTGCAAACAGGTGGGGCTGAAGGTGCGCAACATGCTGCTGGGCTCCGACCTGGACGCCATGAGCGACGCAGAGCTGGCAAGAGCGGCTGAGTCCACCGATGTGTTTGCCAAGCTCACCCCTGACCAGAAAGCCCGTGTGGTCTCGGTGCTGCGGGAAAACGGGCACACCGTGGGCTTTATGGGGGACGGCATCAACGACGCTGCCGCCATGAAGGCCGCCGACATCGGCATCTCGGTGGACACCGCGGTGGATGTGGCCAAGGAGTCGGCGGATATCATCCTGCTGGAGAAGGACCTGATGGTGCTGGAGCAGGGCATCATTGAGGGCCGCAAGACCTACGCCAACATGATCAAGTACATCAAGATGACCGCCTCCTCCAACTTCGGCAACATGTTCTCGGTGCTGGCCGCCTCCGCCCTGCTCCCCTTCCTGCCCATGATGAGCGTGCACCTCATTTTCCTCAACCTGATTTACGACCTGTCCTGCACCGCCATTCCCTGGGACAATGTGGACGAGGAGTTCATTTCCAAGCCCCGGAAGTGGGACGCCTCCAGCGTGGGCAACTTCATGCTCTGGCTGGGGCCCACCAGCTCCATCTTCGACTTTACCACCTATCTCTTCATGTACTTCATCTTCTGCCCCATGTTTGTCTCCGGAGGCGTGCTCTTCAACGACCTGGCCTCCCACTTCAGCGGCGCGGAGCTGGCCCTGATGCAGGCAAAGTATATCGGTCTCTTCCAGGCGGGCTGGTTTGTGGAGTCTATGTGGAGCCAGACCCTGGTCATCCACATGATCCGCACCCCCAAGCTGCCCTTCCTCCAGAGCAGAGCCTCCGCTCCCCTGACCCTGCTCACACTGACCGGCATCGCCGTGCTCACCATCATCCCCTTTACTCCCTTCGGCGCCGTGCTCGGCTTCGTCGCCCTGCCCCCCGCCTATTTCGCCTACCTCATCCCCTGCATCCTGCTCTATATGGTGCTGGCAACCAGCCTGAAAAAAGCCTATGTACGCCATTACGGCGAATTACTCTGACGACAGGAGGAATTTTATATGATCTGGTCCAAGCTGTGGATGGATTTGTTTGGCCGCACTTCCCTGTTTGGGATTGATATGGGCTTCTGGGTGGCCATGTCCACCGTCTTGCTCATCGTAATTGTGATGAATGTGGTGTTCTGGGGCATGAAGCCCAAAGCGGGACATGACGCATCTGGCAGCAAATAAAAAATACTGACCCACACCAACATCAAGGCCGCTGACTGGATTTCCTCATGCCAGTCAGCGGCCTTTTGCTGTTTCCAGGCTCTATACCCGGAGCTGTTCCGGTGGTATTTCCTCCGCCGCTGTGCTATAATGCCGGTAACACGCAAAAGAAGAAAGGGGTGTTATCATGCGAATCCTGATGCTGGGCAACAGCTTCACCTTCACCAACAATCTGCCCCAGAGGCTGGCCGGTCTGACAGGCGCGGAAGTGGTCCACCACACCCGGGGCGGAGCCCGGCTGTCCGAGCACCTGAACCCCGGCACCAAGCTGGGCGCACAGACTCAGGCGGCGCTGAAAAACGAACGCTGGGACTATGTAGTGCTCCAGGAGATGAGCCACGGGCCCATAACCACCCCCAAACGCTTCTTTTCCAGCGTAAAACTGCTGTGCGAACAGATTCGGGAAAACGGAGCTGTCCCCGTTCTCTACGCCACCTGGGCCTACCAAAAAGGCGGGGACAAGTTGGCGGCCAAGGGCTGGGACTATGACGAGATGGCCCGCAGCATGTCCGGGGCATACCACAGGGCCGCTCAGGAAAACCACGCCCTCATCGCCGATGTGGGACAGCGGTTTTATGAGCTTTCCGATGCTCAGGACCTCTATGCCCCCGACGGCGTCCACCCCAACGAACTGGGCTCCCGCATTGCGGCTCAGACCATTGCGGCAGTCATTCAATCCCACAAGGAGAGACAGCTATGATTCGAGATATCTGCAAAGACGAGACCTTTCTGGCCCAAAAGGCGGAGCCTGCCACGCCGGATGATATTCAGATTGCCGCCGACCTGCTGGAGACCCTGGAGCACCACAAGGACGGCTGCGTGGGCATGGCGGCCAACATGATCGGCGTGAACAAGCGCATCATCGCCTTCGACAACGAGGGCACCTACATGGTCATGTTCAACCCGGAGATTGTCAAAAAATCCGGCCCCTACGACGCGGAAGAGGGCTGCCTCTCCCTCACCGGTATCCGCCCCGCCAAGCGGTGGCAGTCCATCAAGGTCCGCTGGCAGAACGAGCATTTCCAGGAGCGGCTGAAAGCCTTCACCGGCTGGACGGCCCAGATCATCCAGCATGAGCTGGACCACTGCGAGGGTATCATCATATGAAGAAATGCAGAATCACCGTCATGCGCATCACCCAATACCAGGACCTGATGGCCCAATATGAGAACCCCATCTCCCACGCCTGCGACATGAGAGAGGGACAGGTCTTTATCGCCAACGGCTGGGAGCGTCCCGAGGGCTTCTGCCAGAGCGCCTGGGACACCCTCTCCCCCTTTGTGCTGGCCCTGAGCCACGGCGGAGAGAATTTCTACGACGGCTGGATGAAAAATCCCAGGTCCGCCATGCTCTCCTGCAACGACGGTTTCCGGCCGGTGAGCTTTCTGGTGGAGGCCCTGGACGAGGACGCAGACTGAGGAGGACACGCCATGTTTGAAAATAAGGTTGCCGTGGTCACCGGCGGCGCAAGGGGCATCGGCAAGGCCATTGCGGAGGAGTTCCGGAAGGAAGGCGCCAGGGTGTGCGTCATCGACCTGCTGCCCAACGACTACTATGTGGGCAATCTGGCCGACCAGACGGTCCTGGAGGACTTCGCCCGCAAGGTCATCGACGACTGTGGTCATGTGGACTTTCTGGTCAACAACGCCCTGCCCCTGATGAAGGGCATCGATGAATGCACCTATGAGGAGTTCAACTATGCCCTGCGGGTGGGTGTCACCGCCCCCTTTTACCTCGCCAAGCTGTTCGCGCCCCACTTTGCCCCCGGAGCTGCCATTGTGAACATCTCCTCCTCCCGGGATCGGATGAGCCAGCCCCAGACTGAGAGCTACACAGCGGCCAAGGGCGGTATCTCCGCCCTGACCCACGCTCTGGCGGTGAGCTTCAGCGGCAGGGTTCGGGTCAACTCCATCTCTCCCGGCTGGATTGACACCGACTACACTGTCTATGAGGGCCCCGACGCCGTCCAGCAGCCCGCCGGACGGGTGGGCAATCCCATGGACATCGCCAACATGGTGCTCTACCTCTGCTCGGACAAGGCGGGTTTCATCACCGGCGAGAACATCTGCATTGACGGCGGCATGACCCGCCAGATGATCTACCACAACGACTGTGGCTGGACGCTGCAAGGCTGAGACCGTTTATAAAACACAAGACCGCCTGGGCTGTGAACCCAGGCGGTCTTGTTTCAGCTTACCCAGTGGGCCACGGCGTCCCGCAGGAAGCGTGCGCAGCCGGGAATGTGTTTGTCATAGTAGGCCGCAAACCGCTCATCCATCACATAGAGCTCGGCAATTCCCCGGTGTCTGGCCGGGTCGTACCGGTTCCCGGTGATGGTGAGCCACCGGCGGTGGAGGGCAGCAATCTTCTTTCCCTCCTCCCCCTCCGGGGATACTCCTGCCTGGACCGCCGCCTCCAGCCGCTCCTGGATCCCCCGGCCCAGGTCGGTCCACTCCCGGTACTGCTCCTGGGTCAGATTCATCACCGCGGCGTTGGCCTCGTCCACCTCTTTGTCGCCGTACTTGGCGCGGATTTCCGCCCCATAGGTCTCCTCGTTATGCGCCACGGCCTGCTTCTTGAATGCTTCAAACTTCTGCTCGTCGCTCATGATTTCATTCCTCTCTTCCGCTCCGATGGTGTCTTTCACCGACCGAATCAGCTTCTCCAGCCGCTCCCGCTCCGCCTCCAGGGCTGTCAGATGGGTGCGCAGAGCGGCCAGGCGGTCAAAGGAGGGATCGTCCAGACATTCCTTGATTTGGGCCAGCTCCACCCCGAGGGCCCGGTAATAGAGAATGTCCTGCAGCCGGTCCACTTCCGCGCCGCCGTAGTAGCGGTAGCCGCTCTCCGCCACACGGCTGGGCTTCAGCAGGCCAATCTGGTCGTACCAGCGCAGGGTGCGGGTGGTCACCCCGGACAGGCGCGACAGCTCCTGAATGGAATATTCCATCTTCATCCCTCCTTACGGACAGTGTAGCAGTTGACGGAGCGTCAAAGTCAAGGGGAAAATATAGTTCTTTCGGCGGAGTGGAAAATCTGGTATACTGGGGGCAACACAGACGGGAAGGAACACACATACCATGAAACTTGCCATTCTCTCCGACACCCACGGCCTGCTGCGGCCAGAGGTGATGGAATATCTGAAAAATGCTGACGTCATTCTCCACGGCGGCGACATCAACAAGCAGAGCATTGTGGACGAGCTGCGGAAATACGCCCCGGTCTACATCGTCCGGGGCAACAACGACAAGGAGTGGGCGGAGGACGTCCCCCACGACCTCACCGTTACCCTGGATGGCGTCACCTTTTACATGGTCCACAACAGGAAGGAGGTCCCGGCGGATCTCTCCGGGGTGGATGTGGTGGTGTTCGGCCACTCCCACAAGTATGTGCAGGAGGAGAAGAACGGCATTTTGTGGCTCAATCCCGGCTCCTGCGGTCCCCGGCGGTTCCACCAGGAGATTACCATGATGACGGCGGAGCTGACAGACGGAACGCTCCATGTGGAGAAGATCTCCATCCCCCACGAGGTGAAATGATGGAGTTGGGCCTGACCTTTCCCCTTCAGCGGTTCCTGAAAGTGAAAACGCCGGCCTATGGCACAGAGCCGGACCGGTGTTTCTGCTGGGATCTCCACGTTATCGACCTGCGGGGGTGCAGGTGCCTGCTGGCCGTCCACTGTCACAGCCGGTACACCTTTGTGCGCTATGATGTGTCTTCTCTCCAGTGGAAGGACATCCCCGGACTGTTCCGGGAGGGACTGTTTGACAGCCTTACCGCCGCCGGATTCGCCCCAAATCAGGTGGAGGAATATCTCTATCAGGCAGGCTGTGTGGAAATTACCCGCACCCACGGCCGCCGTGAGGTGGCTTTTCTCAACCGGGCGTGGGAGGATGTGCTTGCCCTGAATTTGTGTCTGGACACCGCCAGCCAGGTCCAGCCCCTGCTGGACCACGCCGTCAACACCCACCCCAGCCGGTGCGTGGGCTTTGAAGGGCTGGGGATGGGGCTGGAGCGGATAACCGCATCATTGAAGTAAGCCCCCTCCGGCTCCCCGCTCAGGACGAGGCCGCGGACAGCTTCTCCGGCTCTCCGGCACAGCACACACCACAGGTGGGCATGTCAGGAAAGCGGGCGAAAGTGGCAGTTTTCCTTGGTAGATTTTTTGCGGCCCGGACGGTATACTGAGACGCAGAAATGATGCTTCAGGAGGAAAACGCCATGAGTTTGGGAAGCAGCCTGTATCACGCCCGGAAAAAGAGCGGTCTCTCTCAGGAGAATGTGGCCGAAAAGCTGGGCGTCAGCCGCCAGACCATCTCCAAATGGGAGACCAATGAGACCTTGCCCGATATCCGTCAGTCCAAGGGGCTTGCCATGCTCTACAACATGACCCTGGACGAGCTCATCGAGTACGACTTTGACGAGCAGCAGGCCCAGCAGATGATTGAGAGCGTCAGCGAGGAGGCCCAGGCCCGGATCGACTGGAATAAGGTTTGGAGCAAGAAGTACCCCGTGCTGGCCACCTACCACAGGACCGTGCGCATCGACGACTACGCCCCCACCCTGCGGGAGATGCTCACCCAGCTGCGGGTGGACTACGGCTACAACAACACCGACGCCCTGCTGGTACTCAAGGACATTCTGGCCCGGGTATGGAAAGGGCAGATGTGAGCCATTCCGTCAGCGGCGTCCGCCCTGACGATTGTGGAAGTCCTCCTCGATAGCGTCCTTCCAGTGCTCGTCCAAAGGTGCGCTGCACCGGACAGCCGCCACGGCATCGCTCACCACCTCATAGTTGAGGCGGGTACCCGCACTGTCACAGTGGTAGTTCACCGCCCGGTCGGGAGTGATGCCCAGGCTTCCCGCCGTCTCCACCGCGTCGATGTTGGCCCCCAGGAAGAGAAACTCCCAGCCGTATTTCTCCTTCTGGCGCTGGATCATCTCCTTCACCCGCTGAGCCGAATAGCGGCGGCTGGCGTTCTCCATGCCATCGGTGGTGATGACGAAGAGGGTATGCTCCGGTACGTCCTCCGGCCGGGCATACTTGTGGATGTTCCCGATGTGGTGGATGGCTCCGCCCACAGCGTCCAGCAGAGCGGTGCAGCCACGGACATAGTACTCTTTGTCGGTGATGGGCTGAACCTCCCCCACCTTTACCCGGTCGTGGAGCACCTCGGTCCGGTCGTCGAAAAGGATGGTGGACACAAAGGCCTCACCCGGCGTCTTCTTCTGCTTATTCAGCATGGAGTTGAAGCCGCCGATGGTGTCCCCCTCCAGTCCCTCCATGGAGCCGCTGCGGTCCAGAATGAATACCAGCTCGGTCAGATTCTTTTTCATCAATAAATCCCCCTATTCTGTGCTGTCTGGCTTACAGGCACAGTATAGGGGGATTTCTTTTTTGTTTGGTCGCCTGGCAGGCGACAATTACTTCCTCAAAATCTGCTCCATGGCCTTGCCCTTGGCCAGCTCGTCCACCAGCTTGTCCAGGTACCGGATCTCCCGCATCAGCGGGTCCTCAATCTCCTCCACCCGGATGCCGCACACCTTGCCGGTGATCAGAGCACGGTTGGAGTTCATGGCGGGGGCATTTCGGAAAAAGTCGCCGTAGCTGGTGTCGGACTGCTCCAGCTGTGCAAGCGCCTCAGGCGTATATCCGGTGAGCCAGGCGGTCACCCGGTCCACCTCCTCCCTGCTGCGGCCCTTCTTCTCCGCCTTGTTCACCAGCAGAGGGTAGAGCTTGGCAAAGGGCATCTGCGTCACATCGGTACGGGGCATGGCGTCAACCTCCCAAAAGGCTCTGGTCAAAGGCGAACAGGGCCTCGTTAATCTCAAAGATGTTGTAGTTCTGATGGGCGATGAAGTACTCCACGATGATGTCGAACTTGCTGGCGTGGGAGAAGGCGAAGCCCGCCTTCTGGAGCATCTCCCGTGCCTCCTCCAGCGGCAGTTCCAGCGCAATGGCGAAGGCCATGGCGGTGGGCTTGGAGGGCTTATAGTGGACGTCTGAGCGGATTTTGGAGAAGAGCTTGCGGTCGATGTTGGCCTTTTTGTAGCACTGGGCGTCGGTCAGGCCGGCCTCGTCTATCTTCCGCAGCAGCATCTGGGAAAAGCTCTCGTCCAGCTGGCCCAGGGCTTCATCCAGACTCATGGGCGCCGCTGCTACAGGCTCCCACAGCTTCTCTTCCTCATCCGCACGCAAAAAGGCCGCGGCCCGGCGGCACTGCTCCTCCCGGCTGTCGGTGTGCTCCTCCACATAGCGGTCGTCGATGTAGGCGGCGATGTCGGCAAAGAGTTTTCCGCTGATGGTGTAGGCGGCCCGGTCGAAGATAACCAGATAGACGGTCATGTCGTGGGCGAGCAGAAAGTCCCCGATGGTGTCCACCGCCACCTTGAGGGCCTGGTCCTTGGGGTAGCCGTAAGCTCCGGCGGAGATGAGGGGAAAAGCCACCGTTCCGCACTTGTTAGCAAGAGCCAGCTCCAGCGAGGAACGGTAGGCGGAGACCAGCAGGTCCCGCTCGCCGTGGCTCCCGCCCTGCCAGATGGGGCCCACGGTGTGGATTACAAACCTGGCAGGCAGGCGGTAGCCCTTGGTGAGCTTGGCCTGTCCCGTTTTGCAGCCGCCCAGGGTGCGGCACTCGGCCAGCAGCTCCGGCCCGGCGGCACGGTGGATGGCGCCGTCCACGCCACCGCCGCCCAGCAGGCTCTCCTTGGCGGCGTTGACGATGGCGTCCACCCTCATGGTGGTGATGTCATTTCTCACGATGTGCAGGGGCATGGGGCCACCTCCTTGGTCTCCATACAGTCAAAGTTCCACATGATAGGTCCCGTCAATCAGGATGTACTCTGCGCCATATTTCCGGCAGGCTTCCAGCGTCTGGGCGTTGTCCCGGAGCAGGGTCTTCAGGGTACAGTCCAAATCGTCCTTTCTGCGCTCCACAACGCTGGCGTATCCTTTGATATCCTGGTAGTGGCTGCGGATGTACGCCTCGCTCATCACCAAACAGCGGTACTGAATCTGAGCGCGGTATTCCTCCGAAAAATCCTTCGCCCAGTCAAAGGGGATGTAGCAGCCCTCCACGATAAGATTCTGCCCGTTTTCGATGGCGGTTTTGACCATCTCCCGCACCACCGGCCACAGGTAATCCGTCAGCTCCCGGTCGCTGCTCATGGGCGTGAGGGATGTGTATCCGCTCCGGATCAGGCCCATTTTCAGATGGTCAATGGACAGGTAAGGGTATCCGTATTTCTCCAGAAGCCTTTGGGCAAGGGCGGTTTTCCCCGTGTGGGACGCCCCCGCAATCAGAAAAACCATCTCGTTCCCTCCCGCAGCAGATTCTCACCGGCGGCATTAATGTACAGCACGGCTGACAGCCCTATCATAGCATGGGCAGCCCGCTCTGGCAATCAGAACAGATATGGCAAGGAGCAGCTTTCCGTGAAAACACATGAAAGCTGCTCCCTGTATTGCTGGGCGTCACGCCCGGTATCCGCCGGTCATGACACCACAATCTCCACCCGGCTGCCGCCGCTCTTCTCCTTGGTCACCACCACCTGCTTGTCGATTTTCTCCTTCAGCTCTGCCACGTGGGAGATGATGCCCACCAGGCGGTTGCCCTCGGTGAGGCCGGTGAGGGCCTGGAGCGCCTGGGCAAGGGACTCCTCGTCCAGAGAGCCGAAGCCCTCGTCCACAAACATGGTGTCCAGCCGGATTCCTCCGGCGGCGGACTGGACCTCGTCGGAAAGCCCCAGCGCCAGCGAGAGGGACGCCTTGAAGGATTCGCCGCCCGAGAGGGATTTCACGCTGCGCTCAGAGCCGTTGTAGTGGTCGATGACGTCAAGCTCCAGGCCGCTCTGGCTGCGGTTGTTCTCCGCCTCCCGGCGGCGCTTGAGCTCGTACTGTCCCCCGGACATGACCATCAGCCGGAGATTGGCCCGCTGGAGAATGCGGTCAAAGAAGGTCATCTGGATGTAGGTCTCCAGGGCGATCTTTTCCTTCCCGGCCAGGTTGCCGTTTACGGTATTGGAGAGGGTCCGCATCCAGGTATACTTCTGCTCCAGCTTCTCCAAATCCGCCGATTTCCCCAGGATGTTTTCCAGCGCGGTCTCATTGGTGACCAGCCGGGTGTGGATCGCCTTCTGGGCCTCGCTGGCCTCTGCCCGCTGGCGGGTCAGCGCCTGGCTGCGCAGCTGCTGGGCCTGGGCGTCCACCTCCTGGGTGCGCTCCAGCAGGTGCTCCAGCTCCTGAATGGCCCCGTCGGCAGCGGTCAGCTCTCCCTGGCGGGCGGCGGCAGTCTCCCGTGCCTTAGCCAGTGCCATGGCAAGCCCCTGGAGCTCCTCCCGCAGGGCGTCCATCCTCCGCTGGGCGGCATCCGGCTCCGGGAAGGAGAGCCCCTCCCGCAGAGACTGGACCTGTCCGGCCATCTCCTCTCTGCGGCTGACGGCCCCTGCCAGCTCCGCCTTCAGTCTGCCAGCGTCCTCCTCCAGCGCTCTCAGCTTCTGCTCCGCCACGGGAATCTGCCGGTCCAGCTCCGCTTTCCGCTGGCTGCTCTTCTGGAGAATTCGCTCCTGCTCCGCCAGCTGGGAGAGGGCGTTCCGGGTCTGCTCCAGCGCGCCGGCAATCGCCTTGGGGGCGTCCTCCAGGGTGCACGGCTCCAGATGCTGCGCAAGCTCCCGGCAAAGGGCCGCCTCCAGCTGCTCCCGCTGGCCGCCCAGGGCACCCTGGGCCACCTCTGCCTGGGTGATGGCCGCCTGCAGCTGTCCCTGCCGCTTTGTCAGGTCCTCCAGCACTTCCTCCTGCCGCCCGATCTCCTGCTCCAGCTTCTGGCGGTGGGCCAGCCGTCCCTCCAGCTCCAGCAGGGCCCCATGGACCTGCGCCAGTTCCCGCTCCACGTCCGACTGGCAGACGGAGAGCTGCTGCCGGGCCGTATCCAATGCGGGCGTGTCCACATAGGCCGCAAGCTCCCGGAGCAGCTGGTTCCGGCGCTCCTCCAGGGCAGCACGTGCCGTCCCAGCGGCCAGACTCTTCTCCTGAGTCTCCCGCTGGGCCGCCTCCCACGCCTCCTTGGACGCTTCCAGCTCCGCCTCGGTGGAAGCGTTGCCGGACAGCCGGGCAGGTGCAGGGTGATGGAGCGAGCCGCACACCGGGCAGGGCTGTCCCTCTGTCAGCGATTGGGCCAGCAGTCCGGCCTGCTCGTCCAGAAAGGCCCTGTTCTTCCGGCGGTAGTCCTCTTCCAGCTGCTCCGACCGCTCTCTGGCCTGCCGGTAGACCTCCTGAGACGCCTGCAGAGACTTCTCCTCCACGGCATAGCCGTCCAGCGCCGACGCAAGCGTGGTCAGCGCCAGCTGTCTCTCCCGGAGCCGCTCCTGGCGGTGCAGCTGCTCCTGTCTCTCCTCGGTCAGGGACTGAGTGGCCTGGAATGTCTCCCGGTTGGCCTGCAGCTGTTCCTTTTTCCGCAGCAGGTCAGCCGCAAGGGTCTCCCGCTGCCGGTCCAGTTCCTCCCGGCGGCGCTGTCCTTCGCTTATCTGACGGAGGCACGCCTTCCACTGGCCCACCTGGGTCTCCAGCACCTCCAGAGCGGACTTGCGGCTCTCCGCCTGGTTCTTTTTCCCCAGCAGGCGCTCCTTCTCCGCCTCCACAGGCGCCAGGGCCTCCGCTTCCCGCTTCCAGGCGTCCAGCGCCTCAGCTCCGGCACGCTGCGCCTCTTCCTGCTCACGGCATTTCCGCTCCAGCGCCGCGATATGCTCCGTCTGGGCGGCCAGGCCGGCCTCACGCTGAGACAGCTCCTGGTACCGGGGCAGCTCCGCCTCCAGCGCGCCCAGCTCCTGGTTCAGCAGCTCCTGACGGGGCGCCTTCTCCATCTCCGCCTGCAGGGCCTTTTGGGCCGCCTCCACCTGGGGCACCAGCTCCGCCCGCTCCCTGCGGGCCAGCTCCAGCTTTTCCCGGTTCTTCTGGGCCTCCTCCGCTTTGCCCAGCAGGATGGAGGTTTCCTTCAGCTCTGCGTCCAGCCGGTCCAGGACCTTCTGCCAGTCCCCTTCCTCCTCCCGGCCATTGGCAATCAGCTGCCTGATCAGCTCCGTGGTCTCCTGGAAGGGGAGCTCTCCTGCCTGGGCCTTCTCCAGTCTGGCACGCAGCGGCTCGTCCTCACGGCACACCACGCCGCCGATATACTGCTGCACGCTGGCACGGGCGGCCTCACAGTCACGCTGGAGATTTCCGGCCTCCCCTTTCAGCTTCTCCTGGAACACCATGTAGTACCGGGTCTTGAAAATCTCCCGGAAAATCTCCTGGCGGCTCTTGGTGTCCGCCAGCAGTAGCTTGAGAAAATCCCCCTGGGCGATCATGGCGATCTGGGAGAACTGGCTGCGGTTGAGGCCGATGATCTCGATGAGTGCCCGGTTCACCTCCCGGGCCCTGGTGATCAGGCGGCCGTCGGGAAGGGTCAGCTCAGCGTCCGCCTTCTGGGTGGTCGTTCCCTCGCCCCGCTTGGCAGGGCGCTCATACTCCGGGTTCCGGCGGACCGTATAGGTCTTGCCGCCATAGGAAAAGACCAGCTCCACCTCGGTGGGGGTGTCCGGCTGGGCGTACTTGGAGCGGAACATGGACACTTCCCGGTTATCGCCGCTGGGCTCCCCGTAGAGCGCGTAGGTGATGGCGTCAAAGATGGTGGTCTTGCCGGCGCCGGTGTCTCCGGTAATGAGGTAAAGCCCCTTGGGACCCAGCTTCTCCAGGTCTATGGTCACCCGCCCGGCATAGGGGCCGAAGGCGGATACCGTCAGCTTCAGCGGTCTCATCCCTCATCCTCCTCCCAAATACGCTCCATCATGTCTCTGGCAAAGGCCCGCTGCTCCTCGCTCATGGGCTGCCCGTTCTGGTTGCTGTAAAATTCCTCCAGAAGCTCCAGAGGGGATTTCTGCTGCACGTCCTCCGCACCCTCCAGATGAATGCCCGCCCGGGTGCGCTTGTTGTCGTAGTCCAGCTTCATCAGGTTGGGGTAGATGATCCGCAGCTTGCCCACCGCGTCGGGAATGTCCTCCTCGTCGGTGAGGGTGATGTGGATGTAGTCACGGGGATAGGTCGTCCCCTCATAGAACGCCCGGAGGGTCAGCTCCTCATAAGTACCCCGCAGCTCCACCATGTCCCGCAGGGGTTTCAGGGGGATTGTACGGATGGTCACGGCCCCCTTCGCGCCCAGCTCCACCACAGTGACCGACTTCTTATGCCCCGCCTCGGAGAAGGAGTACTTCAGCGGCGTTCCGCAGTAGCGCACCGTCTCCCGTCCCACCTGCTGTGGGCCGTGAATGTGCCCCAGGGCCACATAGTCGAAGGGGTCAAAGACAGCCGCATCCACGTTGTCCGTTCCGCCTACGGAGAGCTCCTCCGAGTCGCACCGGGCCGCACCGGTGACAAACTGGTGGGTCACCAGCACATTCCGGACGGCCGTATCCACCCCCATGGCCTCAATGGCCGCCGCCACCGCATCCGTATAGGTGGCGATCTCCCGCTCGGGGAAGCACCGGCGGACATGGGACGGTTTCACAAAGGGCAGCAGGTAGAGCTTCACCGGGCCGTACTGGTCGGTGAGCACCACGGGTTCCACCCTGCCGTCATAGACCGGGGCCAGGTGGACGCCGCTGCGCTCCATGAGCCGGCCGCCGAAGGCCATGCGCTCCGGGGAGTCGTGGTTCCCGCTGATGACAAAAATCCGCAGTTCCCGCCTGGACAGGCGCACCAGGAAGTCGTCCAGCAGCGCCACCGCCTCGGCGGAGGGCACCGACTTGTCGTAGACATCACCGGCAATCAGCACCCCGTCCGGCTTCTCCCGGTCGATGATTTGAAGGATTTCCGCCAGAATATACTGCTGGTCCTCCAGCATGGAAAAATCGTTGACCCGCTTGCCCAGATGCAGGTCGGAGAGATGAATCAATTTCATAGCCACACTCCCTCTAAAGCAGTGTATTCAGCACCATTATAGCTGGGGTTGAACAGTAGGACAAGCTTGTCGCCCGGCAAAGGCCAGCAGAGCATTACGCTCGTTTGGAATCCGCTCATCCAGAACCGCATTCAGACATTCCTGAAGCATACGGCCGATGTCTCTGCCCGTAAGGCCCAGCCCCATCATGTCGCTTCCGTCCACTGCCAAATCCTTGAGGGAAAAGCAGCGCTCCTCCCTCAGAAGCTCTTCCAGCATGGCGTCCACTTCGTCCAGAATCCCAAGCCGGTATTGGCAGATATCCGATTGCCCCAGGGTATCCGCCCTGTGCAGTTCAATCAGCTGCCGGGCTGTTTCCTCCCCGTGCTTGCTCAAAAGCCGCTTCACAAGCTTTCTGTCCGCCGTGATGGGCATGTCGTGATACCGGACAAGGCGCACAATCCGTTCCCTGCCGGCGTTGTCAAAGCGCAGCCTGCTCAGAATGTCCCCCGCCAGAAGGGCGCTTTTCTGCGCATGGCCGAAAAAATGGCCCACGCCGTCCTCCGTGCGGGAGAAGCACAGCGGCTTGCCGATGTCGTGGAGCAGCGCCGCCCAGCGCAGCACCGGCTGGGGACTGACGTTCTCCACCACAGCCACCGTGTGGTTCCACACATCCTTGTCGTGGTGGGGATTGTGCTGCGCGAAGCCGAACATGGGCGCAAGCTCGGGAACCGTCACGGCAAGCACACCGGCAAAGTCGCTCAGGACTGCTGCCGCGTTCTTTCCGCAGAGTATCCCGGTCAGCTCGACCTGGATGCGCTCGACTGCCACGCCCCGGAGCAAGCTTTGGTTTCTCCGAATGGCGTCTGCCGTGGCCGCGTCAATCTCCATCCCATACACGGACGCAAACCGCAGCGCCCGCAGGATTCTCAGGCCGTCCTCCCGGAATCTCCGGTCCGGGTCACCTGTGCAGCGGACAATTCCCTTCTCAATGTCCCCTGCTCCGCCCACAAGGTCAACCACTCCCGTTCTGGGGTTGTACGCCAGAGCGTTCATTGTAAAATCCCTGCGCTCCAAGTCGGCCCTCAGGCTGGGACTGGGACAGCCGCTGTCCGTGCGGTATGTGGTGATCTCAATGGGCTGGTGGTCGACCACAACTGTGACGGTGCCGTGCTTCAGCCCGGTCTCGATGAGGTGATACCCGGAAAAGACCGCTTTGACCTGCTGGGGCAGCGCACTGGTGGCGATGTCCCAGTCCTTGGCGGCCCGCTTGCCCATCACATAATCCCGCACGGCGCCGCCCACAAGGAAGGCCTCAAAGCCGGACGCTTCCAACAGCGCAAGCACGGTCTCCACCTGGGGAGGTAGTTTCATCAGCCGGCGCCTCCTCTCTTTTTGATTTAATCCGCCGCCTTGAAATTGTAGACCGGGCGGATGCGGGCGGTAATCTCCGCCGTGGGTCCAATCTGCGCCACAATCTCCTCCATGCTCTTGTACGCCATGGGGGACTCGTCCAGGGTGTCGGGCACCACGCAGGTGGTGTAGATTCCCTCCATCTCCTTCCGGAAGGTGTCCATGGACAGGGTGTGAAGGGCTGTGCTGCGGCTCATCAGACGGCCTGCGCCGTGGGGCGCCGAGCAGTTCCACTCGTCGTTGCCCTTACCGATGCAGATCAGGCTGCCGTCACGCATGTTGATGGGGATCAGCAGCTTCTCACCGGCCTTGGCCGAGACCGAGCCCTTGCGCAGAATCATGGCGTCCGTATCGATGTAGTTATGGATGGTGGTGAACTCGTCCGCCACAGTGAGGCCCATACCGGCGATGATCACATCCGCCATGGCCTTGCGGTTGAGCATGGCAAACTGCTGGGTCAGCTTCATGTCGTGGATATAGTCCTCAAACAGCTCCCCCTCCACATAGGTCAGGTCCTTGGGGATGGTCAGCGTGTGCTCACGCTTCAGCTCCCGAACGGTCTTCTCAATCTCCTGGAAACGGCCCTCAGCCTTCAGCTGGGCAATGGTGCTCTGAATCTGGTGGTGCGCACCGCCCCAGAGGGCTCGTCTGCCCTGGTCCTGGTAGTAGTCGGCCACCTCGGTGCCCAGATGACGGCTGCCCGAGTGGACCACCAGGAACAGCCGGCCATCCTCCGCCCGGTCCACCTCAATGAAGTGGTTGCCGCCGCCCAGGGTACCGATGCTGCGCATGGCACGGTCCAGGTTGACCTGACCGGCGCAGCGGAGCTGTGTCAGGTCAATCTGACCGTTCAAAGCGTGGAGGCCGTCGCGCACCTCCCGGCCGCTGGGAATCTCCCGGCGGATGAGGGCGTCCAGCTTGCCAAAGTCCATCTCACGCTCCGCCAGCTCCACCGTCTCCATGCCGCAGCCGATATCAACGCCCACCATGCCGGGCACAATCTTGTCCTGGATGGTCATGGTGGTGCCGATGGTACAGCCCTTGCCGGCGTGGACGTCGGGCATGATCCGAATCTTGCAGCCGGCAAACTCCGGCCAATCGCACACCGCTTGGATCTGGCCGCGCGCCGTCTCCTCCAGCTCGTTGGTATAGCAGACGGCGGTGTTATACAAACCTTGAATGGTAATCATGGTAACCTCCGCTCTCAGGTCTCTGACCGGCTCTGTGCCGTGCAAATGCCTGCTTTCGTGTTTCTCAGCTTCTGTGATTTTAGGATACAGGATAGCCTGGGGAAAATCACGGAAAAAAAGTTGCGATCTCTTGGAGGCCAACACAGCCGCACACACTGCAAACCCGGCCTTTCCCTGTCTCGCTCACCGTGCTATACTGATGATAAGGAATGTTCAAGGAAACGCTGCGCTTACAGTCGACTGCTGAAAATCAATCCAACAGGAGGTATTTCCCATGCGCAAGAACTTTGGAGCCAAGCCCTGGACCTATCCCCAGCCGGTCTTTATTCTGGCCACCTACGGCGGGGACGGCACCCCCGACGCCATGAACGCCGCCTGGGGCGGCATCAGCGACGACAAGGAACTGTCCATGTGCATCAGCGCCGGTCACAAGACCACCGCCAACATTCTCGCCCGCAAGGCCTTCACCGTCAGCATGGCCACGGCGGATCAGATGGCGGCCTGCGACTATGTGGGCATCGAGTCGGGCAACAAAGTGGCCAACAAGCTGGAAAAGGCGGGCTGGCACACCACCAAGTCGGAATTTGTGGACGCCCCCCTCATTGACGAGCTGCCCATGGCAGTAGAGTGCCGCCTGGTGAGCTACGACCCGGAGAGCTGCCGCCTGGTGGGCGAGATTGTCAACGTCAGCGCGGATGAGTGTGTGCTGGACGCCGACGGGAAGATTGACCCGGACAAGCTCCAGCCCATCATCTTTGATCCCATCCACAACGCCTACCGCAAGCTGGGTGAAAAAGTAGGCAACGCCTTTCAGGACGGAGCAAAGCTGAAATAAGGATACGCCAAGCGCCACAAGCGGAGCAGAAAAGGCGGCGGGAGACATGTCTCCCGCCGCCTTTTTGTTTGCAGTGCTCAGCGCTTCCTCCGCCGGCGGCCGGACTGGTGAGGCGCATTGAAAAATGCTCAAAAGCTATATCTGACCATCCACAATGGGTATTCGACATAGCCGGTCCTTTGTTCTACAATATAGCTGTCCAACCCGGACAGCTATATTTCTTCCTGCGCTCCCATGGTCTAATCCAAGGGAACAAGCTGGGCCTGAAGTTGCTCCAGGAACAGCTCCGCCGCCCTGGAAAAGAGCTGGGACTTCTTCCACACCAGGTACATCCCCAGCTCCATTTTGGGCTTCAGGGGCCGGAAGCAGAGATTGCTGCCGGCGGTGTTCACCAGCTTGTCCAGGGTAAAGGCGTAGCCCATCCCCTCGTCCACCATCAGGGACGCGTTGTAAATCAGATTATAGGTGGCCACGGTGTGGAGCTCCGAGGGTTCCTTCCGCAGCCAGCGGTACAGGCCGCTCTTGTTATCCACCTGCCGGGAGAGAATCAGCGGCTTGTCCCACAGGTCACGGGGTGAGACGGTCTCCCGCTGCGCCAAGGGGCTGTCCCGCCGCATGAGGACGCCCCAGGTGTCCTTCATGGGCAGCTCCATGCAGCTGTACCTGGTCTTGTCCATGTCGCCCAGGAGGATGCCGAAATCCAGCAGGCCCTTGTCCAGGCGCTCGCACACGTCCATGGCGTCGCCGCTGACGATATGGAAGCGGATGCCCGGATGGCTCCCCTGGAGCTGATTGGCCGCTCTGACAATCTGGCGCACGCCGTCGGTCTCGCCGGTACCGATATAGATGTCCCCGCTGACCGTATCGTCGGACTGCATGACCTCTTTTTCCGTCCGGTCCACCAGCTCCAGAATCTCCTCCGCACGCCTGCGCAGCCGCATGCCGTCCTCGGTGAGGGTAATTTTCCGGCTGCCCCGGACCATCAGCTGCTTGCCCAGCTCCTTCTCCAGCTCCATGAGCTGCCGGGAGAGAGTAGGCTGGGTGAGATGCAGGGACTGGGCCGCCGCCGAGATATTCTGTTCCCGTGCCACCGCAAGGAAGTATTGCAGCACTCTCAATTCCATACAGACCCGCCTCCTTCTGGTCTGATGATAGCACATGCTAAACATAGATTTCAAGCATAGTAAGCTATTCTATATAGGTATTTGTTATCCATTCAGGTGAGTGCTACAATGAGATTGAAAATCTGACCTATCAGGAGTGTAAGATGGATTTAAACGAATTTTTGGAGCATCTGAACAGCGGAGAGAAAGTGCAGGGCGGCAGCGAGGTACATCAGTTCATGCACGGCGTCAGTCAGGAGGCCCTGCGCATCACGGCTGAAATCAACACCGGTTACCACACGCCGGAGGAGCTGCGGGCTCTCTTCTCCCAGCTTATCGGCCGGCCTGTGGACGAGAGCTTTGGCATGTTCCCGCCCTTCTATACCGACTGCGGAAAGAACATCCACATCGGGAAGAACGTCTTTTTCAACATGGGCTGCAAGTTTCAGGACCAGGGCGGCATTTTCATCGGGGACGGCGCCCTCATCGGCCATAACGTGGTGCTGGCCACCCTCAACCACGCCCAGTCGCCCAGCGACCGTGCCAGCATGATCCCCGCCCCCATCCACATCGGCAAGAACGTCTGGATTGGCGCCAACGCCACCGTCCTGCCCGGCGTGACCATCGGGGACGGCGCCATTGTGGCGGCCGGAGCGGTGGTCGCAAAGGACGTGCCGGAAAACACCATTGTGGGCGGTGTGCCCGCCCGTATCATACGTACCATCAGCGAGGAGGATCGCACATGAGCAAAAAGGTTTTGGTCATCTCCACCAGCCCCCGGAAGGGCGGCAATTCGGAGACTCTGGCAGACGAATTTGTCCGCGGCGCCCGGGATGCCGGGAACGACGTGGAGAAGGTCACCCTGTACGACAAGGACATCCGGTTCTGCAAGGGCTGTCTGGTCTGTCAGAACACCCAGCGCTGCGTCATTCATGACGACGCGGACACCATCGTCCAGAACATGCTGACCGCCGACGTCATCGTCTTTGCCACCCCCATCTACTACTACGGGATGTGCGGCCAGATGAAGACCCTGCTGGACCGGGCCAATCCCCTCTTCTCCGCCGACTACCGGTTCCGGGATATCTATCTCCTCGCCGCTGCGGCAGAGGAGGACGGACACACTGTGGACGGAGCGGTCACCGGGCTCCAGGGCTGGATTGACTGCTTTGAAAAGGCCCGCCTGGCCGGTACTGTCTTTGCCGGAGGCGTGACGACCGTGGGCGAGATTCAGAACCACCCCGCCCTGAAGCAGGCCTATGAACTGGGCAAGAACGTATAAGGAGGACACATATATGAATTCCAGATATAACGGCTATTCCTTCCAGATGCGGGACACCGTCACCCGGGAGAAGGTCCACTTCCACAACCGCTACGGCATTGAGCTGACCGGCGACCTGTATCTGCCCAAGGGTGCGGAGAGCAAGCTGGCCGCTGTGGCGGTGGCCGGTCCCTTCGGCGCTGTGAAGGAGCAGTGCGCCGGTCTGTACGCCGAGGAGTTGGCTGCCCGTGGCTTTGCCGCCCTGGCCTTCGACCCCTCCTTCATTGGAGAGAGCGGCGGCGCGGTTCGGAACGTGGCCTCCCCCGACATCAACACCGAGGACTTCTCCGCTGCGGTGGACTTCCTCGTCACCCGGGATTTTATCGACCCGGAGCAGGTGGGCATTCTGGGCATCTGCGGCTGGGGCGGCATGGCCCTCAACGCCGCCGCCATGGACACCCGCATCAAGGCCACCGTCACCTCCACCATGTACGACATGACCCGTGTGAACGCCAAGGGCTACTTTGACGCCGCCGACAGCGCCGACGCCCGGTATGAAACCAAAAAGGCCCTCAACGCCCAGCGGACAGAGGACTACAAGAGCGGGACCTATGCCCGTGCGGGCGGCGTGGTGGACCCCCTGCCCGAGGACGCCCCCTTCTTTGTGAAGGACTACTACGACTACTACAAGACGGAGCGGGGCTACACCGAGCGGTCCCTCAACTCCAACGACGGCTGGAACACCACCTCTTCCCTGTCTTTCCTCAACATGCCCATCCTGCGTTACAGCAGCGAGATCCGCAGCGCCGTGCTGATGCTCCACGGCGAGAAGGCCCACTCCTGCTATTTCAGCAAGGACGCCTTTGCCGACATGGTGAAGGACAGCCCCTACGCCGCCAATAAGGAGCTGGTCATCATCCCCGGCGCGGTCCACACCGACCTCTACGACCGGAAGGATATCATCCCCTTCGACAAGATCAAGGACTTCTTCCGGAAGAATCTGAAGTAATTGTCTGTGATGAGGAGGGACTCCATGGCGAGATTCGTCTGTATGCTCCTTGTGGTGCTCAGCCTCACCGCCTGCAATGTCAGAGAGGCTCCGGTTGGGTCCCCCACATTCCCGGCGCAGTCGGCCGCTCCGGTGGAGGAGACCGTTTCGCCCCAGCAGTCCCCGGAAGCCGGGTCCAGTCAGGAGGAAGCCATGCTGAAAATTACGGTTGGAGACTATGAGCTGCTGGCCACCTTTGAGGACAACAGCTCCGCGGAGGAGTTCAAGCAGCTGCTGGCCCAGGGTCCGGTGACCGTTGAGATGGACGACTACGGCGGCTTTGAAAAGGTGGGCTCTCTGGGCACCACTCTGACCCGAAACGACCGGCAGATCACCACGGAGCCCGGAGATGTGATTCTCTATCAGGGCAATCAGCTCACCATCTACTACGGCACCAACACCTGGAGCTTTACCCGGCTTGCCAGAATTGACGATCCCACCGACCTGAAGGCCAAGCTGGGAGAAGGGACAGTCCAGATTACCTTTTCTCTTGCATAGGAGGCATTTGATATGGCAGTAAAACAGACAGCGGGCAGAGATGCCCTGGGTGAATTCGCGCCCAAGTTTGCCCAGCTCAATGACGACGTACTGTTCGGCGAGGTGTGGAGCCGGGAGGACAAGCTCTCCCTGCGGGACCGGTCTCTGGTCACCGTGGTGGCCCTGATGGCCCAGGGCCTGGTGGACAGTTCCTTCCAGTACCACCTGTCCACCGCAAAGCAGAACGGCATCACCCGGCAGGAGATTGCGGAAATCCTGACCCATGCGGCCTTTTACGCCGGCTGGCCCAAGGCCTGGGCGGCCTTCCGCATGGCCAAGGAGGTCTGGGCTGAGGACGCCGGTGAGGACGGCAAGACACAGCACCAGCAGGAGATGGTCTTCCCCATCGGCGCCCCCAACGACGGCTTTGCCCGGTATTTTGTGGGCCAGAGCTATCTGCAGCCCCTCTCCACCAGCCAGGTGGGCGTGTACAACGTGACCTTTGAGCCGGGCTGCCGCAACAACTGGCACGTCCACCACGCCGACAAGGGCGGCGGCCAGATTCTCATCTGCGTGGCCGGTCGGGGCTACTACCAGGAGTGGGGCCAGGAGGCCCGGGAGCTGCATCCCGGCGATGTGGTCAACATTCCCACCGGCGTGAAGCACTGGCACGGCGCCGCCCCGGACAGCTGGTTCTCCCACCTAGCCCTGGAGGTGCCCGGCGAGAACTGCTCCAACGAGTGGCTGGAGGCCGTCACCGACGAGGTATACGGCAAGCTGCGCTGAACACAACATAAAAGCGGGGGCTGCCCGAAGGCAGCCCCCGCTTTTTGCGCGCTCTTATTCCGCAGCCGCAGCGACCGCAGCGGCCTGGGTTCCGGCAATCTGGCCGGAGACAAAGGTCCAGGACTGAGCCTGACCGCCCCAGGGCGTATAGGCCTTTCCGTCCACGTTGCACACGCCCTCGGAATCCTGTCCGACCGCGAACAGGTTCTCAATGGGAGTGCCGTCCTCACGGAGCACGTTCGTGTTGGCGTCCACGTCCAGACCGCCCACGGTGGCATAGGCGTAGCTGTCGCAGATAACCGCATAATAGGTGGTATCCACGCCGCCCAGCGCCTCGGACAGGTTGGACTCATCACAGCCGATGGCCGCGGCCAGATCCGCGATGCTGTCGGCCTTGATCACGTTCTGGTACTCCTCGCCCACAGCCAGGATCTCGTCGATATCCTCCACGGGGGTACCGGCGGCAGGAAGGGTGCCGCCCTGGCTCAGGAACTGGGAGGTGGCATTGGCCTGGGCCTCGCTCAGACCGTTGGTGCGGATATTGTCGATGTCCTCCTGGGAGTACACCACATAGTACATGTAGTCGGGCGCATACACGATCTCAACCGTGATGCCCTCGTCCTCAGTGCCGCTCTGGTTCTCGTTGCCCCACACATTGCCCTCGGTGGTGATCATCTTCTGGTCGGTGGTCAGGGCCAGGGCGGACAGGATAGCCTTCTGGTCCGCAGTCAGGTCGTCGTTGCGGATCAGGTGAGGCACCTGGGAGATGTGGACCATGGGCAGGGTTCCCATCATGTAGGTGGCGCCGCCGGCGGAGATACCCATCTGGATACCGGTGCCGTCGTTGACCGTGACGCCGATGGTGGAGACGGTGGAGCCCAGGTACTCGTTCATCATGTCGTCATTGCCCAGGAAGCCGCCGGTGGCCAGAATCACGGTCTTGCCGTAAATCTCATAGGCAGTGCCGTCATAGTACTGGGCATTGACGCCGATCACCTTGCCGTCATCGTCAAAGATCAGGCTGGTGGCCGTCAGCTCGGTCATGTACTGGTTCTTCTCGTTCATGGCGTTGGCGGTCTCCAGCGCTCTGGTAAACTGGAAGGTCTTGTTGGGGCCCAGGATATTCCAGGAGGTGTTGTCCTGGTCCGCGCTGTACACGCACCACAGCTTGGTCCACTCGGGCACCACGAAGCTGCCCAGCAGGCCCATGCCCTCGAACTCAAAGCCGAAGTTCTCCACGTAGTAGTCCAGCGCGGAGCCGGAGTTGTAGACGGCCTCGTGGATGACGTCCGCCTTCTCGTCGCTGCCCACGTACTCCATCCAGGTGTCGTAGACCGCGTCGGCGTCAATGTAGTCCTCGCCGTTGTTGTACAGTTCCTTCAGGTACTGGCTGTTCAGGGCCATGGGGCCGTAAGTGCAGACGGAGTTGCCGCCGATCTTGCCGGCTGCCTCGATGCCGAACACGGTGGCGCCCTGGTCAGCGGCTGCACAGTAGGACAGCACGCCGGAGCCGCCCATGCCGACCACGATGACGTCATAGCCCTCCAGCTTCACGGTATCGGTCTTCTTGGGAATTTCGGTGTACCACTGGGCGCTGTCGCCGCCGGCCGCGTCAATGGCCGCGGCCACACAGTTGCGGATGGCGTTGGAAGAAGTGGTGGCGCCGGTGATGGCGTCCACGGACAGGGACTGGCTCTCCACAACCCGGGGGATAAACAGCTCCTGCGCGCTGGCAAACCACTCGCCGGTGGCGCTGTCGCTCTCCTCAGTCACCTGGATGTCGGTGATCTTGCCGCCCTCAAAGGTGACGTCGCAGGTCATCTGGCAGAGCAGGCCGAAACTGGGCGCCGTGCCGCTGTAAGTACCGTCCGCCACAGGGGTCTTCTCGTCGGAGCTGACGCCCATGGCCTGGTTCAGGCAGTCCTGCAGCGCCATCTTCACGGCGTTGCTGGTCTCGGTGGCGCCGGACACGCCGTCAATCTCCGCGCTCTGGGCCTCCATGATCTGAGACTTCAGCTGATCAGCGGCAACGCCGCCGATGCTCTCCGTCTCCTTGGAGACATCCAGGGTCACATCGGTAATGCTGTTGGCATCCACCGTCACGGTGACCTGAACGCCGTCCTCATGCCCTCTGGCAGCGGCGGTGTAGGTACCGGGCGTGTAAATGCCGGCTTCTTCCGTGGGGTTCACGGAGGCAGAAGGCTCCGGGGACTCCTCCGGGTTCTGTGCACAGGCCGCCAGCGAGAGACACATGGCCAGTGCAAGCACGATACTGAGCACCTTTTTCATTTTTTCACCCTCTTTAAATATTCGGTTAGCGTACAATCGCTTGTTCGCTAACGTTTTTATTTTAACACTGTCAAAAATAATCTGCAACTGCCTTTCTCCTATTTTCATGCAGTTCCACACGTAAAACAGCCTCCATCCCAAGGGGGATGGAGGCTGTTTGTATCCGTTTATGCCCGACCTCCCCGCTGGGGGAAGTAGGCCGCAAACACATGGCGCAGCTGCTGCTTGCTGGACAGGCCCAGCTTGCGCAGTACGCCGGTCTGCTGGTTGGCAATGGTCTTGGCTGAGGAGTGGAGGTCCACGGCGGCCCCCATCATGTTGTGAAACACTGCCTGTTCCGCTGCGGTCAGCCGCTGCAGCAGGGCGGAGCAGATCAGATGGGACTGCGGGGTCGGACCTCCGGCGGTGGCCCGGAGGGTGGGCACCAGGAGGGGATACTGGCTCTTGAGCACGTAGGCGGAGGCAAAGGACTCCACGCTGGCCTGAATCACTGTAGCGGGGTCGTCATAGGAGGTGAGAATGACCACCTTTGCCCAGGTCTCCATGCGGATACGCCGTGCCGCCTCCACCCCGCTCATCTTGCCCCCAGGAAGGGCCAGGTCCATCAGGACCACATCGGGGGCATACCGCTCTGCGGCATAGAACGCTGCATCTCCGTCCCGACAGAAGTCCACCGGAAACAGGTCAGGACACTCAACCAGAGTCTGACGGATCAGATATTGAAAATCAGGGTCGTCCTCCACGACCAGAATGCGGATCGGCTCCATTTCCCGCCTCCTTTTTCCTCTTGGGACGCTTTATGGGGAACAGCAGCATGAAGGTGCTGCCCGCACCGGGTTCGGAGCTGACCCGGATGCTGCCGCCGTGGGCGTTCATCACATTCCAACAGTAGTACAGCCCCAGGCCCAGGTTCTTCTCCCCGTTTTTGGTGGTGTAGTAGGGCTCAAAGATATACTTAGCCGTCTCCGCGTCCATCCCGCAGCCGTTGTCCGACACGGTGATGACCGCCCGGCGTCGGTTTGGCAGGCTGCAGTAAGACAGCGTCACCTCTCCCTTCTCCCCGGCGGCATCCACCGCATTGAGCAGGAGATTGCGCAGCGCCTCCTCCAGATGGGCGCCGTCGCACAGCAGCGGCTCACTGTCGCAGCAGACAACACGCACCGCCGCCCTTGTCCCCGCCAGGGCATGCTCCTCGGCCAAGCCCTGCAATAGCATCCCCACGTCGCACGCCTCGGGTGCCAGGGTGATCTCCTGGGAATAGAGCTGGGTGCGGCTGATAAACTCCTTGAGATGGCTGGCTGAGCGGCGGAGAATCTCCACTTCCCGGGCAGAGGCGCCCTGTGCGGCCAGAAAATCCGTGCACCACTCTATCTTGGCCAGGTCATTTTTCAGCGCATGGTTCACGAACTGGGCGTTCTTTTGCAGCACCTGCTTTCCGCTGCTCCAGTCGTAGGTCTCCCGCCGGAAGCGGATGCCCCAGATGCCCCCACGGAAGGCGTGATAGATGTAGTAGAACAGGACAAACAGGATGACCACCAGGTTGAGCTGCCATACCTTGCTCAGGTTGGGAATCCCCAGCGCATGGTATGGGAAGGCGGAGAGCATCCAGAACCACAGCGGAACCAGCAGACTGACCGCCGCCAGGCTGCGCTGGCGGAAGTTGGCGCTCAGCCGCTCCGAGATGAGAACATGGATTAGAATACCGGTTCCCGCCAGGCCATAGCACCAGTTGTATATTCCCACCGCCAGACAAAAGGCGGTCTCATGCTGAAGGGACAGAATCCGGGTGCAGGGGAAGATAATCGCCATCGCCAGCGCCGGCAGGTACACCATCGGCCGCAGATGGCGGAACAGACAGCGATTGGTCTGGCCCAGCCGGTGGAAATACAGGCAGAATACCACCACTGTGGGCATGGTCAGGTAGTAAAACACAGCGCTGAGCACCGAATACAGGGCATTGGAGAATGCGGCTGTCCAGATCCCCTTCTGCACCAGCTTGGGGCCCAGACTATAAAAGATAAACTCCTTCAGTGCGCCCACACTGAACAGCATTCCGCTGGCAAAGCACCACTGGTTCAGCGGATTTCTGGGGTTGGATACCAGGATTAGCCCGAACACCATCCAGAGCAAAAAGGCGAGCACCAGCAGCATTTCTCCCGGAAGCCCGTCCATCATAACGCCTGTCCAGGCAGTCTGTTCCATGGGCCCACCTCCTCTCCGCTATCCTGTTGTGTGCTTCAAACTGCGTCTCAAAAGAGACATTCTCCCGCTCCTCTTTTACGGAGGGTATTTATTATCATATCAATTCCGGGCAGATAAGTCGATTCCATTTCCTCTATTTTTCTACAAATTCACATAAAATTTGGGATAAGCACATAAAACCGCAGGAGGCCCCGGGCATTGTGCCCGGGCACTCCTGCGGTTTTTCTATACAAGGGGTTTTGTCTCAGCGCTGCCTCACAGCATCCCGTCCCGGAGGATGTTGTGGTCCCGCAGCAGCTTTTCTATCACCGTGCCCCTGATGAACTTGAGGGCCGGCTTCTTCACCAGGTTCAGCGGCCCGGGCAGCTCCATCTCCAGGGGAGACTTGCCGTCCATCAGGCACACCGAGCTGTCCAGCAGGTCCCGGATGTCGTACACGCTGCCCCACACCTCGGGCACGCCACGGTCCACGCCCAGCAGGCCGTAGACCGCCTCCATGGCGGTGCGGACCGAGTACTCAGTGGTGAACACGGTATCCCGGGGGGTGTCGGCAAACTGGCCCAGGAAGGCGAAGTTGACGCAGCCGTCGGGGATGACGTCAGGCCGGTCGCCCTTGGTCCGGGGCATGAAGAAGGCGGTGATATAGGGCATCATGGTGGGCACGCACACAGCGCTGTGCTCGGCCAGCTCGGGAATCTGCTCCACCGGCACGCCGATGTGGTAGAGCCACTCCTCCGTGATCTCCCGGCCAGTGCACTCCTTCATGGGCTTCTTCACGTAGTCGCCGGGCACGTCGGTGAACAGACCGTA
The DNA here is from genome assembly GCF_000169255.2 of Pseudoflavonifractor capillosus ATCC 29799. Taxonomy (GTDB): domain Bacteria; phylum Bacillota; class Clostridia; order Oscillospirales; family Oscillospiraceae; genus Pseudoflavonifractor; species Pseudoflavonifractor capillosus. The sequence continues at coordinate 76,374 of NZ_AAXG02000049.1, forward strand.
CACCCAGATGCACACCTTCTCCGGGTCCTGGCTCTTGAACTGGCCCTGCCGGTTGATGGTCCAGCTCAGCAGCCACTTGGAATCCTGGCAGCTGACAATGCCGCCGGTGACCACCTTGCCCGTTCTGGGGTCACGCTTGCAGATATTGGTGATATAGGGGATGATTTTGTCGTCCAGGGTGGTAATGGTGGCCGACTCCCAGTTGGTCTTGGACACGTCGGAGCAGAATTTCTCCGGCCGGCCGAAGGAGGGATCCTGTCTGGCGATGTTCTTCCACAGGCTCCAGCAGCCGCTGGTGCGCACTTCGGCGTCGCCGTTGGGGGCGTGGTCCTGGTCGCCGTAGATGGTGCCCTCGGTGCAGGAGCCGTTGGTGACGAACACCAGGTCGTTCTCGGTGAGCAGAATTCCCTTCTCCGCCCCCTTTACCCGGCACTCAATGGCGGTGGCCACCTTGCGTCCGCCCTTGATGTCAAAGAGCACGTTGGTCACCTCGGTGCCGAACTGAAAGTCCACCCCGGCCGCCTCCAGGTACTTCTGCATGGGCAGGATGAGGGACTCGTACTGGTTATACCGGGTGAATTTCAGGGCGCTGAAGTCGGGCAGACCGGCGATGTGGTGGATGAAGCGCTGGAAGTAGAGCTTCATCTCCAGGGCGGAGTGCCAGTTCTCAAAGGCGAACATGGTCCGCCAGTAGAGCCAGAAGGTGGAGTCGAACACCTCGCTGTCAAACACGTCCTCAATGGTCTTGTCGTACAGGTCCTCGTCGGGGGTCATGAACAGCTTGACAATCTCCATGCAGCCCTTCTGGCTCAGATTGAACTTGCCGTCGGTGTGGGCGTCCTGACCGCGGTTCACCGTGGCACGGCACAGGGAGTAGTTTGGGTCGTGCTTGTTGAGCCAGTAGAACTCGTCCAGCACCGATGCGCCCGGCTTCTCCAGAGAGGGGATGGACCGGAACAGGTCCCACAGGCACTCAAAGTGGTTCTCCATCTCACGGCCGCCCCGCATGATATAGCCCCGGCTGGGGTCAAAGATGCCGTCGCAGGCGCCGCCGGCGATGTCCATGGCCTCCAGG
>NZ_AAXG02000048.1 GCF_000169255.2 Pseudoflavonifractor capillosus ATCC 29799
GCCCGCCTTGATGGTGTAGCTGCAGGTGGCGATGGCCACGCCGTCCTTGAGGAAGGTCAGGGTCTCGGTGTAGTCGCCGGTGCCCTTCACGCCCCACACGCCGTCCTTCTGCTCGGCAAAGGTGGTGCCGAACTTGAAGTAGGTGTAGCCGTCATCCTCGGTGAGGGTGCCCATACGGCTGTCGCCCTTCAGCGCCTCAAAGGTCATGGTTGCGGTGCCCAGCGTATCCACACCGGGACGGGAGACGGTGCGCACCACGGTGTCGGCCTCGCTCAGCTTCTCCGTGGGCACGCCGCTGTACTCCACCAGCTCGCCGTTGCGGCCAGCCACGTCAGCCTGGGTCAGGGAGACCTTCTCGCTCAGGTCCAGCTCATGGGCCTCGTCACGGGCGATGGTGGCGCTGCTGCCGTCCACCCAGCCGTTGGTCTGAACCTTCACGTCGGCCACAGTCTCGGGCTTGCCGATGGTATAGCCGCTCAGGTCCACGCTGAAGGAGTAGGTGGCAACCACATTGCCGTCCTTCACGAAGCGGATGGTGTAGTTATACTTGCCGTTGTCGGTCATCTCCCAGATGCCCTGCTCGTTCTTCTGGGCAAACACAGCGCCCCACTTGAAGTAGTAGTTGCTGTCGTCCTTGGTCCACCAGCCCTCGCCAGCGTCGGCGGCGGTGTCGCTGGAGATGGACCACTCGGTGTCCTTGCCGTTGACGGTGCGGACAATCTTGTCAAACTCCAGGCCCTCCTGAGGAACGGCGTAGTAGACGGTGTACTCACCGCCGCCGCCCATGCCCTTGACCTGCTCCTGGGTCAGGGTGCCGCTGCCGCCGTTGGACACCAGGGCGGTGCTGCCGTCAAAGGCCAGGCCGGTCTCGCTGGACTGCACGCCCTCGGGAAGTTTATCCAGAGAGATTGTAACATTTTCAAGCTTCTGAACGTCTGTCTTAACAGAGGCCAGATTGATCTCGTACTTCTGGGGCGCGTACTTCTCGCCCTCACCGTCCCAGTCGATGGTCAGGTAGGTCTTGGGGGTCACAGCAGTGGCGTTCACGAAGGCCACAAAGTAGTACTCGCCCTCAGCGCCGCCGCCCACATTGGGGTCGCCGGTGGTCAGCTCCACGGGGCTGGAAGCGGTGTCGCTGGCCTCGGTGCCGAAGGTGTAGTAGGCGCTGGTCACGCCCTCGGGAGCTTTGATGGCGAAGCCGACCCAGGAGCCCTTAGTGTGCTGGGCGTTCTCATGGACGGGCACCACGTCGCTGCTGGACAGGTCGATGGTGATGATGCTGGTGGCCAGGGTCTTGTAGGCGCTGGCGGTGATGGTGGGCATCTCGGTAATGGTGCCGCTCTGGTCCACGGGGTTCACGCCCACGATACCGCCGACGGTCTCAGTGCTGGGGGGATAGTAGTCGCCGCCACCGCCGCCGCTGGTGTTGTCCTTAATCTCATTGCCCTTGCTGTCGGTGGGGTTCTTCACGCCGTCAGCCACGTCGATGGTGGAGGGTCTGCGGCCGTCCAGGATGACGCCGTCGGCGTTAATCTCAGCCTTGCTGATGGTGCCGCTGTTGTCCACACGGACGGCAGCGCCGGCGTCCAGGGTGCGGATGGTGCCGGTGTTCTTCACGTCGGCGGCGCTGTTGGCCTCCAGCGTGGTGATGGTACCGGCGTTAGAGATGTCGGCGTCGGCGTTGACCTCCATGGTCTCCACCTTCACGCCGGAGGCCACATCCACGGCAGCGGCGGAGTTGACGCTGACGGTCTCCACGGCGGTGCCGTTCTCCAGGGACACGGCGGCGGTGCCGTCCACCTTCACGGTGTCAGCGGTGACGCCGTTGAGCTTCACGGTACCGGTAGTGCAGCCGGCGGTCACAACCACACCGGCGGTCTTACCGGTGATCTTCACCTCACCGTCGGTTGCCACAACGACGAAGCCCTTCTCGTTATCCACGCTGTACTCGCCGGGCTCGTTGATGTACACGGTGATGGCCTTGTCCAGCAGGGCCATGGTGGAGGCCCGGTCGATATTGACGCTGGGCTGGATGCTGCCGTCGCCGCTGCCGGTGATGATGCCCATCTCAGCCAGAGGCGCCATGTAGCCGGCAGCCCAGTCGGCCACGGACGCGCCGTCGGTAAAGCCGCTCAGGTCGGGGTTCTCCACGGGCGTGACGCCCATAGCGCGGCCGAACATGACCATGGTCTCCTGACGGCTGATCATAGCCATGGGATTGGCGTTGACGCCGTCACCCTGCATGATGCCGGCAGCAGTGCACTTGAGAATGGCGTCGGCATACCACTCGTCGCCCCGCAGGTCGGCGTAGGTATTGGGAGCCTTCTCGGTCAGGCCAAACATATTGACAAAAATCTGGGCCAGCTCAGCGCGGGTGATGGAGGCAGTGGGGTTGAAGTTGCCGTTCTCATCGCCGTTTACCACGCCTGCGGCGCCCCACCGGTCAATGGACTCACTGGCCCAGCTGCCGGCGGCATCCGGGAACTCAGGCGCCGCAGTATCCGCTGCCATAGCCGGGAGAGACAGCATGGACACCATCATCGCACCTGACAGGACCAGGGACAATCCTTTTCTTCCGTTCATATTTTATTTCCTCCTGTTCTGTACGGAATGTTTCAGCCTGCACGTCTTTCGCAGGCTGCCGGAGATTCCGCCTGTCTGCTTATCAGGCTTCTCTTCTCCGGTCTGCGTTTTCATGTTTCACTTGGCTTTTTTCTGTACACTCTTATAACGATATGAAACTCCGTTTTGTTACTGCATGGCAGAAATACTGCCAAAATTCTATGTCAGTGCTTCTGTCAACTATACTATGGGCGAGGTGATCTCCGTGATATTCCCTGCTATCCGCGCACTGCGGGAGGACCGAGACTGGACGCAGCAGCAGGTGGCTGACATGCTCTATCTCAACCGCCGGACCTATTCGGCCTACGAAAATGGTGTCAACACCATTACGCCGGAGCTGCTCATCCAACTGGCTGATCTCTATCAGACCAGTGTGGACTATCTTCTCGGTCTGACTTCAGTCAAAGAACCCTATCCACGTAGTAAAAATCAATCCTCTTCGTTTTAAGTACGCCATCCACACCGTTCATATCGGAATTTTGCTGCCCACCCTGTCCGGTGGGCAGCTTTTTTATATCCCATTTTCCTGAGTTCATCATATCCTATGCACAGATAAAATCATCGGCAATATTCCTGTTTTTACTTATTTATATCTCTTTTTTCATCTTTTTAATGCCGACCAGTTTAGTATAACAAAATCTATGCATAGTTCAAGCGGTAATGTTTTCTTCTTGATTTCTCTGAACATTTCAAAAATTATAACTGTTCGTCAATCGCCTATGCATAAGTCTTAGAAAACAAAAAAGAAGCGGCAGACATAAGTCTGCCGCTTCACTCTTGTGTTGGCGTTACCTATCTTTCCGGGCCGTCTCCAGCCAAGTATTTTCGGCGCAGGTGAGCTTAACTGCCGTGTTCGGGATGGGAACGGGTGGACCCTCACCGCAATCAACACCAACTATTTTAACTGGCTTGCACCAATCAAAATCAACTATTCTATTATACAGCGCTCTCACTACGCTGTCAAGAGGAAATCGCTGGAGAAAAGTGGTGACCCGTGCGGGAATCGAACCCACGTTTGCGGCGTGAGAGGCCGCCGTCTTAGCCGCTTGACCAACGGGCCATATGGTGCGCCTTCACGGATTCGAACCGGGGACCCACTGATTAAGAGTCAGTTGCTCTACCAACTGAGCTAAAGGCGCGTACTTTCTTTTGAAAAAGAAAGTACGCAAAGAAAACTTCAATTCATTCTCTTTATGAACTTTCTTCTCTCAAAAGTGGGGGGCGCTTGCTGCACCCTCAAAACCGAACAATGTAGATTCTCCGCTGCTCCGCAAGCAGCCTGCATGTTTTCATGTTAAGGTCAAGCCCTCGGCTGATTAGTACCGGTCAGCTGCATGTGTTACCACACTTCCACCTCCGGCCTATCAACGATGTAGTCTACATCGAGCCTTACCTCACGAAGAGTGAGAGACCTCATCTTAGGGGGAGTTTCACGCTTAGATGCCTTCAGCGTTTATCTCGTCCGTACATAGCTACCCAGCTATGCCCTTGGCAGGACAACTGGTGCACCAGAGGTACGTCCATCCCGGTCCTCTCGTACTAAGGACAGCTCCCTTCAAGTCTCTTACGCCCGCAACAGATAGGGACCGAACTGTCTCACGACGTTCTGAACCCAGCTCGCGTGCCGCTTTAATTGGCGAACAGCCAAACCCTTGGGACCGAATTCAGCCCCAGGATGCGACGAGCCGACATCGAGGTGCCAAACCTCCCCGTCGCTGTGGACGCTTGGGGGAGATCAGCCTGTTATCCCCAGGGTAGCTTTTATCCGTTGAGCGACGGCACTTCCACTTGCATACCGCCGGATCACTAACTCCAACTTTCGTTACTGCTCGACCCGTCGGTCTCGCAGTTAGGCTCGTTTATGCGTTTACACTCATTGCACGATTTCCGTCCGTGCTGAACGAACCTTTGAGCGCCTCCGTTACCTTTTTGGAGGCGACCGCCCCAGTCAAACTGCCCACCTAACAGTGTCCCCCGACCCGATTCAGGGCCGCAGGTTAGAAAACCAGTAAATCAAGGGTGGTATCCCAAGGGTGACTCCATCTGAGCTGACGCCCAAACTTCCAAGTCTCCCACCTATCCTGTACATGATTTACCGATTTCCAGTATTAAGCTACAGTAAAGCTCCATGGGGTCTTTCCGTCTAGTTGCGGGTAACTGGCTTCTTCACCAGTACAACAATTTCGCCGGGTGGGCTGTTGAGACAGTGCCCAAATCGTTACGCCATTCGTGCGGGTCAGAACTTACCTGACAAGGAATTTCGCTACCTTAGGACCGTTATAGTTACGGCCGCCGTTTACTGGGGCTTCAATTCAATGCTTCGAGTTGCCTCTGACATCTCCTCTTAACCTTCCAGCACCGGGCAGGCGTCAGCCCATATACGTCATCTTTCGATTTAGCATAGACCTGTGTTTTTGGTAAACAGTCGCTTGGGCCTATTCACTGCGGCCCCCCTTGGGGGGCTCCCCTTCTCCCGAAGTTACGGGGTAATTTTGCCGAGTTCCTTAACAACCCTTCTCCCGTTGGCCTTAGGATTCTCTCCTCATCTACCTGTGTCGGTTTGCGGTACGGGCGCCTTAGTATACCTCATGCCTTTTCTCGCCTCAGAGCATCGCCGGCTTCCCTACTTTAATTTCGGTCCCTTACGCCCGGGTCAACCAACGCCCGGGTCCGGCTATCTCCAAGTGTCAGCATGCTTAAAGTTCGGCGGCTACGGAATTTCAACCGTATGTGCATCGACTACGCCTCGCGGCCTCGCCTTAGCTCCCGGCTTACCTTGGGCGGACGAACCTTCCCCAAGAAACCTTAGATTTTCGGCCATTATGATTCCCACATAATTCTCGCTACTCATTCCGGCATTCTCACTCGTGTACAGTCCACCGCTGCTTTCGCTACGACTTCACCCCATACACGACGCTCCCCTACCCCTGTCTTAAAGACAAGCCCAAGCTTCGGTTACATGCTTAGCCCCGTTATATTTTCCGCGCAGAGTCACTCGACCAGTGAGCTATTACGCACTCTTTTAATGAGTGGCTGCTTCTAAGCCAACATCCTGGTTGTTTTCGCAACTCCACATCGTTTTCCACTTAGCATGTATTTGGGACCTTAGCTGTGGGTCTGGGCTGTTTCCCTTTTGACTACGAAACTTATCTCACGCAGTCTGACTGCTAGTCATCAATTATCCGGCATTCAGAGTTTGATAGGGTTCAGTAACCTTATCGGCCCCTAGCCCATTCAGTGCTTTACCTCCGGTAATCTAAACTAACGCTAGCCCTAAAGCTATTTCGGGGAGAACCAGCTATCTCCGAGTTCGATTGGAATTTCACCGCTATCCACAGGTCATCGCCGACCATTGCAACGGGCGTGCGTTCGGTCCTCCATGGGGTTTTACCCCCACTTCAACCTGCCCATGGATAGGTCACCCGGTTTCGGGTCTATTGCCACTGACTTCATACGCGCTGTTCACACTCGGTTTCCCTTCGCCTCCGGTACTCAATACCTTAAGCTTGCCAGTAACAATAACTCGCCGGACCATTCTACAAAAGGTACCTCATCACCCGTTAACGGGCTTTGAGTGCTTGTAAGCACAAGGTTTCAGGTTCTATTTCACTCCCCTCCCGGGGTCCTTTTCACCTTTCCCTCACGGTACTGCTCCTCTATCGGTCATCAGGTAGTATTTAGGGTTGGAGGGTGGTCCCCCCAGCTTCCCACGGGGTTTCACGTGTCCCGCGGTACTCTGGATACCGACTGACACAATTCGTCTTTCACCTACGGGGCTCTCACCCGCTATGGCCGGCCTTCCCATGCCGTTCGGTTAAACTATTGTGCCGTGATGTCAGTCCACAACCCCGGTGGATAAATCCACCGGTTTGCCCTCTTCCGCGTTCGCTCGCCACTACTTGCGGAATCTCTGTTGATTTCTCTTCCTCGCCCTACTTAGATGTTTCAGTTCAGGCGGTTCCCTACCTACGCCTATTTTATTCAACGCAGGTTGACGGAGTATTGCTCCGCCGGGTTTCCCCATTCGGAAATCTCCGGGTCAAAGGCTGTTTGCGCCTCACCGAAGCTTATCGCAGCTTGCCACGTCCTTCATCGGCTCCTGATGCCAAGGCATTCCCCTTGCGCTCTTATTAGCTTGACCTTCTGCAGAACCATCTCTGGTTCTACATTTGATCATGAATTATGCAGGCTTCACAGAAGTTTTGCAAATTGGCTAATTGTTTTACCCATTCACTAGAACGGCTTTCGCCATTCTATTTTAAAAGTTCCACAACATTGCTGTTTTTGCCCTCTGTTGCTTGCTTCGCATACTTTGAATCTACATTGTTCAGTTTTCAAGGTGCAGCCTTCCAACCTTTTTCAAGGTCAGATTGAAATGCTCAATGCTTTTAAGCATTTCAATCCAAGCTTGAACATATTCTCTATGGAAGCTTTCTTTGCTCACTTTCTTTCTCGAAAGAAAGTGAGTGGTGGGCCCAAGTGGACTCGAACCACCGACCTCGCGATTATCAGTCGCGCGCTCTAGCCAGCTGAGCTATGGGCCCGTCTGGTGGAGGTTACCGGACTCGAACCGGTGACCCCCTGCTTGCAAAGCAGGTGCTCTACCAGCTGAGCTAAACCCCCATGGAGGCGTGTACCCTCTAAATTAAACAACGTGAAGTCATTCGCACCAAAGAGTCTGACCTTAGGACGTTACAGCAAGAACTGGTCTTACTGAAGTCTCCTTAGAAAGGAGGTGATCCAGCCGCACCTTCCGATACGGCTACCTTGTTACGACTTCACCCCAATTATCGAACCCACCTTCGGCCGCGCCCTCCTTGCGGTTAGGCTACGGACTTCGGGTGTTCCCGACTCTCATGGTGTGACGGGCGGTGTGTACAAGGCCCGGGAACGTATTCACCGCGGCATGCTGATCCGCGATTACTAGCGATTCCAACTTCATACAGGCGGGTTTCAGCCTGCAATCCGAACTGGGATGGCTTTTAGGGATTTGCTCCACCTCGCGGCATTGCTTCCCTCTGTTAACCACCATTGTAGTACGTGTGTGGCCCAGGACATAAGGGGCATGATGATTTGACGTCGTCCCCACCTTCCTCCGTTTTGTCAACGGCAGTCTCGCTAGAGTGCTCTTGCGTAGCAACTAACAATAAGGGTTGCGCTCGTTGCGGGACTTAACCCAACATCTCACGACACGAGCTGACGACAACCATGCACCACCTGTCTCGACTTTCCCCGAAGGGCACCTAATGCATCTCTGCTTCGTTAGTCGGATGTCAAGCCCTGGTAAGGTTCTTCGCGTTGCTTCGAATTAAACCACATACTCCACCGCTTGTGCGGGCCCCCGTCAATTCCTTTGAGTTTCAACCTTGCGATCGTACTCCCCAGGTGGGATACTTATTGTGTTAACTGCGGCACGGAGGGGGTCAGTCCCCCCACACCTAGTATCCATCGTTTACGGCGTGGACTACCAGGGTATCTAATCCTGTTTGCTCCCCACGCTTTCGCGCCTCAGCGTCAGTTACTGTCCAGCAATCCGCCTTCGCCACTGGTGTTCCTCCGTATATCTACGCATTTCACCGCTACACACGGAATTCCGATTGCCTCTCCAGCACTCAAGAACTACAGTTTCAAATGCAGGCCACAGGTTGAGCCCGTGGTTTTCACACCTGACTTGCAGTCCCGCCTACACGCCCTTTACACCCAGTAAATCCGGATAACGCTTGCCACCTACGTATTACCGCGGCTGCTGGCACGTAGTTAGCCGTGGCTTATTCATCAGGTACCGTCATTTATTTCGTCCCTGATAAAAGAAGTTTACAACCCGAAAGCCTTCATCCTTCACGCGGCGTTGCTGGGTCAGGCTTGCGCCCATTGCCCAATATTCCCCACTGCTGCCTCCCGTAGGAGTCTGGGCCGTGTCTCAGTCCCAATGTGGCCGGCCAACCTCTCAGTCCGGCTACTGATCGTCGCCTTGGTGGGCCGTTACCCCGCCAACTAGCTAATCAGACGCGAGGCCATCTCAGAGCGATAAATCTTTGGCAGCCAGTGTCATGCGACTCAGCTGCATTATGCGGTATTAGCAGTCCTTTCGGACTGTTATTCCCCACTCCGAGGCAGGTTCCTCACGCGTTACTCACCCGTCCGCCACTAAGAAACCCAATCCATTGGACGAATCCTCTGTCATGAGCTCTCCGTTCGACTTGCATGTGTTAAGCACGCCGCCAGCGTTCATCCTGAGCCAGGATCAAACTCTCAATAAAATGGTATTTAAAGAACTTTTCAGTTCCTCAAATCAATTTTATTGAAGCTCAATTCGTAGCTTCAAAGAAATTTAAAAGAGCCTCTCAACCAAGCTTTTGCTTGTTAAGAGAACTTCTTGTCCTCTTCTGGTGCTTCGTGTTTCTTCACGTTGTTTAATTTACAAGGTGCACGCCCTACCTCAGCGGTAGGAACTCATTCAGTATATCATACTGTTTTGTTGCTGTCAAGTAATTTTTTCAAACTTTTTTCGGAGCTTTTCAGCTCCAAAAGTTCAAATCCAGAACTCTCATCCAGCCGCTCACCGCTCTCGCAGCGAACTTTTATATGATATCACGTCTCGCTTCGCTTGTCAAGCACTTTTTTCATTTTGTCGTCAGCCGTCAGGCGCGTTCAAAACGATGTACTTGTTAGCTCGGCCGCTCTCTCGCGAGAGCTTGACTATGTTACCACTGTTTTCCTCTCCTGTCAACACATTTTTTCATTTTTCCTCATTTTTATTTTTCCATCCGCTTTTTCTCTTCCCAATGACGGATATCCATCTTATAGTATGCCCCTTTCCCGGAGGTGCTATACCACATCTGCAGACTCTTTTTGCACGCTTGAAGGCTGAAAGGCCCTCATCAGCGTGTATCTTGGCCTGTCTCCCCAGCAGCTCCTCCAGATCCAGGTATACGGTATTTTGCATTGCTTCGCCGAAAAGTAAAAAAGAAGCGGCAGACTTACGTCTGCCGCTTCGCTCT
>NZ_AAXG02000047.1 GCF_000169255.2 Pseudoflavonifractor capillosus ATCC 29799
TGTTTTTCGTCTCAGCCAATCCCTGGGTGAGTTTCACCAGTTTGATTTAAACGTGGCCAATATGGACAACTTCTTCGCCCCCGTTTTCACCATGGGCAAATATATACGCAAGGCGACAAGGTGCTGATGCCGCTGGCGATTCAGGTTCATCATGCCGTTTGTGATGGCTTCCATGTCGGCAGAATGCTTAATGAATTACAACAGTACTGCGATGAGTGGCAGGGCGGGGCGTAATTGGTACGTCGACGTTAGAACGCGGCTACAATTAATACATAACCTTATGTATCATACACATACGCAGGAAACAGCTATGACCATCTCGAGCAGCTGAAGCTCCAATGTGGTGGAATTCCCGCACACCACCAACACACGGGAGCGCCGGAGCAGATCGCGGCCCATGTCGATGCCGTTCTTGTGCTCCTCCGGCACCGCGTCATTGAGGAACAACGGCAGATAGAGCATAGGGCAGATGGGGGAATAGCCCGCATCGTAGACCACGCGGCAGTAATGCGCCGCCTGCTCCATATCCACCGCAGGATCACCGCGCCACGCAGCGGTGATATAAGCAAGGGATCGTTTCATCTTCAACACCTCCGATATTTAATAGGTAGTTCAACCCTATCCCCCCGCCCTTTCCCATTCATGGGAAAGGGCGGCTCTGGAGGATATACCCCCGCCGCCTTGCCGGAAATAGCACAGCCGGGCCAGGCCGTCAAGGGCAAGCCGCCGCAAACGGCGGGCGTTCCGCCCCTTGACGGCCCGTTCCCGGCTGCGCTGCAAAATATCCGGCGACGGGGGATATATCACCACAGAGCCCATCCCCGGCGCGGGGCGTTCACCTCTGGACAAAGTGTCCAGAAGCGGGGCCCGGTTACTTCTCCAAGTCCTTTTTCCTGTCCGGCTGCGCCAGTTCGGGCGGCTGTTTCTCTTTCCACTCGTCCAGCAGCGCCATGATCTGCTCTTTCATTTTGGCAGGAGTGACCTCCTTGCCGAAATACTTAGACAGTTCAGCAGTCGAAATAATCACACCGCGATCCTCCTTTTTTTCTTCACTCAAAATGCCGTCGATCACATCGCCGTTGAGCTTGCCCTCCTTGTCCAGCTCGTGGAGCCGCTTCGCCTGGGCCACCGAGGGGGAGGACTGCTCCCCGTCAATGGAAACAGCAATCAGCCGCTGGTTTTCCGGCCTGATATACGAGATCTCCACCGCAGGCATAAAGCCCATCTGCTTTGTGTCCACCTTGTCCAGAAGCTCCGGCACCAGGGAGTTGAGCCGGATATACCGCATGACCTTTTTATAGTTCATGTCGTGTTCCTTACCCACAATCTCCACCGAGAGCTTACCCAGGGCCTCCGCCTCTTTCTCATTTTTCGGGCGGGCCCCCTGGCGTTTGATGGCCTCCACCTCCAAATCCAGCAGCTTTGCCAGTTCGCTGGGGAGAGGATCGCCCCGCTGCTTGTTGCTGTTCCGCATTTCCCGGACAGCTTCAAGATCAGTCATCTCGCGGACGATACAGGGCATTTCCTCCAGCCCGGCCCGTGTACCGCCATGATGGCGGCGGTGGCCCGCAATAATCTCATAGCCCTTGCCGTCTTTTTCCGGGCGGACGGTGGCGGGGGTCATAATGCCGTGTTCCTTGATCGTCCCCACCAAATCGTCCATCGCTTTATCGTCCTGCACCTTGTAGGGGTGCTCCCGGAACGTATGGAACGGATGAAGCTCCGCCATTTTCAGATAGACGATTTTTCCCTCTTCCACCGGGCGGGGCGGCACGTCAGGCGTGGGCGGCAGATTGATCTCCGGCGGCGGGACTGCCGCCTCCTTAACAGGAGCGGCCTTGCCCGGCTTTACCGCCTGAGCGGGTTTAGACGCAGGCGCACCGCCGGAGCCCGTTTCCTTGCCCTTGTCAGCTTTCTTACCTCTGGACACTTTGTCCCGAACAGCGGGCGGGGCCTCCTCACGGGCCGCCTTGTCAACCTTAGACGGGCGGCCTGTGCGGGGCTCCGCCGCTTTCTCCTTTTTCCCCGCAGACACCGCAGCCTGCTCTTTCGGGGGACGGCCCCGGCGCTTTTTCGGCTGATCCGCCTCCGGCGCTTTTTCCTCCGGGATAGGAGCCTCTTTACCATCCTTATCAGTAGCCGGAGCCTTTAATTTGTCTACGGCTCCATGCGCCGCTGCCTGTCGCTGGGACATAAGCTCGTTGATCTTGTCAAAATCAACCACTACTTCCCCAAGTGCAGAGCGGGCCGGATTGTCCTCACCCATACCGGGAATAACAGACTGTTCCGCCTGGAGCGCCGGGCCCGTACCAGGCGCGGCGGGCTCTTGCGTTTTCCCCGGCGCGTTGGTTTCCTGAACCGGGGGCTCCTGGATTGGCGGAGCCTCTTTCACAGGAGCGTCACCGGGACGATCCGGGCCAGGGGGCTCCGGGCCGGTTTTGAGTTTGTCATCTGCCATTCACTAACCTCCTTCAATTTTGGTGTATTGCACAAAAATGAGCGTTGATTTTCTATCGAAAAATTTTCCTCCTTTCCAAGTCCACCACGCAAAAAAGCCGCCCAGATTTTACCCGGACGGCTTTCAGCGTAATGTGATAGACTTTTATTTTATTTTTTCGGATTGCAGGCTCCGAAAAGCCTTATATTTGCAGTTTTCCTATTTTATATGGCCCTTATGTGGATACGGTAGGGAAAAATGCGGGACGGATTGCAGAGTATATCAAGCACCAGTTAGAAGAAGACAGACTGGGGGAACAAATGGTAATGAGTGCTCCTGGTAACCCGTTCACGGGTCGCAGGTAACAGTCTCCACGCGGCTGGCAGACCGTATTACGCGTTGTACGCGTTACGCGAAGAACAGAGGGCTTTGCCCGCATAGGAAATACCCCCGGCTGGGCCGGGGGATATTTATTCAGGCATTGTCCTCCTGCGGTTTGATGGCCTCCAGCCCGTCCCGCAGGCGCTGGAGCGCAAGGGGGGAGAGGTAGGGGCAGCTGTGCTCCAGCTGGCTGAGGAATTTCATCATCTCCTCCAGCTGTTCTTCCTTTACCGGGGTGGTGACAACACCGGTGGACAGCCATTCCACCTCGGGGAAGAAGACCAGAGGAATGTAGAGTGCGTCATCCAGCAGGCTGTCCAGGCAGGGCAGCACAGGCTGGGCATTGCCGAGGGGCATGGCATAGAACAAGCTGATCGCATTGTCTCTGGAGGAGTATTTCCAGTTGAAGTATCGTGAGGTCTGATTGAGCTCGGCAAACCGTAGCAGCAGCGCGGGGGACATCTCGCTTCCGCAGAGGATGGGCAGTGTCACCTTGAAGTAGACATAGGGATTGGAACCGCGCTTCAAGATGATGAGCAAATCAAAATGGGCGGCAAGGAGCCCCATGGACGGGATGAAAAAAGCCGGGTTGCCGTCAAGCTCACCTGTGAGATAGTGATATGAGCGGTGGTCCAGCTCTGCCCGGATCTCCTCCTGTGCCTGGCGGAGGGCGGTGTCTTTGGCGTCCTCATACTGGGAGAGCATCTCAAGAAGCTCGTTGAGCTCCTCGTCATACGACATGTCCTGCTCCACCTCATCATCCTTATCCGCATCTACGTCCTCAGAACTCCATACCAGCTCGTCGTCAAAGTCCTCGTCCTCCTCCGGACATGCCTGGGAATCGTTTTCCAGCAGCTGGCTCAGCTCATCAGGGTCCTGCTCCATGTCGGAGCGGATAGGGAAGGTCTCCCCGGTGTCCAGCCCCGCAGCACGGGGCGTCTCGGGGACTGGGGACTGGTCTTCTGCAGAGAAAAGAGAAATGTGTTCCATATAAAAAATCCTCCCTGTTTCTGTTTTGGGGTCCGTTTACCCAATAAAACAGAGCAGGGAGGAGATTGTCACGGCAGCGCCGGAAAAAACTCATTCGTAGAGGATGTAGCCGCCCCAGCAGCGGATGGAGGCAAAGGGGCGGTGGTCAGGGATGAGCTGGGACATTCTGCGCATATCCTCCGCCACCAGACCGATGCGGCGGAGACGGCTGGGGTCAAACCAGCCCGCTTCAGTCAGGGCTGCGATGGTGACGGTGCGCAGATACCGCTGGGCCGCACGGAGAGCCTGTCCGGCGGGCATGGCGGTGAGGTTGTCGTAAAAGCGGTCCATCAGCACCAGGGAGGCGAAGTCGTCCGCCTCCCAGATGGACAGAAGCATGACCCTGGCCCCCTGGACCTTGAAGGCGGTCTGGAGCCCCACAATGCCGTTGCCCTGGCGGACGTCCCCCATGCCGCTGAAGCAGGCCGACAGGACCACCAGGTCGGGGGGCGTCATCCGGCAGTGGGACAGCTCCTCGGCGGTGAGCACGCCGTTTCCCAGCACCGAATCCTGTTTTCCGGTGCGCAGCCAGTCGTTGGCGCCGGCAAAGTACAGGCAGGCGCGGCGCATGGGGGTGGGGGTGTAGGTATAGGCCTGCTCATCTTCATCCTGCTCGCCGAAAAAGGCCCCGTGGGTGGCGATATGGATGATGGAGGCATGGCAGTCCTGGAGAGCATGCTTGTCCGCCTTGCGCCGCATCAGGGGAACGGCGCCGGTCTTTTCCGCCACCATCTGGGCCTCCAGCTTGGTGAAAGGCACCTTTTCCACCAGACCGGGACAGTCCCCAGCCGCCGGGGTGAGGGAGAAGTCCGGGTTGCCGATGACCAGAGCTTCCCGTCCCACCGGGTCAATGGACTGGTCTGCCTTCAGGTCCCGGGCGCTCTCCAGATAGATGAGGTTGTAGCGGTCGCACAGGAAGGAATCCGGATCCGGGCCCAGCAGGCCAAAGGGCAGCTTGGGTAGGTCTCCGTCCGGGGAGAGGAAGAGGGTGTTCACCTCCGGGCCGATGAGCGACTCCACAGGCTGGAACAGCAGCCGGTACAGGGCGCTGCGGGCGTCCTGAGAATCCACACCGCCGGTCAGGGCGAGCAGGCTGCGCCGCACCCGGAGAAAGTCCACAGAGGGCAGACGGCGGAGACGGAGACTGCCGTCCGTGTGGCGGAAGAGTACAAAGACCGCGTAGCGCATGTCCTCCATCAGCAGCTGGCCGGAGACTGTGGCGGGATAGGCGTAGTAGTCCACCAGCATGGCGCCGGGGGACAGGCGGTAGCCGATATCACTGCAGGAGAGCCACTGGAAGCCGTCGGGCAGGCTTCCCGCCAGAGAGAGCTCCAGCAGGCGCTTTTCCTCCTCCGGGCCGGAGACATCCCGCTGGACGCCACGGAGCAGCGTCTCCACCTTCCCGTCCAGAATCTCCTCCCGGAGAAGGTCAATTTGGCGGTAGATGGGCTCGTCCTCCGGGTGGGATTTCCGTCGCATGCGGCTGATGCGCAGCAGCCGGGAGTAGATGGATTTGCCGTTGATGATGAGCTCGTAGAGCCGGTCAGGTCCCCAGGTGACGATGCCCCGGTCGGCCAGAGCCAGGGTGAAGTTGAGGATCACGGTGTTGGACCACAGGGAGTTGAGGATGTACTCCTCATCCCGGCAGTCCAGAATGCGGCGGATACGGTCGGCCATGCCACGGGCCAGCTCGTCCAGCAGAGCCTGGAGGGCATCGCTGTCCAGCAGGTCGGGCAGGAAGGGGAGCAGGGGCAGCACGGTGCCGAAGAGCATGCCCTGGGGGTGGAGCTCCTGGTGATTCCGGGCGTCCTCCAAGGCGGAGAGAGTCCACCGGCGGGCGGCGGATGGGATTCCCTGCCGCAGGGCCAGCAGGGCTCTGGCCCGCTTGAGGGCGATGGAGGCGGAGGTCACGCCGGAACGGAGCTGGTCCAGAAGGGCCTGACAGCGGTCCAGAGCGGCGCTGAGCCGTTCCAGCTGTTCCGGTGAGGACTGGCAGTCCTGGAGTTTGGAATAGGCCCGGTTGAAGATGGACCAGAAGCGGAGCACCCCGTCATTTTCCGAGAGGGAGAAGTCGCTGAGAGAGCCTTCCATATCCTGGGGAAGCAGCTCCTCCAGGCCGAACAGGCTGGCGGTGACGCCCACAATGGCGGCCGCACGGGCGTGGTGCAGCCCCTGGGCTTCAATCAGTTCGGCGGCCTCCTCTAGCAGCCGGACGGCCTCCTCATCCTGGGAGGAGTAGGCCAGGGGATAGAGCAGGTTGTTGATGGCCACCAGGGTGTCCTCGCCGCTGTACCCCTCCTGCCGGGCCAAACGGTAGGCCTGCTTGGCGTGGAGCTCCATCTGGCTCAGGCCGGAGTCCCCCTCGGCGTTGGAGAAGTAATAGCGGGCCCAGCCGGTGTGCAGCCGGAAGCTGAGCCACTTGCTCTGCTCCCACTCCGCCGGAAGCTGACGCAGCAGCGCTCCGGCCAGATGCAGATGCTCCGCCACTCCGGCGGTGTCCAGGCGATCCAGCAGAATGTCCGCTGTCAGCAGATGGGTGTGACAGAGGATGGAGCGGGTGGCCTCGTTCTCCGGCTGGCGGAGCAGCGTCCTGCTCTCCTCCATGGCGGCGTCCACGTCCCCCATGGTATAGCACAGGTCCATCAGTCCCCCACGGGCCGTCATCAGGAAGGGGCTGTACTCCTCAAAATACTCCTGACGGAGGGCGACGCACCGCTCCAGCAGCAGCCTGGCTTCCTTCCGGCAGTCCCTGTCCTTGCCCAGAAGGCTGCCCACAATCAGCAGCAGATCAGACACGCTGGCTCCGTCAATCTGAGCCAGCGTGTCCAGACAGTCCTCCAGAGTGTCACGGTAGAGAGGGATGATCCACGCGCCCGGCTGTCCGCCATGACAGTGGACAATCTCGTAGAGCAGGAGCATCTCGTACACATAGGTACGCGCTCCGTAGATATTCCGGATGGTTTGATTGATGCGGTGGGCCAGGGTCTCCGCATCCTGGGGTGAGAAGCACTCCGCCTCCTCCCGCAGGAGAAAGGCGATCTCCATGAGCAGAGAGGTGCCGAAGGAGAGGGCGGACATGTCCCAGGAGCGGCCGGAGAAGAGGCGCAGCAGCACCTCCGCACAGGTGGGGATGTCCTCCAGCTGCCGGAGCCGCTCAGGCAGCAGAAAGAGCAGCCGGTCCCGCTCCTGGGGGGTGTCCTCCAGAGCCAGCAGGTGGAGCTGGAACAGGAGCGCGGCATGGGCCTTGCCCTGGGCCAGGGCCTCTTCACGCAGAGCGGTCAGGCGGCTGGGGGAGAGGGGCTCAGAGGACGGCCAGGTCATAGGAGCCATCCTCCAGACCGGAGAATTCCGCGGCCCACACCTGTCCGTCCAGGGTCATCTCCCGGACGGCGGCGGGGGAGCCGTCCTCACGTAGGAGCACCGCCATGGGGTGAAGGGAAGAGACCTCCTCCGCGTCCAGCCGGACCGTGAGGGAGCCGTCCCGGACGGAGAGCTGGTTGCAGCTGTTCTCGTTGTCCACCAGAGAGTCCATGGCGGGGTGGGTTTCCCCGGCCGAGCGGGCGCCCACAGGGATGGGGTGGCCGAAGTCGCAGTCGCCGAACCGGGCGGCGTCCAGCAGCAGCTGCCGGGCGGCGTCCTGAATCCGCAGGCGGAACCAGGCGGCTCCCTCCAGCAGGCGATCCACCACGCCGGGCTGGGTCTGGGCGGCACGGTGGCGGGCCAGTGCGGAGACCGACTCCCGCAGGTCCAGCAAGGCCTGGAAGGTGGAGCGGCAGTCGGGACACACCAGCAGATGGGCGTTAATCCGGGCGGCACGGGCCATGGCCTCCGGTCCCATGCTCTTGTCGTAGGCGAAGGCGAAGAGCTCTTCCAGGGCGATATGTTCACTCATCGAGGGTACCTCCCACAATTTCGTCGTGTTTCTTCTGGGCGGACTTCCGGCCACGGTTGGAGACAATGGTGATCTCCCGTTTGGTCAGCTGAAAGGGCCTGTCCGCTGCGCCGTTCTCCAGCTTTTTGTCCAGCGGCGCCAGAAGGTCATTGGGCGGCGGGATAATGAACAGCCAGGACAGCTCCTGCCACAGGGCGTCCCGGAGCTCGGACAGGGGACGGCCGGAGAAACGGCGGACAATGGCCTCCGGGTCTCCCTTTTTCCGGGCGTCTCCGCTGGACGCGGCAGGGATGAGAAAGGCGTTGTAGAGGCAGGCCAGAATCCGCTCTGGTGCCATGTCAAGGCTGCAGATGTGGGAGATGGCACGGCAGCAGCGCTCGTAGTCGGCCATCTGCTCGGCGTCCGCAAGGGTGGGCGGGACAGGTCCGGTGGGGCCGGGCTTGCCGCCGGTGGGCTCGTCATCTCCGAACTGGTCGGGGCGGTCCCGGTAGTTATGATTGATGAAGTCGATGATCCGGCTTTTGGCCACCTTGATCAGCCAGGCGTTGCGCTGGGAGGGGGCGTTGTTCTCCGAGGTGATGAGGAACGTGGTCACACGCTGCCAGACCGAGAGCTGGATCTCCTGGATCACATCGTCCACATCGGAGAATTTCACCTTGGAGCGGACCAGATTCCTGACGGCGTGCTCCACCGTGTTGTTCAGGTCCACGTAGACGTCCGGGTCTCCGGCGGCCACGCCTGCCTTGAGCCGCTCGAAGAACTCCTGGGAACCAAATTCCATCCGTCATCACTCCTTTTCTCTGATATCATCCCCCTCTGGACAGGAGAAGGAGGGAGGAATATCCTATATTATACAAAGGCCGCCGGAGGAGAGCAAGAAAATCGGAAAACAAAAAAGGTTTTTTCCCGGTGTGATTTTGCGTGATTCGCGGTGTTTCTCCCTTTGAAAGAAAAGTGCCGGAAATACGGGAGGAGGAATTGCCGTGAAAGTGTCCAAACAAGTGGAGAGACGCAGAATCATGGCCGTACACCTGCCTGAATCCCTGATGAGCAAGCGGATTCAGAACCTGGTGGGGCGGTTTGTGGAGGAGGATGGAGAGCTGGGCTTTGTGTTCCAGAGCACCCGGTACGGCCGGGGGGTCATGGGTCTGGAGCTGGCGGAACCCCGGCTGCGGAATCTGTTGGCCTGGCTGGCGGAGAGGCAGGAGACCATGCTGCTCACCGGACGGCGGAGCAGGGAGGACCCGGAGCTCTTCTGGGTCTGGGGCCTGGACCCGGGTGGACCGGGCAGCTCCATGCCCGCCATCTTTGCCAAGGAGAAGAAGACCGAACTGTCCCTGGCCAAGCTGAACGCCATGCTCCGGCTTTTGGGCATTGAGCCGACGGAGCAGGACCTGACCGTGCAGGACAGCAGCGTGGAGTTCCAGACCGAGGAGGATCTGAAGCTGCTGATGCGGGTGTGCGGAGAGGGGTATCCCCCTGAGATCCGCGCCTGGGCGGAGCGTACCCTGGACCAGTGCGAGAAGATCTGGAGCGGGACGGACCGGGATAAGCAGCACGCCATCCGCGCCCTGACCTACATCCTGAACATCAACTGGAGCATCCGCACCCTGAACCTGCCCAGCCTGGAGGAGGCCCGGCAGATCATGGACAGCACCTTCTACGGTCTGGAGCCGGTGAAGCAGCGGATTCTGGAGGTGCTGGCCCAGATGAAGCGGACGGGCACCATGCCCTCCTGGGGCCTTCTGCTGAACGGTCCCGCCGGCGTGGGTAAGACCTCCGTCGCCAAGGCGGTGGCCCGCATCCTCAACCTGCCCATGACCGTGCTGGACATGTCCACCATCCGGGACATTGAGGACCTGACCGGCTCCTCACGGATTTACAGCAACGGCCGTCCCGGACGGATCATCCAGCAGCTCTACGCGGCCAAAAGCGCCAATCAGGTCATGGTCATCAACGAGCTGGACAAGTCCAACACCAACAACGGCAGGGGCAATCCTGCCGACGCCCTCCTCACCCTGCTGGACGGCAGCGGCTTCACCGACACCTTCATGGACGTAGCCATCCCCACCCGGGGCATCTTTTTCGTGGCCACCTGCAACGAGCTGGGCGACATCAGCGGTCCCATCCGGGACCGTTTCCTCACCATCAACATCCCCGGCTACAGCGGAGAGGAGAAGAAGGAGATTTTCTCCCGCTACACCCTGCCCAAGCTGACCAAGCGGATGGGAATCGGACCGGAGGAGTTCACCATGACGCCCCAGGCGCTGGAGATCTTCTGTACCCGGTACGCCACCCAGCCGGGCGTCCGAGACCTGGAGCAGTACGGGGAGAAGCTGCTCTCCCGCTTCCTCTACCGGCGTGAGTCGGGGGAGGAGAACTTTTGCTGTGACCTGGACATGCTCCACAGCGTCCTGGGTCCCGAGCGGTGTGTGGAGCGGGTCATGGCCATGTTCCCCGGCATGGTGAAGACGGCCTGTCGGGGAGAGCGGGGAGTGCATTGCTTCCCCATTCAGGCCTCCGCACGGCCCGGCAGAGGCGAAATGACCCTCATCGGCGTCCACAGCAAAGCTGTGCGGGACAGCTGCCAGGTGGCCTATGAGTTTGTGTGCAATGCCCTGAGGAAAAGCGCATGTCCCCGGGTAATGGATGTGGCCCTCTTTGTGCCCCAGGATGTGGACGACATCTGCGGCAGCACCCTGGGTGTGGCCGCCGCAGCCGCTCTTCTCTCCGCCCTGACGGGGCGTGAGCTGGAGCCGGACTGCGCCTTCCTGGGCAGCTGCGACCTGTACGGCAACACCTACTTTGACGACATCAGTGCCGACGCCTACCTGGACGCCCTGGAGGCCGCCGGCGTTACCACGGTGTACGCCGCCGCAGGTACGGGGGACAAGCTGTATGAGTACAGGAGCAGGCGGAGCATCCGGGTGGTGGAGGCCGCCAATCTGTCCATGCTGCTGGCGGCGGCGGCCTGCAGCCTGCCCGCCGCCCTGAAGAAGATGGAAAAGGAGGAGTGACCATGCGTGACCAGAACGAGGAGGGCTATCTGGCCTTCCTGTTGGATACCGTGATGATGACCGGCGTGTTTTTCTTCGCCTTCTGGCGCATGGGACCCTGCCGGCTGATCAGCCCCTTTACCGGCGAGCAGCTGCCCCTGGATGTGTCCGTCAGGGTGCTGCTGATTCTGGTGGCAGCGGCGGAGGTGGTGTGCTACCTGGCCACCTCCGGCCGCCAGCGCCGGTTTCTTACCGCCGTGGTCAACGCCGCCCTGCCCTTTGCCATCTACAGCTTCTGCTGTGTGCGGCCCTACTGGGGCTGGAAGTGGCTGGCGGTGCTGATTGTGCTGGGCGTTCTCCTGGTGGGGCTGGCCCTGTCCACCACCCTCACCCCGGCGCCCTCCCACTGGGACTGGGGAGAGCTTGTCCGCAGCAGGCTCCGTTTTTTCTTCTCACGGGGGCGGCTGGCGGTGCTGGTGTGCTTCCTGGGGGCGCTGGCTACCGTGATGAGCAACGCCCTGTTCGGCATCCCGGTGCTGACGGCGGACACCGTGGAGCCTGCCGCCACTTCCACGGTGGAGGTGGACGAGAACAAGCTGGTCTGCCTCAACGAGGACCTGTGGGCCCAGCTGGACGAGCAGGAGCGGCTGGATGTGCTGGGTGTGGTGGCGCTGAACGAGAGCGTCTATCTGGGCACTCCAGACATGCCGCCCATCCAGGGGGCCTACCTGGGGGGCTATACCGTGGGACAGTACGACTGGGAGAAGGGGACCATCACCATTGACCTCCAGCTGCTGGGCCAGGCGTCGGCGGTCGACTGCGTGAGCACGGTGCTCCACGAGATGTACCACCACTATCAGCGCTGCCTGGTGGACTGCTACGCCACCATGGAGAGCGAATACCGAACCCTGCGGGCCTTCCGCCAGGTGCCGGAGTACATGGAGGAGTCGCAGAACTATCAGAGCGAGGGCATGGACTACTACACCCAGAGTCTGGAGGAGGACGCCCGGGACCATGCGGCGTGCCGGTCCGGCTACTACTTTGAATGGGCGCAGTCACTGGCGGGAGAGGAGTAAACACGGAAAGCAGCCCCGGACACACCATCCTGTATGTCCGGGGCCGTTTTGGTTCAGCCGCCGTGCAGCCGGGCCTTCAGCTCTTCCACAATCTCTCCGGCGGTGCGGTAGACCTGGTCAAAGTCCACGTGGGGGTTGTAGAGGGACTCCAGCTCATCGTGCATGGCCTTGGCCTGGGCCAGGGACTCCACCGCCTCCTCCACCAGGGCGGCGGACACCTTTTTGGAGAACCGCAGTCTGGCCCGCAGATGCCGCATGACCTCCTGATCCGCCATGGCGTCCAGCCGCAGGCGGCGATAGGGCCGTTTGCCGTAGGGCAGGGCGGGGGTGCTGGTGACAAAGGCCAGGGAGAGAGCGGGGATGAGCAGGTGCTCGATGCGGTCGGGCCACATGGGGGAGGGGCAGAGAATCACATCATACCCCGCCGCCATGGCCCCGGTGGCCAGATGGGTGAGCATGACATGGCCCAGCCCATAGCTGTCGGACAGCTCGTAGACCCGGCGGCACAGGGCGTCCACGGTATCGAAATTGCACACGATCCCCTTCCAGGTGATGGCCCCCAGGAACCGCTGCGCCGCTTTTCCCGGCTCCTTCCCGCTCTTCTTCACCTCACGGGCCAGGATGCCCTTGGTGCGCTTGGCCAGCTTGGCCTCCACGGCGGGGGTGATGAGGGCGGCGCGCATGTCCTCGCCAATCTGAGCCGCAGCGGTCAGACAGCGGTAGGCCCGCTGATAGCAGCCCTTGTAGCCCTTCATGCAGGCGGTCAGCTCAGCACGCACCGCCTGAAGCCCAGTCCGGTCGTAGCAGTCGCCCAAGTTGACATAACGCTCAACCGCTCCCGGCAGCTTTGGCTCCACCACATGGGCGTGGGCAACGTGCCGCAGTTTTTTGCCGCTGTCAGAATTTCCAGGTGATTTGGACCGCCTGCTCTCCGGTCTCCGGGTTCCGCTCTCCGATTTCTACTCGTTCTATCAGCAGCGCCGCCAGGGCACGGGGAAGCTGTTCCAGCTTCAGCAGCTCCTGAGCACGCATGGAGCGATCCGTGGCGTGCTCAGGACAGGCTGCCGTCTCCAACCGGGCCAGCCGTTCCTCCAACCGGGCCTGTTCCGCCAGAAAGGACCGGTTCAGTTCGGAAAACTGCTCCCGGCTGACCAGACCCTCCACCTTGTCCAGATAGAGGGCCTTGACAGCCTGTCGGTTTTTGAGCAGCCGGGCGGACAGGGCTTTCCGCTCCTGCTCAGCGGCGTCACCCTCCGAATTTGCGGGCAGCGGCAGCGTCCCCGGCGGGCAGCACAGACCCACATAGTGCCGGACCCGCTCCGTCACCAGCGCTGTCAGGGCGTCCAGGCGGATGGAGTGGCGAGTGCAGCCTCCACCGTCGGCGTACCGCCTGCACCGGAGGTAGGACGGCCCATGTCCGGCGTTTGTAGTCCGGCTCATGGCGCTGCCGCAGTCCATGCATTTCACCAGTCCAGCCAGGGGATGAGGGGTTCCCGTGCCGCCCCCTCTGGAGCGGAGCGCCAGCCCCTGCTGGACAGCCTGAAAGAGGGTGGCATCCACAATGGCCTCGTGGGTATGTTCCACCCGGAACCACTGCTCCCTGGGCAGGTCGATGAGGGTCTTGGATTTGTAGCTCACCTTTTTCCGCCGCCCCTGGACCATGACGCCGGTGTACATCTCGTTGCGGAGGATGCGCCACACGGTGGTCTTGTTCCACAGCCCCTGTCCGTCGGAACCGGGAGGAACACCGGGCCAGCCTTGCTCCAGCTTGTACCGGGTGGGGTTGGGGATGCCGGCGGCGTTGAGCAGACGGGCAATTTCCTGCTTTCCCTTCCCCTCCAGGGACCAGCGGAAAATCTGCTTCACAACTCCGGCGGCCTCCGGGTCCACAAGGAGGTGGTGCCGGTCTGCCGGGTCCTTCCGGTAGCCGTAGATGGGAGCGCCGCCGATGTACTGCCCCTGCCGCCGCTTCATGTCCAGCACCGTGCGGATGTTCTCCGACAGGTCCTCCAGGTACCACTCATTCACCAGACCGTTGATCTGCCTGGCCTTCTTGTTGCCCCGCACCTGGGTGTCGGCGTTGTCGGCCACCGCCACGAACCGGATGCCCCAGAGGGGGAACAGGCCGTGGATGTACTTCTCCACCAGCTCCATGTCACGGGTGAACCGGGACTGGCTCTTGCACAACAGAATGTGAAACCGCCCCTCCTCAGCGTCCCGGAGCATCCGGTTGAAGGCGGGACGCAGGCGGTCGGCGCCGGAGTAGTCCTCGTCGCAGTAGACCTGAAAAACTGTCCAGCCCCGGTCAGCGGCGTAGGCGGTCAGCAGGGCTTTCTGGTTGCGGATGCTCTCCGAGGCGTCCCCCTGCCGGTCCTCGTCCTCCTTGCTCAGCCGGGTGTAGATGGCGCAGCGTACCTCTTCGCTCATGTCTTTAACGCTCCGGCCAGCCAGGCGGCCACCGCCTGCCGGACGGCCTCTTTGTCCGGCGGCGTCCTGGACTGAAACTTCTCCGTGAGTATCAGCACGGTCTTTCGCATTGCCATACCTCCCCCTCTTATAGATTCATAGAACTCTATGAGCGGAAAATGGGGAGTATGAGGAGAGCCCCCGGCACACACAGCGCCGGAGGCTCTATATAGGGCGAATATTCAGCTTTTATCCTGTGCCAGCAGCGCGGCCTGCCTGGCCACCCGCTCCCGCATCAGGGCTACAAAGGGCTCCGGGCCCAGCACCCGCACCACCGGGCCGAAGCCCAGCAGCCGGATGAGCACCTCCATCTCGTCGTCCTGCTGGTACCACAGCCGCACCGTGCAGGAGCCGGTCTCCTCGTCGTACTCGCTCTGCTTCTCGTAGGAGGAGAACTCCAGCATGAACCGCTCCACGCCGTTGCGCTCTCTGGTGACCTGCAGGAGCAGGGGCTGGGCGCAGCGGTGGCAGCGGCGCCACTCCGCCACGTCAAAGCCGCCGTCATACTGCTCATCGGAGGGGGCAATGTCCAGAATCCGGCCCAGATTGAGGATGCTGCACCCCTTGCTGCGGCCGTCCCGGACCCTGAGGGCGTAAATCCGGAACTTGTCGTCCCGGGGGGAGTACTCCAGGCGCAAGGGCTTGTATTCACCGGTGTGGGTGTTGCCCTTTTGGGACAGATAGGTCACTTGGAGCACGGCGCCCGTCTTCAGGGCGGCCAGAATGGCCTGGAACCGCTGGCGATAGTCCGGGTCGGCGTAGTCGTCCCCATCCAGAAAGCGGTCAAAGTAGACCACATCCTCCTGCCGGTACAGGGGTTCCACGCCGGACAGCGCCTCCTCCAGATGGGAGAGCTGATCATCGGAGAGGAAGAGCCGCAGACGGGGGTCGGCCAGCAGGGCTTTCAGCCAGGCCCGCTCCAGATGGGTCACCGGCAGGACGGGCAGCCGGTCCAGGCGGCTGTGGAACAGGCCGTCCCGCTCCTCCAGCAGGGGCCAGTCCTGGCCGCCCAGCAGCTTGGGAATGAGCTGGATGACGCTCTCGCCGTAGCCACGGCCTGCCGCCAGCTCCTCCGCCTGGGCACGGGTCAGAGGCGCGCTGCGGAGAATCTCCGCCACCACTGCGTAATAGCAGCCGTAGGCCTCGGAAAACAGCTCCATCAGTCCTCACCTCCGTACAGCTCCGCCATGCGGCGGATATCATCATAAAACCGATCGATGGCCCTCTGGTTGTCCCCCTCCAGGGACACAATGCGCCCGATGAAGGTCTTGACCCAGTTCATCATCTCGCCGGTATCGCAGACGTACCGGGTGCAGCGCCACAGACCGGGTTCCACCTGCTCCACCGTGCCGCCACGGCTCTCCCGGCGCAGGCGCTGGATGATGTAGTGCTCTTTCACTTCGTCCACCGCCACGGTCATGGAGAACCGCTCCAGCCGGGGGCTGTTGTGGAGGGCTGCCCCCCAGCTGTGGGCCAGCCGCTCCTCGGCAAGGGCCCGGCAGTCCCCGTCCTCCTCCTGACCGGGAAGGAGGGAGAGGGCCTTGATGTAGTCCAGACGGAGGGAGGTGAAGCGCCGCCGAGCGGGCAGCCAGGCCGCCAGATAGCGCCGTCCGGTCTGGACGCTGACCATGATCTTCAGCGGCACCACCGTCATCACCAGCTCCTTGCCGCTGCGGCCGCTGACGTTGGTCACCTCCAGCCGGGCACGGGTGCGGATGGCCTCCAGGGCGGTGAGCAGCATCTGGTCCTCCAGGGTGTGGACGATGAAGTGGTGCTTGAAGCGGAGCTTACAGTCCTCCTCGCCCCCACGGCTGGCCAGAAAGCTGCCCGCCACCGAGAGGGGAGCGGTCTCCCCGAAGAAGCACAGCAGCTCGGGCAGCCGGGTCTGGTCGGGGAAGAGGGAATCCAGGGTGCAGGATGAGAGAGTGTAGCACAGGGCACGGCCCTGCTTCTGGGCTTCCAGAATCCCCAGCTCCGCGTACTCCTTCAGCTTGCGCCGGACGGTGGACAGCTCGGAGAGAATGTTGTACCGGGCCGTCAGGGCGTCGGTGATCTCCTCGGCGTGTCGGGGGAGACCGTCGGCGAGCAGGTCCAGCAGGCAGAAGTGGAGGGTGATGTCGTTGTCGGTGAAGCTCTTGGACTGCCAGGCCCGGTACAGCGGGTTGTGGGCCAGCTCCGCCGCGTCCATGGACAGAAATACCGCCTTGCCCTTGGAGCGGTACTCCCAGCGCAGATTGTCTCCCAGCCAGCTCTCAATGCGGCGGCGCTCATTGTCGTAGGTGCGGGCGCTCTTGCCGTCAAACTCCCGCCGGGTTTTGTAGCCGAAGACCAGAAAGTCCCGCATGTACTCCCGCACCGATTCAAATCGCTTTACCAGCTCACGATAGGCCATGCCGCCACCTCCTTTTCTGACAGTGTACGACAAAACGGCAGACCTCGCAACTTTTTTGAGAGGAAAAAGCAGACACGGCAGGTTATGATATGCACATGAAAGGCGCCCACAGCAATTTCTTTTATTAGCTCGGGAGAAGCTCCGGATCATATCCGGAATACGGCGCCTTGTACGCAGAAAGGCACAGACAGCAATCTTTCCGGTTATGTGACTTCAAAACACAATGTGCCTTGTTATCCATCCCAACCGCTAGGAGGTACCGTCATGCTGGAAGCATTGAAAAGAGAATCCATCCGCACCTGCACGGAAAATGGCGGTGCCGCCTACTCCACCACCATGAGCGACTGTCTGGACCTGTTTTCCACCGTGGGCGCTCTGCGCGGGGCGTCCTGGGAAGAGATCCAGAACCGCTTTACACGGGCCTGGGCCGAGGACAGAGACATGGCGGTGAAGATCGCCTTCTTCGCCCGTGACGTCCGCGGCGGCCTGGGTGAGCGCTACGCCTTCCGCATCATCCTGAAGGCCATGGCCCGTCTCTCCCCCGAGACGGTGGTCAGGAACCTGGAGAACATCCCCGAGTACGGCCGCTGGGACGACCTGATCGCCCTCTTTGACACCCCCTGCAGGGATGCGGCCATCGCGTACATCAAAGCCCAGCTGGCCAGGGACGTGGAGGCCATGGAGTCGGGAGAGGGGAATGTCTCTCTCCTGGCCAAGTGGCTCCCCTCGGTGAACGCCAGCAGCCCCGACACCCTGCTCTCCGCCAAGATCCTGGTGAAGGGCCTGGGCATGACCGAGGCCGCCTACCGCAAGACCCTCTCCGCTCTGCGCGCCAGAATCGCCATTCTGGAGAACAACCTGCGAGAGAGGGACTACACCTTTGACTACGCCAAGCAGCCCTCCAAGGCCATGCTCAAGTACCGCAAGGCCTTTCTCCGCAACGACGGCGAGCGCTATCAGGACTTCCTGGAACAGGTCTGTGAGGGGAAGGCGATCCTCCACACGGGCACCCTCTATCCCTACGACGTGATTGCACCCGCTCTTGCGGGCAAGGCGATGTCCCAGGCGGAGCGTCTCGCCCTGGGCACCACCTGGAATGCCCTGCCCGACTACACCGGCGGCGGCAACGCCCTTGTGGTGGCCGACGGATCTGGCTCCATGTACAGCGGGTATGTCAGCCCTATCCCCGCCGCTGTGGCACTGTCCCTGGCCATCTACTTCGCCCAGAGGAACACCGGGGCCTTCCGCAACCACTTCATCACCTTCTCCCACAGCCCCAGGCTGGTGGAGATCAAGGGCAAGAACCTCTATGAGCAGGTGCAGTACTGCGCGGGCTTCAACGAGTGTGCCAACACCAACCTTGAGGCGGTCTTTGACCTGCTCCTCCGCGCCGCCGTGGAGAACCACATGAGCCAGGAGGATATGCCCGACACCCTGTATGTCATCTCCGACATGGAGTTTGACCAGGGGACCGAGTGCGCGGATGTCACCGTCTTTGAGCAGGCCCGCCAGGCCTTTGCGGCCGAGGGCTACGCTTTGCCCCAGGTGGTGTTCTGGAACGTGGCCAGCCGTGGCCTCCACCAGCCCGTCACCATGAACGAGCAGGGGGCGGCGCTTGTCTCGGGCTGTACGCCCAAGCTCTTCCAGATGGTGACCAGTGGAGAACTCTCCCCCTACGCATACATGCTGGACGTTCTCAGCGAGCCCCGCTATCGAGACCTGACGGCATAACCCTCATCATACAGACGGCGTGTCCCAATCCGGGATGCGCCGTCTTTTTGCGTGAGAAGTGTCCCGGTGTTGCGCAGCCGTGGGGCGCGGTACCGTCCACAATGGCGGTGGCTAGGGTGGGGATGATGACGGCGTCCAGGGAGTCCGGGTCGCCGGAGCACTGGATGTACTCCACCGCCAGGCCCTGTTCCTCCATGGCGGCCCCTACTTTCCGCATGAGGGAGGACTTGCCGCAGCCCGGACCGCCCTTGAGGATCATCACGTCCTGGGCCTGGTCGGGGTCGATGAGCTGGTCGTAGAGAGAGTAGAAGCCAGAGGGGGCGTTTGCCCCCAGGTAAAACTGTACACACGGTTCCGCAGCCATATGGATAACCCTCCAGTATTCAAAATAGGAAACGAGACATGGATTTCTTCTCAGTTCCAGCCTATGCCGCACCGGTCCGGCGGGTGAGACGGCAGTGTGGCGGTGTGGAAAATTTGCGGTTTAACCCCGGCAGGAGATGTGATATAATGAAATGAAATTGTTCCGGGCATCTGTCCCGGAGCAGGGGAGAGGAGGCGCGGTATGAACGAAGAACCGGTCAGACTGACCAAAATGACAGCCGCGGGCGGCTGAGGGGCCAAGATAGGACCGGGTGTCCTTGGCCAACTGCTGGCGGACCTGCCAAAGGGCTCTGATGAGCGGCTGATGGTGGGTTTTGACGCCAGCGACGACGCTGCCGTCTACCGGATCAACGACGATACCGCCATGATCCAGACGGCGGACTTTTTCCCGCCCGTAGTGGACGATCCCCGCAGCTTTGGCCGGATTGCGGCGGCCAACGCCCTCTCCGACGTGTACGCCATGGGGGGCACGCCCCGACTGGCCATCAATCTGCTCTGCTTCCCCACCTGCCTGAACCTGGAGATTGTCCGGGAGATTCTGGCCGGCGGCGCCGACAAGGTGGTGGAGGCCGGAGCGGTCATCGCCGGAGGGCACAGCATTGAGGATACAGAGCCGAAATACGGCCTGTGCGTCACCGGCTTTGCCCGGCCGGAGGAGATCCTGACCAACAGCGGCGCGAAGCCGGGGGATTTGCTGGTGCTCACCAAGCCGGTGGGAACCGGCGTGCTCTCCACCGCCGCCAAGGCGGAGCTGCTCACCGACGGGCAGATGAAGGAGATGATCGGCCTGATGAGCACCCTGAACAAGGGGGCCCAGGAGGTCATGCTGCCTCTGAAGCCCAGCGCCTGCACGGATATCACCGGCTTCGGCCTGCTGGGCCATGTCAACGAGCTGGCCGAGGGCAGCGGCGTGACGGTGCGGCTGTGGGCGGATACGGTGCCCTTTGCCTCCGGCGCGCTGGAGCTGGCCCAGGACGGCATCATCCCCGCCGGCGCCTACCGCAACCGGAATTACCTGGAGGGTAAGGTAAAGGTGGAGGAGGCCGTGGCGCTGGAGGTGTCCGACCTGCTCTTCGACCCCCAGACCGCAGGCGGCCTGCTCATCTCCATCCCGGAGGAGCGGGGTGTGGAGCTGGTCCGGCGGCTGAATGACCGGGGCATTCCCGGTGCGGTCATCGGACAGGTGCAGTCCAAAGGGGAGCATACCGTCCACGTGCTGCCCCATATGTGACGGGAAATACAGCGAGAAAAGACCGGAGTCTGACTTTGCACAGGCTCCGGTCTTTTTGTGCAAAAAGTGAGCAGGTTTGGATAATGCGCCGGGGAGATTGGTGTGATAAACTGGAGGCAACAAACAAGAGGAGGATGCTTCCATGGAATTTTTAGGACTGGATCTGCCGGTGACCCACCTGCCCGAGCTGGACAAGACCTTCGTGCCCCTGGCCCGGTTTTTCCGGGTCTATGAGAGCGGTGCAAAACACCCCTTCGCCCTGGCGGTGGAGCGGGAGGACGGCCTGGTGTCGGTGTACAACACCGCCCTGCGCACCGAGGGAGCGCTGAGCGACGCCGACCGGCTGTATGTGGACCGGCTGGCAAAGTTCCTCCTCTGGTCCCGGGGCGGCTGGAAGCTGATCGCCTGCGGCAGCGCGGCGGCGGCGGAGTACCTGCGGGACGCTTACGCAGCCGGCGGCAGCCGGGACTTTGACCGGGACTTCATGGAGGGGGTCTATGAGCGGCCCTTTACCGTGGAGAGCCGCAGCTACGCCGACCGTCCTGCCGAGAAGGGCTCTTCCCGTCCGGTGGGACGGCATCTGGAGGGCTGCCGCATCGGTCTGGACGCGGGCGCCAGCAACCTGAAGGTGAGCGCCCTGGTGGACGGCAAGAGCGTGTTCTCTGACACCATGCCCTGGCGGCCCAGCGAGCAGAGCGACCCTCAGTACCACTACGATCACATCACTGCCGCTCTCCGTGCCGCCGCGGAGCACCTGCCCCAGGTGGACGGCGTGGGCGTGTCCACCGCCGGCGTGCTGGTTGGTGAGCGGTGCATGGTGGCCAGCCTGTTCCTCTCCGTGGGCAAGGAGGACTTTGACAAGTCCATCAAGGACATCTACCCCCGTACCGCCGCCAGCCTGGGGGAGAACATCCCCTTCGCCGTGGCCAACGACGGCGACGTGACCGCTCTGGCCGGCGCCATGGGCCTGAACGAGAACGGCATCCTGGGCATCTCCATGGGCAGCAGCGAGGCCGGAGGCTACGTGGACAAGGCGGGCAACGTGACCGGCTGGTTCAACGAGCTGGCCTTTACCCCCATCGACGTGCAGCCCGACGCCGCCCGTGACGACTGGAGCGGCGACGTGGGCTGCGGCGTCAAGTACCTGAGCCAGGAGGGCGCGGTGAAGCTGGCCGCCATGGCCGGGCTGGAGATGCCCGAGGGTGGCGCTGCCGACAAGTTCTCCTCCCTCCGCCGCCGGATGGATGGCGGCGACAAGTCGGTGGAGGTGGTCTACCGGGACCTGGGCGTCTACCTGGGCCACGCTCTGGCTCTGTACACCAAGTTCTATGACATGAACTGCGCCCTGGTGATGGGCGGCGTGGCCGGCGGCGCCGGCGGTGACATCATCCTGTCCACCGCCCGCCAGGTTCTGGCTGACGAGTACCCCGACTGCACCTTCTCTGTCCAGGCGCCCGACGAGCGGGTGCGGCAGATTGGCCAGAGCGCCGCTGCCGCCAGCCTGCCGGACAGCCGGGCATAAAAGTACATAGGAAAACAAGGGGTCAGCGTCCTTTGGACGCTGACCCCTTGAAACATTTCGGTCCGTTTTTCGTCTATACAGACAGAGAATAAAAGGAGGGAGCCTGTATGAAAAGAGGAAAGCGCTGGCTCATTGCCCTACTGTGCTTGGCGGTCATTGTGGGCGGCATATGGGCCGCTTCCGCCATGGCTGGTCGGCGGCCCTACAAAGACCTGACGGCGGCGGATATCCAGTCCGCCACAGTGCTGCTTACTCCGCCGGACATCACGCTGGAAGTTCCGGATACCGGGGAGCTGGCAGAGTATCTCAGCCAGGTGGTCATCTATGACCGGGACGATTCCTATACAGAGTACGCCGGTCAGGGGGCACTTTTTACCCTCCATCTGGCCGACGGCAGCACCACCGATATCCTGGCGTATAACCCCTTCCTGGTGATAGACGGGGTGGGCTACCGGACCAAATACGAGCCCTGTGAGGCGCTCAACCGCTACGCAAACGGGCTGCTGGAGTGACGATATTGAGGTGAACCAACAACAGAGGGCAGACCGGTGAAGATGGAGTGAGCCGTATATGAAAAGAGCCTCTGCGGCATACGCAGAGGCTCTTTTTGTGCCCTTATTTACCCAGAATTTGCTCCGCGATGCGCCGGCCGGTGGGGGTGGCGGCCAGACCACCCATGCCGGTCTCCCGGAGGGCGGCGGGCATGGAGTCGCCCACGGACCGCATGGCGTCAATGACCTCGTCGCAGGGGATAGCGTTCTTCACCCCGCACAGGGCCATCTCGGCGCAGGACAGGGCGTTCATGGCGCCCATCACGTTGCGCTTGACGCAGGGCACCTCCACCAGTCCGGCCACCGGGTCGCACACCAGACCCAGAATGTTGCTCAGGGCCATGGCGCAGGCGTGGGCCATCTGCTCCGGTGTGCCGCCCATGAGGTGGACCAGAGCGGCGGCGGCCATACCCGAGGCGGAGCCCACCTCGGCCTGACAGCCGCCTTCCGCGCCCGAGATGGAGGCCCGGGAGGCGATGACCTGCCCGAAGCCGGCGGCCACATAGAGAGCCTGGGTCATGACCTCGTCGGAGAGGTTGTCCCGCTGCTGAAGGGGAAGGAGTACGGCGGGCAGTACGCCGCTGGCGCCCGCTGTGGGGGCGGCCACGATGCGCCGCATGCAGGCGTTGCACTCGCCGGTTTTCAGAGCGGTGGCGATGACGGCGGAGAAGAAGGGGCCGCACAGACTGCCGCCCTGCTCCGCTACCAGTCCGCCCTCGCCGCCCACCAGCTCGCTGGACGAGCGGAGCAGGGGGCTGTACTGTTTTACGCTCTCGGTCATGGCCGTCCAGAGACGGGCCATCTGGTCCCAGGACTCGGCGGCGTCAGCGCCCCGGTCCTGCATATCGTCGTCCCGGACCGCCTGCCACAGCGGCATATCCGCCGCCGCCCGCAGGAGGCCCTCCACAGATGTAAACGCCATGTCAGCCGTCCTCCTCCATGTTGAGATAGGTCACCCGCACGATACCCGGGCAGGCCCGCAGCTCCTCAATGGCCTCCTGCCAGATATCCTGGTCGCTCTCCAGTACCATCACGGCCAGGCCGCCCCGCATGTTGCGGTAGAGCTGCATGGTGGCGATGTTGACCTGACGGCGGGAGAGGATGCCGGTCACCTCAGCCACCGCGCCGGGCTTGTCCTCGTTGCGGATGATGAGGGTGGGGTATTCTCCGGTGAAGGAGGCATCCAGCCCGTCAATGGCGTTGACCCGCACCCGGCCGCCGCCCAGGGAGGAGGCGTTGACCTCCAGGGTGTTGCCCCGCTCGTCCTCCACCCGCAGCAGCACCGAGTTGGGGTGTGCGCCCCGGAGGACGATGCTGCCCATCCGCACCAGCATCCCGGCCCGCTCGGCCAGGGGGAAGGCGCGGGGAATGTCCGGGTCATCGGGGGCCATGCCCAGCAGACCGGCCACCAGGGCACGGTCGGTGCCGTGGCCCTTGCCAGTGGCGGCAAAGGAGCCGTGGAGCAGCAGTTCGGCCCGTACGGGGGGACGGCCCAGCAGCTTGCGGGTGATGAGGCCGATGCGCACCGCTCCCGCCGTGTGGGAGCTGGACGGCCCCACCATGACGGGGCCCATGATATCGAAAATGTTCAAGGAAAAACCACCTTTCAAAAAACGCACAGACCAGTGGGGCCGTCCAGCGCGAGCGGGAGCGAGCCGCCGCTGTGCGGCGTCCAGGCGTTTTCCCGAAAGGGAAAACCCTGATGCGGGGCAGATTCACTCCGCCCCAGCAGATGAAAAAGAGCGGGGTTCCCCGGAGTACGCGTCAGCGTGCTCTGGGGATGGGCCCCACCATGACGGGGCCCATGATATCGAAAATGTTCAAGGAAAAACCACCTTTCAGAAGCGCACGGGCAGGTGGAACTGTCCGGCGCGGGAGAGAAGGAACATGGAGGGGTTACGTCTGCCAGACCGTTTTGCCACCGTGGATGGTCTCCAGCACCCGGATGGAGCGGATGTCCATGGGGTCCACCGCCGTGGGGTCGGCGGAGAGGACGATGAGATCGGCCTGCTTGCCGGGCTTGATAGAACCCAGAATGTCCTCACGGGAATACTGGTAAGCGGCGTGGAGGGTGACCGCCCGGAGAGCGGCCATGGGGGAGATCTTCAGCGCTCCGCCCAGTGTTTTCCCTTCACGGGTCACACGGTTGACGGCGCACCACACGGTCTCCAGCATATCGGGCTGGATAACCGGCGTATCCTGGTGGAGGGTGAAGGGGAGGCCCAGCTCCTCTGCCCAGCCCAGGGGGCTGATGGAGGCGGCCCGGTCAGGGCCGAAGTTCTCGGCGTGGACGTCTCCCCAGTACCACAGGTGGGCGGCGAAGAAGGAGGGGATGATGCCCAGCTCCTTCATCTCCTCCAGCTGTTCCCGGCGGACCAGCTGAGCGTGGATCATCACAGGCCGGATATCCGAGATTTTAAGGCCGGTCTCCTCCTGGGCGGCACGGCAGCAGCGGATATACTGGGCAGCCGCAGCGTCTCCGTTGCAGTGGGCCAGCAGCTGTTTGCCCTGGGTGAGGGCGGTGCGGACAAAGCCGGTGACCTCCTCGTCGGAGTAGATGGGATAACCCCGGTAGTCGGGCTGATCGGGGGTGTTGGAGGCGTAGGGCTCCAACATCCAGGCGGTTCTGCCCTGGGGAGAACCGTCCAGGAAAATTTTATACCCACCGATGTGGGGCCTGTCAATCAGCTCAGGAGTGTTTTTCAGGTCGGCGTATCCCACCGCCTCTGTTTTCAGATGGGCGGCGGAGAGCAGGGCGTAACGGCCCGTGTCGGTGAGGCCGTCCTGAATGAGGGTGATGCCGTGGGAGAGGTAGATCTCCTCCGCACGCTCCACGTTGCGGGCCGCCTGATCCGGCGAAGGACCGGGCATGGAAGAGGCCAGACGGATGAAGGCGTTCTCCTCCAGGTAGCCGCTGGGGGTGCGGCCGTCGGCCTCACGACCGATTCTGCCGCCCTCAGGGTCGGGGGTGTCGGCAGTGATGTTCAGCAGCTTCAGCGCGGCGGAGTTGGCCACGCCCATGTGGCCCGAGGCGTTGGAGATGAGCACCGGGGTCTCGGGAAAGGTACCGTCCAGAGCGTGCCGGTCGGGCTGGGCACGTTCTGCAAGCACGTTGTGGTCGTACCCGAAGCCGATGAGCCACTGATCAGCGGGCATGTTCCGCTTTTTCTGGAACTCCAGCAGCAGCCGGGCAATGTCCGCAAAGGATGCGGCGCTGCCCAGGGGACAAAGGTCCAGGGTGGAGGCCAGGGCGGTCAGGTGGCTGTGGGGGTCCAGAAAGGCGGGCATCAGGGTGCGGCCGGACAGGTCCCGCCGCACGGCATCCGGAGCCAGCCTATCCAGCTCCGCCAGTGCCCCGACGGCCCGGATGACGCCGTCCTCCACCAGCACGGCCTGGGGTGCGGGGCCGTCCTCCATGGTGAGAATGGTTCCGTTGTAAAAGAGAGTCTGATTCATGGTTTACTCCGCCTTTTTATCAATAAATTCCGGTCTGAACTTAGAATACACGATTTTCTGTTCGCTATACAGGCCATAGTAGCCGGAGAGCATGTAGGCCACGGCGCAGGACAGGGCGAAGAGGGGCAGACCCTGGCCGCCGAAGAGCTCATAGGCCAGGAACAGGGAGGTCATGGGGCAGTTGGTGACGCCGCAGAATACCGCCGTCATGCCCAGGGCCGCACCGAAGGTGGCGGGCAGGCCCAGGAAAGGGGCGGCCACGCAGCCGAAGGTGGCGCCGGTGAAGAACACGGGCACGATCTCGCCGCCCTTGAAGCCGGCGCCCAAAGTGACGGCGGTGAACAGGATTTTCAGCAGAAAGGCTTCGGGACGGGCCTGGCCGCCGATGGCCTGGGCGATGAGTCCGGCCCCTGCGCCGTTGTAGTCGTAGGTGCCCGGATTCCACAGCCACACCAGATAGGTCAGGGCGATGACCAGGGCACCGCCAACAGCAGCCCGGAGAACGGGCCGGGGGATAAATTTATTGTAGAGCTTGGGGGCGGCGTGCATCACCCGGCAGAACAGGATGGACAGCAGGGCGAAGAGGACGCCCATGCCCACGCACTGGAGGGCGGTGACGATGCTGAGAGCGGGCACACCGGTGAGATCGTAGACGGTGGGGGGTACGCCGAAGGAGGCGGCCACGCCCACACCCACCAGGGACGCGATGGTACAGGGGACAATGGCAGCATAGTACATGACGCCCACGCTGACCACCTCCATGGAGAACACGGCTGCGGCCAGGGGGGTGCCGAAGAGGGCGGAGAAGGCGGCGGACATACCGCACATGGTGATAACCCGGCTGTCCTTGTCGTCCAGGCCCATCCACCGGCCGATTTTGGAGGAGATGGAGCCGCCCAGCTGGAGGGCAGCGCCCTCACGGCCGGAGGAGCCGCCCACCAGATGGGTGATGACGGTGGCGGCGAAGATAAGGGGGGCGGTGCGCAGGCGGAGGGGCTCATTTTCCCGCACGGCCACCAGCACGAAGTTGGTGCCCCGGTCCTTCTCCATTCCGCACCAGCGGTAGAGCAGGACGATGAGGGCGCCGCCTGCGGGCAGCAGCCACAAAATCCAGGGGTATTCCCCACGCAGCTCGGCGGCGGCGTCAATGGCGAAGTGGAACAGGGTGCCCACACCGCCGCAGATGAGGCCGATGAGGCAGGCGAAGATAAGCCACTTCACAAAAATCACAGGCTGGCCGGCCCAGTTGGGCAGGCGGTCCCGGAGCGTATTCACAGGGCATCCCTCACTTGAAAAAAGATAGCTGAGCGCCGCAAAAAAGCGGCCATCAGGGGTATAAAGGCGTGGCAGGTCTGTATCTGCCCAGTGCCTTACACAAGGGCCGATTCGGCAGACATTATTATAGCATGGGCCGGAGGAATACGCACTCATTTTGACGAAGAAGGGGGACAGAAAATTAGACGTGTAAGATTTTTGCAAAAAGTAGTGTATTTCCTCCACAGTTGTGATATAATTCTGCGACAAAGGCGGAGCTGTCCATCTGCCTGAATATTTGTTAGGAGGAATTTCTGTGTCATCGGACCCTATATGGCCCCAATTGCTGCTGCAGCTGATTCTGATTCTGGTCAACGCGTATTTTGCCGCCACAGAGATTGCGGTCATCTCGCTGAATGAAAATGTCCTGCGCCGGGAGGCGGAGGAGGGAGACAAGAAGGCGGCCAAGCTGCTGAAGATTGTGGAGGCCCCCACCCGCTTCCTCTCCACCATCCAGATCGGCATCACGCTGGCCGGATTCCTGGGCTCGGCTTTCGCGGCGGACAACTTTGCCGGCCGCATCCGGGACTGGGCTGTGCTGAAATGGCAGCTGGACGCCGCCACGGCCGCTGCGGTGAACACCCTGGCCGTCATCCTGATCACCATCATTCTGTCCTTCTTCACCCTGGTGCTGGGCGAGCTGGTGCCCAAGCGCCTGGCCATGCAGAAGACGGAGGAGGTGGCCCGGTTCACCTGCGGTGTGGTGTCCTTCCTGTCGGCGGTGATGCGGCCCCTCATCTGGCTGCTCACCGTGTCCACCAACGGTATGCTGCGCCTGCTACATATTGACCCCAACGCCAAGGAGGATGAGGTCTCCGAGGAGGAGATCCGCATGATGATGGACATCGGTGAGGAGAAGGGGGCCATTGAGTCGGGCGAGAAGGAGATGATTGACAACATCTTCGAGTTCAACAATATGACCGCCGAGGAGGTCATGATTCACCGCACCGACGTGGTCATGCTGTGGGCCCAGGACAGTGACGAGGAGATTATCCGCACCATCCGGGAGACCGGCCTGACCCGGTTCCCTGTCTACGAGGAGGACGCCGACGACGTCATCGGCATCCTGAACACCCGCACCTACCTGCTCAATGCCCGGGAGGAGCAGCCCAAACCCCTGCGGGAGCTGCTGACTCCGGCCTACTTTGTGCCCGAGTCGGTACGGACCGACGCCCTGTTCCGGGATATGCAGGCCAAAAAGATCCACATGGCCATCGTGGTGGACGAGTACGGCGGCACCAGCGGCATCATCACCATGGAGGACCTGCTGGAGGAGATCGTGGGCAACATCTATGACGAGTTTGACCCCCAGGACGAGCAGGAGATTGTGCCTCTGGGGGAGAACCTGTGGCGCATCGCCGGTTCCGCCGACCTGGAGGAGGTGGCCGAGGCCTTGGGCGTGGAGCTGCCCGAGGACGAGGAGTACGACACCCTGGGCGGCCTGGTGTTTACCCAGCTGGCTGTCATCCCCGAGGACGGCAGCCACCCCGAGGTGGACGTGTGTGGCCTTCACATCCGGGTGGAGGAGCTCAACGACCGCCGGGTGGAGTGGGCCACGGTTTCCAGGCTGGAAATTCCGCCTCAGGAAGAGGAAAAGGCGGAGTAACAGGAGAAAATAACAGCAAATGGGAGCGCCATGCCGGTGGGCATGGCGCTCTTTTATGCGTCAGCGCTCTGACGCAATACGCAGGAGAAGCGAAAAGAGGCTAAGGAACCGCTTAACCTGGGATATGGAATAGATAATCGGGAAATTGCTGGAAGCGATATGGATAAAATGACGATTAAGGAAAATGTTAAATCTTTTGGATTGTAGCGATTACCCCTTTTCAAACGGCCTCCTTTGTAGTATGATTATCCCGCAAAGATATTCAAAACCTGAAATATAACCACCGATATGGAGGTATGTCAGCCATGTCCGATATGAGAAAGACAAAAATTATCTGCACTCTGGGTCCCGCCGTGGACAGCGAGGAAATGATCCGTAAGCTGATCCTTGCCGGCATGAACGCCGCCCGCTTCAACTTCTCCCACGGCACCCACGAGAGCCACCTGGCTCAGCTGACCAAGCTCAAGCGCGTCCGGGACGAGCTGGGTATCCCCGTGGCTGCTATCCTGGATACCAAGGGCCCCGAGATCCGCATCAAGACCTTCAAGGACGGCCGCATCGAGCTGAAGAAGGACGACGTCTTCACCCTCACCACCGCTGAGTGCGAGGGCACCTCCGAGCGAGTCTCCGTTACCTATGCCAACCTGCACAACGAGGTGGCCCCCGGCAACCACATCCTGGTGGACGACGGCCTGATCGACCTGCTGGTCCAGGAGATCAAGGGCCAGGAGATCGTCTGCGTCGTGGAGAACGGCGGCCCCCTGTCCAACAATAAGTCCATCAACATCCCCAATGTCCACATCCTGCTGCCCTCCCTCACCGAGAAGGACAAGGAGGACCTGAAGTTCGCCGCTGAGAACGACTTCGACTTCATCGCCGCTTCCTTCGTCCGGAAGGCCAGCGACGTGGAGGACATCCGCGCCTGCCTGCACGAGTTCGGCGGCGACAACATCCGCATCATCTCCAAGATTGAGAACCGCGAGGGCGTGGACAATCTGGAGGAGATCATCGCCGCCTCCGACGGCGTCATGGTTGCCCGTGGCGACCTGGGCGTGGAGATCCCCGCTCAGGAGGTGCCCATCCTCCAGAAGAAGATGATCAAGGCTACCACCATGGCCGGCAAGCCCGTCATCACCGCCACCCAGATGCTGGACTCCATGATCCGCAACCCCCGTCCCACCCGTGCCGAGGTCTCCGACGTGGCCAACGCCGTATTCGACGGCACCTCCTGCGTGATGCTCTCCGGCGAGACCGCCTCCGGCAAGTACCCCATCGAGGCCGTTGAGGCCATGGTGTCCACCGTGAAGGCCGCCGAGTCCGCCATCAACTACTGGGGCCGCTTCCGTGAGCACAGCCTGCAGCCCGGCGTCTCCACCATCAACGACGCCATCACCCACACCTGCTGCATGACCGCTATGGACCTGAACGCCACCGCCATCCTGGCGCCCACCGAGTCCGGCTACACCGCCAAGGTCATCTCCCGGTTCCGTCCCGCCTGCCCCATCGTGGCCGTGTGCCAGAACGAGAAGGTCCGCCGTCAGCTGGCCATCTCCTGGGGCGTCCACTCCTACCTGACCGGCTTTGTGGATTCCACCGACCGTCTGTTCTCCATGAGCGTGGAGGTGGCCCGCAAGGAGGGCGCCGTGAAGTGCGGCGACACCGTGGTCATCACCGCCGGTGTGCCCATCGGCAAGAGCGGCACCACCAACCTGATCAAGGCTCAGGTGGTGTAAGAAATACCAGACTAAAGAGCGGGGGAGTGTATCCCCCGCTCTTGCCGATCCCAAGCCTTTGCGTGAGGCAAAGGCTTGATGCGGGGCGGATTCACTCCGCCCCAGCAGATGAAAAACCGGGGTCCCCACGGAATGGATTCCGTGGGGTACAAGAGCGGCACCACCAACCTGATCAAGGCTCAGGTGGTGTAAGAAACACCAATCTGAAGAGCGGGGGATTTTTCCCCCGCTCTTTTTGCATTTGTGAAGGTTCTTACGGGGATAGGTCGCATAGAATGGGGAGAAGAAAGGCGGGATACCCATGGAAAACCCCATTCTGCGCCGCCTCCGGGAACGGCACGGCGTAGACCGCCCCGACCCGGTGTGGCTGCTCACCCTCCTGACCGTCCAACCGCTGGACACATACAGCTTGACAGACTGGAACGAGGCACTCTCCCTGGCGGCCGGCCGGCGGATTTTCTGTCCGTCCTACCGCACCCTCTCGGCCTATGTCCAGCGCCTGGCGGTGGACAGCGTCCGGTGAGGCGGGAAAATCCGCCAACGGAAGGAAATTCTACGCGCTGCCGTCCACCTCCTGATTGCATTTCCGCAGTGGGGAGGGTACAATGAAGCCAGAAGTATAAAAGGAGGTGCCTGGTATGAAACTGACCTTTTTCGGCGCGGCCAAGGCGGTAACCGGAAGCTGTCACTGTGTGGAGTGCGGCGGAAAGCGGATTCTGGTGGACTGCGGACTCCAGCAGGGGCGGGACGAGCAGGACAACAGCCGGCTGGACTTTACGCCCGGGTATATTGACGCCGTTGTGGTGACCCATGCCCACATCGACCACTCGGGACGTCTGCCGCTGCTGGTCAAGCAGGGCTTTGACGGCCCCATCTACTGCACCCGTCTCACCGCCCAGCTGCTGTCCATCATGCTGCGGGACTCCGCCCACATTCAGGAGAGCGACGCCCAGTGGGAGAACCAGAAGGGCAAGCGTGCCGGACGTCCGCCGGTGGAGCCGCTCTACACCCTGGAGGACGCGGAGCTGACCCTGAAGCAGCTGGTCTCCTGCGAGTACGGCCAGGAGCTGGACATGATCCCTGGGACGGCCAAACTCCGTTTCACTGACGCCGGACACCTGCTGGGCTCGGCCAGTGTGGAGCTGTGGCTTACCGAGGAGGGGCAGACCCGCAAGATCGTCTTCTCCGGCGATATCGGCAACCACGACCAGCCCATCATCCGTGACCCCCAGTACATCCAGGAGGCGGACTATGTCCTCACCGAGAGCACCTACGGCGACCGGCTCCATCAGGGCAAGGGGGAGTACAAGGAGGAGCTGGCGGCCATCATCGACCGCACCCTGGGCCGGGGCGGCAACGTGGTGATCCCCTCCTTTGCCGTGGGCCGCACCCAGGAGCTGCTCTACTTCATCCGGGAGATTAAGGAGGAGAACCTGGCCCCCAACGCCCCCAATTTCCAGGTCTGTGTGGACTCCCCCCTGGCCCGTGAGGCAACCCGTATCTTCTCCGGCGACCTCCACGGCTACCTGGACGAGGAGGCTCTGGAGGTGGTGCGGGACGGCGAGGCTCTGTTCACCTTCCCCGGTCTCACCCTGGTGGAGAGCAGCGAGGAGTCCAAGGCTCTGAACGCTGACAAGACCCCCAAGGTCATCATCTCGGCCTCCGGTATGTGCGACGCCGGCCGTATCCGCCACCACCTGAAGCACAACCTGTGGCGCAGCGAGTGCACTGTGATCTTTGTGGGCTATCAGGCCGAGGGCAGCCTGGGCCGCCGTCTGCTGGAGGGGGCCCACGAGGTCAAGCTGTTCGGTGAGACCATCGCCGT
This sequence comes from Pseudoflavonifractor capillosus ATCC 29799, assembly GCF_000169255.2. Taxonomy (GTDB): domain Bacteria; phylum Bacillota; class Clostridia; order Oscillospirales; family Oscillospiraceae; genus Pseudoflavonifractor; species Pseudoflavonifractor capillosus. The sequence goes on from NZ_AAXG02000047.1 coordinate 32,023, forward strand.
CAACGCGGAGATCACCCAGTGCCACGGCCTGTCCTCCCATGCCGACCGGAACGGCCTGCTGGCCTGGATCAACTACTACAACCCCAGACCCAAGGAGGTCTTTGTGGTCCACGGCGATTCGGAGGTCACCGAGATCTACGCCAACACCCTGCGGGAGCAGGGCTTCTCCGCCCACGCCCCCGAGTATGAGGAGGTCTACGACCTGCTCGCCGGCAAGGTGCTGGCGGCTGGCATCCCCCAGCCCAAGAAGGCTGTGCCTCAGGATGCCGGTTCTCCCGCCTACCGCCGCCTGGAAGAGGCCGGAGAGAAGCTCATGGAGGCCATTCGCCACAACAAGGGCGGCACCAACAAGGACCTGGCCAAGTTTGCCGACCAGATCCGCGCCCTGGTGGAGAAGTGGGAGCGCTGATAGAGACAAAAAAGAGGCCGGAGCAGCTGATCCGGCCTCTTTTTTATGAACTTACAGCCTGAAATCCTCGTCCTTCAGCTTACTGAAGTCAGGGGCCACCGGCCTGGGGGGGATACGCTTGAAGGGGTCGTACTGAAAGGCACGGCAGTGGTTCCCCGGGGACACCACTCCTTTTTTGGCGCACAGCAGGGTGTCCTCATCCAGCGGCGCGGAGCGGGTGCAGTAGGCGCAGCGGGGCTCAATGGATTTTTGAAACAGCATGGCAGTTCCCTCCGGAAGGCGTTTCTTTTCTTGGATAACAGTATAGCGCATTTCGGCGGGATTTTCCACAAAAACCGGGAAGAAGGGGAAAAGGGGCGTCAAGCCCTCCGGCAGCGGCGGATGGCGGCGGCAGCGGCGGCGAAAAAGAGAAGCCACACCACCCAGGCGGACACGGTGGAGATGACCAGGGCGGTGCGGAAGTCCAGCCCGGCGATGGAGGCCACCTGGTCGGCCAGGTAGGCGGCCGCGGGGGCGTCAAAGGAGAACAGCCGGAACAGTCCCGCCACAAACAGGGCGGACAGTCCGCCGTGGAGCAGCTTTCCCACCAGATAGGTCTGCACGCTCAGGCCGCTGCCGCCGATGAAGGAGAGCACCTGACAGTGGACGGACACACCGGCCCAGCCCAGCATAAAGGCGGCCATGGACAGCCGTCCCGCCAGTGCCCCGGAGCCGGACAGGGTCCACACGCCGGAGGAGATCTCCAGAAAGCCGGTGAGCAGCCGTTCCGCCCACTCCTGGGAGAAGCCCAGGGGAGACAGCAGGGTCCCCAGGACCCAGGACAGTCCGGAGAGCACCCCGGACAGGAAGAGCAGCCGGATGACCACGGTGAAGAACACCACAAAGGCGCAGATGTTGAGAGTGGAGAGGAAGGAGTTTTTGATGGACCCGGTAAAGGCGGCGGTGAAGCGCTGGGCCTGGAACCGGGGAGCCGGACGCTCTCTGTCCCGTTTGGAGCCGCCCGACTTGTAGAAGCGGAAGAGGATGCCAACGCACACCGACGCGGCGGCGTGGGCCAGGTAGAGCAGCAGCCCCACCTTGCTGCTGCCGAACACCCCGGCTCCCACCACACCCAGGATAAAGGCGGGGCCGGAGTTATTGCAGAAGGAGAGCAGCCGCTCCGCCTCGGTGCGGGAGCACATGCCCTTCTCGTATAGGCTGATGGCGGTCTTGGCCCCCACAGGGTAGCCGCCGATAAAGCCCAGTGCAAAGGCGGAGGCGCATGCGCCGCTGACATTGAACAGGGGACGCATGACCTTTTCCAGTGCCCTGCCCAGGTAGCCCGCCAGTCCCAGCTCCACCACCAGGGAGGAGAGGACAAAGAAGGGGAACAGGGAGGGGATGATCACGTTGTAGCACAGGGTCAGGCCGTCCTTTGCCGCCGACATGCACTCCTGGGGATAGAACATCAGCCCCAGGGTGGCGCACAGCAGGGCCAGCCCCAGAATGGTATCCCGCACCCATTGTCTGGCCAGCAGTCTGGATATCATGCTTCCACCTCCCGTCCAGACAGGATATGCATCCCCTGGTTGTCCCTATGCCCGCTTGCTCTGGGAAGAGAGGTGGGATATAATAAAGAAAAAGGAGGGAGCGCCGTGGAGCAGCATGAGATTACAGCACCCATCCCCCTGCTGGACGAACAGGGTAACCTGACACAGGCGGGATACGCCAAAAGGCTTCTGCCGGTGTATGACCGCAGCAAGGTAAAGGGAGGGCTCACCCGGCTGAAGGAGTGGGATTACTACCTGGTGATGAACGACCATTTCGCTCTGGCCCTCACCATTGCGGACAACTCCTACATGGGCCTGGACTCCATCTCCCTCCTGGACTTTGACCAAGGCTGGCAGGTGACAAAGAGCCCCATGAGGATTCTGCCCATGGGCCGTACCGGTTTGCCCTCCACGTCCGAGCAGGGTGACACGGCAGTGTCGGGGAAGGGCTACGGCCTCTTTTTCCGGGCCAGCGGGGAGAAGCGGCTGCTGGTGGCCCACATGGACAATTTCCGGGACAGCCAGGCTCTGGACGCCCGGGTGGTGCTCACCGATGAGCCGGAGGAGTCCATGGTCATCTGCACCCCCTTTGACAAGCCGGGGCACTTCTACTACAACCAGAAAATCAACTGTATGCGGGCCTCCGGGGCTGTGACTCTGGGGGATAAAACCTATACCTTCCTCCCGGAGGACTCCTTCGGTACCCTGGACTGGGGCCGTGGGGTGTGGACCTACCACAACACCTGGTACTGGGGCTCTGCCTCCGGTCTGGCGGACGGGGTACCCTTTGGCTTCAACATCGGCTATGGCTTCGGGGACACCTCGGCGGCTACCGAAAACATGCTCTTTTACGCCGGAAAGGCCCACAAGCTCTCCAGGGTGGCCTTTCACATCCCTCAAAAGGGCGGCCGGTACGACTACATGGCCAACTGGACCTTCACCAGCGACGACGGCCGCTTTGAGATGGATTTCCAGCCCATCCTGGACCGGGCGGCCTGCACCAGCGTGGGGGTGCTCAAGTCCGACCAGCACCAGGTGTTTGGCCGCTTCAACGGCCGTGCGGTGCTGGATGACGGCACAGCGGTGGAGCTTCGGAACTTTATGGGCTTCGCCGAGCGGGTGGAGAACAAGTGGTAAAAACAGCAACAGGGGCGCGTCCTATGACGCGCCCCTGTTTTATATTAAGCTGTGCGCTGGAAGATCTGGGCGAAGAACTGATAGTCCTGCTCCAGCTTGGGCAATAATGGGTAGGAACCCTGGTGAAGAATCCAGTCGATGGCCACGCCACGGAAGTGGCGGAACAGGAAGTCCGCCACCCACTCCGGCGACTTGCCCGGCATCAGCCGCCCCAAATCTCTGGTCTGCCGCAGACACTCCAGCATGGCCCGGTGGGTGAAGCGGGAGGGGTCCATGGACTCAAAGGAGGGGTTGGAGAGGCGGTGGACATAGTACCGTGCCACCAGCTCATGGCCTTCCTCCTCCATGAATCCGGCGTAGCTGGACAGCAGCAGCCACAGACGGGACACCGGGTCGTCCTTTTCGTGGCCGTCCAGGGCACGCTCCATATAGGCGTCCAGGGAGGCAAAGCCCCGCACCAGCATATCTTCCTTGGACTTGAAGTGGTGATAAAAAGCGCCGGTGGTAATACCGGCCCGGCGGCAGATGTCCCGGATGGACACGTGGTCGAAGCTGTCCTCGTGGGACAGCTCCATTGCCGCCTGAAGGATGGCCTGCTCTGTCTGTTGGGCCTGAGCCTTCCGCCGCTCGCGATAATCCATTTTTTGGCCTCCTTCTCGCTTGACAGTGGTGAAAAAGTCAGATATAATAATCACATAACACTGTTATGTTATACCCAGTAATGTTAATTATAGAGTAGGATGATAGAGTTGTCAAACCCTTATAAGATTGCGATTCTGACGGATTCCTGCGCTGACCTCTCAGAGGATCTGCGGGCTGGCAAGCCCATCTATACCGTGCCGCTGAAAATCGCCTGCCGGGACGGGGAGTATTTCGACGGAGTGGACATTTTCGCCTCGGACATCTACCGCCGCCTGGAGGCGGGGGAGCTGCCCAAGACCTCTCTGCCCGATTTCTTCACCGCCGACCGGATTCTCAGTCGCATCAAGGCGGACGGGTATGAGCGGGTGCTGGCCATCCACCTCTCCTCGGGGCTTTCCGGCACCTACAACATGGTCCGCCTGCTCTGTGAGAGCAGGAGCGACCTGGAGATCGCCGTGTTCGACTCCCTCAGCGGCGCGCTGGGCATGGGCATCTCGGTGCTCCAGGCCTGGGAGGACATTGAGAACGGCATGTCCTGGGATGAGCTGGTGAAGGAGCGGGTGCCCAAGCTGCTGGCCAATACCTACCCCTTCTTCTCGGTGGACACCCTGGAGTATCTGGCCAAGGGCGGACGCATCGGCAAGGTGACCGCCATGGCTGGGACCATGCTGAGCATCAAGCCCCTCATCACCTTTGCCGGAGACGGACAGCTCCAGAGCATCGCCAAGGTCCGGGGCCGCAAGGCGGTGCAGGACAAGCTGATTGAGCTGGTGCGCAAGTCCTTGGGGGACCACAAGCGGTACAACCTGGCGGTGGCCAACGGCGGCGCACCGGAGGAGATGGCCCAGCTCCGGGCCAGAATGGAGCAGCTCTTCCCCGATTACGACCACTTCTGGCAGGGGGAGATGGATGCCACCCTCAGCGTCTACATCGGCAAGGGAGCTCTGGGCGCCTGCGTCCAGGTGCTGGACTGAGACAGCAAAATACAGCACAGGCGGCGGGAAAATTCCCGCCGCCTGTTTTTTCAGCCGCCGATGAGAAAGTCGAGGATATCCATGCCGGTGTCGTTCTGAGCCTTGTAGAGCTCCGTGTAGCCGCACCGGGTGCAGGTGATGGTGTAAAACTTCTTGTTCTGGATGTCGAAGAATTTGGCGAAGTTTCCGCCGGTGGCCTGGAACTGGTCGTGCTCATAGGTCATACAGCCGCACTTGGGGCAGACATACTGTTGCTGTTCCATAAAAGCGTCACTCCTTATTTCCCGGGGAAAGGGGGACAGCGGCAGTTCACCGGGATTTTGCAATCATTGTACAAAAGACAGATTGAAAACACAATATAAAAAGCATTAAAATAAGTGCAGCTTTTAGTGGGGGGATATTATGCTGCTGATACTGGGGAGCAGAAATGAGGAGGGGCGGGCTGCGTCCCGGCGTCTGCTGGCTCTGGGCCTGCGGGAGATCTGGGGCCTGGAGGAGATGCCGCCTGTGGAGCGGGGCCCCATGGGAAAGCCCTTTTTTCCCTCCATGCCCCATATCCATTTCAACCTGAGCCACAGCGGCGACCTGGCCCTCTGCGCCTTCTCCGATCAGAGTGTGGGGGTGGACATCGAGCGGGTGCGTCCCCACCGTGCCGGCCTGCCCCGGTATGTGCTCAGTGACCGGGAGTACCAGTGGTTCCAGACCCAGGGAGGCGGCTGGGAGAAATTTTGCCAGCTGTGGACCCGGAAGGAGAGCTGGGTCAAGCGGACGGGGGGCAGCATTGCCGGACCGGCCAAAATCTGCCCGCCCCTGCCCGGCGAACAGGCGGAGGGCGTGCTGCTGCATGACTTTTCCGGCGAGGGCTGGCATGCCGCCGTGTGCGCCGCCGGGACACAGGAGTACAGACTTCTGTGGAGAGATGGTGCGGAGGATAATAAAACATAAATGTAAAAACAGCGCGGCTTTTTTCGTGTTTTATGAAAAAAGCCGCGCTGTTCTGTCTATAATGTGATAAAAACTGGAATTTCGAAATAAGAAATTTCCTTTTTCTTAATGATTCTTTAAGCTTTGGGGCAGGGTTTTCTAAAGATTCAGAAGCTATACTCAGAGCTGTAAACAGGAAGGAAACGCGGAATGACAGGAGGGTTGGACGTGAAAATCCTGATTTTGACAGGAAAATTCGGCATGGGCCACTGGTCGGCCTCCCAGTCTCTGGCGCAGCAGTTCCAGGACGAGGAGCCCGGCACGGAGGTCAAGGTGCTGGACTTTATTGATTATGCCGTACCCAGCGCCTCTGAGGCGTGGTACAAGGGCTTTTCCCTGCTGGTCACCCACGGCAGCGGGATTTACAATACTTATTATAAGATGACGGAGAACATGGAGAGCGACGCCCACCCGCCCTTTGAGTGGCACTTTCTGGACCGGCTGGAGAAGCTGCTGGAAGAGGAACGGCCCGATATGGTGGTGGCCACCCATCCCCTCTGCGCCCAGCTGGTGTCCCGCTGGAAGCAGGAGACCGGCGTGGCGCTGCCGCTTATCACCTGTATCACCGATTTGTCCGTCCATGGCGAGTGGATCAACAGCAACACCGACTGCTATCTGGTGGGCACTCCCGAGCTGCGGGAGCAGCTGGCCCGGAAGGACGTGGACCCGGCCATCATCGTGCCCACGGGCATCCCTGTGAAGGCCCAGTTCAAGACCACACCCCACCAGCGGGACGGACAGCGGCGGCACCTGCTCATCATGGGCGGCGGCCTGGGCCTGCTGCCCCGGAAGGAGCGGTTCTACGAGGAACTCAATGCCCTGCCCGGTGTGGAGACCACCATCATCGCCGGACGGAACGAGAAGCTGCGGGAGCGGCTGGAGGGAAAGTACGAGCACATCCATGTGGTGGGGTACACCGACCGGGTGTACGACTACATGGCCCAGGCTGACCTGATGCTCTCCAAGCCCGGCGGCATCACCATGTTTGAGAGTATTTTCTCCGAGCTGCCTCTGCTGGCCTGGGAACCCTTCCTCCAGCAGGAGATCAACAACGCCCGGTTCCTGCTCCGCGCGGGCATCGGCGCCGTGGCGGCCAAGGAGATCGAGGACTGCCTGGAGGCCATCCGCAATCTGATTTACGACCGGGAGAAGCTCTCGGCCATGGCGGGCAATATGCGCCGCCTCAAGAGCCAGCTGGCTGACAATACCCTGGGTGCCATTCTGGAGACCCTGCGTGTGATGAAGGGAGCGTGCGCGTGATGAAGAAAAAGAACCATGCTGTGGGGCGTTTTGCCGCCCTGACTGCCCTGGCCGCGCTGCTGGCCCTTGCCGGACGGCTGGTGTGGGGCTGGAGGAGGGTGCACGCCCATGAGTAAGGGGAAACGTCTGGCGGGAGGCATCCTGCTGCTGGCGCTCATCGCCCTGACCTTTTACCTGCTGCTGCGCAACCAGCCCGTTTCCCAGCTGCTGGACGTGCTGGGGAAGATAAAGCCGGGCTACGTGGTCCTGGGCCTGGGGCTGATGTTTGTCTTTGTGGGCAGCGAGGCCATGTGCTCCAAGCTGATTCTGGGCCGCCTGGGCCATCCGCTGCCCTATCGCCGCTGCCTGGGCTTCTCCTTTGTGGGGTTCTATGTCAGCTCCATCACCCCCTCCGCCACCGGCGGACAGCCCGCTCAGATCTACTACATGAGCAAAAACGGTGTCCCCGCCGCCCACGGCGCATTGAATATGATGATGATCGCCGTATGCTACCAGGTGACCGTGCTGCTCTACGCCATCGGCGCGGCCATCGCCATGCCGGGCATGATCTCCGCCATGGGGCCTGGTATGGGCCTGCTGTTGCTCTACGGCGCGGTGGTCATGCTGGCCCTCACCGCCGGTATGCTCTGCTTTATGTTCCTGCCCAACGCCGCCCGCCGGCTGATGAACGGCCTGCTGAATCTGGGCGTCCGGCTGCGGCTGGTCCGCAACCGTGCCGCCGCCCAGGAGAAGCTGGAGCGGCAGATGGCCGAGTACCGCTCCGGCGCCGAGTGCTTCAAGAAAAACGCCTCCCTGGTGCCCGTGCTGCTGGGCCTGAACGTGGTGCAGCTCACGGCGCTGCTCCTGGTGCCCTTTGTGGTGTATAAGGCCTTCGGCCTCAGCGGCCACGGGGCCATGGAGCTGGTGGGGGTTCAGGCGCTGCTCACCCTGTCCACCTCCTCGCTGCCCCTGCCCGGTGCGGTGGGCGCCACCGAGGGCGGGTTTGTCACCCTCTTCGCCATCTTCTTCGGCACGTCCCTGGTAACGCCGGCGGTGCTGGTCTCCCGGGGCATCAGCTTCTACGCCTTCCTGCTCCTCAGCGGCTTTGTCACCCTGGGAGTCCACCTGTCCACCAAGAGCCGCAGCGGCGAAAAAAATACAGGCGCAGCGGTCAGGGGGCTGAATGAGGTGGCTCCCGCCGCGTAAGACGGTGCAGGACCCGGCGTGTTTCGCCGAAGAAGCAGCTAAACCCGTGAAAAGAAGCTGTCCGGAGCGCTCTCCGGGCAGAGGATGATTTTTACCGTGCACTAAGCCGTGCCCTCTTGTGGGGCGCGGCTTTTTTCGCTATAATAAGGAAAACGCTGTGCTGGTCCGGCACGGCAGCGGAAGTACAAAGAGGACAAGGGAGGACGTTTTCTTATGAAGTATCTGGGCATTGACCTGGGCGGCATCAACGTGGCCGCCGCCGTAGTGGATGAAGCGGGTACCATTCTCAGCCGGGGCAAGATCGCCACGCCCCGCACCGGCGCGGAGGCTGTGGCGGCTGCCATGGCCGAGGCGGCCCGTCAGGCGCTGACCGCCGGGGGCTTCACCATGGACGACATCGAGTCTGTGGGCATCGGTTCGCCCGGCGTCATTGACCCCAAGAACGGCGTTGTGGAGTACTGGTCCAACCTGGATTTCCACAACGTGCCTCTGGCCGAGATGCTCAAGGCTCGTCTGGGCAAGGAGGTCTATATTGAGAACGACGCCAACGCCGCGGCGCTGGGCGAGTACGCCGCCGGTGCGGGCAAGGGCAGCCAGTCCATGGTGGCCATCACCCTGGGCACCGGCGTGGGCGGCGGCGCCGTGCTGGACGGCAAACTGTACACCGGCTTCAACTACGCCGGTCTGGAGGTGGGCCACTTTGTCATCGAGTACAACGGCCGCCTGTGCACCTGCGGCCGCCGGGGCTGCTTCGAGACCTACGCCTCCGCCACCGCCATCATCAAGCGTGCCCGGGAGCGGATGCAGGACAACCGGGAGACCCTGCTGTGGAAGCTGTGCGACGGCGATCCCGAGAAGGTGGAGGCCCGTACCGTCTTTGATGCTGCGGCCCAGGGCGACCTGTTGGCCAAGGAGCTGGTGGAGGAGTATCAGTCCTATCTGGCCTGCGGCATCACCAGCCTGATCAACGTGTTCCAGCCCGAGGTGTTCTGCGTGGGCGGCGGCGTGGCCGGCGCCGGCGAGACCCTGATGGGGCCTGTGCGCGCCATTGTGGACCGGGAGGACTATGCCCGGGACAGCAAGCGCCGCACCATCCTCACCCTGGCCCAGCTGGGCAACGACGCGGGCATCATCGGCGCGGCTCTGCTGCCCCTGTTCCGCTGAGACAGGCATACATCCAGACAGAACTGCCCGGGGCGGGCGCCGTGGAGAGCGGCGTCCGCCCCGCTGCTGTATTTCATTCTCTCGGGGAAGATTGCCTTGCAATTTCGCCCGGAAACCGCTATACTAAATTCCAAATATATCAAGCCCAAGGAGGAAACAATCCATGGACATACCTCTACCCCTGCCCCTTCTCATCGGCGGCGCCGAGGACGACGGAAACCGGGAGAGCACCTGGCTGCCCGGGCATAGGGAGAAGCTGAGCCTGATCCAGCGCAGCTGGGTGACGGCGGGCTGCAATGCGGTGGTGGCCCCCACCTTTCGGGGCAACCGGTTCCGTCTGCCCCGCCGGGACGGGGAAGAGGACGTGCGGGGCTACAACCGCACCCTGGTGGAGCTGACCCGACGGTCGGCAGGGGAGCGGGTCCTGGTGGCCGGAGGCATTGGGCCTGCCGGGCAGGAGCTGGAGCCCTTCGGAGACGTGACCTTTGAGGAGCTGGTGACGGCCTATGCCGAGCAGGCCGCCGCCCTGGCGGAGGCGGGTGTGGACCTGTTCCTGCTGGGAGAGGGCATGACCATGGCCGAGGAGCGGGCCGCCATGCTGGCGGTGCGTCAGGCGTCCTCCAGGCCGGTGGTGGTGCTGGCCCGCTGTGACGAGGAGGGGCGCACCGAGTCGGGCACCGACGTGCTGGCCGCTCTGATTGTGATGCAGGGCATGGGGGCGGCCGCTTTCGGCCTGTCCACCGGCGAGGGGGCGGAGGTGCTGCTGGAGCAGCTCCAGCGGCTGACGCCCTACGCGGCCATTCCCCTGGCGGCGGTGGTCTCCGAGCCTGAGCAGGAGCTCCAGGACCTGGCGGAGGCAGGGGTGAAGCTCTTTGCCTGCGGCGGCGCCCTCAGCGGCGACGGCCCGTCCCTTCTGGCCCGGGATCTGGCCCTGGTGGACTTTTCCCGCTTTGTGCCCCCCGAGCACGACCCGGACGTGATCCCCTGTGCCAGTGAGAAGGAGGCCCGGTTCATTACCCCCGATGTGGACGTGGGGGAGACCATCGAGTGCACCTCCGACCTGATGGAGGAGATTCTGGAGGCGGAGGAGACCTGTCCCCAGGGGTCACTGAAAATCGCCATCCTGGAGGAGGACGACGTGGCCATCTTCGCCGAGAACCAGTACGCCGTCCGGGACGCCCTGTGTCTGTGGTCCGACGTACCCGAGCTGCTGGAACAGGCCCTGCGGGTCTATCAGGGCCGTGCCTTCTGGGATGGCACCGGGGACCTGGAGCCGGAGTTCCTGGCCGAGATGGCGAAAAAATACGGTCTGGTCCTGCTCTGAGCCAAATAGAGAGACAATTGCCCCGCCGGACATGCCGCAAAGGCGTCCGGCGGGGCTTTTTGCTGCGTTTCAGAGGAGATGCTTTGGTGAAACAGACCAAAGCATCTCCTTTTTTCCTGCCCGCATTTGACCGTTTCGGGCGGCAAACAGACCGCTTGAGACAAAACCGGTCTGGCCGGAGCGGAAACTCCTATAATTTCAGACAGGAAGCACCGCGGGGCGTTGTTTCCACGGCGCAGACGGGGACAAAGGGTCCTCAGATACGTTAAGGAGGAGGAAAAGAGAGCAAAACCTGAACGCAGCAAAAAAAGCAGAGGAGGACGTATATGAAAAGAAAAGCGGCAATCCTGCGCGGCGTGGCCGGAATCATGGCATTTCTGTTTTTCCTGTGCACCGCCGCAACCACGCTGACCTTCCACTACGCGGGCATCATCAACCAGGCGCTGGGCGTGTCCACCACCCAGATTATCCACAGTGATGACGCCGCGGCAGCCGACGCGGTTGTCTATGACAACGAGTACGGCACCGACCCTAACAACAACCAGGCGGCCCTGATGCTGGAGATGGACGTGGCCGCCGAGAACATCAAGCAGGCCGAGGAGGGCACCGTGCTCCTGACCAACAACGGTGCGCTGCCTCTGGCGGAGGGCGCCGGCGTGACCCTGTTCGGCAACGGCGCGTTCCACCCCATCGGCACCTCCACCAGCACCCCCTTTGAGTCCATCGTGGCCTCCACCCTCACCTCCGCTCTCCAGGACGCACTGGGCGCGGAGAACGTGAACGCCAGCCTGGGCGACACCGTCTACGCCGACCTGGGCACCACCAGCATCAGCTCGGTGGTGGAGGCCCCCATCGCCGACGTGAAGGCCCAGGAGAGCTCCTGGCAGAGCAGCTGCAACGACGCCGCCATCGTGGTTCTCTCCCGGGCGGGCAGCGAGAGCAACGACGCATCCCTCTACAATGACGACGGCAACCACTATCTGGGCCTGTCCGACAACGAGGCCGACCTGATGGCCTACCTCCAGAGCCAGAAGGAGGCCGGTGTGTTCGGCTCCATCATCGTGCTCATCAACTCCGAGCAGGCCATGGAGCTGGACTGGCTGGACGACTACGGCGTGGACGCCTGCATGCTGGTGGGCCGTCCCGGTACGGTGGGCTACACCGGCGTGGTCAACCTGATGGTGGGTGCGGCTAATCCCTCCGGCCGTGTGGTGGACACCTATGCGGCCAACTCCCTGTCCGCTCCCGCCGTCACCTACGCGGGCAACAACACCCAGCAGTGGACCAACCTGGACTGGGTGGGCGCCAACGACCTCGACTGGGGCGCTGACGGCACCTCGGAGAGCAACTGGATTCTCTACGCCGAGGGCATCTACACCGGCTACAAGTACTACGAGACCCGGTATGAGGACGTTGTCATGGGCAACGGCAACGCCTCCAGCGCTGCGGGCTCCTCCACCGGCGGAGCCTGGAGCTACACCGACGAGGTGGTGTTCCCCTTCGGCTACGGCCTGAGCTATACCACTTTTGAGCAGACCCTGGACAGCGTGGAGTACGACCCCAACACCGACTCCTATCTGGTGGAGGTCACCGTGACCAATACCGGCGACGTAGCCGGTATGGACGTGGTGGAGATCTACGCCCAGACTCCCTACGGCGACTATGAGAAGCAGAACCGGGTGGAGAAGTCCGCCGTTCAGTTTGTGGGCATGGGCAAGACCGGCACTCTGGAGCCCGGCGCCAGCGAGACCGTCACCGTGGAGGTGGACCGCTACTTCCTGGCCAGCTACGACACCTACGGCGCTGCCGGCTACATCCTCTCCGCCGGTGACTACTACCTGGCCATCGGCACCAGCGCCCACGACGCGCTGAACAACATCCTGGCCGCCAAGGGCTTTACCACCGCCAACGGCATGGACTACGACGGCGACGCCGCCAAGACCCACACCTGGAACCAGGCCGAGCTGGACACCGAGAGCTATGACCTCTCCCGCGTCACCGGCGTGGAGGTCACCAACCTCTTTGACAAGGCCGACATCAACTACTACGGCTATGAGTTCACCTACCTCACCCGTTCCGACTGGGAGGGCACCTATCCCGCCCAGGCCATCGAGGTGGCCATGACCGAGGAGATGCTGGAGGACATGATCCCCGATTGGTACAACGCCGCGGATTATGACACCGGCGAGACCTTCACCACCGGCGCGGACAACGGTCTCACCTTCGCCGACCTGTACTACACCGACTTTGACGACGAGGAGACCTGGAACGCTTTCCTGGACCAGCTGTCCATCGACGAGATGCTCAGCCTGATCTCCGACAACGACGGCTACGACCCCATTGAGAGCGTGGGCATGCCCGGCGCCAACCGCACCGACGACAACACCGGCATCGGCAATCTGGTGTGCAACAACGCCGGCTGCATCGGCTGGGTGTCCGAGGTCACCACCTCCCGCACCTGGAACACCGAGCGCTTTGACCAGCGCGGCCACCTGCTGGGCGTTGAGGCCCTGTTCTGCGGCGCCACCGAGATCTGGTACGGCGGCGGCGACCTGCACCGCACCCCCTTCGGCGGCCGCAACCACCAGTACTGGTCTGAGGACGGCAACTTCGGCTACATCGTGGGCACCCACGAGGCCGCTGCCATGCAGGCTGTGGGCACCACCTTCTGCATCAAGCACTTCGCCCTCAACGACCAGGACTACGCCCGTGACGGCGTGGCCACCTTCACCAACGTGCAGGCCCTGCGCGAGAATTACCTCCGGGCCTTTGAGGGAGCCTTCTGTGAGGGCGGCGCCCTGAGCGTCATGACCGCCTTCAACCGCATCGGCTGCGTGCCCAACAACGCCAACCCCGCCCTGCTGGACGGCATCCTCCGGGGTGAGTGGGGCTTCAAGGGTCACGTCACCTCCGACGGCTACTCCTCCTACGCCTACAAGAACCACTTCGCCGAGTTCCTGGTCACCGGTCAGGACTACTACTGCCTGGACGCCGGCGCCTACCGCAACGCTATCCAGAGCCTCATTGACAGCGGCGACACCGCCATCATCTCCTACCTGCGGGAGGCCGCCAAGCACGACCTGTATGTCCTCAGCCGCACCTGGTCGGTCAACGGCCTGACCAGCGGCAGCACCATCCTCACCATCGTGCCCGGCTGGCAGAAGGCCCTGCTGATCGCCACGGCAGTGCTGGGCGTTGGCTTCGTGGCCTGCACGGCCGCCAGCGCCGCCATGGTGTACAAGAAGAAGCACATTGCGGAGGTGAAGTAAGGTATGAAGGGAAAAAGCATCAGCGCCAAGCTGAGTCTGATCGCTGTGGCGGTCAATCTGATCACTCTGATTGCCTTTGTGATTTACGGCACGATTTACAGCTACATGGATTCCATGGTGGTCCTCTCCCTGCTGCTGGGCGCGGTCTGCGGACTGGCCTACGCCCTGGTGGACAAGAAGGCCACCGAGTTCCTCAATCTGGTCCAGGTGCTCCTGGTGTCCTACGGCGTGGGCCTGTTCTTCCTGAACAGCTACCCCGTCTGGGCTGACCGGCTCAACAACATCACCATGTACGGTGCCCGGGGCTCCCTGGTGCCCGTGGTGGCCATCATCCTGCTCTGCTTCGCCACGGCAATCCTGGGGATTGCCTCCTGCTTCACCAGAAAGGAGGCGGCTTGAATGAAACTGCGTAAACTTCTTAGCCTGCTGCTCATGGTGTGCGTGCTGGGCCTGCTGTGCACCTCCTGCGCCACCACGGCTCTGGACAACATCACCACCTACTACGCCGAGGTGGGCGCTGTCATGGACGACTGGTTCGCCAGCAGCACCTCCGCCGACGGCTCCGCCACGGAGAGCCAGAGCACAGCCGCCAAGCTGGACACCCCCGCCGACTTCACCCTCAGTGAGAACGGCGACTACTCCTTCACCGGCGTGGCCAATGCGGACTACTATCTGGTCTACTTCTGCGCCCCCGACGCCACCGGCGACAGCGATCCCTTCCTCTTCTCCAGCAACTCCATTGCCGCCACCGGTACCGGCGGCGAGACCTACTCGGGCAACATTGACGACCTGGTCCAGTACGGCTACGGCGAGTATCTGGTGAAGGTGTTCGCCTTCCCCAGCCTGAACGACTCCGCCCACGCCATGTCCACCGCCGCCACCGCCAGCTACTCCTTCTCCGGCGCTCAGGACGCCCCGGTGGTGGATTATCTGTGGAACACCTTTGACAGCACCGTTGACGTACAGGTGTCCAACATCGCCGACTACATGTACCAGGCCTATCCCGACTCGGTGGAGGTGACCTTCACCAACACCGCCGACAGCGCCGACACAGTGGTGGTCACGGTGGAGGAGCTGTCCGCCGACCACTACAATGCCGTCTCCGACGCCCTGACTCCGGGCGCCACCTATGACATCACCGCAGTGGCCCACAGTGAGAACGCCTACGTGACCAACCCCACCTCGGACACCACTCAGGTGGCCCAGGGCGTCACCTTTGACGGCCACAACGTGATTTCCGCCAACTACTATTACACTGACGGCATTGCCCGCAACTCCTTCAGCTATCCCCAGTATGTGGACCGCTTTGACCTGACCAATGGCGGCGTGTTCGACTGCGGCAACAGCTCCATCAGCTTCAACTTCACCGCCGCACCCACCACCACATCCGCCGGCTCCGCCTACACCTACAGCATGACCAGCGACAACCGTCCCTTCGCCATCAAGGACGGCACCCTGGAGCTGTACACCGACGGCACCTTCCGCTTTGACCAGTACAGCGAGATGCCGCCCCAGGGCCCCTCTCACATCGAGGGCATCTGGACCGACAACGGCGACGGCACCGCCAACCTGAGCTTTGACCACTCCACCCTGCGCACCTCTCTGGACCCGGATTATTAAGCCCGGAGACACGAAACGCCCCGCCGCATATGCGGCGGGGCGTTTTCTGCGTTACGGCAGGGGGATGGAGATGCTCAGCAGGAACAGGTGGTCCTCGGCGCTGATGGTCAGGTGGCCGCCGTACTTCTTTACGGTGTAGCCGATGGAGCGGATGCCGAAGCCGTGGTCGTTCTTGTCCGCCTTTGTGGTGGCCGGAATGCCGTTTTCAAAGCGGAGCTCCTTCTCGTAGTAGTTCTCAAACTGGATGAGCAGCAGGCCGCTCTTGCTCCACACCGACACGGCAATGGCCCGCTTCTCCGGGTCGGTCAAGCCGCTGACGCTCTCAATGGCGTTGTCGATGGCGTTGCCGAAGATGGTGTACACGTCCACATCGTCCAGGAAGGAGAGCCGCCGTCCGTCGGCCATGCAGGTCATGGTGATCTGGTGGGCGCCGCAGTACAGGCTTTTTTCGGTGAGCACCGTGTCCAGCACCCGGCTGCCTGTCTCCAGGGTGGAGTCGTAGATCTGGATGGAGCGCTCAATCTCGGACAGGTGGGCCTCCCGCTGCTCCTCCGAGGAGATGTTCCGCAGAGCGGCCACCTGATGCTTCAGGTCGTGGCACTTGCGGTTGATGATGTCGATGGTCTCCTGGGTGAGCTGATACTGTTCCCGCTGCTGGCGGGCCAGCTGCTGCTGGACCACCAGTTCCCGCTCCAGCCGGGAGCGGTTGCGCTGGTTGACCTGGCCCCAGAACATGGAGGTGCAGCAGAAGATGCCGTACAGGTGGCACACGATGGTAATGCCGGGATTGCCCAATGCCAGCGTCTGGGCCACCGTGCTGAGGAGCCAGACCACCGCCAGCGTACCGATGGAGGAGAAGAGGGTCTGGTGGATATCCACGTCATACTGTCCGCCGCTGGCCAGATGCCGGCCAAACAGGAGGTAGAGCAGGACAAATACTGTGGGATAAATGGTGAAATAGGCCAGGGAGAGGCCGGGTGGGTTTTCCCAGGACACACCGGGTAGCAGAGCGCGGATGATGGAGTAGACGGCGTAGGCGATGTGCTGGCAGGCGTATCCGCACACGCCGCAGTAGACGGCGTCGGTCACCGGCAGGTCGCAGCACAGCCACACCAGGGCGATGACCACCAGCAGCTCCAGCAGGTAGCTGAAGGTGCTGTGGGGGATGAGACAGGGGAGGGCCAGGGAGGCCGGAATCCCAACTGCCAGCTTGAGCCACAGATGGGGCCGCTTGGCCAGGGGAATGGCGAAGAGTCCGCAGGCCAGCAGCAGGTCCCGGGTCTGGATGGTCTGCTTGAGAAAATCGTCCAGCAAGTCGAGAAATTCCATCTATCTTCCCCCTTTCCCGTAGTACTCGGTCACCGCAAGCAGAAATTCTTCCTTTTTTCTGCGGCTCATGAGCAGCTCATCGCCTCCGGCCATGACCACCCGGTCGCTCTTGATGAGCTGGATGTGGCGCAGGTTCACCAGATAGCCCTTGTTGCACCGGGCGAAGTGCTGTCCCTCCAGGGCCTCCTCCAGCTCCTGGAGGGTGCCCCGCATGGTGCACACGCCTTGGGTCGTGTGAATCTGAAGCCGGTGGTCGGTCACCTCCGCGTAGCGGATCTCGGCGGCGGAGATCTTCTGCATGCCGTCTTTGGTTGGGATCATCAGGCTCTTCTGGGCACGGCTGTGGAGGTAGGAGAAGGCCTTTTTCAGCTTGACGGACAGGGAGAAGTAGTTCACCGGCTTGAGCATAAAGCCTAGAGCCTCCACCTCGTAGCCGCTGATGGCGTACTTGGCCATGTTTGTGATGAAGAGAATGAGCACCTCGCTGTCCACACAGCGGATCTTATGGGCGGCGGTCATGCCGTCCAGGTGGGGCATTTCAATATCCAGCAGGAGCAGGTCGTAGACGGGACGGTACTCCTCCGTCAGCTCCATGCCGTCGGGGAACCAGCGGATCTCCAGCTCCTCGCCGTTCTCACGGCCGTACCGCTCCAGATACTCCCGCAGCTGCCGGGCGCAGTCTTCGTCATCCTCCGCGATGGCGATTCGGAACACAAAAACCCTCCTCCACACTCAAAATCTTATTCTGACGGTCAGAATTTATAGGTTCTGACCGTTTTTCCCATCCGTTTCAGGCAGTCGGACAGCTGGTCGGCGATCTGCATCTTCCGGTCGAACCCGATGGGCAGACCCTCCGCCTGGTGGGCGGGATTGACCGCCCGGCCGATGTACAGGTTGACGTCGGTAGCCTCTTCAAAGAGCATCCGTGCGGCCAGGGAGGCGCCGTCCTTCTTATAGCCCCACTGGCTGTACCTGGAGTTGTCCCCCAGGTAGTCCACGGCGTACTCCACCACCCGGCTCAGGGTGACCACGCCCTCGGTGACCAGGTCCACACCCTCCAGCTTTGCGGTGGGGGGGATCTCCGGGTCCACGTAGGCGGGGAGGGTGGTGTCCAGCTCACGGCCCAGATGCCGTGCGGCCAGAGCGGAGGTGGTGCCGCCGGACACGATGTGCTTTCCAGGCTCGGCGAAAAAGGCGGTGAGCATGCGCTCCTCATCATCCGGGTCACGGGAGGGACCCAGCATCAGGCTGACAGTCTGACGCTGCCGCAGCCGGACCGTGCACACCGTGGTGTCGTCTCCGGGCCGCTCACCGTAGAGCCGCTTGCACTCTCCGGCCAGGATGGAGGACACGGTCTTGGCAGTGGCATGGGGGTCGTACATGGTCTCCAGGAACTGGCCGATGGCCCACCGGTCCCAGGTCAGGTCCAGCACCGGCCCCACGCTGGCGTGAAGGGCGCCGTCGCTGAAGGCCACAAAGGTGTCGTTCTCCCGGAGGTCAAGGCTGGCCTGATAGATCTTCTTGCCGTCAATCTCCACCATGTCCTGGGGATAGGCATAGGGGTGGCCGTCCCGCAGGAGAATGACATGGGGGTTGTCAAACTGGATGATCTGGGCGGTTTTGCCGCCCTCAAAGCGCAGAATGGTGAAGGTGGAGTAGGCCACCTGCCGCTCTGAGCACACGGGCAGGGTGGCGGCGATGGTGTCCACGCAGTCGGCCAGGGACAGGCCGTTGGCCATCATGGTGGAGATGATTTTGGCCGTCAGGGTGGACAGGATGCTGGCCTTCACGCCGGAGCCCAGCCCGTCGGCCAGCACCACCACCAGGCTGCCGTCCTCGCCGTCCACAATCTCCACGTGGTCGCCGCACAGCTGCTCACCGAATTTATTCAGGCTCACATAGCCCACATCGGGAATCAGTTCACTCATGGCCCAGGCTCTCCTTCAGCTTGGTGAGGGCCACCTTGGTCTCCGCCGCCGTCTCGCCCAGCAGGGAGGCGATCTCCTGGACGGTGCGCATCTGCTTGGCAATGACCTTGTCCGCAACCTCCAGGGTGATGGCGTTCACCGCCTCGCGGCGCTCCCGGTCCCGCTCCTCAGCGGTGATATCCCGCATGATGCAGATGAGGATATGGTACCCCTCGTCGTAGGTGACCATCTGCTCCACGTATTTGTCGTAGTCTTTCAGATAGAGGCACTTCTGGTGGTAGGGGCGGCCCAGCTGGAGGGTCTCCACATAGACCTCCGGGGCCAGCAGGCCCCCGGGCTGGGTGCCCTTCAGCTCCTCCGGTCCGGCGCCCAGCAGACGGCAGGCCGCGTCGTTGACCTGCTGGATGACTAGGGTGTCGTCAAAGACCACAATGGCGTTGGGGGTGTTCTGGATGATGTGGTCAGAGAAGGACTCGGCCCGCTCCTTCAGGTAGGGCAGGCACATGGTGATGTCCGCCTTGCCCGCCAGCACAGCAGCCGCCTTCTCCCGGCAGGTGTCGTACCCGCAGGTGCCGCAGTTGAGCTCGTCGGAGGGGCGGGTTTTACCCATCTGCCGCAGTACCTCCTCAATGGCGGCGCTGCCCGGCTTGACCTGCCCGGTGAGCAGCAGGGGAAAACGCTTGTTCATTTTCTCTGGCGGCAGAGGCTCAAAGAGGAAGTCGGCGGGACCGGCGTACCGGTCCACGGTGACGAAGTCCCGCACCGCCGCACGCCGGTTCTTGCCCATGGCCGGGCCGCCGATGCAGCTTCCCGGACAGGCGGACATCTCGATAAAACACTTGCCCATCCGCCCCTCGGCGATGTCCCGCAAGGCGGTGATGCAGTTGTCGATGCCGTCCACCGCCAGATAGGCGTAGTCCGGGTTTCGCTCCGCCATGGTGCGCAGAATGCCGCCGGTGGTGGGGAAGAGCCGTGCCCGGCTCTCCCTGTTGCCGTCGGTTCCCGCCTCCAATGTCACGCCTGCCTGCTCCAGCCAGGCGGACAGCTCCTCAAAGGTGAGCACGCAGTCCACAATGCCTGGGTAGGACTCGGCCTCGTCTTTCTTGGAGATACAGGGGCCGATGAACACGGTGCGGCACCCCGGATGCCGCCGCTTCAGGTCCCGGCAGTGGGCTTGCATGGGGGACACCACCTTGGCCAGAGCGGGCAGCACCTCGGGGAAGTGCTTCTGCACCAGCAGATTCACCGTGTGGCAGCAGGTGGAGACAATGACCTCCTGTTCCCCGGCGGCGGTGAGGTGCTCGTACTCGGTCTTGACCATGGTGGCCCCCAGGGCGGTCTCCTCCGCGCCCGCAAAGCCCAGCTGCTTGAGCGCCGCCTCCATGGAGGAGATGGTCACGCCCTCCCAGGCGGCCACAAAGGAGGGGGCCACGCTGGCGTACACCGGCGCGCCGGAGGCGAGCAGAGCACGGGCAGCGGGCAGGTCGTCCCGTACCTCCTTGGCGTTCTGAGGGCAGGCCACAAAGCACCGGCCGCACAGGATGCACTCGTCGGGGACAATGTTGGCCTGGTGGTCGGAGAAGCGGATAGACTTGACGGGGCAGTTGCGGATGCACTTGTAGCAGTTCTTGCAGTTGGACTTTTTCAGCCTGATATAGTCGTCCATGGGCGGTGCCTCCCCATAATTTCTTACATTTAAGTATATCGGCGGAAGGTTCGGCTGTCAATTCGCTCCAAAGCTTTATCAAGGCAAAGCGTTAAAACGCAATATATTAACAAAATAGTGCAATAAGCACAAAAAATAAATAACTTTCGGACAAATGTGTAAATAATTTGTCAAATATTGCTTGTACGGTAACAAGAAAAATGATATAATATTAACAACCCAAACCGAGGGAAAGACGGTTAGGGAAAGAAGAAGGAGGAAATTCCAATGAATCTGAAAAAAGGCATCAGCCTCTTGCTGGGCTCAGCCCTGCTGATTGGCATGATGGCGGGCTGCACCAATGAGACCGCTCCGTCCGAGTCCCCCAGCAACGCCCCTGCCGGCGCCTACACCGCCGGTACCTACACCGGCACCGCCGACGGCAACAACGGCCCTGTGACCGTTGAGGTCACCGTCAGCGACACCGCCATCACCAGTGTGGTGGTGACCGAGCAGGCTGAGACCGAGAGCATCGCCGCTCCCGCTCTGGAGCGCATTCCCCAGGCTATCGTGGACAACCAGTCCCTGGGCATTGACACCGTCACCGGCGCCACCAACACCAGCAACGCCATCCTGACCGCTGTTGCTGCCGCCATCACCGAGGCCGGCGGCGATGTGGAGGCCCTCAAGCAGGTGCCCGTGAAGGTGGAAGAGGGCGAGACTGCCGGCGACATGACCGCTGACGTGGTGGTCATCGGCGCTGGCGGCGCCGGTCTGTGCGCCGCCATTGAGGCCAAGGACCAGGGCGCCGGCACCGTCATCCTGCTGGAGAAGATGGCCTCCATCGGCGGCACCACCTTCACCTCCCAGGGCGTCATCGGCGCTTACGGCAGCGACCTGCAGAAGGAGATGGGCATTGAGCTCACCTTCGAGGAGATGTACGACAACCTGATGAGCAACGCCTCTTACCACCTGGATCCCGCCCTCACCACCATCACCCTGGAGAAGAGCGGCGAGACCATCAACTGGCTGGCCGACCGTGTGGGCATGAACTTCACCGACGTGAAGGTGGGCTACGGCCCCCTGCAGATGATGCACCAGGTGGAGGGCGCCGGCGCCGGTATGGCCGAGCCCTTCAGCAAGAGCCTGGACGACGCCGGTGTGGAGCTCATGCTGGAGACCAAGGCCACTGAGCTGGTCATGAACGCCGACGGCAGCGTGGGCGGCGTGAAGGCCGAGAAGGCCGGCAGCGAGTTCACCATCACCGCCAAGAGCGTGGTCATCTGCACCGGCGGCTACGCCTACAACCCCGAGCTGACCGCCCGCTTCACTCCCGAGCTGGCCGGCACCTTCGGCATCGGCTTCCCCGGCTCCACCGGCGACGGCATCATCATGGCCAGCAACGTGGGCGCCGCTACTACCCACACCGACGACATGATGTGCGTCCTCAAGGACTACACCATCATGGCTGAGCACAACGGCACCTCCGCCACCGCCAGCAACAACGGCTTCATGTCCCTGCCCAACATGATCATGGTGGGCGCCGAGGGCAAGCGCTTCGTCAACGAGAAGGACCAGGGCTACATGACCCAGAAGCTCAACAGCCCCGTGTTCGACCAGATGCACAAGGACGGTCTGGGCTATGTCTGGGCCATCTCCGACCAGGCCGCCATTGACGCCACCGGCGGCAAGACCAAGCGCAACCTGGACCTGGAGTACGTCACCGGCAACACCATCGAGGAGTTCGCCGCCAACCTGGGTGTGGACGCCGCCGGGCTGGAGGAGACCATCAACAACTTCAACGC
This sequence comes from Pseudoflavonifractor capillosus ATCC 29799, assembly GCF_000169255.2. Lineage (GTDB taxonomy): Bacteria > Bacillota > Clostridia > Oscillospirales > Oscillospiraceae > Pseudoflavonifractor > Pseudoflavonifractor capillosus. Next base: position 54,227 of record NZ_AAXG02000047.1, read on the forward strand.
CTACGTGGACGCCGGCTATGACCAGGAGTTCCGCCGTACCGGCGACGAGCTGGCCAAGCTGACCGCTCCCTACGTGGCCATCCCCCTGGTGCCCTGCGAGATCATCACCTACGGCGGCATCGCCCGCAACGAGAACGCCGAGGTTCTGCGTGCCGACGGCACCAGCATCCCCGGTCTGTACGTGGCCGGTGAGGCCAGCGCCAACAGCGCTTACATGGGCTTCACTCTGGCCAACTGCTTCGCCTGGGGCCGCATCGCCGGCGCCAACGCCGCGGCTTACGCCCAGTAATTCCAAAACTTCCCTTGCCGCCCCTGTCCGATTGGACAGGGGCGGTCTTTTACGCGTTTTCTGGACGGCAGGCGGAAAAATAATCCTTGCCAAAGGGGCGTTTGTGTCCTAATATGGAATCTGGGCCGTCTGTTGTTCTAAGCGGCGGCCCGACGGAAAGGAGCGAAAGAAAATGAAATTTTCTGATATGACCTATACCCGTCCCGACCTGGAGGCCGCCAAGGCCGACATCAGCGCCTACACCGGCGAGCTGAAAGCGGCGGGATGCTACGAGGAGGCTAAGGCCGCCTTCCTGAAGCTGCAGGAGCTGTACCGCCACCTCTACACCGCCTACACCCTGGCCACTGTCCGCCACACCATCGACACCCGGGATACCTACTATGACGAAGAGGCCCGCTTCATGGCCGAGAACATGCCCCTTCTGCGGGAGGCGCAGCAGGACTTCCAGAAGGCCCTGCTGGAGTGCCCCTTCCGGCCTGACTTTGAGGCGGAGTACGGCACGCTGTTCCTGAAGAACATGGAGATGGAGCTGAAGACCTTCATCCCCTCCATTGTGCCCCAGATGCAGCGGGAGAACGCCCTGACCCTGGACTATGAGAAGCTCATCGCCTCCGCCCAGATCCCCTTTGAGGGCGGCGTGTACACCCTGTCCCAGCTGACCCCCTTCAAGCAGGACGCCGACGATGACCGCCGCCGTGCCGCCTGGGAGGCGGAGGGCCGTTTCTACCTGGAGCACGGGGAGGAGCTGGATGCCCTCTATGACGAGCTGGTCCAGGTCCGTACCCGCCAGGCCCGTGAGATGGGCTATGACAACTACGTGGAGCTGGGCTACTACCGCATGAGCCGCAACAGCTATACCAAGGAGGACGTGGAGAAGTTCCGCGCCGCTGTGGTGAAGTACCTGGTGCCCGCGGCGGAGCAGGTGGTGAAGGCTCAGGCCAAGCGGCTGGGCAAGGAGTACCCCCTGAACTTTGCCGATGCGGCCCTCTTCTACCGGGGCGGCAACGCGGTGCCCCAGGGTGGTCCCGACGACATCCTGGCCCAGGGCGTGGGCTTCTACCACGACCTGTCCCCCGAGACCGCGGAGTTCATCGACTTCATGATGGACGGGGAGCTGCTGGACGTGCTCTCCCGCACCGGCAAGGCCGGCGGCGGCTACTGCACCGATATCCCTGACTACCGCAGCCCCTTCATCTTCGCCAACTTCAACGGCACCCAGGGCGACGTGGAGGTCATGACCCACGAGGCCGGCCACGCCTTCGCCGCCTACATGGCCCGTGACATGGTGCCCATGGAGAACCAGAGCCCCACCTATGAGTCCTGCGAGATCCACTCCATGTCCATGGAGTTCTTTGCCTGGCCCTGGTCTGAGAAGTTCTTCGGCCCCCAGGCGGACAAGTTCCGCTACAAGCACCTGTCCGACGCCATCACCTTCATCCCCTACGGCACCATGGTGGACCACTTCCAGCACATTGTGTACGAGAACCCGGACATGACCCCCGCTCAGCGCCACGAGGCGTGGAAGGAGCTGCTGGGGGTGTATATGCCCTGGATGAAGCTGGGTGAGATCCCCTTCTACGGCGACGCCAAGGGCTGGCAGCGCCAGAGCCACATCTACGAGCGGCCCTTCTACTATATCGACTATTGCCTGGCCCAGACGGTGGCCCTGGAGTTCTGGAACCTGATGCAGAGCGACCGTGCCGACGCCTGGAAGCGCTACCTGGGCCTGGTGAAGCTGGCGGGTACCCGCACCTTCACCGAGCTGGTGGCCTCCGCCGGGCTGGACACCCCCTTCGGGGACGACGCCCTGCGCACCGTCTCCGCCGCCGCCCTCCGGTGGCTGGAGCAGGTGGACCCCGCCACCCTGGCCTGACCTTTTGCCTGCATTTCAAAAACGCCCGCTGTGGTTTCCGCGGCGGGCGTTTTGTATATCCCGGGGGAGAATGGTCCATAACAAAACCGGCCTGTCCGGCATAAAAAGAGCTTGCGGTTTTGGCCGTTCTGTCATACACTAATTTTGCAACTTACCAAGTCATAAAATTATACTTTTAAGTTGTGGCTTAAATCATATCGGAAAAGTATACTATACAGGGTGATAGCATGCGGAAGGAGCAGAGTCAGAAATACAAATATCTGGGACTGAACATCGCGTATTACCGGAAGGAGCGGGGGCTCTCCCAGAGCCGTCTGGCCGAGCGGATCAACGTCAGCCGCACCCACATGAGCCGGATTGAAACCGCCGACTGTGCCGTGTCCCTGGACGTGGTCTTCGCCATCTGCGACGCCCTGGAGGTGCCGCCGGAGAAGCTGTTCGCCTTCCGGATGTAAATATCCAAAGCAATGAGAGCATTCTGTGCGCAAGCACTTGGAAACAGAAAAGACGCTGCCCCAACGGGGCAAGAGAAAGGACGATGAAACATGGAAGCGTTTGAGCTGAAGAAGGGATTCTATTTCACCGGCGCCATTGACCACAACCTGCGGGTGTTCGACATCATCATGTACACCGAGTTCGGCACCACCTACAACTCCTACGTCCTCAAGACCGGCAAGCACACCGTGCTCTTTGAGACCGCCAAGGCCAAGTGCTGCGAGGACTGGCTGAAGAAGGTGGGGGAGATCACCCCCATCGAAGAGGTGGACTACCTGGTGGTCAGCCACACCGAGCCCGACCACTCGGGCAGCATTGAGCGGCTGCTGGACCTGAATCCCCGGCTGAAGATTGTGGCCACCGGCTGCGCCCTTGGGTTCCTGAAGGAGATTGTCAACAAGGACTTCTACTCCATCGCTGTCAAGGACGGTCAGACCCTGGAGCTGGACGGCAAGACCCTGGAGTTCATCGTGGCCCCCAACCTCCACTGGCCCGACACCATGTACACCTACATCCGGGAGGACAAGACCCTGGTGACCTGCGACTCCTTCGGCTCCCACTACGCCATGGACGAGGTGGTGGCCAGCAAGGTCACTGACCGGGAGGGCTATCTCCGGGCCACCAAGTACTATTTTGACTGCATCATCGGGCCCTACAAGCGCTTTATGCTCTCCGCCCTCAAGCGGGTGCGCCAGCTGGACCTGGACATGATTTGCCCCGGTCACGGCCCGGTGCTGGACTGCAATATCCCCTGGATGCTGGACACCTACGAGGAGTGGTCCACCGTCATCAACCCCAACCCCAGAACCACCGTCATCATCCCCTACGTCAGCGCCTACGGCTACACCGGCAAGCTGGCCCAGGCCATCGCCCAGGGCATCAGGGAGAGCGGCGACATCGACGTGCGCACCTATGACATGGTGGAGGCCGACGCCGCCAAGGTGGCCGAGGAGCTGCTGTACGCCGACGGCTTCCTGCTGGGCACCCCCACCATCGTGGGTGAGGCCCTCAAGCCCATCTGGGACCTGACCACCGGCATGTTCGCCACCACTCACGGCGGCAAGCTGGCCAGCGCCTTCGGCAGCTACGGCTGGAGCGGTGAGGGCGTGCCCCACATCATGGAGCGGCTCAAGCAACTGAAGATGAAGACCGTGGAGCCCTTCCGGGTCCGCTTCAAGCCCAGCGAGGGGCAGATGGAGCAGGCCAGAGAGTTCGGCCAGAATTTCGGCCAGACCCTGCTGGAGAACCAGAAGCCGGTCAAGCGCGCCCCCGCACGGAAGGTGAAGTGCAAGGTGTGCGGCGCTGTGTTCGACGAGGGCACGGAGGTCTGCCCCGTGTGTAAGGTGGGTCCCGAGCACTTTGTGCCCCTGGACCAGGAGGCCGCTCCCGCCGCCCCCAAGGCAGGGGAGAAGGTGCGCTGCAAGATCTGCGGCGCCGTGTTCGACGGCTCCAAGGAGCGCTGCCCGGTGTGCGGCGTGGGCCCCGAGCACTATGTCAAGCTGGATGAGCAGAAGGCTGCTGCCCCCAAGGGCGGCCGCAAGCTGGTGAAGTGCCTGGTGTGCGGCGAGATTTTCGATTCCTCCCTGGATACCTGCCCTGTGTGCGGCGTGGGCCGGGACAAGTTCGTGGAGGTGGAGGAGGTCAAGACCACCTTCCGTAACGACACCCAGAACAGCTACGTCATCCTGGGCAACGGCTGCGCCGGCGTCAGCGCGGCGGAGGCCATCCGGGAGCGGGACAAGACCGGCCGCATCCTCCTGATTTCCAACGAGGGCCCCGCCTACCAGCGGCCCATGCTCACCAAGGCCATGCTCTCCGGTCTCACCGAGGAGCAGATGGCCCTTCATCCCGCCGGCTGGTACGAGGCCAACAACATCGTGCAGATTCTCAACCGCCAGGTCATTTCCGTGGACACCGAGAAGAAGAACGTCACCCTGGACGGCGGCAGCGCCCTGCCCTACACCAAGCTCATTTTCGCCCTGGGCAGTGAGTCCTTTATCCCGCCCATCCCCGGCCATGACCAGGAGGGCGTGGTGGCCATCCGCCGCATCGGCGACGTGGAGAAGGTCCAGGCCATGGGCAGCGCCCTCAAGCGGGCCGTGGTCATCGGCGGCGGCGTGCTGGGTCTGGAGGCGGCCTGGGAGCTGCGCAAGGCCAAGTGCGAGGTGACCGTGCTGGAGCTGGCGCCCCAGCTCATGGGCCGTCAGCTGGACGACGCGGCGGCGCAGCTGCTGCTCAAGCAGTGCGACAAGGTGGGCGTCCGGGTGGAGACCGGCGTCCAGATTACCGCCATTGAGGGCGACGGCAAGGTGACCGGCGTGAAGCTGGGCACCGGCGAGGTCATCCCCGCCGACCTGGTGGTGATGTCCTGCGGTGTCCGGGCCAATACGGCCATCGCCAAGGCCGCCGGTGTGGAGACCGACCGTGCCATTGTGGTGAGCGAGACCATGGAGACCAACCTGCCCGGCGTGTACGCCTGCGGCGACTGCGCCCAGTTTGGCGGCGTCAACTTCGCCCTCTGGCCCGAGGCCCAGGAGCAGGGCAAGGTGGCCGGCGCCTGCGCCACCGGCGACCTGGCTGCCTACAAGACCATCTCTCCCATCCTGGCCTTCCACGGCATGGAGACCGAGCTCTTCTCCCTGGGCGACCCGGGCAAGACCCCCGGCGTGTCCTATCAGACCGTGGAGATCCGGGATGACGTCCAGGGCCGTCTGGAGCGGTACTACTTCACCGGCGGCCGCCTGTGCGGCGTGATTCTGGTGGGCGACCTGTCCAGGATGGCGGACATGATCAAGGCCGTGGAGGAGAAGCGGCCCATGGACAAGTTCTTCGCCTGAGCGGAAAAGCAAATGAATTCAGGGCCGGAGGCGTGATGCCTCCGGCCCTTGTCCTGTCCTGACGGCAATTGTTGCGCGTCAGGCGGGGAAATGGTATGATAAAAAGGACAAAGTACCGATGGGGGAGGCGGCAGCGATGATACGGATTGCCCTGGTGGAGGATGAGGAGAGCTACGTGGCAACTCTGCGGGAGTTTCTCGCCCGTTACGAGCGGGAGCGGGGGGAACGGCTTCAGATCACCGTCTTTTCCGACGGAGACGAGATCGCCCTGAACTACAAGAGCGAGTACGACGTGATTCTCATGGACATTGAGATGCGCTTTATGGACGGCATGACCGCTGCCGAGGAGATCCGGCGTGTGGACCCGGAGGTGGTCATTATCTTCATCACCAACTCCCCCCAGTACGCCATCAAGGGCTACGCGGTGGACGCGCTGGACTATGTGCTCAAGCCCCTGACCTATTTCGCCTTCTCCCAGCGGATTGACCGGGCCCTGGAGCGGCTGGGCAACCGGGAGCAGCGGTATATGATGATCAACATCAAGGGGGGCAGCAGAAAGCTGGACGTGTCCCGGGTGTGGTTCATTGAGGTGCGGGATCACGACCTCATCTACCACACGGAGGAGGGGCTTATCACCACCACCGGCACCATGCGGGAGGCGGAGAAGGCTCTGGAGGGCTGTGCCTTTTTCCGGTGCAACAAGGGGTACCTGGTGAATCTGGAGCATGTGGATGCCATCCGGGAGGACAACGCCGTTGTCCACGGGGAGACGGTGCAGGTGAGCCGTGCCCGGAAAAAGTCCTTTCTGGACGCCCTGAACAACTACCTGGGCGAGGTGAGCAAATGAACGGGGAGCTGCTGGGCAATATCCCTCGCATCCACACCGCTCTGGCCGAGTGGATTGCCTGCATGTTCTGCGTGGCTCAGCTGCCCAAACGCTTTCACGGCGTCAGGCTCTGGGCGGCGTCGGGCGGCTTCCTGGCGGTGCTGTGTGTCTTTCTGGAGCTGACGGGGGACTTGCCGGTGGGCTGGTTTCTGCCCTGTATTCTGTTCTCCGTGCTCATTATGTTCAGCTTTTTGGCCTCCTGCTGTAAAATCCCGCTGCGCAACGCGGCCTACTGCTGTGTCCGCGCCTTCATCATTGCGGAGTTCGCCGCCTCGCTGGAATGGCAGCTGTACAGCTACTACTGGCATGTTGTGGCGGGCGGGAAGGACACCGCAGTGTTCACCCGCTGGGCCTTCCTGCTGGGGACCTATCTTGTGGTGTTCGGGCTGATCTATTTGCTGGACTTCCGGCGGCGCAACAGTGACGTGGCGCTCCAGGCCGCCCAGCTGACTACCCGGGAGCTGTGGTCCACCGTGGCCATCGGTGCGGCCATCTACGGCCTGAGCAACCTGAGCTATGTGACGGTCAATACGCCCTTCTCCGGACAGGGAGTCTATGAGATTTTCAACATCCGCACCCTGGTGGACCTGGGCGGCATCGCCATTCTCCACGCCCATCATGTCCAGCTCTCCGAGCTCCACGCCCGGCGGGAGGTGGACGCCCTCCAGAATGTGCTCCACGCCCAGTACACCCAGTACCAGCAGAGCCAGGAGAGCATTGAGCTTATCAACCGGAAGTACCACGACCTGAAGCACCAGATTGCCGTTCTCCGGGCCGAGGCGGACACGGAGAAGAAGAATGCCTATCTGGACCGGATGGAGGAGGAGATCAAGGCCTACGAGGCCCAGAACAAGACGGGCAACCAGGTGCTGGACACGGTGCTCACCAGCAAAAGCCTCTACTGCCAGCAGCACAACATCAGCCTGACCTGTGTGGTGGACGGCACGCTGCTGAATTTTATGGACGAGATGGACCTGTGTACCCTCTTCGGCAACGCCCTGGACAACGCCATTGAGAGCGTGGAGAAGGTGCAGGACCTGGAGAAGCGGCTGATCCATCTCTCGGTGGCCCGGCAGAAGGCGTTCGTCCACATCCGCCTGGAGAACACCTATGCGGGAGAGCTGAAATTTGAGGGCGACCTGCCCGTCACCACCAAGGCGGACAGCCGGAACCACGGCTACGGCCTGAAGAGCATCCGGCAGACCGCCAAGAAATACGGCGGATCGGTGACCATCACCACCAGAGGAGCGTGGTTTGAGCTGCGGATCCTCATCCCCCTGGACGGGGTATAACAACATAAACGCAAGCCCGGACTTTGGCGAAACGCCCAAAAAGTCCGGGCTTATTTTTGTATTTTATGAATAGGTGACGGACGGCTTACGGGTAAAAAACAACCGTTCACGGGCACGGCGATCCGGTGAAAAATTTTTGTGGTAGGCTATTTTCGAAAAGAGACAGCGCCGGCAGCTGGCCGGGCTGAGAAGAATCGCATAAAGGGGAAGATGGATTTGACAAAGCGCATTCCGTGGAACAACGACTGGGCGTTTACCGAGACTTTTGACGAGGCGTTTCTCAACGGAGCGGGGGAGAGCGCCGTGGTGCGGCTGCCCCATACCTGCAAAATGCTCCCCCTCCACTACGCCGACGAGCACGACTACCAGATGATTTGCGGCTACCGCCGCAGCTTTGATGTGCCCGAGATGTGGAAGGGCAAGCGGCTCTTCCTCACCTTTGAGGGAGCGGCTCACCAGGCCACCGTGTTTGTCAACGGCAAAGAGGCGGCCAGCCATTCCTGCGGCTACACCGCCTTCACCGTGGAGCTGACCGACCTGGTGGAGTACGGCAAGGAGAACAGCGTAGCCGTCAGGCTGGACACCCGGGAGAGCCTGGACCAGCCCCCCTTCGGTCACGTCATCGACTACATGACCTTCGGCGGCATCTACCGTGAGGTGTACCTGGAGGTGAAGGAACCCGCCTTTCTGGCCGACGTGTTCGTCCGTACCCCGGAGCTGGATAGGGCTCTGGTGGACCTGACGCTGGAGAACAGCGCCCTGGCGGACACGGTGGGCCTGACCATCCTGGACGGCGACGGCAGGACGGTCTTTACCGGCGCTGCCAAGGCGGAGGCTGAGATTCACAGCTTCCCCTGTCCGGTGTCCGGTGCGCAGACCTGGTCCCCCGACAGCCCCGCCCTCTACACCCTGGAGGCGGCCCTGAAGGACGCCGCCGGCAATGTGCTGGACGTGAAAAAGGTGCGCTTCGGCTTCCGCACCGCCCGGTTTGAGAAGGACGGCTTCTATCTCAACGGGAAGAAGCTGAAAATCCGGGGTCTGAACCGGCACCAGAGCTACCCCTACGTGGGCTACGCCATGCCCGCCTCGGTCCAGCGCCACGACGCCGAGATTCTCAAGTATGAGCTCCAGTGCAACGCGGTGCGCACCAGCCACTACCCCCAGTCCCACCACTTCCTGGACGCCTGCGACGAGCTGGGCCTGCTGGTGTTCACCGAGATCCCCGGCTGGCAGCACATCGGCGGCGAGCACTGGAAGGACGTGGCCTGCGACAACACCCGGGACATGGTGCTCCAGTACCGCAACCACCCCTCCATCATCCTGTGGGGCGTGCGCATCAACGAGTCCCAGGACGACGACCCCTTCTACACCCGCACCAACGCCATCGCCCATGAGCTGGACCCCTCCCGCCAGACCAGCGGCGTGCGGTACATCTGGAAGAGCAGCCTGCTGGAGGATGTGTACTCCTTCAACGACTTCTCCCACGCCGGCAACAACGGCGGCCTGCTGCCCAAGTGGCTCATCTCCGGCGGCAAGGAGAAGGGCTATCTCATCAGCGAGTACAACGGCCACATGTACCCCACCAAGTCCTTTGACACCGCCGCCAACCGGCTGGACCACGCTCTCCGGTTCGCCACCGTGCTGGACGCCATCTACGGCAAGGACGAGGTGGCCGGCGGCTTTGGCTGGTGCATGGCCGACTACTACACCCACGGCGACTTTGGCTCCGGCGACCGCATCTGCTACCACGGCGTGCTGGACATGTTCCGCAACCACAAGCTGGCCGCGGCGGTCTACTCCTCCGCCGGGGACGAGGCCCCTGTGCTGGCGGTGGGCTCCGAGATGGATATCGGCGACTACCCCGCTGGCAGCATCGGCGATAACTACATCTTCACCAACGCAGACTTTGTCCGGGTCTGGCGGGGGGACCGCCAGCTGGGCGAGTACCGCCCCACCGGCAAGCGGTGGAAGCACCTGAAGCACCCGCCCATCCCCTTCAACGACACCATCGGCGACGCCATCGAGAAGGGAGAGGGCTGGAGCCACCGCAAGGCCGAGGCCCTCAAGGACTCCCTGCTGGCCATCCAGCGCTTCGGCGTGAAGATTCCCGCCAAGTATATTATCAAGACCGGTCTGCGGGCGGTGCGCTACCTGGCCGGTCCGGGCACCTTCTCCCGACTGTACGCCAAGTACTTTGAGAACTGGGGTACCTCTGCGCCGGTGTACCGCTTCCAGGCGGTGAAGGACGGCAAGGTGGTGGCCGAGATCTCCAAGTCCTCCAACGCCAGACTGAGCTTGTCCGCGGACGCCAGCGCCACCGTCCTCACCGAGGGGGACACCTACGATGCCGCCGCCATCCGGGTGCGCATTGTGGACGAGAACGGCTCCACCGCTCCCTATGCCCAGCTGCCCATTCGCTTTGAGGTGTCCGGGCCTGTGGAGCTCATCGGACCGGATACCGTCTGCTCCGACGGCGGTATGTGCGGCACCTATGTCAGGACCACCGGCCAGACGGGCACCGCCACCCTGCGCATCATCGCCCCCCAGACCCAGAGTGTGGAGCTGACCTTCCAGGTGGGCAAAGAGGAGAACTGATATGGAAGAAGCAAAGACCCGCTCCGGCGGCAATCCCTGGACCCGCTTCCGGGACAAGCACCCCGGAACGGCCCAGTTCCTGGTGTTCTTTATGCTGAGTAACGGCATCACCGTGCTCCAGATGATCATCATGCCGGTGTTCAAGAGCCTGTTCGGCATGACCAACCTGGTGAACACCACCTTTCAGATTCTTCCGGTGGGCCACAATTTTGACGGGAGCGTCTACTACATCTTCAACTACCCCGCCGGTGCCATTGCCGACGGCGGAGGCGGCGGCCTGGCCTACTTCCTGGCGGTCCAGGTGACGCTGCTCATCGCCCAGGTCATCAACTTTTTCGCCCAGCGCAACGTGACCTTCAAGTCCAAGAGCTCCATGGGGAAGGCGGCCTGCTGGTATCTGGTGGCCTACGTGGCCATCACCCTCATCGCCGCGGCGCTTCAGGGCCTATACAAGGCGCCCGTGTACCAGTTCTTTATGGAGACGCTGAACATGGGCGCGGCAGGGGAGACAACGGCGGATTTGATCACCATGCTGATCAACTGCATCATCTCCTTCTGGGTATATTTCCCCATTCTCAAAATCATTTTCCGTAAATAGCGGATGCGTTCCAGCCGGAGCGCACAGAGAGGAGGCGAGCGGGAAGACGTTCTCTTGCAGTTCTGCGACACTATTTTTAGAAGGATGGATATGTTCAAAAAACCCAAAGTATGGCGCGGTCTGACCGCGGTCTGCGCCCTGTTCCTGGTCTTCTCCATGATGGCCGCCAACATTTTCGAGCTCTACCGCACCTCTGTGGACGCCTTCTTCGGTACCCGCAGCCAGGTGATGGTGACCTCCGAGTCGGACGACGCCGAGGACGCCTGGACCTACCAGTCCGACTTCACCACCGCCCAGGAGGCCTATGAGGGCTTCAAGGAGTTTGCCATCCGGGAGTCTCAGGAGACCTACGCCCTGCTGAAGAACGACAATGACGCCCTGCCCATTGCCAGCGATTCCAAGATCACCCTCTTTGGCATCCGCAGCTACGCCCCTGTCTACGGCAACAACGGCGGCAGCACTCCCGACGGCAAGGCCACCGTGGAGATTTTTGACGCCTTTGCCGAGCGGGGCTTCCAGATCAACCCCTCCATGCTGGCGGCCTATGAGGCCAATTTTGCCGGTGAGGAGTGGGCCACGCCCCAGTTCGGCGGCGGCATCATGCCCCAGTACACCTCCATCACGTCCTACAACGATCCCTGCGAGCTGACCCTGGACGAGCTGGCCGCCCTGAATCCCGACTACAACAGCCAGTACGATGAGTACAGCGACGCCGCCATCGTGGTCTTTGGCCGTGTGGGCGGCGAGAACGGCGACGGCTATTATCCCGGCGAGGCCGGTCTGGCCGACGGCGTGGAGACCGTCACCGGCAACATCCTCAGCCTGAGCACCGAGGAGCAGGCCATTCTGGACGAGGCCAAGGCCAATTTTGATAAGGTCATCGTGCTCATCAACGCCGCCAACCCCATGGAGGTTGGCAGCCTGGCCGAGGACCCCGAAGTGGACGCCATTCTGTGGATCGGCTTCCCCGGCGCCTACGGCTTCTACGGCGTGGCTGACGTGCTCAACGGCACTGTCTCTCCCTCCGCCCACCTGGGCGACGTGTTCGCCAAGAACAGCGCCCTGGCCCCTGCCATGATGAACTACGGCAACATCCCCTGGGCCAACGCTGACGACTTCTCCGACGACGCCAACGTCAACTCCTACCTGGTGGAGGCCGAGGGCATCTACACCGGCTACCGCTACTATGAGACCCGCTATGCCGATATCGTCATGGGCAACGGCGGCGCCGAGGCCTCTGCCGGAACCTACGCCCACGCCGACGGCACCGTGGCCACCACCGACGGCATCTGGGATTACAGCAACGAGGTGGTCTATCCCTTCGGCTACGGCCTGAGCTACACCACCTTTGAGCAGAAGCTGGACAGCGTGGAGATCAAGGGCGACAAGAAGACCGCCACCGTCACGGTCACCGTCACCAACACCGGCGACGTAGCCGGCAAGTCGGTCATCCAGCTCTACGCCCAGGCCCCCTACACCGACTACGACAAGCAGTACCACATTGAGAAGTCCGCCGTGCAGCTGATGGACTTTGAGAAGACCAACACTCTGGAGCCCGGCGAGAGCCAGACCATCACCATGAACGTGGACATGGCCAACCTGGCCAGCTATGACTCCGAGAACGCCAAGACCTTCATCGTGGACCCCGGCGACTACTACTTCGCCATCGGCGAGGATGCCCACGACGCCCTGAACAACATTCTGGCCGCCCAGGGCTACACCACCGCCGACGGTATGACCGACGACGGCAACGCCGCCAAGACCTACAAGTGGACCTGGACCGGCGGCGTGGACGCCGAGACCTTCTCCGTCAGCAAGGCGGGGGTGGAGATCACCAACGCCCTGAGCGAGGGCGACTCCGCCATGGATATCAACTACTTCCTGCCCGGCACCGTCACCTACCTGACCCGCAGCGACTGGGACGGCACCTTCCCCAAGACCATCAGCGGCCTGACCGCCAATGAGGAGCTCTCCCGCCTGCTGGGCAACGACTTCATTGAGCTGGCCACCGATGAGGACACCTCCGACCTGGTGTTCGGCGACACCACCAGCACCCTGACCATCAACGACATGAAGGGCGCCGACTTTGACGACGAGCGCTGGGACGAACTGCTCAACAAGATCACCGTCCAGGAGTTCCTGGACTTCGCCTCCAACGCCTTCCACAACATTGCCGCCATCCCCTCCGTGGGTCTGCTCCAGTACGCCGCTGACGACGGCCCCGGGGGCTCCGACTCCCACTACCTGACTGAGGGCTCCTACCAGGGCGTGCCCTACGAGGACGCCGCCGACTATGACTACGGTACCCGCGTGGCCCCCACCCCCCAGAACCTGGCTTACAGCTGGAACAAGGAGCTGGCCTATGAGAACGGCGAGATCATCCTGGGCGAGAGCACCCTGGTTCTCAACCTGCCCATCATGATCGGCCCCGGCATGAACATCCACCGCCACGCCTACAACTCCCGCGGCGCTGAGTACTACTCCGAGGACCCCATCCTCTCCGGCTACATCGGCTCCGCCGTGGTCCAGGGCGCCCAGTCCAAGGGCTGCCTGGTGAACATCAAGCACGCCGCCTTCAACGACCAGGAGATCAACCGCTCCGGCATCGCCGTGTTCATGACCGAGCAGAAGGCCCGTGAACTGGAGCTGCGCAACCTGCAGCAGGCCTTTGAGGCCAACGGCAAGCCTGCCTCCTTTGTGGGCGACGAGACCAAGGCCGACACCTACACCACCGGCGCTCTGGGCGTCATGTCCTCCTACAACCGCATCGGCGCCGTGGCCCCCAGCGCCAACTACGGCGTGATGGTCCAGATTATGCGAAACGAATGGGACTTCAACGGCTACAACGTCACCGACTTCACCGGCGTGGACCTGAAGGCCGCCCCCAAGGAGTCCATCCTCTACGGCACCACCGCCTTCTGCGGCTTCGGTGTCAGCGAGAACGTGACCTACTGGAGCCCCGAGGCCCTCAGCGGCGACCATGACATGCTGGCCGCCATCCGCCAGAACACCCACTACATCCTCTACGCCATGGCCAACAGCGCCGCCATGAACGGCGTCAACTCCACCACCCACACTGAGAACGTGATGACCTGGTGGCGTGTGCTGTACATCACGCTGATTGTGGTCTTTGCCGTGGCCACCGTGGTGTGCCTCATCGGCTTTGTCTTCAGCAAGCGGAAGAAAAAGGCGCAGGCGCGCTGAACAGGAGGAAAGAATTATGGCAACTACGAAGCTCGCAAAATCCGGTCTGTCCGTCTGGGTGGCCCTGGTGACCGCCGTCATCGGCCTGGTGGTCTATCTGGTCACCTCCTTCACCGGCTATCTGGCCGGCAGCGCCACCAATCCCGCCCCCATCGTGTGCACGGTCATCGCCATTGTCCTGGCGGTGGTCCTGGCTGCCGCCGGTGATAAGCTGGGCGGCGGGGTCCTGGACCTGGCCGTGCTGGCAACCACCGCGCTCCTCATCGCCAGCTTTGCCCTCTTTGCCCTGAGCCGGGTGAGCCTGGTGGCCGACGTGTACTTCATCCCCGTCAACTACCCCGCCGCCGAGGAGACCGCCCTGAACATCTCCATTGTGGGCCTGGTCAGCTATCTGGTGTCCATCGTGGCCATGATTGCGGCCTGCTTCTCCGGCAAGCTGTCCAGAGACTGAGCACAGCATACCAAACGCCCGGCTTCCCATTGGGAAGCCGGGCGTTTTTCTGTCCAATATTCAGTGCTGAACGTCTTTTCTGGCCTGCCGGAGCCCGTCCAGAATCAGATTCCGGGCATCCTTTGCCTTTTCTTTCTCCATGGCGGGCACGCCGGAGAGGGGATAGGGGATGCCCAGGGCCTCATATTTGGCCGCCCCCATGGTGTGGTAGGGCAGCACCTCCAGGCCCTTCAGGTTGCGGAAGGGGGCGATGAGCCTGCCCAGGGCGGTCAGCTCCTGGGGGGAATCGGTGAGGCCGGGCACCACCACATGGCGCACAATTATGGGCACCTTTGCCTGTTCCAGGGCACGGGCGAAGGCGAGCACCGGGGACTGGTCCTGTCCGGTGAGCTGCCGGTGGCCCTGGGGGTCGGCGTGCTTGATGTCCAGCAGTACCAGGTCGGTGACGGCAAAGAGAGCGTCAAATTCCCCCTGCCGGTGGTCGGGCCGGTACACGATACCCGAGGTGTCCAGGCAGGTGTGGATGCCCTGTTCTTTGGCCGCGGTGAACAGCTCGGTGAGAAAGGGCAGCTGGAGCAGGGGCTCTCCGCCGGTGGCGGTGATGCCCCCCTGGCGGTAGAAGCCCTTGTTTCGCTGGTAGGCGGCCAGCAGCTCGTCCACTGTCATCTCGGTGCCGCCCTCGGTGCCCCAGGTGTCCGGGTTGTGGCAGTAGAGGCAGCGCATGGGGCAGCCCTGGAAGAACACCACAAAGCGGATGCCGGGGCCGTCCACCGTGCCGAAGCTCTCCACCGAGTGGATGCGGCCGGTGTTACATGCCCTCATGGAAGGTGCGGGCGATGACCTCGTCCTGCTGCTCCTTGGTCAGCTTGTGGAAGTTGACCGCGTAGCCGGACACCCGGACGGTGAGCTGGGGATACTTCTCCGGGTGGGCCTGGGCGTCCAGCAGGGTCTCCTTGGTGAACACGTTAACGTTCAGGTGGTGGCCGCCCTTTTCGGCGTAGCCATCCAGCAGGGCAACCAGGTTATCGATCTGGGAATCGGTGACGTGCATGGAATTTTGCTCCTTTCGGGGGTGAGGTGTGGAAAACGGGATTACTCCTCTTCGTCGCTGAGATTGGGCTCGCAGCAGGCGCAGTCCGGGTCCATCTCAAAGGTGATGGCGTCGTCGAAGAAGATCTGATCGTCCTTACCCAGGGCGCCGGGGATGATGGAGAAGGTGTTGGAGATGCCGTCCTGAGCGTCCTTGAAGGGCAGCTTGGACACCGAGCTGAGGGAGGCCACAGCGCCGTGGGAGTCCCGGCGGTGCATGGGGTTGGCACCGGGGGCGAAGGCCTCGCCGGCCTTCCGGCCGTCGGGGGTGGAGCCGGTGTTCTTGCCGTAGACCACGTTGGAGGTGATGGTCAGGATAGAGGTGGTGGGGATGCCGCCCCGGTAGGTGTGGTTGCCCCGGACGTAGTCCATGAAGCCCTGGACCACGTTGTAGGCGATGGAGTCCACACGGTCGTCGTCGTTGCCGTACTTGGGGAAGTCGCCTTCCACCTCGTAGTCCACCACGATGCCGTTCTCGTCCCGGATGGTGCGCACCTTGGCGTACTTGATGGCGGACAGGGAGTCGGCCACCACCGACAGACCGGCGATGCCGGTGGCGAACCACCGCTTCACATTCCGGTCGTGGAGGGCCATCTGGAGCCGCTCGTAGCAGTATTTATCGTGCATATAGTGGATGATGTTCAGTGTGTTGACGTACACGCTGGCCAGCCACTTCATCATGTCCTGGAAGCGCTCCACCACCTCGTCGTAGTCCAGGTACTCGCTGGTGATGGGCCGGTAACGGGGACCCACCTGCTTCTTGGAGATCTCGTCCACGCCGCCGTTGATGGCATACAGCAGGCACTTGGCCAGGTTGGCCCGGGCGCCGAAGAACTGCATCTCCTTGCCCACCCGCATGCTGGACACGCAGCAGGCGATGGCGTAGTCATCGCCGTGGGTGACCCTCATCAGGTCGTCGTTCTCGTACTGGATGGAGGAGGAGAGGATGGAGGTCTTGGCGCAGAAGCGCTTGAAGTTCATGGGCAGCCGGGTGGACCAGAGCACCGTCAGGTTGGGCTCGGGGGCGGTGCCCAGGTTCTCCAGGGTGTGGAGGTAGCGGTAGGACATCTTGGTGACCATGCTCCGGCCGTCAATGCCCATGCCGCCGATGGACTCGGTGACCCAGGTGGGGTCGCCGGAGAAGAGGGCGTTGTACTCGGGGGTGCGGGCGAACTTGACCAGCCGCAGCTTCATGATGAAGTGGTCCACAAACTCCTGAATCTGCTCCTCGGTGAAGGTGCCGGCGGCCAGATCCCGCTGGGCGTAGATGTCCAGGAAGGTGGAGGTACGGCCCAGGCTCATGGCTGCGCCGTTCTGCTCCTTGATGGCGGCCAGGTAGCCGAAGTAGAGCCACTGGATAGCCTCCTGCACGTTGGCGGCGGGGCGGGAGATATCCAGGCCGTAGATCTTGCCCAGCTCCTTGAGCTCCTTGAGGGCCTTGATCTGCTCGCTGAGCTCCTCACGCTCCCGGGTGACGCCGGAGTACATGATGATGCGGGTGGTGTCCTTCTGGTGCTGCTTGTCCTCGATGAGCCGGTCCACGCCGTAGAGTGCCACACGGCGGTAGTCGCCGATAATGCGGCCACGGCCGTAGGCGTCAGGCAGACCGGTGATGATGTGGCTGGAGCGGCAGGCGCGCATCTCTGGGGTGTAGGCGTCGAACACACCCTCGTTGTGGGTCTTGCGGTGCTTGGTGAAGAACTCCACAATCTGGGGGTCCACATGGTAGCCGTTCTCCTCGCAGGCTTTCACCGCCATGCGGATGCCGCCGTAGGGCTGGAGAGCACGTTTGAAGGGCTTGTCTGTCTGGAAGCCCACGATTTTCTCTCTGCTCTTGTCCAGGTAGCCGGGCCCGTGGGAGGTGATGGTGGAGACAATGCTGGTGTCCATATCCAGCACGCCGCCCTTTTCCCGCTCCTGGCGGGACAGGTCCATCACCTGAGCCCACAGGGCCTTGGTGTCCTCCGTGGGGCCGGCCAGGAAGGACTCGTCGCCCTCATAGGGGGTGTAGTTCTTCTGGATGAAATCCCGGACGTTGATCTCCTTCTGCCATACGCCGGGGGTGAAGGAGTCCCACTCCGGTACGATGCGCATTTCTTCCATAGAAGTCTCCTTTGTACAGATTTGGCTGCCGGGCGGATTGCAATACCGCAATGGTCAGCTTGAGCTAATTATACTATTTCAGTATGAATTCGTCAAGAGCAGCGTGAAACAGTAAAAATGGACATTCGACCGAAAAAGTATACTATTTTTAAAGGTAGCTTGTCAAGAAACGTCAAGAGAAAGACAAAGAGGAGAAAAAAGTCCGGTTCTGGAGGACAAATGGGTCCTCCGGACGGAAAGAGGCGGCCAGCTCGTTGAAGGCTTTGGCCTTCTCCACGTCCCCCAGGTGGTACAAGCAGACGCATAACTGGATAGCGGGGAGGTACCCGTAGCAGTCGGGAGAGACGAAGGCGCCGGAGGTGTCGTTCCGTTTCCGGGTGAGGGCCAGCTCATACCAGAAGGCGGCCTGCCGCCACTGCTTCCGGGCTAAAAACCAGCCGCCGATATCGCAGCACACCTCGGCCCTTGGGGTGTCCAAAGTCAGGCTGCGGAGCAGGGAGGAGAGTGCATCCCCATCCCGGCCCAGAGCGGTCATGCACTGGGACAGCAGGCGGCAGGCCTCGATTTGATTCTCCAGCCATCCCTTTCCGCTGTCCAGAAAGGCGATGAGCACCTTGGCCGCCTCCTCAAAGCGGCTGTGATACCACAGCTCCCGGGCGTAGTAGAACTGATTCCGTGGGTCCAGTACCTTGCCTGCGGCCAGCTGGGATTCGTAGATACGCAGGTTGCGGTCCGGGTCACCTGCGCCCGCCTTTTTGTGGGACACCGCTGCGTCCGACCAGCGGATTTCACCGGCAGGGGTGATGGCCTCGTGGACCGCACCCGCCCAACGGAAACGGACCTCATTGCGCACCACCCGCTCCCGGTAATAGGTGAAGGTGGGGTGTCCATGGGAGTCAAAGGCGGTGTGGTAGGGCATCATCACCACGTCGGCCTCCGGCAAAAGCTGTTCCCGCATGGCCCGGAATCTGGCCCGGTCAGGCTCCGCAATCACGTCGTCCGCGTCCAGCCACATGCAGTAGTCGCCACTGGCCCGGTCAAAGGAGAAGTTCCGGGCGGCGGCAAAGTCGTCCACCCACGGAAAATCAAAGAGCTTATCCGTAAACTTCCTGGCAATCTCCTTTGTAGCGTCGGTGCTGCCGGTGTCCACAATCACAATCTCGTCCACCAGAGCCGCAGCGCTCTCCAGGCACCGGCCCAGCACAGCCTCCTCGTTCTTCACAATCATACACAGACTGATGGTACACAAAGGCGTCCCCTCCCAGTTTTCCAGACTCCCTCCATCCTATGCGGCTGTCCTCATAATTCCACCGGGGGACGCATACCTGTGGACAGAGGAGGTGGTACCATGGCGTTTTTGGAGCGGCTGGGGGATTTTATCTGGAATCCGTGGCTGCTGGGGCTGTTTCTGCTGGCGGGGCTGTACTGCTCGGTGCGGACGGGCTTTTTCCAGCTCTTCGGCCTGCCGTTGTGGATGAAAACCACCCTGGGCTCGGTGTTCCTGGGAAGGGGAAAAAAGACCGGCAGGGGCATCACCCAGCTCCAGGCCCTCTCCACCGCCCTGGCCTCCACCATCGGCACAGGCAGCATCGCCGGAGTGGCTACCGCCATCTTCTACGGCGGCCCGGGTGCGGTGTTCTGGATGTGGGTGTCCGCCTTTCTGAGCATGATGACCGGCTGTCTGGAAAAGACCCTGGCCGTCCGCTACCGGGAGCCATCGCCGGATGGAGGCTGGCAGGGGGGACCCATGTGCTACATGGAACGGGGCCTGGGCAGCCGTGGGCTGGCCTGTTTCTTCTCCCTGTGCTGCGTGGGGGCATCCCTGGGGGGCGGCAACATGGTCCAGGCCAACTCCATCGCCACTGCTCTGGAGCACAGCTTCGGTTGGGACCGGCTGGCGGTGGGGGTGGTGACGGCGGTGCTCACCGGTCTGGTCATTCTGGGAGGTATCGGCCGCATCGGCGCGGTGAGCGAGAAGCTGGTGCCCGCCATGGCGCTGCTGTTTATCGGCGGCAGCGTGGTGGTGCTGGCTGTCAACGCCTCCGCCCTGCCCGGGGCGCTGGAGGCCATTGTGACCGGGGCACTGACTCCGTCGGCGGCAGTGGGGGGGGGCCTGGGCTACGGCGTAGCAAGGGCCATGCGGTACGGCGTTGCCCGTGGGGTGTTCACCAACGAGGCGGGTATGGGCTCCTCCGCCATGGCCCACGCCGCCTCTGATGTGAAGGAGCCCGCCGAGCAGGGCATGTGGGGCATCTTTGAGGTCTTTGTGGCCACCCTGGTGGTGTGCACCATGACCGCTCTGGTCATCCTCACCACCGGCGTCTACCACCCGGCGGAGGCCCTGGCCGCCATTGAGAGCGGCACGGTGTCCGACGTCATGCTGGGCGCGCCCCTGTCCGCCGCCGCCTTTTCCACCGTGTACGGCCCATGGGGCGGGGCCTTTGTGGCGGTGTGCCTGCTGCTCTTTGCCTTCACCTCCCTGCTGGGGTGGAGCTACTACGGCGAGCGGGGGCTCCAGTACCTGACCGGCTCCCACCGGCTGCGGTGGGTCTATCGGGCGGTGTTCCTGGTGATGATTGTGGTGGGGGGCGCGGGGGACATGTCCGCCGTGTGGCAGATGGCGGACATCTTCAACGGTCTCATGGCCCTGCCCAACCTGACCGCCATTCTCCTTCTCTCGCCGGAGGCCCTGTCTCTGTGGCGCACATGGGCTGGAAAACAGGCTCTTTCTTGCAATACCGGAGGGAAATCGCTATACTGAAGATAAAATAGGGGTTCCCAGAAGGAGAGAGAGCCGTGAAGGAGATCGTAGTGCTGACGCCCCTCCGGGAGATGAAGGACCGGGCGGAGGAGATTGTCCGGGAGCAGGGCTATCACAACGTGGAGGTGCTGCTGGGCAGCATGAGCGAGGGCGTGGAGGTGGCCCGGAAGGCCATCGCCGAGGGCGCCGAGCTGATTGTCAGCCGTGGCGGCACCTACCAGCTGGTCAGGGAGGCCTTCTCCATCCCTGCGGTGGAGATTAAGGTAACGGCCTACGACGTGCTCCAGAGCTTTGAGCAGGTGGATGACCCCAACGAGACCATCGGCGTGGTGGGCTACTCCAACGTGGTGGATGGGTACGACCTGCTGCGCAAGCTGCTGCCCAACCCGGTGGTGCTGGTGGAGCTGAAGCGGGAGAGCGACATCTACGCCGTCATTGAGGACCACAAGCGCCGGGGCATCAAGACCTACATCGGCGACGCCAACATCACCCGCATCATCCGGGAGCTCAACTGCAACGGCATCATGATCCAGTCCCAGAAGAGCTCCATCCACACCGCCATCCAGGAGGCACGGCGGATTCTGCGGGTGGCCAAGGAGGAGAAGCGCCGGGCCCAGCAGATTGCCACCATCACCGACTTTGTCCATGACGCCATCATCGCCATCGACGAGAACGAGAAAATCACGGTCTACAACCGCCGGGCGGAGCAGCTTTTCGGGGTGCCCTGTGAGCGGGCCAAGGGGCGGCCCATTGCCGACATTGTGCCCAACACCAAGCTGCCCGAAATCCTGGCCACCGGCACAGCCCAGCTGGGGGAGATCCAGAACCTGTGGGACTCCCGCATCGTCACCAACCGGGTGCCCATCACGGTGGACGGGGAGGTAAAGGGCGCGGTGGCCACCTTCCAGGACGTCACCGAGGTGCAGAACCTGGAGGAAAAAATCCGCCGCTCCATGAACGAGAAGGGGTTTATCGCCAAGTACACCTTTGACGACATCGTCTACGCCAGCCACCAGATTGGCGAGTGCATCAAGACGGCCAAGAAGTTCGCCATGTACGACACCCCCATCCACATCTGCGGCGCCTCGGGCGTGGGCAAGGAGCTGTTCTGCCAGAGCATCCACAATTACAGCCGCCGCCACCTGGGGCCCTTTGTGGCGGTCAACTGCGCGGCCATCGCCCCCTCCCTCATTGAGAGCGAGTTCTTCGGCTATGAGGAGGGCTCCTTCACCGGCGCACGGAAAAAGGGCAAGCCCGGTATATTCGAGTTGGCTCACAACGGCACATTGTTTCTGGACGAGATCAGCGAGATTCCCATGGAACTCCAGGGCCGTCTGCTCCGGGTGCTCCAGGAGAAGCAAGTCATGCGCCTGGGCGGCGGACGGGTCATCCCCATCGACGTGAAGATCATCACCGCCTCCAACAAGTACTTAAAGCGGGAGATGGAGGAGGGACGGTTCCGCAAGGACCTGTACTACCGCATCAACGTCCTCACCCTCCGGATTCCGCCTCTGGACCGGCGCCGGGAGGACATTCCTGCCCTGACCCGGTACTTTATCCGCAAATACTCGGAGAAATACGGCAAGCCTCTGCTGGAGCCCACCCCGGACGTGGAGAGCTGCCTGCTCAACCGGAAGTATGAGGGCAACATCCGGGAGCTGGAGGGACTGATTGAGCGGTGCGTCATCCTCTCCTCCTTTGACGCCATTCTGGCCGAGGGGGACGGGGAGCACCGTGCAAGCCAGCCGCCGGTGCAGGAAAACGGGCCGGTGTGCACCGATGTTCTGCCTCCGGACTGGGACGGTCTGGACCTGCGGAGCCTGGAGCAGAAATACATCGAGATGGTGTATCAGCGGACAGGAGGAAATGTCCAAAAAACTTGTGAAATTCTTGGCATTAATCGTACAACTCTCTGGAGGCGGCTGAAAGAACAGACAAATATCGTTTAATACTGCAACATGCGATGCAAAATGCAACGAATGAACGTTGCAAAAAGAAACGATTGTTTGCAGTTTGTTCATAGAATTCCCAAAAATAAGGGGTTTTCAAGTTGGCACGGGATTTGCATTAACAAATAGTACGTGGCCCGGAGAGAGACGGGCAAAGCTGAATAGGAGGGATTTCGTAATGCATATCCTGAAAATGGTCAAGAAAGTCCCCGGCGGTCTGATGATCGTCCCCCTGCTCCTGGGTGCTGCCTTCAACACCTGGCTGCCCGGCCTGATTACCCTGGGCGGCAGCGGCACCTTCACGTCCTACCTGTGGAAGTCGGGCGCCATGCCCATCCTGGCAGTGTTCCTGTTCTGCAACGGCGCGCAGATCAACGTCAAGCGTGCCGGTATCCCTCTGGCCAAGGGCATTGTCCTGACCACCGTCAAGGTGGGTCTGGGCATCCTGCTGGGCGTGCTGGTCAACAAGATCTGGGGTCCCAACGGCATCCTGGGCATCGCCCCTCTGGCCATCGTGGGCGCCATCTCCAACTCCAACGGCGGCCTGTACGCCGCTCTGGCCGGTGAGTTCGGCGACGAGACCGACGTGGGCGCCGTGTCCATCCTGTCCATCAACGACGGTCCCTTCTTCACCATGGTGGCCCTGGGCGCCACCGGCATGGCCAATATTCCCATCATGACTCTGGTTGGCTGCGTGCTTCCCATCGTGGTCGGCTGTGCGCTGGGCAACATTGACGAGGACATCCGCAGCTTCTGCGCTCCCGGCGCCACCATGATGATCCCCTTCTTCGCCTTCCCTCTGGGCGCGGGCCTCACCTTCACCAACCTGGTCAGCGCCGGTCTCCCCGGCATCCTGCTGGGCGTGGTCTGCACCCTGGTTACCGGCCTCATCGGCTACCTGGTGTATAAGATCGGCCGCGTGAAGCGTCCCCAGGTGGGCGCCGCCATCGGCACCACCGCCGGCAACGCTGCCGCTACCCCCGAGGCTGTGGCCGCCGCTGACCCCGCTCTGGCCGTGGTCGCCGCTGCCGCCACCGTCCAGATTTCCGCCGCCATCATCGTCACCGCCATCCTCTGCCCCCTGCTGGTCACCTTCCTGGACCGGGTGGAGCGGAAGAATCACCCCGAGCGCTATGTGGATGACAACCGCGAGAAGGCTGCCATTGACGGTGAGATGGTCTGATTGACGGACCAGACACAACAGCACATTCATACTACATAGGAGGGAACCCCGTTGAACCGATATCTGATTGTTGCGGATGATTTTACCGGCGCCAATGACACGGGCGTACAGCTGAAGCGGCGGGGCGTTCCCACCAGCGTGGTTTTTTCCAGTGAATTTATCGCCTCCGAGGGCTCCTTCGTCCTGGACACCGAGTCCAGGGCGCTGGGGCCGGAGGAGGCCGCCGCTGCGGTCCGTGCCGGCCTCAAGGGCGTGGACCTGACGGCCTTCGGACGGGTGATGAAAAAGGTGGACTCCACCCTCCGGGGCAGCGTGGCCGCTGAGATCAAGGCTGTGGACGAGCTGTACGGCAGCGAGCTGGTGGTCTTTGCCCCGGCTCTGCCCGACCTGGGCCGTACCACAGTGGGCGGCGTGCACCTGCTCAAGGGAATCCCCATCACCCGCACTGAGCTGGCCAAGGACCCCAAGACCCCCGTCACCGAGGACAACATCACCAGACTGCTGGAGGCGGTGTATGACGAGCCGGTGACCCACATCTCCGAGGATCAGGTGTCCGCCGGGGAGATCGATTTCTCCACCGGCCGGGTGTTTACCTGCGACAGCGCCACCAACGCCGACCTGCGCTCCGTCATTCAGGCGGCGGTGGCCACCGGTAAGCGGACGCTGTGGGTGGGTACCGCCGCCATGGCGGACCACCTGCTGGGTGTGGAGGTGGACGTGCCTCCCGCTCTGGCCGTGGTGGCCAGCGTCAGCGCCGTCAGCCGGGAGCAGGTCAACTTCGCCGCCGGGGAGGGCATCCCCCTGGTCAGCGTCCCCATCCCCGAGCTGCTCACCGGTGAGCAGAAGATGGAGACCTATGTGGCACAGACCGTTGCCCTGCTGAAGGAGGGCAAGGACGCCATCCTGGCCTCCTCCGCCTCCTGCAACCGGGCCGAGTTGGACCGGTCGGTGGCGGTGGGCGAGAAGCTGAACATGACCCGGGAACAGGTCAGCGGCTACACCCAGATGGTCATGGGTAAGATGACCAAGGCCATCCTGGAGCAGACCCCCGTCTCCGGCATGTTCCTCACCGGCGGAGACACTGCCCTGGGCTTCTTCATGGAGGCCCGGAGCCTGGGCTCCTCCATTGTCACCGAGATTGCGGTGGGCATCCCCATGATGCGCCTGTCCGGCGGCCCCTTCGCCGGGCTGAAGGTGGTCACCAAGGCGGGCGCCTTCGGCAAGGAGGACGCCATCACCTTTGCACTGAGAAAATTGAAGGAGGTGATCCCCGAGTAATGGCTCGTTTCGGCATTACCATGGGCGATCCCTGCGGGATCGGCCCGGAAATCATTCTGAAAGCACTGAAAACCAGAAGCGACTACCTGGACCGCTGCCTGGTCTTCGGCAGCGCTGCGCTGCTGGAGCACTACAATGAGAAGTTCGGCCACGGCTTTACCATCCGCACTGTCTCCCACGCAGCGGAGGCGGCAGACGGCTGCCTCAACGTGGTGGACCCCAACCCCATCGCCCTGGAGGACATTACGGTGGGTAAGGTCTGTGCCGCAGGCGGCAAGTGTGCCTTCCTCTATGTGAAGGCGGCCATTGACGCGGCTCTGGCCAAGGAGATCACCTCCGTGGTCACCGCCCCCCTCAACAAGGAGGCCCTCCACCTGGCCGGGTACAACTACGCCGGCCACACGGAGATTTTTGGCGAGTTCACTCACGGCGACCGGTTCGCCATGCTGCTGTGGAGCGACAAGCTGAAGGCCATCCACGTCACCACCCATGTCTCCCTCCGCCAGGCCTGCGACCTGTGCACCAAGGAGCGGGAGATGGACGTGATCCACCTGGCCTGGGACACCCTGAAAAAGGTGGGCTACGAGAATCCCCGCATCGCGGTGGCCGGTCTCAACCCCCATGCGGGCGAGAACGGCATCTTCGGCGACGAGGAGATCAAGGAGATTGGCCCCGCCATTGAGGCCTGCAAGGCCGAGGGCATCAACGTCACCGGCCCCGTTCCGCCGGACACCGTGTTCCTGCGGGCGGTGAAGGGGGAGTTCGATATGGTGGTGGCTCAGTACCACGACCAGGGCCATATCCCCCTGAAAATGCTGGCCTTTGACTCGGGCGTCAACATCACCGTCGGTCTGGACGTGGTGCGCACCAGCGTGGACCACGGCACTGCCTTTGACATTGCGGGCAAGGGCATTGCCAGAGAGGACAGCCTGCTCAAGGCCATCGAGATCGGCGAAAAGCTCTGAGAAACAACAGACGGTCGTACGCGGGGCGGCGATCAGGGCCGCACCCACCATTCTCTCTTACGTGGGGCGCGGCGCCTGCGCCGCCCTGTTTTACCGTCCAACACAATGAAGGAGGAAGTACCCATGCCCGTCATTCAGTTCCCTTACGGTAAGGAGACCCTTTCCATTGACATTCCCCAGGAGCGGCTGAGCGCCGTCCTGACCTCTGAGATGCACCACTACAAGCCCGAGCTGTCCCAGGAGGAGCTGGTCCGCGAGGCTCTGGAGCACCCCATCGGCACCCCCAAGCTGTCCGTCATGGCTGAGGGCAAGAAGAAGGTTGTCATCATCGCCAGCGACCACACCCGTCCCGTGCCCAGCAAGATCATCATGCCCCAGATGCTGGCCGAGATCCGCAAGGGCAACCCCGACGCCGACATTACCATCCTGATCTCCACCGGCTGCCACCGTGAGACCACCAAGGAAGAGCTGGTCAACAAGTTCGGTCCCGACATCGTGGCCAAGGAGAAGATCGTCATCCACGACTGCGATGATCCCACCCAGGTCAGCCTGGGCAAGCTGCCCTCCGGCGGCGAGCTGATTGTGGACCGCCTGGCTGTGGAGGCCGACCTGCTGGTGGCCGAGGGCTTCATTGAGCCCCACTTCTTCGCCGGCTTCTCCGGCGGCCGCAAGAGCGTGCTGCCCGGCATCGCCAGCCGCAAGACCGTCATCTACAACCACAACGCCGAGTTCATCGCCAGCGACCGGGCCCGCACCGGCATCGTGGACGGCAACCCCATCCACATCGATATGCTGTACGCCGCCCGTGCCGCCCACCTGGCCTTTATCTGCAACGTGGTTATTAACTCCGACAAGGAGGTCATCTACGCCGTCTCCGGCGACGTGGACCAGGCCCACATTGCCGGCCGTGAGTTCCTCAGCTCCAAGTGCAAGGTGGACGCTGTCATGAGCGACATCGTCATCTCCACCAACGGCGGCTACCCCCTGGATCAGAACATCTACCAGGCCGTCAAGGGCATGACCGCGGCCGAGGCCACTGTCAAGGAGGGCGGCGTCATCATCATGCTGGCCAAGTCCAACGACGGCCACGGCGGCGCCGAGTTCTACAAGACCTTCAAGGAGGAGAAGGACCTGAAGCGGATGATGGCCACCTTCATGGCCACGCCCAAGGACCAGACCCGCATCGACCAGTGGCAGTCCCAGATCTTCGCCCGCCTGCTGATGCGCGCCACCGTCATCTACATCTCCGACGCTCCCGATGAGATGGTGTCCGACCTGCACATGGTGCCCGCCCACTCCCTGGAGGAGGCCATGAAGAAGGCTGAGGAGATCGTGGGCAATCCCAACGCCAGCGTCTGCGCCATCCCCGACGGCGTGTCCGTCATCGTTATCTGAGCCTGACCGGCCAGACATAAAATGCAACGAAAACCCCGCCGCCGCAGGTGCGGTGGCGGGGTTTTACACTTCAGGGGGAATAAATGTGAAAAAAGTTGTCCTGATTCCCGACTCCTTCAAGGGCACCCTGTCCTCCGCCCAGATCTGTGAGATCATCGGCGGCAAGGTGGCCGAGCACTTCCCGGGCTGCCAGGTGGTGTCCATCCCCGTGGCCGACGGCGGCGAGGGCAGCGTGGACTGCTTCCTCACCGCGCTGGGCGGTGAGAAGGTGAAGGTCACCGTCAAGAACCCCTATTTTGAGGACATGGAGGGCTTCTACGGCCTCATCGACAACGGCGAGACCGCCGTCATCGAGATGGCCGCCTGTGCCGGCCTGCCTCTGGTGGAGGACCGGAAGGACCCCCGCAAGACCACCACCTACGGCGTGGGCCAGCTGATTCTGGCCGCTGCCGCCAAGGGCGTGAAGAAGATTATCGTGGGCCTGGGCGGCAGCTCCACCAACGACGGCGGCTGCGGCGCGGCCGCCGCTGTGGGCGTGAAGTTCTACAACGACAAGGGCGAGGCCTTTGTCCCCACCGGCGGCACCACCCATGAGATCGCCCGCATCGACATGTCCGGCCGGGACAAGAGCCTGGAAGGCGTGGAGATCGTCACAATGTGCGACATCGACAACCCCATGTACGGCCCCACCGGCGCAGCCCACGTGTTCGGACCCCAGAAGGGCGCCGACCCGGAGATGGTCCTCTTCCTGGACGAGGGCATCAAGCATCTGGCCGAGGTCATCAAGCGGGACCTGGGCCAGGATATCGCCCTCATGCCCGGTTCCGGCGCCGCTGGCGCCATGGGCGCGGGCATGGTGGCCTTCTTCGGATCCCGGCTCCAGATGGGCATTGAGACCGTGCTGGACACCGTCCGCTTTGCCGACGTCATCTCCGACGCGGACATGATCTTCACCGGCGAGGGCAAGATTGACAGCCAGTCCCTCCGGGGCAAGGTGGTTATCGGCGTGGCCAAGCGGGCCAAGCTCCAGAACGTGCCCGTCACCGTCATTGTGGGCGGCGCGGACAACGACATTGACCCGGCCTACGGCATGGGCGTCACCGCCGTGTTCTCCATCAACCGTCTGCCCGAGGACTTCTCCGTCTCCCGCCACAAGAGCGTGGAGAACATGACCCTCACGGCTGACAACGTCCTCCGTCTCATCAAGGCGGCGGAGCAGCTGAAGGGCTGAGCATCCAGAATAAGAAGATAAAAAACGGAAGGCCGTGAGGCCTTCCGTTTTTTCAGCTGTTTTTCCATCTCAAAGCCCGGAGGGCGTCCTTCTGCTCGGGAGTAATGCGGTAGCTCTCCACCGCCTTTTGGATGGTCTTGTTGTGGGTCCACTGCTCCAGCCGCC
Organism: Pseudoflavonifractor capillosus ATCC 29799; assembly: GCF_000169255.2. Lineage (GTDB taxonomy): Bacteria > Bacillota > Clostridia > Oscillospirales > Oscillospiraceae > Pseudoflavonifractor > Pseudoflavonifractor capillosus. The sequence goes on from NZ_AAXG02000047.1 coordinate 82,866, forward strand.
GGCTGGTCAGATAGGGAAGGGCGGCGTCATACTGCTTGGCCAGGGCGGTGGCAAAGTACCAGGCCACCATCATCCGCACATAGTACTCCTCGCTCTTTACCTCCGCCGCCCAGTCCAGGTACTCCGGGCGGAAGCACTCGTCCAGATAGAAGGACATGAGCATCTCCAGTCCGAAGCGGACGGTGTAGGTGTCACCGCTGTCCAGCCAGCGGCGGAGCTGGCCGGGGAGCTGGGGCGGATGGGAGCGGAAGGCCCTGGGGGAGAGCAGGTCGCAGGTGGCCCAGTTGTCCACATGGGGGAGGAAGATTTCGAGTCCGGCCACCGTCTCCTCATAGCCGGACCGGGCGCATAGAAGCAGGCCGTGGAGGTTGTTCTCATCGTAGTACCGGTGGGGGAGGGCAGCAAGGAAAGCCTCCGCCTCAGCAGTGCCCTTCAGCTCCTTTGCCAGCTTCCGCAGGGCGGGCATCCGCACACCGATAATCTGCTCCGGGTCCACGGTGGGCATCAGTTTGGCCTGAAACTGCCGGTAGTTCAAGTCCTGGAGGGCAAACAGCTTCTCCTGAATGGCGTCCATATCCATACCCCTTCCGCTGTGATGTACCCCCAGTATAGCACAGAATCTGTGGTATGTCAGGCCTGTTCCTTTCCGCCATGGTTCCGCAGCTTGCACACGCCCTGGGTCATGGTACCCATGGGGCAGAAGGAGCACCAGGTTCTGGGCCGGTAGAGGAACATGACAATAAGGCCGATGAGGAGGGAGGTGAGCATCAGGCTGTAAAAGCCGAAGCTGAACTGAGCCACCCAGTCGGGGACCATACCGGCGGTATAGGTCCAGCCCCAGGGCACCCGGATGGTCCAGAAGAGCTTGATGACCTCACGCAGGGAGGAGGCTCCGGCAAAGACAAGCCAGGTCTGGAACAGCATGTTGCCGAACATGGCCAGGAAAAAGACCAGGAAGCCGTACCGGAAGCCCTTGGAGGCCATCCAGCGGGGCGCGGGCTTCCCACGGGACAGCTTCAGCCATCCGCCCAGCAGGGAGAAGAGCTGTCCCCGTCCGCACAGGTTGTTGCAGAAGAACTTGTTTCCTCCAAAAATGGCCAGGGCCAGGGGGAGGAGAAAGTCGATCATGCCCAGCCAGGCGAACAGAATGTTGAAGAAGCCCAGGGCAAAGAACAGAATGGACCAGAGCCAGAGATAGTCGTACCAATGAGTCTTTTTCACGCCTGACCCTCCCGTTCCATCAGTGTAATGCAGTCCACGGGGCAGACCCTGGCGCATTTTCCGCACCCCACGCAGCGGACCGGCTCCACCACGGCAAAGCAGCCCCGATGGACTGCCACAGCCGCTCTGGGACATTCCTTTGTACAGGCGCCGCAGGCCACGCACCGTGACCGGTCCACCTCAGCAACTCGTTTTGACAGCATACAGACCTCCAAAGCTCTCTGATTTCAGGCGGGCAGACAGAAGCCCCCCGATTCCAGTACAGTATACCGGAACCGGGGGGCGGTGTATGTGACTGTCTTACACTTCAGGTCAGGGCGCGCAGCTTCTCACGGTCGATGATCGTGACCTTACCCCGGCTGAGGGATACGATGCCCTCCTGGGAGAAGTAGCGGAGCACCTTGGTGACCACCTCACGGGCGCTGCCGATGCAGCGGGCGATCTCGTCGTGGGTGAGGGGGATGACCGGGCCGTTTCGCAGCATCTCATCCCACAGAAAGATGGCCACACGCCGGTCAATGCCCATAAAGAGGATCTGCTGCATGGTCCACATGATATCGGAGAACCGCTCGCTGGCGGTCTTATAGAGAAAAAGCTCAGCCCTGGGGTGGTTCTGGAGAATGGGGGACAGGATGGCCGACGGGATGGTGACGGCCTGGGTGTCCTCCATGGCCTCAATGAGCACGTCGAACACGATGGCGTCCATCAGGCAGGAGGAGGACATGACGCACAGTTCTCCCGCTCTCACCCGGTAAAGTGTGACCTCCCGCCCCTCTTCGGAGAGAAGATACACCCGCAGCTGGCCGGACAGGAGCAGAAGCAGGCCCTGACACTCCTGGTCCGCCCGGTGGGTGACCGTGCCCTTGGGTACGTTGGAGGGCAGAACGCTCCGTTTCAGCGTATCCTGCTCTTCCGGACTGAGCTCCGGCCAGAAGGGGAGGGTATGGGCCAGCAGATATTCCGGATTGTCCATGGTTATCACCTCGGTGGAATGGCCTGACGGCGAAGGATATTCACATTATACGTGATTTTCATGCCGGATACAACGGCATGGGGAAAGAGAAAAAATTTGAGCGGGATACTTGACAGAACAGGGTGTCATCTCTATAATGAACATCGTTCATATTGGAGGTCGGGCCATGAATACCGTTGTCACATCCAAAGAGGAGATCCTTGCCGCCAGCCGGGAGCTGATCCGCAGCCGGGGCTGGTCCGCCATCAGCATCCGCTCTGTGGCCGGGGCTTGCGGCGTGTCGGTGGGGTCCATCTACAACTACTTCGACTCCAAGGCCGACCTGGTGTCCGCCACGGTGGAGAGCGTCTGGTGCGATATCTTCCACCTGCCTGATCAGGAGGAGGTATTCCGGGATACCCTGTTCTGTGTTTCCTGGATCTATCAGCGTATGGAGTACGGCTGCCGGCAGTACCCGGGGTTCTTCAACCTCCACTCCATGGGCTTTCTGGGGATGGAGAAGTCCGACGGCAGACAGCGGATGGAGCAGACCTGGCAGCACATCCTGAACGGACTGGGCGTTGTGCTGAAGCAGGACCCCAAGGTCAGACCCGACGCCTTTGATGAGGAGTTCACAGCGGAAAAGTTTGCGGACATCCTGTTTTCCCTCTTTTTATCCGCGCTTCTCCGGGGGGATTACAACCCCACTTCCGTTCTGGAGCTGATCCGCAGGACCGTCTACTGACCGCCTTCAGAACCTTTACAATAAAAATATCCCCGTGCTCCCATGCGTCCGGCCACTGGCCGGACGCTGGGGCCGGGCCTTTTTAGGAACAAAATGAACGATGTTCAGATAAAGGAGTGATATCCCATGAGAGTACAGAAGAATACCCTCCTGCTGCTGGCCTGCCTGGTGTGGGGTGCGGCGGGGTTCAACATCCTGCGGATTGGTCTGATGGCCTACCCGGCCTACGTGACGGTGGTGAATCTGCTGCTGTCCGCCGTGGTCTTTGGGCTGTTCCAGCGCTTTGTGTTCGGCAAGCTGGTGAAAAAGCACACCGGGCGCATCGCGGGTATGGAGGAGAAGCCCCAGTTCTTCCTGAAATTCTTCGACGGCAAGGCCTTTGCCATCATGGCGGTGATGATGACCGGCGGCATTGGCCTGCGGGCTTCCGGCCTGGCGCCGGAGCGGTTCATCGCCGTGTTCTACTCGGGCCTGGGGGCGTCCCTGCTGCTGGCGGGGTGCCTGTTCGGCCGCAACTACGGGAGAGCGGTCCGCGCGGCAGCGTGCGGTTGATATAAATAATAACGGAACGAAAGGAATATTCATTATGCAGGCAATTGTAGAGACCCTGTTTGACGCGGTCTATCTTATTTCCGTCATTACCATCGGTATTCTCATGATCCGGGGCAGCAAGGGCCGGAGCCAGTACCGGCTCTTCGGCGTGATGGCTGTGGTGCTGGGCGCGGGAGACTCCTTCCACCTGGTGCCCCGTGCTCTGGCCCTGTGCACCACCGGCCTGGAGAACTACACCGTACCCCTGGGGCTGGGCAAGTGGATCACCTCCATCACCATGACCATCTTCTATGTGATTCTCTATTACGTCTGGCGTCAGCGTTATCAGATCAAGGGCCAAAACAGCATCACCGCCGCCGTGTACATCCTGGCGGGACTGCGGATTGTCCTGTGCATGATGCCCCAGAACGACTGGCTCAGCGCCTCCGCACCCCTGTCCTGGGGCATCTGGCGGAACATCCCCTTCGCCCTGCTGGGCCTGCTGATCATCGTCCTCTTCTACCGCAGCGCTAAGGAGCGGAACGACCATGCCTTCCGCTGGATGTGGCTGACCATCGTCCTCAGCTTCGGGTTCTATATCCCGGTGGTCCTCTGGGCGGACGCCGTGCCCATGGTGGGCATGCTGATGATTCCCAAGACCTGCGCCTATGTGTGGACGGTGCTCATCGGCTACCAGGCCATGAAGAACGAGAAATAAGGAGGAATTTTTTATGAAGCGATATGCCAATACTGCCGTGGTCTACGCCGTGATCGCCATGATTTTCGGCGTGTTCTACCGGGAATTCACCAAGTTCAACGGCTTTGAGGGCCGGACCGTGCTCTCCGCCATCCATCCCCACTACTTCATGCTGGGCATGACCTTCTTCCTGCTGCTCCTGCTGCTGGAGAAGGCGATTGGCTTCTCCGATGCAGGGACGGGGAAGGTGCTGGTTGTGTACCATGTGGGCCTGAACCTGACCGGCCTTACCTTCCTGCTCCGGGGCGTGACCCAGGTGCTGGGGACCAACCTGTCCTCCGCCATGAACGGAGCCCTGTCCGGTGTGGCCGGCATCGGCCATATCCTTCTGGGGGTCAGCTTGCTTCTTCTGCTCCTCCGGATTAGCAAGTGCGTGTCCGCCGGTAAGTAAATAGGATATTGTGAGAGCCGCCCGGGCGCATGCATTGCACCCGGGCGGCTCTTTGTCAGAAGGGCCGGCACATAAGGACGTGCCGGGCGGGAATAGGATACTTATCATGAAGAAAAATGGAGGGTGATGGTATGCTTACCGCATGGCTGCTTCTGATGCTCAACGGACTCTTTGTCACGCTGCGCCTCTCAGGAGGGAACGGAGGCTCCTTCCCGCGTCCGCTGAAAGCGGAGGAGGAGCGGATGTACCTGGAGCGCTGCGCCGCCGGTGACCTGGAGGCCCGGAATATCCTGATTGAGCACAATCTCCGCCTGGTGGCCCACATTATCAAGAAGTACTACACCCAGACCGACGACCAGGACGACCTGATTTCCATCGGCACCATCGGGCTCATCAAGGGAATTTCCACTTTCAAGCCGGACAAGAATGTGCGCCTTGCCACCTATGCCAGCCGGTGCATTGAGAATGAGATTCTGATGCACTTCCGCAGCCGGAAAAAGCTCCAGGGGGAGGTGTCCCTGTCGGATACGCTGGAGGCGGACGGGGACGGCAGCTCCCTTTCCCTGATGGACGTCATCAGTGTGGACGACGATATGCTGGACAATCTGGATGCACGGGAGTCCTGTATCAAGGTGCGGCAGTGCGTGAAGGACTGCCTGAACGAGCGGGAGGCCATGATCATCGGCCTGCGCTACGGTTTGGGCGGCCAGAACCCGCTGACCCAGCGGGAAATCGCCGCCCAGTGCGGCATCTCACGGTCCTATGTATCCCGCCGGAACTAATGTAAGTGACGCTGAAACCCTTGTCCCGCAATAGATTGCGGGCTGTAAAAATATTGAAAATGGACAGGGTTCCGCCGTAGCTAATGTAAGCGGCAAGATAGATAAGAAAACATGCTGCCATTTGTCAACTGTGCCGCATGAAAAAGTGCAGTCTGAGAAGCTTTATACTTTCGGAAAAAACAGCTTAGGCTCTGTCCCTCAAAAGTGAGAGACAGAGCCTAAGCTGTTTGTACAAGTGGTGCCGGGATTGCAAGAAATAACAGAAACAGCGGGGGAACACCACGATTACTGTAATTAAGAATATTGCAAAGCGATAAACGGCTATTCGTTGCGAATCGCAAAGGTAGTTGACAATCTCAATATTTCTATTATAATGGAATTAAATTAAAATAATTACATATAATCTAGAAAGGAGGTAATGAACGTGGACTACCGTAAATTATGCCTGGAACTGTTTGGAACGGACGATGTGGATGAACTGACAAAAATTGCGCAGGTACATAGAGAAAAGAATCCTCGCAAGGCAGGAAGGAAGAAAAAGTTCACTGCGGAGGACGTGCAAAGGATCCGCAGCTTGCTTGAAAACGGAATGACCATGCAGGAAGCAGCGAAGCGTTTCAATACCTCCCGACAGGTAATTGGGAAATATCTGAATGAAAAACCGGCGGAAGGCTATACCCTACGCATGACTTATATGTATCAGCAGCATCCCTGCACGATCATTGATGTGGATTTTCTCAATCAAAGAATCATGGTTCAGAATAAAACAAAGGACATGCTCCATCGTGCATTTGGCGTCGTTGAGCATCCCACTTGGGATGATTTCGAGACGTTTTTGAAGGAGCGCTGTTTTCCCGCAACGCGCGGCAATGCGAAGGAGATACTGAAGCAGCTTCAGCTTACATCCTATGATCCGTTGCAGATCGTAGAAAAAACGCGGGGACGAACGGCTGAGGATGATATGTGGCTGAAATTCCACTATTACCCGATGGAGAGGGCAGCGTATGGACAAAATCAATCTTGATTCCATTGAGCAGGAACCGATTCAAGGGCATACTTCAAAAGGTGACCAGCCAAAATGGCAGCTGGAGGGCAAGTGGTACAAAGCTGACCATATGGGCTATGAGGCATTGGCTGAGGTTGTGGTATCGCAGTTGCTGAAGCGATCCAACGTACCCGACTTTGTGGAATATGAACCCATATGGGTGCAGTATCAGGGGAAAGATATTCCCGGCTGTGTAAGCAAAAGCTTTCGTGCCAAGAACGAGATGCTGGTACCTTTTGAGCGGCTGCACCGCGCCTATAAGGGCACAGGTCTGGCTGCAGCACTTGGCGGGATAGAGGAACCGCAGGAGCGGATTCGATATACGGTAGATTTCATTGAACAGACAACCGGCCTGACTGGTGTAGGGAAGTATCTGACCTTGCTGGTGGAGCTGGACTCCTTTTTCTTGAATGAGGACCGCCATACAAATAATCTGGCGGTGATCCGCAATGAAAAGACAAAGGAATTTCGGCTCTGTCCGATTTTTGACCATGGATTGGCTTTGCTGTCGGATTTGAATGACTATCCTGTGGATAGGGATGTTTATGATTGTATCAGCCGTGTTCGTGCCAAACCCTTTGATATGGACTTTGATGTGCAGGTCGAGGCCGCCGAAGCATTGTATGGAGCACAGTTGAAATTTTCCTTTGCCAGACATGATATCCCTCTAATCTTAGAGACTCTCGGGGAATTGTATTCCAGCGCGGTGATCACAAGAGTGGGACAGATCCTGTATGAGCAGATGCGAAAATATCCGGTATATTTTTTCTAAAGAAATATGGCAAAGCGCAGCCCGGAAAGACTTGAAAGTGCAAGTCTTTCCGGGCTGCGGCTATTTAGCGCTGACGCTTTCATTAAAAATATGACTGTGGTTAGAATAATGGCAAATTGAGCAGAATAAAATAGTGGGAGCTGGTACATAACGCCATTTCAACTGCAGATCACACGATTGCAAAAGAGCCATCCAGGTCAAGCGGAAAGGAAAGGTTCATGAGAGTCTGGATCTATGGACGCAATGAGCAGGATATTTGCTCATTGCTGGAACACTGTGTGGATAATGCTGATACGATAATTGGTTTTTCCACGCAAGCTGTTACGAGCCATTTCCCTCAGAGCGGCTTGGCACAGCCTATGCAGGCTGCGATGCGGGGAGAACTGGATCGACTGCTTCTCTCTGACATTGCACTTCTTGGGGATGAGGCAGAACAGATCTGTGAGATGAAGAAAGCATTTGCATCCTATCAGGTATCAATCAAGTCTGCCAGCAATTCGGATAGCAGCAGCTCCTGATAACCGTCATACCCTTTGCGCTCAATGGCCTCTGCGGTAGGAGTGAGGGCGGTATTTGCGCAGGTGCGGAGAAGGGCAAGGCTGGCTTCGCTCAGACGTACATCTGAGCAGCACCGCGCATAATCTGCCGCAGTCATATGCCATAGATACAGATGGTCAGGGTAGCGTGCCAAAAGCTGTAAGGCAATGGACAGGCCCTTTCCATCAAAGTCACCGGAATAAAACAGCTTCGTGCCGGAGGACACAAGCATATCCAGCAGACGGAACACAGCGACCGTCGGCTGTCCGGATGTGCAGATCAGCGGAGAATGAAAATGAGGGGCCTGATCGCACAGCTGAGAAAATACCATTTGGTTTTCCACCAAATACGCCTTCCCGGAGGAACTGCTTGCCGCCTGGATGCAGGCCAGATTGGTGAGCGTGAGGGTACCTGCTTCGTTCCGCAGGCGGAAGGCGCGGTAAGCCGGATGTTCCTCTGTGTCCGTATACAAGTGAACGCCTACCTGTGTGACAGAACTTGATATGCTGTCGCACAAAATACCACAGTTATAGTAAAGTGAAGCCCGCTCTTCTGCCGTAGCGGGGGGCTTGGTGTCCATTCGCACAGACAGCAGATGCAGAAAGAGCTTGCCGCCAAGGGAGGTGGTATCCAGCGCGTGGGGATCTGATGTTGCATGGGCGCTGAGCACGGCCAGACGGGGCCGCTCTGCGGGGTGTTGTTCCAACCACTCTAAACTTTTGCAGGCCTGTAAAATGGCCTGATAGACTGCATTCTCATCTTTGCCTAGAGAAGTCCGAATCAAATGATATCCGTCGCCTTGCTTATGGGAGAGAGCATCCAGCCAGCGGCGGCATACCTCGCTCTGTACGGCGTTTTTTGCCTGCTCGATGATGCGCAGCATCTGGGTATCCAGCTGCTCCACGAGCTGGTGCTTGGTCTGGATTACGGTGTCAAAGTAGCACTCCAATACTTCTTTTAAAATGACGCCGTGAAAAGGGGTATCCTGAAGTGCGGCTTCAAAATCCGCGGTTTTGATGCGAAGTGGGGGAGAAAATGTGCGGCCAAACAGGGCCCGGGCCGCATCGCACTCCTCCAATGTGGCGTCGGACAAGCAAATCGTTCCGGCTGAGCGGCCAAAGCTTTTGCACTTTTGTAGAAGAAGCTCCAAGATCCGGTGGTATGCGGGACGCGCTTTGAAAAAAGCCGCACAGTCCGCTGTCAACTTATTCACTGGCCGTCCTCCTCCGATGTCCGCTGAGCGCCGTTCCAGTGATAGCGCAGGATGGTCACCACCGAGGCATTGGCGGGGCGGTGCAGCTCGGCGATATCCAGACTTTTTACATTGGAATAGCATCCCCAAAGGGACTGAGAATTCATAATATAGTCAAAGTCCAAAACACCCACCAATTCAAACATGGCGCTGATATTTCGCTCATCAACGCCTGCAAAGGCCTCGTCCAGAGCCAAGAGCATGGGACACTGGGAACCGCCTTTCTGATATTGGGCGGATACCGCCGCAAAAAGCGGGACATACATGGCCATGGCTTTTTCACCGCCGCTGAACTTGTTAAAGACACGGTCGGTCAGCTCTTTTTTCGGCTCTCCATCCCGCTCATACAGCAGATGGAATTCATACCAGCTCCGGTAATCCAGTACATCGCGGATCAGGTCTGCATAGCTGATCAGCTGCTCCTGGAGCGCGGCTTCCTGTCTGGCGCGTTTAACCTTTGTGCGGAAGTGGGTGGATACGCGCTGACTGTCCTCGCGAGTCACAAGCGCCCGGTCTTTGTTCAGCAGCAGGACCAGCTGGGCGGTGTCCAGTTCTGCCTCGCCCTCCGCCTTTTTTGCCTTCCATTCCAGGCGGAAGGTCAATCCCATGGAGGTTTTCAGCGTGCCCATCAGATCGGTCATGTTCTTTGCCCACTGCTGGCTTTCCTCAATGCGGGAGCGCAGCTTGTGGCTGATGGTCTCGGCCAGAATGTTTTCAAACAGCTCCCGATCCTTTTCCTCCAGCAGCGTAGCGGTCATATCAATTTTTGACTGCAATTCCTGGATAAAATCGTAGAGTGAGAGTTCTTTTCCGGCCCATTGCAGACTGATGCACAACCGTTGACGAAGCATTCCCTGATTGGCGGCGTCATCAAATACCAGCTCGATTTTCGGCTGATATTTCAGAAGCGTATTGTTGTGCTGCTGGTAGTTGTTGCGCAGTGCGTCCCCGATGCGTTCAGGGGTACGCTCCCGGTCTTCCGGGCGGACCTTTCCGCAGGCCTCCTGGGCTTGCTGTTCTATGGGACCGTCAGATACGGAGGAGAGCCCCAGCTTCAAATCCTCCAGGAAATACTTCTCCAAATCGTCCTCTTCTATAACTGCGCGGCACAGACGGTCGTTGCGCTGCTGAAACTGCGTGCGCTTGTAGTTCTGTTCGCTTTTCAGCACAGCATACTGCTTCTCAGCGTCGGTCATGCGCTTCTGCTGTGCGTCCATTTCCTGAGTGAGTTCTGTGCGCCGCTGTGCCTTGGCCTGGTTTTCCGGCTGCTCCAAAAATGCCTGTATCGCCTGGATACGCGACTGGGACACATCAATCTGCTTTTGGATTTGCGCATTGCTCTTGCTCTGCGCGCTTGCCTGATCTCGAAGTTCCGCGATGCGGTCCTCGGTTGACACAACCGTTCTGGCAGCAAAAATGAACTTGCTGTGGCAAATTGTCAGCGTGCTCATCAACGCCTGGTAGCTGTCAACGGAGTCGAGCGCCTCCTCATAGGCCTCCTCAGTCCGCATGTAGGGAAGCCCCATGCTCAGCTCACGGGTCTGCCGTTCCAATTGGGCAACGGCCTGCTTGGAAGCTCGCTCCTGCTCCAGGCGCCGCTCCTTTTCGGCTTCCGCTTCCGCCAATGCCCTCTGCGCCTGTGCCAGCATTTCCAGCGCGTGGTCCAAGTCCAGCGCCACCGGCAGCTGTTCCCGTTCTTCCTTCAACTGTTCCAAGCGACGAGCGAGGGTAACTGCTTCGGCTTCCTTTTCCCGCAGCATTTCCTCAGCATGCGCCAGGCGTTCCTCGCATTCGCGCAGCTGACGTTCCCGGTTGGCACGGCGCGCCGCAGCGCCCACAAAGCCGGCCGGACCCTCCGCACAGCTGTACCCATGGATCATACCGCAGCGGAATCTCCCGTCCGGCAGCAGCGCAGTTCCCGCCTCCGGATCAGACCGGGAGATGCCGCGCAGACAGGCCAGGACGGTTTCCCGAAAACGTGGGTCGCCATCTGGGACCAGACTGGTAATGGGATCCCTGACGGGAGTCTCCGGAACAAGAAAACGGTCCGGATATGTTTGGAGTAGCTCTTGAATCTCACCCAAATGCTCCGCTTGAACCACCAGAGCATCCAAAATTCCGGCATCAGCCAGCTGCGCTTCCAGCAGATCCCTCATGTCCTGCCCAAGGTCCGGCGAAAAGTCCACGACCTCATAAAAGGCCGCATGAGGGACGCCGCGCATCATCAGTTGAAGGCGGGTCGCTTGTATCTGGTCTCTGCGGTACGGTATGGGTTCCGGTTGGTTTCGAAGCCGTGTCAGCTCCAGCTGAATCTCATTTCGCTCCTTCTGCCGGTTCTTCAGTTCAAAATCTGCACGGTTTTTCGCACCCTGAAGCTGGCCGAGCTGGTCGCGGTAGCAGGAATCAATCAAATTCCGAATCTCTGTCCAGTCAGCAGGGGAACGGTATTGGGAAATCAACCGCTTTATGGTAAGGGTATCCTCCTGGGAAAAGTGAAGCTCCTGATTGCTGGCCTGACGGCGCGAGAACTCCTCCAGAAGATGATCCCGCTCCTGCTGTTCCTGCTGCTGTGCGTCACGCAAAGCGCTTTTCGCCTGGAGCTCTGCTGTGTTTGCCCCATCCAATGCCTGGCAGGCGGTGTCATAGGTCTCTTTGGCGCGGGACAGTTCCCGGAAGCAGGTCAGAACCTGATTGATCTGTTTTTTCCGCTGCTGGAGCGCAAGGAGGAGGTTCTGATGGTCCACCTCCTTATCCTGTGAGGACAGCTGCTGGACATACTGGTCGTGCTCTTCTCCAAGCAGCAAGCACTCATTCTCCTGCTTCAGGTCCCGGATGCCGTGTTTTACGGAGTCATGGGCATCAGACCGCTCCCGTTCCTGCTGCCGCAAGTCCACTTCACAGCGGGAAATGCTGTTTTGAAGGGTTTCCAGCTGCTGACTTCCTTCCGCCAATTGTTCCGCAAGCTGCCGGCAGGTGGTTTCTTCATCCGCCATCCGGTTCCGCTGGGCCTCAAGATCGTCTTCCCCCAAGGCCGCATACTGGGCCTTGGCCTGCTGAAGCCGACGCTCTGCGTCTTCCTGCTGCTGCGCCTGAGCGAGCAGCTCACGCTCCAGGTTTTCCAGGTCGGTTTTTGCGTCCTGAAGCTCATTTTGGAGCTGGAGTGTTTTGGTATGTGCCTTCAGATAGGCCTGACCCTTCATGCCCAGCATATACTGATTATAGCGGCTGTACTCGTTGCGGATGGTGGAAGCATCCCGCATAGCAGACCGAAGATCCCGCAGGGTGTCCTCCAGTGCGTCCATGCGTTCCATGGTGCTGACCATTGCGGACAGGTCCTCATCTGTCAGCACCTGGAGAGACTCATTCAATATTTTCTTCACTTCGGAGGGGCGGAAGGCCTCCTTCGACAGCTTGGGCGTGCGCACCTTGATGAGAAGCTGAATGAGCTGATCATATTGGCGAATGTCCCGGAATTGAAATACCCGGTCATTGACCAGCTGCTTGTAAGTACCGGGGGCTTCTGCCCAGTTGTTTTCGTCGCCGATGAGATTGCGGAGCTTCTGCTTGGTCAGCGGAAGCATCTGTCCCCCGAGCTTTTCGTAGAGCGATATTCCGTCTGGACCGATGCGGCGCCCATCGCACAGGCAGAATCCCCAGAAGTCGATCCCCTTTCCCTTTTGCGCCCGCATACCGATGCCGATTGTGAGAAATTCTTCTGTATTGGCTTTTTTGAATTCCAGATAGAGATAGCCGGTGGATTCCTCCCGTTCTCCGTCGCCAAGGAGATAGAAGTCCATTTTGCGGTCTCTGGAGCCAAAGGGGTCCAGTCGTTCCGGGCTCTTGTTGCCGTCGAGAAGGAAGGGGATAAAGCTCTGGGTGGTAATGGATTTTCCCGAGGCGTTATTGCCGCGCAGCAGGATGTGCCCATCCTTTATCAGAAATTCCTCGTGATCATACAGCCAGAAATTCACAAACCCCAGCTTATGCATCTTCCAGCGGTTCATCCGCAGTCTCCTCTCTAAGCCCATCCTGATAGCGGGCGGGATAGTGTCCAATCCATTTTCCCACAGCGGGATAGAGTACAAAGCCTTCCGGCTGTTGGTCCAACAGCATCCAGCCTGATAGATAGGCAATCAATTCCTGGGCCAGATTTTCCAGCGAAAGCTCCCGCAGACGGCGGCCCCAGCCGGTTCCGTACTGTGTATGGCATTGTAGCAGTTCGTGCTGAAGCTCATGGCGGGTCAGGAAAACGGTGTCGTCTTCGCTGCGGGGATAAATGCCGGCTGTAATTTGGCTGCGAAGCTGTGCGCACAGCAGAAGAGCCACATCTGAGATCGCGGAATCCCGCGGATGGACGGCGCCAAAACGATGTTCCTCTTCCAAAACAAAAAATGCACCGTTTTTGTGGACCTGCAGCTCTCCGCCTATGGCTTCTCCCAGATAGCGATTGATCCACGAGCGCTGATTTTTCACATAGTCATAATCGCTGTGGTCCTGCTCAGACCAATAGAGTGCCGGAGCCAATGTCAGCTGCCGATATACGCGCTGGATCCGCTGGCGGCCTCGCTCCGCGTCCTCACCCTCCCAGGAAAATGCTTCAAAATCCTCAATGGAACTGCAATGCATGATGTCACGCCCGAAATGGACGGGAAAGTGACGGGATAACCCGGTGTTTTCATAGAGAACCTCCTGGGTCTGATCACTTCCGAAGCCCTCGCTGACGCCGTCATAAACAATGAGCAGCCCTATCTGCTGCGCATACCGGAGAACCCTTACGAGAGATTTCCGATGGGAAAAGCGGGTCCAGTCCATTGGCTGTATTTCTGCAAGGATTGCTTCCAGCGCGTCTGTCAGAGAGGAGAGCAGAAACTGTTCCCCATCGTCCAAATCAGACAGGAAAAGCAGTGTGCCGCATAGCAGGCAGTAGTCCAGGCTTTCCTGAAATTCCTGTATCCCCATCCAGGACATTGCCTTGGGCGGAACCTTTTCCAGCTTTATGACCGATTCATTGACAATCAGGTTCCATCCCAATTGCTCATTTACCAGACGGCGGTAGTGGGGCAGCGCCCGCTTCACAGAAAAATACAGGTCCTTATTGTCTGAACGTGTTACCCAGAAGCGGTCCAGCAGATATCGAAACTCATTCATTTCCATTCCCCTCAAAAAGCAGCACACAGTCAGGCATGGACAGTGTACCGTCTGTGCAAATCAGGTTGCAGGTGCGGTTTCCGCGCCTTTCCAGCATAAAGCGTTGCCCATACTGGGTATGGCCATAGCCATCCGGCGCAAGGTTCGCCATTGCGACCCACGACAGGAATACCGTCCGCACTTCGGGTGGGACAGGCTCGGACAAAGCGGAAAAATCCAGCTTTCCGTCTTGAATGTACTGTGTAATTTTTTCTCGAAGCTGGCGCTCCTCTTCCAAAATTTTTTTCCGCTGGGCCGCTTTTTCCGCACTCTTATCCGCAAATCCGCTGCGGTCCATGCGGGGCCTATAGGTCCGTACTCTCGGCTGCAGGGAATAGTCCAGAGGGCGTTCTTCGTAGGTGCTTGAGTCAATGCGCTCCGTCTCCCGCTCATCATTTACGGTAAAGTGTCTGGCCTGCTGGGCGCCGAATGCCAAAGCGGAAAGTTTGTGGGCATCCTCCAGGGAGGGAAGATTGGAAAACAGTATCATCAGATGGCGCAGCTCCGCTTTGTTGCTGACACCCATATCCTGCATCTGGACCAGAATCGCCGCATTTTGAACCACTCTGCGGATCACTTCATTTGTGACATCCATGACCTGCCTGGCAGTGGAGTCTTTCCCGGTAAACCAGGCCGTCAGAGACTTCCATACACCCCGCTCTTTTTGACGAAGTTCTTCCTTCCAAAGAGGTGTCTGCTCAGAGTGGGGACGGGGAATCTCCAGTGCGCTTTGATAAACGAGCGTGAGAATACGCTCGATTTGCGCCTCTGAAAAGGCCTCAAGCTGTGCACTGATTTGTGTCGCGCTGCTCTGGAGATCCTGAATAAAATCTTCCAGGTAACGGATCAGATGCTGCTTATATGCAATAAACTCAGCAGATCTCATCTGTTTTTCCGCGCTGGGACCATAAAATTCCCGCAGGTAATCCTGATGATTTTGACGAAGACGGCGGAAATCCTCCTGGAGTTCCTGCCACCATTCTCCAACATCCTTCAGAGACATTTCCTCCAGATGCTCAGCGGTGTGCAGTGCTTTTTGAATCCGGCGGAAAGCGCTGGAAGAAAGACCTGTGGTCTGTGTATACAGATTTTCAAGGGTGATGGTCATGCGCTCCACTTCCAGGGCGGCTTCCGTCATCATGTACTGGAACTGGCGATTTTTAAAATCAGCAATGGTGTATGCCTTGTGGGGATCTTGTATAGGGGCCAGGTTCTTCCACTTGACCAGTTGATCGAGATCCGATACGAGCTGTTCAACAGTGTATGCAGCAAAGAGGACGTCCTTATGCAGCAGGGATAGAATAGTATCCTTATCCAGCTGATAATGCATGTTTTGATACTCTAGATAGAAAGTGCGCATAATGGCCCGGTAGGAAATATAGCTCTCTGCGGACAAATATTTTGTTTGCGGGATACTCTCCAGCATATCTGCCTGTAGTGCCATCTGCATCCACCTCGGTAATTGTCATCTTGAACAATAGTTCTAATAGATATTAAATACATTATATACGGAATGCATATGCTTGGCAACTGCTGGTATTTTTGCGGGAGTTTTATTGCTTTTTGTCGTTTGCCGCAGGATGGTATCCCGCCGGAACTAATGTAAGTGAAACCCGGAACCCTTGTGGGACAAGGGATTCCGGGTTTACAAAAAATTACAAAAACAGTCAAAATGTATCGCGCTTATTGTAAGCGGCAAAATACACAAAAACATGAGCTGCCATTTATCTGTTTTGCCGTATGAAAAAGCACGGTCCCAACAGCGCTTATGCCTCCGGGAAAAACAGCTTCAGGTCGTCCTCCACGGTGCCGATTCCGGCGATGCCGAAGTTCTCCACCAGCACCTTGGCCACGTTGGGGCTGAGGAAGGCGGGGAGGGTGGGACCCAGGTGGATGTTCTTGACGCCCAGGTACAGCAGGGCCAGCAGAACAATGACGGCCTTCTGCTCATACCAGGCGATATTGTAGACAATGGGCAGGTCGTTGATGTCGTCCAGGCCAAAGACTTCCTTCAGCTTCAGGGCAATGACCGCCAGGGAGTAGGAGTCGTTGCACTGACCGGCGTCCAGCACGCGTGGGATGCCGCCGATGTCACCCAGGTTCAGCTTGTTGTACTTGTACTTGGCGCATCCGGCGGTGAGAATCACGGTGTCCTTGGGCAGAGCCTTGGCAAACTCAGTGTAATAGTCCCGGCTCTTGGCCCGGCCGTCGCAGCCTGCCATAACCACGAACTTCTTGATGGCGCCGCTCTTGACGGCCTCCACCACCTGATCGGCCAGGGCGAGCACCTGAGCATGGGCAAAGCCGCCCACAATCTCACCGTTCTCAAGCTCAGTGGGGGGCGCGCACTTCTTTGCGTGCTCAATGAGAGCAGTGAAGTCCTTCTTCTCACCGATGCCTCCGGGGACGTGCTTGCAGCCGGGGTAGCCCGCCGCGCCGGTGGTGTACATGCGGTCCTTGTAGCTGTCCTTCGGGGGGACGATGCAGTTGGTGGTCATGAGGATGGGGCCGTTGAAGGACTCAAACTCCTCCTTCTGCTTCCACCAGGCATTGCCGTAGTTACCCACGAAGTTGGGATACTTCTTGAAAGCGGGGTAGTAGTGGGCGGGCAGCATCTCGGAGTGGGTGTACACGTCCACGCCGGTGCCCTGGGTCTGCTCAAGCAGCATCTCCAGATCACGCAGGTCGTGGCCGGAGACCAGGATGCCGGGGTTCTTGCCCACGCCCAGCTTGACCTTCGTGATCTCAGGATTGCCATAGGCGGTGGTGTTGGCCTTATCCAGCAGTGCCATGCCGGAAACGCCGAACTTACCGGTCTCCAGGGTCAGGGCCACCAGCTCGTCCACCGTCAGGCTGTCGTCCAGAGTGGCGGCTAGGGCCCGCTGGAGGAAGGCGTCCACCTCGGCGTCCTCCTGCAGCAGGGCGTTGGCGTGCTTGGAGTAGGCGGACAGGCCCTTGAGACCGTAGGTGATCATCTCCCGCAGGGAGCGGATGTCCTCGTCCTTGGTGGACAGGACACCCACCTGGGCGGCTTTGGCCTCAAAGGCGGACTCGTCCGCTGTCCAGAACGCGGCCTGGGGCAGCGCGTCCCTATGCTCCACCTGGGACAGCAGCTTTTCCTTGATATCCAGAGTGGCATGGATGCGCGCCACAATGGATTCCTTGTCAAAATTGGCATTGGTAATGGTGGTGAACAGGTTCAGGGTGATCAGATGGTTGACCTCGTGGGGCACATTCTTCCCCTCGGCACGCAGCCGGGTGGTCACGGCCGATAGCCCCTTGGTCACATACACCAGCAGATCCTGCATGGCCGCCACATCCGGCTTCTTGCCGCAGACGCCCGACATGGTGCAGCCCTTGCACCCGGCGGTCTCCTGACACTGATAACAAAACATCTTATTTTCCATCATGAATTTCTCCTCATAGACCCGTGGTTGGTTTTGTGCGGGGCAGGTCGCCCTTGACTTTCTGAGCGGAGTATACTATAGTCAGGGCAATCTGTATGTTGTTAAAACAACAAAAGGAGCTTTTTTATGATGGATTTTATTGGACTGTCCAAGACAGCCCTGTTTCGCGGCGCCACGCCCCAGGAGGTGGAAACCATGCTCACCTGCCTGGGCGCAGAGGTGCGGCAGTTCCCCAAGGGCGAGATGATCTACCGCACGGGAGATGTGGTCACCTCTCTGGGCGTGGTCCTGTCTGGCAGCGTGCTGATTGAAAACGACGACCTGTGGGGCAACACCACCGTGCTGGACAGCATTGGGCCGGGGCAAATCTTTGCCGAGACCTACGCCTGTGCCTCCGGTGAGCCGCTGATGGTCAATGTGGTAGCCGCTGAGCCTGCGGAGGTACTGTTTTTGAATGTGGACCGGGTGCTCCGGGTGTGCTCCCATGCCTGCGACCACCACAGCAAGTTGATCCGAAATCTGCTCTCCATCTCCGCCCAAAAGAACCTGAACCTCTCCCGGAAAATTTTTCACACCGCCTCCAAGTCTATCCGCGGACGGCTGCTGTCCTATCTGTCCTATCAGGCCGTGCGTAGCGGGAGCCGCAGCTTTGCCATCCCCTTTAACCGCCAGCAGCTGGCCGACTACCTCAATGTGGACCGCAGCGCGCTTTCAAACGAGCTGAGCAAGATGCAGAAAGAGGGGCTGCTGAAGGTGGACAGAAACCAGTTTGAATTGCTGGGCGCCCGCCAGCAGATGGAGTTTTAGAGGGGATTACAGCTCCAGATTTCCCGTTGCCGGGTTATCAATGAGCTTACCCTCTTCGGTGAAGCGGGAGCCGTGACAGGGGCAGTCCCAGGTGTGCTCCTGAGGGTTCCACTTCAGCGCACAGCCCAGGTGCGGGCAGCGCTTGGAGGTGGGAGTCAGCAGGCTGACCATAGCCTCCAGGCCGTTGACAGCCAGCTGGGGGTGAAGAATGGAGCGGGAAGGGGAAAACACATCCGCATAAGGATTCTTCTTCCCCTGGACAAGGTCGCTCAAAATCATGGCGGAGACCATGGAGGAGGTCATGCCCCACTTATTGAAGCCGGTAGCCACATAGAGATTGGACGTGGAGGCAGAATAGGGGCCGATATAGGGGACGCTGTCCAGGCTCATGCAGTCCTGGGTGGCCCAGTGGTACTTCTCCGCAGCGTTGGGGTAATACCGCCCGGCAAAGCCCCGCAGCTCCTTCCATGCGCCGCCCTGCTTTCCGGTGCGGTGGCCCCCACCGCCAATCAGCAGCAGGTCTCCGTAATTGCGGAAGGACAGGCCGTCCTCTGCCTCGTCGATATACATGCCGTCCACGTTCGCGGCGTGCTCCAGCGCGATAACATAGGAACGGCGCTGATACAGCTTGATAAAATAGCTGCCGTGCTTGTTGAGAAAAGGGAAGTGGGTGGCCACGATGATGTTCTTTGCGGTAATCTTTCCGCGGTTCGTCACTGCCGTGGTGCCAATCAGTTCCCGTACCGGGGTATGCTCGTAAATGTGCAGGCCCTTTGAAATGGCGGAGACGAATTTTAAAGGGTGGAACTGGGCCTGGTTTGAAAATTTGACGGCGCCCGCCGTGGAGAAGGGAAGGGGCAGATGCTCCACAAATTCCCCGTGGAAGCCCAGTTTTTCCAGGGCGGCCAGCTCCTGCTCCAGCTTCCGGCGGTCGTTCAGAGCGTAGACGTAGGCGCTCTTTTCCTCAAAGTCGCAGTCGATGCCGCGGCACAGCACCCGGTACTTCTGAAGAGCCTCTTGGTTAGCGGAGAGGTATCCCTTTGCGCGTTCAACGCCCAAAGTCCGAATGAGCTTGTCATAGATTAGCCCATGCTGGCTGGTGAGCTTGGCGGTGGTGTTTTTTGTAATGCCGCTGCACACTGTTTCCGCCTCGGCCAGCATATACGGCACCCCGGCGTGATCTAACAGATAGGCGCACAAAACGCCTGCCATACCGCCGCCGATGATCAGCACATCGGTATTCACATCGCCCTCCAGGGGCGCAAAGTTCGTATGCTCCCATGTCCGTTCCCATAATGATGTCATACGCTGCCTCCAAATGATCATGTTACAGGTAGTCTTTTTCAAAAGGAGAAAAGTATGCCCCGAATCGTCCGTACTCAGTACATAGGGACTGTCGGAAAGCATGTCCTGCTATCTGATCTTCAGAGCATGAATAAGGCTATAATGAAAAAAGAGATGGGCAAAGCCCATCTCTTTTTCACATTATGAGTTATTTGGACGTCAAAAGTGCTGAGTAGCGCATAGATAATTTACAAAGCGGGGCTTTTGATTAGGAGAACGGCGTACCATTTCGTAAATTGTTCATATCATATCTTCCCGTGTTGTTTCTTCGCAAATTGTGCTGCCTGGAGGCAGGTCAATTTGCACAAATTCCCCTGAAATATGCTGCCTTACAACGGCTTTTCAAATGTCGTATTAGCAAGGTATTAGCAGGAACCCCTTGTGACAGAGGGCTTCCAGGGGCCATTTCAAAATGCTATTAGCAAGGGAGGATCATTTTATGAGCACCAACGAAAAAAGGGCGCCCCAAAGCAGAACACACACCGTGAATGACATCGCAGCCATTCTCGGTATCGGCCGCGCTACGGCCGATAAACTCGCCAACTCGAGATTGTTCAAGACGATCCGCATCTCCAGGGAGTCCTTTGAGGATTGGATGAAGATGGAGGGACCATCAGGAAAATAGATTTGTAAAACTGTTAGTCTTTCTCCCTTTCGTAGGACTAATTTATTCTTATCATACATGGGGCCTTTGTCGCGATTCAAAACACAAGCCTTTTACACATAGCTACATTTTCTTGTTTCCAAGTTCAAAATATTTTTCTTTTCAAACCTAGCTTTAGAGATTGCTTGCTGTATTTCCTAAAGGAATGTATAATAGTATAAGTTACTGACATCTGCCGTATATTTTTATTCATATACATCTTATTATCTATGTTTATTTGAAGTATACTGGCATACTCCAGATGTAGCTTTGACTTTGGAGTATTTGAAGTGAGATCAATATGTAGAGAGTAAAGAGGAATCATAATGAGTCTCGAATCGACAAACATATTACCAGAGGCAACCGCTCTAGAACGTGTTGTTCAGGTAGTTGAATGGCTTGGTTATAAAGCATACGAAACAAATAAAGAAATCCCATATCAGGTTGGCAATTATGGCTGGTCTGGAACCCAACAATTAGAATCATTTGTTGGTGTAGAACTTCAGATTTATCAAAAAGATAATATTATCACTGTTGACACGCGAACCAGACTTGGATGTAGTTATTGGGATTTGAAACAACAAAACAAAACCATAAAAACGCTTAAGGACTTTTTTGGCGGTTCATTTGAAACAGATGATGGGCAAAACATACTTTTCAAAGAACCAGAAGAGGAGCCCTCTATTCTAGAAGCTGGTTTGTTTTTGCAAAGATGGAAATATCATAATGATATGGGGAAGTTAAAAGTTTTGGATATGTGCTCAAAGATTTCGAGCAATCCCAACCCAACCAATATTCCGTGGATAGATGAATATAATGCGGAGATAATTTTTAATAATTGTAAAATCCCGTTCATGGTCGGAGCGTGGGAACGATACCTGAAATCAACATTTGTTGTATTATTGAAATGCTCTTGTAATAGAGAAAAAGTTTTCAAGAAACTACTATCAAAAATAAAAATATTACCAGATTATCTTGAATCTATTTCAAGAGATCGTGAGGCGGTTGAATGGCTTCTTGCCGATTGGCTATCTTTTCAGCGCCCTAAATCCATTATAGAAAATTATCAAATAATCGATAGCGAGCTGGATATTAACGCAGTATTTGCTAAAAAATCCGATGCACAACAAGAATCGCTATTTGAAAAAATTGATCATATAATTGATATTAGGAACAATATTGCTCATGCTGCAACTATCGATACTTCCATGACAAATGAAAACTTTCGTGAATATGAAAAAGCATTTGAGGAAGCAGCCGACAGCATTTACAAGTATTTA
Organism: Pseudoflavonifractor capillosus ATCC 29799; assembly: GCF_000169255.2. GTDB lineage: Bacteria > Bacillota > Clostridia > Oscillospirales > Oscillospiraceae > Pseudoflavonifractor > Pseudoflavonifractor capillosus. Next base: position 104,519 of record NZ_AAXG02000047.1, read on the forward strand.
GGTAGGTACTACAAAATAGAACTTAGCGAGGATTATTAATCACTTCTATCGCTGACAGCCGCCGTGACATGATTGTCAAGGGCGGCTGTTCTACTATTAGTATTTATTTAGTCATATTTGAAGTACTAAGAAGTAATAAGGTCAGGTAGAATAAGTTTCGCAAAAACAAAAAGAGACATGGTTTGCAGATCTCTGGTAGAATGAAGTCGCGACACACCATTCTGAGAGGAGACAGCAAACCATGTCCGAGAAAATTGTACAGCTAAATAAAGAAGTTATCAAGGGGCAGCTCAAGGAACTTGTGCGCGGAAGCATAGAGGAAACGCTCAACGAGCTGCTGGAGGCCGAGGCCCAAAAACTTACCCAGGCAGCCCGATACGAGCGCAATGAGCAGCGCCAAGGCTATCGCAGCGGCCACTACAGCCACAACCTCACCACTACATCCGGAGATGTCACTCTCAAGGTGCCCAAGCTCAAGGGAATTTCCTTTGAAACTGCCATCATTGAACGGTATCGCCGTCGGGAGAGCAGTGTGGAAGAAGCTCTTATTGAAATGTACCTGGCAGGCGTATCCGTCCGGCGTGTGGAGGACATCACCGAGGCCCTGTGGGGTAGCAAGGTCTCTCCCTCTACCATCAGTGAGCTGAATAGGAACGTATGTCCACATTGAAGATTGGCGGAGCCGACCCCTGCAAGGTGGGCGTTATCCGTATGATTAACTCATGATAGGAACCCTGCAATATCAAGGCTTTGCGGGCCTGAGAAAAATAAAAAGACCTATCACATTACGCAAAACGCCGTCCGGGAAGGCAGCCGGGCGGCGTTTTTGCGTGACGGGAGAGGCCGGAGGAGGTAAAAATCAGAAAAAACAGGTATAAAATTTTCGAGCAAAAATTTGTGCAACACTCCAAAAATCAAAAAAGCTAGGAGGAATTGAATGGCAGAGGAAAAAGTGAACAGCGGCCCGGAGGAAATCAATGCCGCCGAGCCCGAGGTCACGGAACAGACCGCCGTGGATACCCCGCCCGAGGCCGCCGCCCCGGAGCCGGAAGTGACGGAACCGGCGGAGCCCGCCGCCGGGGAGCCCGCTGTGGCAGAACCGGAACAGGAGCCCCCCGGCGAGGCTCCCCCGCCCCAGGCGGAAAACCCGGAGCCGCCCACCCTGGGCGAAGATGGCGAGGTAGTAGTGGACTTTGAAAAAATCAGTGAGCTTATCGCCAAACGCAACCAGGCGGCGCGGGAGGCCGTGGAACAGGAGGCGGCTGCTGCCGCCGAGCCGGACACGCCGGACAAGGGGGCGGAGGAACCGGCCCCGGAGGAGGCTCCGCCCAAGCGCCGGGGCCGCAAGCCCAAGGAAGATCGGGCGGAGCAGGCGGGGCCGGACGCCAAGCCCCGCCGTGGCCGTAAACCCAAGGAGGCCGCCCCGGACAAGGACGCCCCGGAGGGCAAGCCCAGGGACAAAGTGTCCCGAGGCAGGCGGGGTAAGGCCGCCCAGGAACAGGCCGCCCCCGGTGGCGGCGGCGCTGCCGGGGACGCCCCCACCGTTTCGGAGGGCACGTCCGCCCCTGGCGCGGAGCAGCCCCCGGCCCCCGCCGCGGAGGAGGCCGCCGCTCCGCCCCGCCCGGTGGAACATCAGAAGGTGGTCTATCTAAAAATCTCTGAAATGCACCCGTTCCACACCTTCCGCCCCCACCCATGTGCCGGAGCTCCAGGACATGGTGGACGGTACGGCGGTGAACGCCAACGGGGAGCCCATCAAAAAGCTGGGATTCATCCCCGCCGTGGAGCTGTCCTTTATCCGCCCCAAAAACCAGCATCTCATCGCCGTGTCCATCGAGGGGGAGCAGGCGTCCCCGTCTGTCGCCCAGGCGAAAAAGCTCCGAGAGCTGGATCAGGCGAATAAGCTCACCGGGGACGTCATTGACGCGATTTTGAGTGAAGAAAAGAAGGAGGTCGGCCAAGTGATCATCAGCACAGAGGAACTGAACAGGTATTTCGGCCAGGAGGTCACGCCCCGGCAGATGAAGGAGCAGATCATCGCCCTGCTGGACGAATGGAAGGAAAAGCAGCCGCCCGAGAAAAAGGCGGAGCTGGAGAAGTAAGCCCTTGAGACACTTTGTCCCAAGGGCTTTTTCCATGTCCATCCCGGATCTCTGGCGGTGTATATCCCCCGTCGCCGCCGTCAACGCTGCGCGGGCGGGAGTGGACTGTCAAGGGGGCGGAACGCCCCGCCGCTTGCGGCGGCTTGCCCTTGACGGTCCGCCCCGGCTGCGCTATCTCTCCCGGCGCAGCGGGGGTATATCCTCCAGAGCCACACCCCGCCCATGAATGGGCGGGGATGGGGGCGGGCTGAACGATCCCCAAGAACATCTACTATTATTATATTTAATGTATAACGGGAGGTATCTCAACATGAAAAGACCCCTTGCGTATATCACCGCCCCCTGGAAGGGGGATATAGCGGACAACGCGGAGCAGGCGGCGCAGTATTGCCGGGCCGTGTATGAGGCGGGCTATGCCCCCATCTGCCCCACGCTGTTCCTGCCCCTGTTCCTGCGCGACCCCGTCCCCCAGGAGCATAAGGACGGCATCGACATTGGCCGCGACCTGCTCCGGCGCTCCCGCGTGCTGGTGGTCTGCGGCCATATTGTCACCGAGGAGATGAAAAACGACATCGCCATCGCCCAGCGGCTGGGCATCACGGCCACCACCCTGGAGGGCATCCTGACCGTCAAGGGCCAGGGCCGCCGCCGTGGGTAAGCGCAGCACCCGAGCGCATGATGGGAGGTAGATACGGATCGACGTGATATTGACCGCCCTGATGACAAACCGGGAGAAATACCAGGCGGGCGAGGTGTCCGGGATTCGGGTGATCTTCCCCACCACAAAGGAGGCCATGCGGGAGGCGCTGAAGGCCATCGGCGTGGACGGCATCCGCTGCCGGGAGGTATTCCTCACCGAGCATGACAGCAATCTCAGCGGCTTTTGCCACTGTATCAGCCAGGGCGATTCGGTGGACGAGCTCAACTACCTGTGCCGCCTGCTCTCGGATATGACAGCCAGCCGCAATCAGCGGAAAAGGACGAAAACCCACTCCGACATCACAATACGCTTTTCCCAAAGTGTCTAACTGGAGATTGCCTAAACCGGAACGCCGGAACCGTCCGGCTATGCGTAATGCCGCAAGGTGAAAAATTTCAAGGATTAAAACCCCAAGAAAGATGACGCTGAATATCCGGCATGGCAACGGAGCCTTCATAGTAGTCCGAGGACGGGAAAGCCGTCTACATGGCGAAGGAAGGCAGGATGTCAACCAACTCATAAAAAGGAAAGGTGCGTGAGGCATTATGAGAAGTCCTGAGAATGTGTTGGAAAGCCTAAAATCCAAGGCGTGTAACCAGAGTTACAAGTACGAGCGGTTATACCGCAATCTGTACAATCCACAATTCTATCTGCTGGCATACCAGCGGATACAGGCGAAACCAGGCAATATGACAGCCGGAACAGACGGCAAGACGATTGACGGCATGGGAATGGTGAGGGTCAACGCCCTCATTGAAAAAATGCGGGATTTCAGCTACCAGCCCAACCCCGCAAGGAGAACATATATCCCGAAATCCAACGGGAAGATGCGCCCCTTGGGAATACCGTCATTCGACGACAAACTGATACAGGAGGTGGTGCGACTCATACTGGAGAGCATTTACGAGCCAACCTTCAGCGACCACTCCCACGGTTTCCGCATGAACAAAAGCTGCCATACGGCGCTCAAGTATGTGCAGAAATATTTCACGGGGACAAAGTGGTTCGTTGAGGGCGACATAAGGGGCTGCTTTGACAATGTAGATCATCATGTGCTGATTGCCATTCTGCGCAAGCGGATTGCGGATGAGCATTTCATTGGTCTGCTCTGGAAGTTTTTGAAAGCCGGATATATGGAGGACTGGAACTACCACAAAAGGCTGGCAGTCATCACCGCCAGCCTGCGAAATTTAGTTTTCTTCATGGGCCGTGTCCTCCTTTTCGGGTGCCTCCGGCTTCGGGCCATTGTGGCCCGAAGCGGCAAGGCTGTTTTTGGGGTCGTTCAGAAATGCCATCAGCTCGGCGGGGGTCAGTTTGAGAGAGCGCACCGCCTGCACGATCTGGCTGTTTTCTTCCTCCTGTTTCTGCTTTTCCAGTTCCCGGATTTTGGCCTGCCACTCGGCGGCCTTCTCTCGGGCCTTTTCCAGCTCCTTATCGAGCTTGTCGATCTTGTTCATGCAAGGGCTCCTTTCTTCTGGCTCACAAGCGCCCGAAGGCGTAGAAATGTGTCTGCCAGTAGCTTGAATTGATATTTGCGTATTGGATGGGAGAACCACAATGGAGCATCATCCCGTCGCCCACATAAATCCCCACATGGGACACAGGGCCGGGGCTGTCATAGGTTCCCGTGAAAAAGATAATGTCGCCCGGCTTTGCCACGGAGGGGGAAATGATGGCACACTGGTTGTAAATGCCCTGCGCCGTGGTACGGGGCAGGTTGTGGACGCCGCTGGCCGTGTACACCCAGCAGACAAAGCCCGAACAGTCAAAGGAGGTGGACGGGCTGGAGCCGCCCCACACATAAGGCCAGCCGATGTACTTTGTCGCCTCCGCCATGAGCGCCGCAAAGGCCGGGTCATCCAGCGCCTCGCCGGGTATCTCATAGCTGGGGCCGGTGTCCTCGCCGCCGGTATAAATCCCTTCCCACAAATAGGGCTTGTTGCCTTTGAGCTGCTGCATGACGGTGTAGATTTCCCGCTGCTGTTCATCCAGCCTCGGCAGGATCACGGCAGGCAGCGTTTTGTTTGTGAGGGTCACATTGAGGATGTAATACTCATAGGGGACTTCTTCGGTGGTGGTTTCTCCGGTTTCCGGGTCGGTGCTGGTTTCGGTGCGGTAGCGTATCTCGATTTCCTCCGTCAAGGTCAGCTCATACTGCGCCTCGAAGATCTCCCGCAGCTCGTCCTGCACCTGCTCCCGGAAATAAACATGGTACTTTGCCGAGAGATAGGACGCCAGCTCATAGGGGTTGTGGCCGATCTCGTCCACAGAATAGCGGTACTCGTCATAGCCGGGATGGGTGCTTTCGATGTTCGCCACCGTCTGCGCCAGTTCATTTTCCAGCGCCGTGTAGTCCTCGTCCACGCCAAGCAGGTCGGCGTCCTCCGAAGCATAGGAAGTGCCGGACACCGCATTGGCAAGGCCGCTGCCAAGCGTGGGAAAGATGGAGCTTACCGCCGACAGGATATAGCAGACCAGCAACAACAGTACCAACACCAAAACCGCCACAGGATGACGGGCCACAAACTGCGCTGCCCGCCGGGTCACATTCCCCGAAGCGGCAGCGGCTTTCTTTGCGGCCTTTGCGCTCTGTTTTGCCGCCGCCTTTGCCTCTTTGGAATACCGGCGTTTCAGTTTCCACTTCTGCTGTATCCGGGACAGCGGATTGCTGGCAAGCTCCGGGTGTTCGGCGGCCATCTTCTGAAAATCCACATTGGCCCGGGCTTTTATGTCCTTCCGTTCCCACTTTGCCACCTTCCGGGCCGGGTGTTCCCGCCAGCGCCGTTTGGCATACCGGGTCAGTTTCCGGGTCCCGGCCTCGGCGGTCAGCTCGGATTTATGCGCTCCTTCCACGCCCACATTTTCATGCTCGACTTCGTGGATTTTGTTGTGGAGATAAAACCATGCCTCGGTGCGGGCTCCCCGGACGGCTTTTTTTGCAAGGCCCGGCGGCTTCTGCGCCGCCCGTTTCGCCTCGACCTTATCCAGCTTCTCCCGGGCCTTTCCCAGCTTTTCCCCGGCGCGCTCCGCTTTGGCCTGCGCCTTCTGGTACTTGTCCTTTTTGCTCCCGGCTTTCTCGGCGGAGCCCTCCGGCTCCTGCGCCTTGCCGGTATCCTGCGGACCGCCCCGGTCATCCTCCTGCCTCATGCGGTCAGAAGGGCGGGCTTTGCGGCTGTCCTCTTGAAACTTGCCGCTTTTGGACTTCGGGCCATCATGGCCCGAAGCGCCGGTCTGCCCGGTATCCTCGTCCTCAAACCGCAGTCGTCGGGACGGTGCGGGGGAAGGCCCTTCCCGGTCAGCCGGTCCGGGGCGAGTGCTCCCGGTATCCTCCGGCGGTCCCGGCCTTTGAAAATTCCGTTTATCCGGTTGCTTTCCGATGGCGTATCCCTCCTTTCCGAACCTCGGGCCAGCATGGCCCGAAGTGTGTTACGCCCGCTTCATTTCCTGTTTCTTGTCCTCCGGGCGGGTGGTCATAATGGCGTACAGCTCGGTATTCTGCGGGAAGCGGTCAACAAACGGGATGGTGGTGTTCCCGAAGAACAACAGCCCTTCGCCGGAATTGGTGTGGGTCACATAAGCATTTACCTCCTGTTTTTGGGCGTAAAAAAAGGGGCTCAACTTTTCAGTCAAGCCCCCGTGGGAAGTTCCTCCTTTCTCCGCCAAGATACAAAAATACCGCCCGTAGTCTCGTTTGGGCGGTACTTTGTGTAAGATTGGCAGTCCATTATTAAGTTTTTTATTATGTTCCCTTTGTACACCGTTGCAAGCATTGCGTATTATCTTGGAGCTCCCGAATACAAAAAAGATGATGCTGATTATAAAGAATGGTTCAAAAAATGGTATCACATGATGTCGATTCTGTTAGTTCGTTTGTTCATATCGCTTACCAAAAAAAGGAAAATGATTATCATGCAAGAAGTTTCGAAGATGCCTTTATTAATGTCAATTATGGTCAAATAGAAGCATATAAAAGCTCACTTAATGGATTGAAAAAGATTAAAAAAATCACGAAAAAGAGGCCTGAAGACATATACCAGTTGACGCAAAATGTGCTGGATGAAAAATCTGATTTGGCATCATCACTCTTGTTCCTTGCTTATACAAAAAATATAATATGGAAAATGCCGTCATATATTCAGGAGGGACTGGAATGGCTACAGATACAAAAACAGCAATAGCCGAATGTAAAGAATGCATTGACACCCACACTAGTTTTGTCCTAAGAGGCGGTGCTGGAAGTGGTAAAACTGAGTCTCTAAAAGAGTTACTACTCTATATTCAGAAAACAAAACCATCTGCAAAAGTAGTCTGTATTACATATACTAATGCAGCAGTAGATGAAATCGTAAATCGAGTTGGAGATCAGTATTTAATAAGTACAATTCATGCTTTTTTATATAATTTGATTGGAAATTATAAAAGCAACATAAAGGCTGTTATTGGTGAGCTATTTTATGTGCCTCTGATGGTCCGTGGACAACAGGAAGATGGAGTTCCTGATACTGTATACAAAAAAACAGAACATGAAAAATATAAAACGATATACAAGAAATACGCCAAAGTATTGTTTTCTATATGTCGAGAAAATGCAGATAAAGAATGTGGAAGACGGGAGTATGACAAAAATCCAGAACATTATAATGAGTTGTTGAACAATCAAATTCTTGAATTGAACAAAAAAATTGCTGCATCTATTGAAGAGAAAAAATCCACTGATATATATTATAATGAAACAAAATTTGACCGTTTTAGAGACTTAAGTTATGGTCATGACGGCTTGTTAAATATCTTTCACTGGCTATTTCAAAAGTACCCTTTGTTGGGGAGAATTATTGCAGATAGATACGATTTCATTTTTATTGACGAATATCAAGATACTCATGCTGAAGTATTATCTGATTTGCTTACGCTCCCTACTGCATATGGGATTACCATTGCGTTGTTTGGTGACAGTATGCAATCTATTTATGAGGATGGTGTTGGTGATGTTGAAGAATATGTAAAGAATTTAACACTCAAATCTATCCCAAAAGCTGATAATTACCGATGCTCATACGAGGTAATAAAGGTACTCGATTCACTTCGTATAGATGAAATTAGTCAGTCAGTTGCACTTAAGAGGTTACCATCTGGGCAACTAGAAGTATCTGAAGATCGACATGGCCTTGCCAAAGTTATCTATACTGTAGTTGATGCTAAGCCATCCAGTCGAAGCCCTGAAGAGGAAAAAGAACAATACCGATCCCTGGTGGATCACATGATTTTTGAAGCGCAAAGAATAGTTCCTGATTCTAAAATTCTGATTTTAACCAATAAAGCAATTGCTGAGAAAAATGGTTTTTCAACCCTATACAGAACCTTTTCCGATAGATATTCTGATATAAAGGACCAAATTGAAAATTATCTGCGATCTATACAGGTATTGGATATTGGAGAAATTTGTAACATGTATCTCCATAAAGATTTCAATAGTGTTATTAAATTAGTCCAAAAAGGCGGTTTTTCAATACATACTGTTGCTGATAAAACCAAACTGCACGATATTATCCAGGGGTTTGTTGATGATACGAATTTGAGTGTTAAAGACGCAGTGGAAAATGCGATTACTTTCAAGTTGATGAAGCAATCTGAGGCTTTAGTTGATAAAATTTCATCCAATGAGCATTTTTTGGACACTCTAAAACAAGATGCACTTTACCCAACATTTAAAGACTTGTATTTAGCAGGGAAGAATACTTTTGCTAGAATAAAAGATAGCATAGAATTTCATTCGGAAGAAGAGTTTAAAGAGTATCAAAGACGATATGAGAAAGAACGATTTATTTTAGCAATGCGTTTATGTGAACTAAAATTTTGCGAAGTTCTTAATTATGTCAAGTATCTCAATGAAGAAACAGAATATATAACTATGCATAAAACAAAAGGCACGAGTATACCCTCTGTTATAGTTGTGATGGCTCATTCTCCAAGGGAATGAAAATGAAATTATCAATTATATGCGCCCTAGCGCACTCTCCCAAGCTGTTGATTTTGGATGAGGCCACTACAGGACTTGACCCAGTTGTACGGGATGAAATATTAGACTTATTTTTAGAATTTATCCAAGATGAGTCCCATGCTATCTTCTTTTCGTCTCATATCACATCGGACATTCAAAAAATAGCGGATTATGTCATTCTGATTCATCAAGGCAGAATTATTTTTGAAGAACAGAAGGATGATTTGCTGTATCACTATGGAATACTGAGATGCCGCCGCAGCGACTTTGGTTCTTTGTCTCAGACTGATTATCTCATTTCTCGCCAGTCTCCTGTTGGGGTGGAGTGCCTAGTAAAAGACAAGGAATTGGTAAAGAGAAAATATAAAAATTTCATTGTCGACAATGCAACCCTGGAGGATATTATGCTTTTTTATATTAAGGGGGAGACAACATGCGCGGGTTAATTTATAAGGATGTGCAGTTGTTTTTTAAAAGTGTGGATAAAAAGCTGATTATAATTGCAGTTGCAGCAATTGCCCTGCTATTAGCCAAAGCCGGTGTATATGGTGGGTTGATGGGAAGCATTATGCTGGCTATGACAGTTAGTATGCAAAACATTATGATTTTTGCCAGTGATGAAAAAGCTAATTGGAAAAAGTATCAAAGAGCGCTCCCCATCAGTGCTATTTCCGTAATCACGAGCAAATATATTTCTGTTTTAATTACGTTGTCAGTCAGTATTCTTGGAAGTATTGCGTTTGCTGCTATTTCCGGTTTTATTCACTCTACATTTGACCTCACTCTGTTAGGCCTTTCCGTGTTGAGTGCAGTGGTTGTGCCCTTGATTTGGACTGGAATTTGTTTGCCTCTAACCTTTTGGTTTGGATTCCGTTCTGCGCAAACGATGGGGTTGATTGTTGTAATTCCTATTTTCTATATGATCAAATTCTTTGAGGATGGTCCTGGCCTGGCCGCAATACCCGCTTCTATTTCCAACTGTTTGCTCTGGGTTTGTATAGCAGCGATTGTTATTTTCGTGCTTTCCTATGTGATTAGTCTTTTGGGATACTCAAAGAAAAGATAAAGAATAAGACAATGGATTGGAATATTGAAATAAAAGAACGACTGCATCAGAAATTATCAGATGAAATCCTCTTTCATATTCTAGATGGAGAGTTTCCGTTAGGAAGCAAACTACCATCAAAATCAGTGCTTATCCGAGATGCAAATACTAGCCAAGAAACTTTGAGAAAGGCACTGATGCAGCTCATAGCACAAAAGGTATTGGTTAAAATGCGTCAAGGCATTTATGTAACATCAGATGAACAGCTATTGAAAAGTGCACGGCAGCAATACATTAATCGGGAAATTACAAAATGCCAACGAGCATTGGCAAAAGCCAATTGTAATGCAAATATTCAAGTTGAGGATGAAGTCTATTGAACGATATCGCTGAAAATACTTGGGTGCTATGCCCCATTTGCGGCAACAAAACGAGAATCAAAATCCGTACTGACACAGTCCTGGAAAGGTTCCCTTTATTCTGCCCAAAGTGCAAGCAAGAGGTTTTAATAAGTGCTCAAAAAATGAAAATAACAGTTATCAAAGAGCCAGACGCACAGACGCAGAGCCGATAACTTTCAAGGATATATTCCTTGTGGTTATCGGCTCTCTTTTGCTTTTTAATACAGGATAATAACTTGCCCGTCTGACGGGGAAAGAAAAAAACCGTTGCGGGGCAGGTTGGTTTCGTGCGCTCACTCTATATATTTCAGCGGCGGTTTTGAGAAATCAAGGCTGCCGCTTTTCTTTGCCTCGCACAGGAGCGGCGGCCCATGGGAGGAGTCGCCATGTTAATATATTCTATTTTTCAACAGAATAACTTCTTAAAAAAAGTCAATCTCCAATAAGAAACGGTCCCGGTCAGGAATATGAACTATACAATGTAAATAAACTTCATATCGCTTACTGTTGCGCCCGGTGGGTCTGTGACCTGCCGGGCGCTTTTTGTCGTTTCCTGCGGTCGGGATGGCTGGCCGTTGCTTTTCTCAAATTCACTTCAAAAAGGAGGTGTCCGGCGGGCAGAACACGGGTTTGCCGGATTGGTAGTAGCGGAAAGGGAGAGAACCACCTGATCCCCCATGGAAAGGGGGTGAAATTGATGGAATCTAACCCCCGCGACTATGGAGAGCAATGCCGGTTCGATGCGTTCTGCAAGAAGGCATTGCGCAACGAGGCTAGAGCCTATCTGCGGAATATAAGGCGCCAGAGAGAGCGTGAAGCTTTTTTCAGCGACTTGTCCCAGGAGGAACTGGACAAGCTCTGCGTCGTGGATCGTTACCCCAGCGACAGTATTGTGTTCTCGTCGCACGGTTACGATTTACATATCGACAACGAGCTTGTGGCTGAGGCTTTTGCCGCTTTGCCGCAGAGGTCGCAGAGCATTTTAATCCTGCACTGCACTCTGGACCTGGCAGACGGTGAGATCGGCAATCTTGTTGGGATGTCCCGGAGCGCCGTTCAGCGGCATCGGACAAAGGCGCTGCAGGAGCTGCGCGAGACATTGTCGGCGCTGATGGAGAAAGGAGGCTGAGAGGCATGAGGGAGCCCATCCATAAGGGGAAGGACCTACCGCCCATTGGGGTGCTCCGTGCAGCCTCCGGCGGTGACAGCGAGGCCATGGAGCGTGTGCTGCGGTACTACGACGACTATATGAGCCGCCTGTGTACCCGCACCCTCTATGACAAGGACGGAACCCCTCATGTGTGCGTGGACGCCCACATGAAGCGCTGTCTGGAAATCCGACTAATCCGGGCCGTGATGCGCGCCTGACCTGTTCAGACGTGGCAGAAGGTGAGGGCTTACCCTTTCCGCCCTTGCCGATACCAGAAGCTGAACCCACCTTGATAAAGAAAGCCTTCGGGCAGCATAAGGCAGACGGATACGATCTGTCTGTGTGGAGCCGGTCAGCCGGTGCGCCAAGATACCGTTTCAAGCCCGCAGGACGGGGCCCCTGTGACGGAAGAGCGACAAAACCAGGCCGCGAAACAGGCGTGGCAGCCTGTGGGCGAGGATGCACAGACAGGATAATGAGACTCCCGCGTTGAACGCCCTCAAAGCATTGCGCGGCGCACCCATCAGTATGGGCCGGGGTGAAATTCCCGTGGAGCTGCTGGCCGGCAGCCATCCGTTCCTGCCATGGTTTTATATCTTTTCCTGTCTGGCCACACGATGCCCGAACGGTGTGGCCAGAGTGTCGATACGAAACCCGTTATGCCTATGGAATCCGGCTGTTGATGCTGCGGACAGGCAAGTCCTCCTTTTCATGGACATAGGAATAGAACGATCACAGGAAAGGAGTGAGCTGATTGAAAAGGCGAGAGGTTCAGGTTCGGTGTGAGTTCAGCGGAAAAGAGGACGCGCGGGAGATTATTTGCCGCTCTTTTCGGCTTTTTCTCAGCCGGAGCCTTGCGGAAGGAGCTAGAAGCGCGGTACAATTGCCATGATGAATGGCAGCTTATCTCAGGAGGTAGCAGATGTACTTAGAGATAAGCAATCCCATGGACTACCATGCGGCCTTATATATCAGACTGTCAAAGGAGGATGAGAGCGAGGGACCATCCCAGAGCGTCCAGAACCAGGAGTCCCTGCTGCGGGAGTTCGTTCAGGAGCACAGACTGACCGTTTTCGACACCTATGTGGACGACGGCTGGAGCGGCACGAATTTTGACCGCCCCAGCTTCCAGCGGATGATCGCCGACATTGAGGCGAAGAAGGTCAATATGGTCATCACCAAGGACCTCTCCCGCCTGGGCCGCGACTACATCATGACCGGCCACTACATGGAGCGGTATTTCCCGGAGCACCGGGTGCGGTACATCTCTCTGCTGGACGGCATCGACACTGGCGTGGACTCCACCGCCAACGACATCACGCCCTTCCGGGCCATCATGAACGACATGTACGCCAAGGACATCTCCAAGAAGATTAAGAGCGTCAAGCGGGATAAGCAGCGGAAGGGGGAGTTCATCGGCGGCAAGCCGGTGTACGGCTACAAGATGCACCCCACGGAGAAAAACAAAATCGTCATCGACGAGGAAGTGGCCCCCATTGTGCGGCGGATTTTCGCTCTGGCCCTGGGCGGCATGAGCTGCCGGAACATCGCGGTGCTCCTCAACCGGGAGGGAATACCTACCCCGGCCACCTACGCCAACCTGCCGGTGGCAAAGCCAGGCCCCTACACCGGATTGTGGAGCAGTGAGCGCATCTCCGAGATGCTGCAGAACGAGACCTACATCGGCAACATGGTGCAGGGGCGCAGCGTGAAAATCAGCTACAAGTCCAAGAAGTGCCTGAAGCAGGACCCGGCCAACTGGGTGGTGGTGGAGGGCACCCACGAGCCCCTGGTGGATGCGGAGTCCTTCCGCAGGGTGCGGATGCTGCTCAACAGCCGCAAACACACCAGAAGCCGGACCTACGACTTCCTCCTCAAGGGCCTGATTTTCTGCCACGAGTGCGGCTATCCGCTGGCGGTCATCAACCGGAAGAACACCAGGGGAGAGGATGTGCTCTACTTCGTCTGCCGGACCTACCAGCGGTTCACCAAGGCGGGGGTGTGTACCTGCCACTCCATCAAGGAAAAGACGGTGACCGACGCGGTAATCGCCAGGGTGCAGGAGGTGTGCCGGGGCTTTCTGAATCCCGAGGAGCTGCTGCCCATGGCGCGGGAGGCGGTGGAGGAGGCCCGGAAGCAGAACAGTCTGGAGGCGGAACTCCAGGCCCTTCAGTCCAGAATCGACGGCCTCACCGCCAGCATGGACCGGGTGTACGCAGACCGGCTCAGCGGCCTGCTGCCCGAGGAGGACTTTCAGCGGCTCTTCAACCGGTTGAAGCTGGACCGCAAGCTGCTGGAGGAGCGGCGGCAGGAGATGGAGCTGCAGAAAAAGAGCCCGGTCACTGTGGATGACCGGGCGAGAGAACTGGTGGAGCGATTTATCCAGACCGCGGGAGAGAGCAGGGAACTGCTGGTGAGCCTTATCGAGCGGGTGGAGCTCACCGAGGACAAGGAAATCATCATCAAGTTCCGCTTCGCCCAGCTGGACGAAGTGGCCCAAAGCCAACAGCCACAAGGGCTTGCGCCGTCTGAAACGGCGCCGTTTTTCACCGGCGAATGCTTGCATTAGTTCAGGCGGAATGTATCCCGCATTGAGAAAAAGGCACTGCAGAAGCTGGAGCAGGCCATGGAGGAGCCGACGGGAAAGGGAAAAAAGCAGGGCTAAAAAAACAGAAGCACCGTGCTTCTCCGCATATCTGCGGAGGTACACGGTGCTTCCTGTGTTTTCGTTTGAAAGCGCTGTCCGTCAGGCGCCCTGCTGGGCCTCGTGGGCGGGGAGGGGAATCTCCGGCATCAGCTCGTCGCTGACAATGGCCAGCATCTCCTCCAGCTTGGCGCAGTCGGCAGGGGAGAAGCGCTCGGCAATGCGGCCCATCACCTTGCGCACATAGTCGTTACTGATATTGTAGTAGTCAATATACTTCTGGGTGGGCCGCAGGTGGTACTCCCGCTTGTCGTGCTCGGACTGGATCTTCTCCACATAGCCCTTTTTAATCAGGCTGTTGACCTTATAGGCGGCGTTGGGAGGAGAGATCTTCATGAACGAGGCAAACTCATTGATGGTGGGCAGGCGCAGGGCCTGAATGGCCTCCATACAGAAGGTCTCCACCGTGGTGAGGCTGGCCTCACGGCTCTGAAAGCGCTCAAAGATTTCGCGATAGAAATGCAGCTTGAATTTTGTATACACGTCCTGAAACCGCTGTTCCAGCATCATTTCCGCCTCCATCAGACATAACCCGGACATAGCCGGATACAAATTCACTTCTGTGCCTGGAAAAAGACCTCACTGGGGGCTGTACAGACACCATTGTACCAAAACGGGGCGGAAAGAGCAACCTTACTTCTCGGCGTCGGCGATGGCGAAGATAAGCTCCGCCGTGGCGGCGGTCTCGCCGTTGACGGTGGCCACGGCCTCGCCGATGCCCACGGGGCCCTTCCGCTTGGTCAGGGTGCACTTGAGCTCCAGCACGTCCCCGGGCACCACCTGGCGCTTGAACCGGGCGTTCTTGATGCCGCCGAACAGGGCCAGCTTGCCCCGGTTCTCGGGCACGGACAGGAGCGCCACCGCTCCCACCTGGGCCAGAGCCTCGATGATGAGCACGCCGGGCATGACGTGCTTCTGGGGGAAGTGGCCGCAGAAGAACTGCTCGTTGACGGACACGCACTTGATGCCCTGGGCCCACTGGCCCTCCTCGCCGTCGGTGATGCGGTCCACCAGGGCGAAGGGGTAGCGGTGGGGCAGAATCTCGGCGATCTGATTGGAATTGAGCTGCATTACGCTTCCTCCCATTTCTTCAGCAGGATGCTGGCGTTGTGGCCGCCGAAGCCCAGGGAGTTGGACATGGCGTACCGCAGATTGGCCTCACGGCCCTCATTGGGCACGATGTCCAGGTCGCACTCCGGGTCGGGGACCTGGTAGTGGATGGTGGCGGGGGCAAAGCCCTCCTTCAGGGCCAGTGCGGAGAAGATGGCCTCCACAGCGCCTGCCGCCCCCAGCATGTGGCCGGTCATGGACTTGGTGGAGCTCATCATCAGCTCCTTGGCGTGGGCGCCGAACACCGCCTTGACGGCAGCGGTCTCGCCGCTGTCGTTCAGGTGGGTGGAGGTGCCGTGGGCGTTGATGTAGTCCACCTCGTCGGGGGACACGCCGCCGTCGGCCAGGGCGATGGCCATGGCACGGGCACCGCCCTCGCCGCCCTCGGCGGGAGCGGTCATGTGGTAGGCGTCGCAGGTGGCGCCGTAGCCCACCAGCTCGGCGTAGATCTTGGCGCCCCGGGCAACGGCGTGGGAGTACTCCTCCAGCACCAGAATGCCGGCGCCCTCGCCCATGACAAAGCCGCTGCGCTCCGCGTCAAAGGGGATGGAGGCACGGTCCGGGTCGGTGGCGGTGGAGAGGGCCTTCATGGAGGTGAAGCCGCCGATGGCCAGGGGGGTGACGGCGGCCTCGGCACCGCCGCAGATCATCACGTCGGCGTAGCCGTCCCGGACATAGTGGAAGGCGTCGCCCACAGCGTTGGTGCCGCCGGCGCAGGCGGTGACAGGGCAGGTGCACATGGCCTTGCAGTTGTGGGCGATGGCGATGAGACCAGCGGCCATGTTGGAGATGGCCATGGGGATGTAGAAGGGGGACACACGGTCAAAGCCCTTCTCCAGGCCCTTGGAGTGCTCGCCCTCGGTGACGTCCAGGCCGCCGATGCCGCTGGAGACGATGACGCCGCGGCGGCAGGGGTCGTCGTTGGCCAGGTCCAGGCCGCTGTCGGCAACGGCCTCCTTGGCGGCGGCCATGGCCAGCTGGGTGTACCGGGCCATCCGCTTGGCCTCCTTCTTGTCCAGGACGGACTCAGGGTCCCAGTCCTTGACCTCGGCGGCCAGCTTGACCTTCTGGTTCTCGGTGTTATAGCGGGTGATAGGGGCCACGCCGCACTTGCCCGTGCGGACGGCGGCCCAGCTCTCGGGCGCAGTGTGCCCGATGGGGGTGACGGCCCCCAGGCCGGTGATGACCACTCGGCGTTTTTCCATAATAACCTCCAATTTCAACACAGCACGGATAGGCTGCTCACATGGACATGCCGCCGTCTACGGCCAGCACCTGGCCGGTGATGTAGCCGGCCTCGTCCGAGGCCAGGAAGGCCACGGCGTTGGCCACGTCCTCCGCCGCGCCCAGTCGGGCCATGGGGATGGAGGCCAGAATGGCCTCCTTGGCCTTCTCGGGGAGCACGGCGGTCATATCGGTATCGATAAAGCCGGGGGCCACCGCGTTGACGGTGATGTTCCGCCCGGCCAGCTCCTTGGCCAGGGACTTGGTCATGCCGATAACGCCCGCCTTGGTGGCGGCGTAGTTGACCTGACCGGCGTTGCCGTGGAGGCCCACCACGGAGCTGAGGGAGATGATGCGGCCGTGGCGCTGCTTCATCATGGGCCGGACGGCGGCCTTCATGCAGAGGAAGGTGCCCTTCAGGTTGGTGTCCACCACGGCGTCGAAGTCCTCCTCCTTGAGGAGCATGAGCAGGTTGTCCCGGGTGATGCCGGCGTTGTTGACCAGAATGTCGATGGCGCCGAACTGCTTCAGGGCGGCGTCGAACAGGGCCTTGACGGCGTCGGCGTCGGCCACGTTGCCCTGGACAGCCAGAGCCTGGCCCCCCAGAGCCTGGCACTCGGCCACGGTCTGGTCGGCGGCGGCGGTGTTGCCGGCAAAGGACAGGACGATATTGCAGCCACGGCGGGCCAGCTCCAGGCACACGGCCTTGCCGATGCCACGGCTGCCGCCGGTGACGATGGCGGTTTTTCCGGTGAGGCTCATCAGGATTCTCCTTTCAGGGCCGCGGTGAGGGCGTCCAGGTCGGCGCAGGTCTCCACGGCGAAGGTGCGGATGGCGGGGCAGGTCTTGCGGACAAAGCCGGAGAGCACCTTGCCGGGGCCAATCTCCACAATGGTGTCCACACCCAGGGCCTCCATGCGGCGGATGGTGTCCTCCATGCGGACAGAGGACTGGACCTGCCGCTCCAGCAGGGCGGGGATGGTGTCGCCCTCACCCATCTCATGGCCCAGACAGTTGAAGAGCACGGGGAAAGCCATGGGGGCGAATTCCACGGTGCGGAACCGCTCGGCAAGAGCGTCACCGGCGGGCTTGAGGAGGGAGGTGTGGAAGGGGCCGCTGACCTTCAGGGGCAGGGCACGCTTGGCGCCCAGCTCCTTGGCCAGAGCGGCGGCCTTCTCCACGGCGGCCTTCTCACCGCCGATGACCAGCTGGCCGGGGCAGTTGTAGTTGGCGATCTCCACCACGCCCAGAGAGGCGGCCTGGTCGCAGGCGGACTGAAGGGTGGCCACGTCCAGGCCCAGCACGGCCATCATGGCGCAGTCCATGCCCTCGGCAGCCTGGGTCATGGCCTTGCCACGGAAGGCCACCAGGGATACCGCCTCAGCGGCGGAGAACACACCGGCGGCGTGGAGGGCGGAGTACTCGCCCAGGCTCAGACCGGCGGCATAGTCGGGCTCGATGCCCCGCTCATAGAGCAGGGCGGTGACGCCGGCGGCAAAGGCCACCATGGCGGGCTGGGTGTAGGCGGTCTGGTTGAGGACGCCGCCCACGTCAGTGAAGGAGACCTCCTTCAGGTCAAAGTCCACCTGCTCAGCCGCGCTGTCCAGCACGGCGCGGAAGGCGGGATAGGCTTCGTACAGGTCAGCGCCCATGCCGGGGTGCTGGCTGCCCTGTCCGGCGTACAGAAAGGCAAGGCTCACAGGTCGTTCACCAGACCTTTCACGCAGGACTGGTAGTCGGCGTACAGCTCCTCCAAAATGGCTCGAACGGGGCGGATCTCGTGGAGCTGGCCGGCCACCTGGCCCGCCATCAGGCTGCCCATCTCGGTGTCGCCCTCAAAGACGGCACGGCGCAGAGAGCCCAGGGTCAGCTTCTCACGCTCGGCCAGAGGGATGTTCTCCTTCTCCATGCGGATGTACTCCTTGGCCATCTTGTTCTTGAGCACACGGACGGGAGCGCCGGTGGTGCGGCCGGTGACAATGGTGTCGGTGTCGCTGGCCTTGAGCAGGGCCTGCTTGTAGTTGGGGTGGATGGGGCACTCCTCGCTGACCAGCAGGCAGGTGCCGATCTGGACACCGCAGGCGCCCAGGGCGTAGGCAGCGGCCAGCTGGCGGCCGCTGGCGATACCGCCGGCGGCGATGACGGGCACGTCCACCGCGTCGGCCACCTGGGGCACCAGGGCCATGGTGGTCATCTCGCCCACGTGGCCGCCGCTCTCGGTGCCCTCGGCGATGACGGCGTCAATGCCGTAGCGGGTGAGGCGCTTGGCCAGCACGGCGGCAGCCACCACGGGGATGACGATGATGCCCGCCTCTTTCCAGGCGGGGATGTACTTGCCGGGGTTGCCGGCGCCGGTGGTGACCACCTTCACGCCCTCCTCGATGACCACCTTGGCCATCTCGTCCACGGAGGGGTTCATCAGCATCAGGTTGACGCCGAAGGGCTTGTCGGTGAGGGCCTTGCAGCGGCGGATGTTCTCGCGCAGGCTGTCGGCGTTCATGCCGCCGGAGCCGATGAGGCCCAGGGCGCCCGCGTTGGATACGGCGGCGGCAAACTCGCCGGTGGCGATGTTGGCCATGCCGCCCTGAATAAAGGGAAACTCCGTTCCCAGCAGCTCGTTGAGTTTCATAGAGACCTCCATGCGCCTGCCGGCGCGTTCAGATTTTTCAGTGGGCTTCTCCGTCCAGCTCCAGGATGGCGCCGCCCCAGGTCAGGCCGCCGCCGAAGCCGGAGAGCAGGGCCCGCATGCCGGGCTTGAGGGCGCCGGAGGCGCACAGCTCGTGGAGCAGCAGGGGGATGCTGGCGGCGGAGGTGTTGCCGTACTTGGCGATGTTCTTGGGGCACTTCTCCGGGGGGAGGTGCAGGTTCTTCACCACCCGGTCGATGATGCGCTCATTGGCCTGGTGGAGCACAAACAGGTCGATGTCTTCGGCGGTCATGTGGGCCTGTTCCAGCACCTGGGTGATGCACTTGGGCACGGTCTCCACCGCGAACTTGAACACGGCGGTGCCCTCCATGTGGATGTACTGGGGAGCGCCGGTGCCCGCGCCGGGGATGTAGAGGACCTTGTCATCTCCACGGGCACCCACCACGGTGTGGAGCACGGGGCAGTCAGGGCCGGAACGGACCACAGCGGCGCCTGCGCCGTCGCCGAAGAGGATGCAGGTGGTGCGGTCGGTGAAGTCCACCATGCGGGTGAAGGCCTCGCCGCCCACCACCAGGCCGTACTTCCGGGGGCAGGCGTCCAGCAGGCACTGGGCGGTGTGCAGCCCGTAGAGGAAGCCGGAGCAGGCCGCGTTCAGGTCCATGCACAGGCAGTCCTCGGGCAGGCCCAACTCACGCTGGAGCAGGCAGGAGACGGCGGGGGTGACAAAGTCGGGAGAGATGGTGGCCACCAGGCACACCCCCAGGTCAGCGGGGGAGACGCCGGAGCGTTCCATGGCCTGACGGGCGGCGTCCACACAGAGGGAGAGCAGGGTCTCCTCGGTGCAGTAGTGACGCTCCTTGATGCCGGTACGGGTAGTGATCCACTCGTCGTTGGTCTCCACCATGGCGGCCATGTCGTCGTTGGTGACGATCTTGGCCGGGGCTGCGGCTCCGGTGCCGCAGAGCTTGATACCGTTCATCCCCGATCCCTCCTGACTGCCTGGGTACCCATGGCCCGGAATTTTTTGTACCGCTGCCTGGCCAGAGCGGAGCCGCTCAGCTTGAGCAGAGGAGCGAGCTGACGGCTGATGGCGGCGTCCACGGCGGTGAACACAGCGCCGGGAGCGGTGTGAGCTCCGCCCTCAGGCTCGGGAATTATCTCGTCAATGACGCCCAGCTCCAGCAGGTCGGCGGCGGTGAGCTTCATCACGTCGCAGGCCTCATTGCTGCGGGAGGAATCCTTCCACAGAATGGCGGCGAAGCCCTCGGGGGAGAGGACGGAGTACACCGCGTTCTCCAGCATGAGCACGCTGTTGCCCACGCCCAGGGCCAGAGCGCCGCCGCTGCCGCCCTCACCGGTGACCACCGAGATGACAGGCACCGTCAGGGCGGAGAGGATGGACAGGCACTTGGCGATGGCCTCGCCCTGGCCTCTGGCCTCGGCCTCCAGGCCGGGGTAGGCGCCGGGGGTGTCGATAAAGGTGATGACGGGGCGGCGGAACTTGTCCGCCTGCTCCATCAGCCGCTGGGCCTTCCGGTACCCCTCAGGGCTGGGCATGCCGAAGTTGAACTTCAGGTTCTCCTCCAGAGTGCGGCCCTTCCGGTGGCCGATGACGGTGACGGGCTGGCCGTGGTACAGGGCCACGCCGCCCAGAATGCTGGGGTCCTCGCCGAAGTGGCGGTCGCCCCGCAGCTCAAAGAAGTCGGTAAAGAGGGCGGAGATAAAGTCCGCCGTGCCCGGCCGCTGGGGGTTCCGGGCCAGGGCCACCCGCTGGGCGGGCGTAAGGGTCTGGTTCATCGGTTGCGGCCTCCCTTCGGGTCATGGAGCCGCAGCAGGCGGCTCAGCGTGGCGCGCAGCTCCTTGCGGGGCACCACCGCGTCCAGGAAGCCGTGGTCAAGCTGGTACTCCGCGCTCTGGAAGCCCTCGGGCACCGGCTGGCCGATGGTCTGCTCCACCACACGGGGACCGGCAAAGCCCACCAGGGCCTGCGGCTCGGCCAGCATGTAGTCGCCCAGGCTGGCGAAGCTGGCGGTGACGCCGCCGGTGGTGGGGTGGGTGAGGACGGAGATGTACAGCCCGCCGACAGAGGAGAAGTGCTCCAGTGCGGCGGCGGTCTTGGCCATCTGCATCAGGGAGAGGATGCCCTCCTGCATCCGGGCCCCGCCGCTGGCGGAGAACAGGATGAGGGGCAAGCGGTTCTTCTCGGCGTACTCCACCAGGCGGGTGACCTTCTCGCCCACGGCGGCGCTCATGCTGCCCATGAAAAAGCGGCTGTCCAGCACGCCGACAGCCGTCCTGCGGCCGTCGATGCGGCCCGTGGCGGTGACCACGGCCTCACTCAGGCCGGTGCGCCGGCTCGCATCGGCCAGCTTCCCGGCGTAGCCGGGGAAGGCCAGAGGGTCGGCGGAGGCCAGACGCTCGTCCAGTTCCCGGAAGGTGCCCGGGTCCAGGACGAGGCTGAGCCGGTAGTAGGCGCTGACGGCGTGGTGATGGCCGCAGCGGGGGCAGACATAGAGGTTCTTGTGCAGCTCGCCCCTGGGCACCTCGGCCCCGCAGGCGGGGCAGGCCGGGGCGGGGGCGGAGCGGGGGCCGCCGCTGCGCAGGCTCTTGAGAGCCAGCAGCTTTTCGCGGCGGCGGGTAAATACGTTGCTCATTGCTTCTCCTCGCTTCCGCAGCGGCTCCAGGACAGGAGCGACTTGAGCTCACGGTCCAGGAAGCCGGTGGTGCAGCTTCCGCGGACAAAGTCCGGGTGGTACAGAATCTGGTGGAGCAGCTCGGCATTGGTGGCGTACCCCTCCACGATCAGCTCCTCCAGAGCCCGGCGCATCCGGCGGATGGCCTCCAGCCGGGTGGGGGCGTGGACGATGATCTTGGCGGCCAGGGAGTCGTAGAAGGGGGAGAGCTCATAGCCGGTGTAGAGGGCGGAGTCCACCCGCACGCCGCAGCCGCCGGGGAGATGGAGAAACTCCGTCTTGCCCGGGCAGGGACGGAAGCCGTTGGCCGGGTCCTCGGCGTTGATACGGCACTCGATGGCGTGGCCCTGGAGCTTCACGTCCTCCTGGGTCAGGGACAGGGGCAGACCGGCAGCGATGCGGATCTGCTCCCGCACCAGGTCGGTGCCGGTGACCATCTCGGTGATGGGGTGCTCCACCTGAATTCTGGTGTTCATCTCAATGAAGTAGAAGTGACCCTCGCCGTCCAGCACGAACTCGATGGTGCCGGCGTTCTCATAGCCTGCCGCTTTGGCAGCGGCCACGGCGGCGGCGCCCATCTGCTCCCGCAGCTCGGGAGTGAGGGCCTTGGAGGGGGCCTCCTCCAGCATCTTCTGGTTGCGGCGCTGGATGGAGCAGTCCCGGTCCCCAAGGTGGATCACATTGCCGTGGCGGTCGGCCAGGATCTGGAACTCAATGTGTCGGGGGTCCAGAATCAGCTTCTCCAGATACATCTCGCCGCTGCCGAAGCAGGCGACCGACTCGGCACGGGCCTCCTCAAAGAGGGAGATGAAGCTGTCGGCGTCGTACACCCGGCGCATACCACGGCCGCCGCCGCCGGCGGAGGCCTTGATGAGCACCGGGTAGCCGATGGAGTCGGCCACGGCCTTGGCGGTCTGGGCGTCGGGCACCGGGCCGTCGGATCCGGGCACCACGGGCACCCCTGCCTTCTGCATCAGCGCACGGGCGGAGGCCTTGTTGCCCATGGAGCGGATCACGTCGCCGGAAGGGCCGATGAAGGCGATGCCCTCCTCCTGACAGGCGTCGGCAAAGGCGTCGTTTTCAGACAGGAAGCCGTAGCCCGGGTGGATGGCGTCGCAGCCCGCGGCCTTGGCCACGGTGAGGATGGCGTCCATGTTCAGGTAGCTGTCGGCGGCCTTGGCGGGGCCGACGCAGTAGGCGCTGCCGGCAAACTGGACGTGGAGGGCGTCCGCGTCGGCCTGGGAGTAGACCGCCACGGTATCAATGTCCATTTCCCGGCAGGCCCGCAGGACCCGGAGGGCGATCTCCCCCCGGTTGGCAATCAAAACCCGCTTGAACATGGCTCAGACCGCCTTATAGCGCAGCAGGGGAGCGCCGAAGGAGACCAGGGCGCCGTCCTCCTGGAGCAGCGCCTCAATGACGCAGTCGCAGGGAGCGGTGACCTCGTTCATCATCTTCATGGCCTCCATCAGGCAGACCGTCTGCCCCTTCTTCACCTGGTCGCCCACGGAGACAAAGGGGGCGGCGCCGGGGGAGGGGGCGGCGTAGTATGTACCCACCAGAGGGGCGGTGATGACGCTGCCCTCCTCCTCCACGGGAGCGGCGGGCGCGGCGGCGGCCGCAGGGGCAGCCGCCACAGGGGCGGCTGCGGGAGCGGTCCCGGCAGACTTGCTCAGCTCCAGGGAGAAGTCCTTGCAGGTGAACTTCATGCTGACGGCGGCGCTGCCCTCGAAGCGGGCCATCAGCTCAAACACGTCCTGATTGCTCATGGGCCGTGCCTCAGGCCTTGTGGGACTCGATGTAGGCCATCAGGTCGCCCACGGTCTTCATGTTGGGCAGGTCGTCGTCCTCGATGGTCACGCCGGAGGCCTCCTCCAGAGCCATGGACAGCTCCACGGCGGCCAGGGAGTCGGCGCCCAGGTCCTCGGACAGCTTGGCCTCCATGGTCACGTCCTCGGCATCACAGCTCAGGGTTTCCACAATGATATCGCGCATTTCTTCGAAAGTCATAACAACATACTCCTCATTATTTTATTCAATTATTTTAATTAAAAATTTTTAAGTAAAATAATTTAAGCGTTATTTTATCCGCAAGCCCCCTGTCTGTCAAGTGTTTTTTTACCAAAAAATAGGGTGGCTTGCGCCTTGGGGCGGAGTATGCTAGGATAGAGAGCATAAGACAAACGCATAAAAAACCGGGCAAAACCCGGATATCACGGCATAAAGTGAGGAAAAAGCCATGACTTGTGGAAATTGCTATATCGTCGGCGCGGGTGAGCGGATAAATATTCTGCCCGCACCGGAGCGGGGGGACCTGCTTATCGCCGCCGACGGCGGATACGCCTGGCTGAAGGAGAACGGACTGGAGCCCGACCTGGTGGTGGGGGACTTTGATTCCATGGCGGAGCCTGCCGGTGTGGCCCATCTGGTGCGCCTGCCCAAGGAGAAGGACGACACCGACACCATGGCCGCCGTCCGGCTGGGCCAGGACAGAGGATACCGCCGGTTCCACATTTTCGGCGGCACTGGTGGACGTTTTGACCACACCCTGGCCAACCTGCAGCTGCTGGCCTGGCTGTCCCGCCGTGGAGAACAGGGGTGGCTGTACGGCCCTGACTGGACCGCCACCGCCATCACCGGCGGAGCGCTGGAATTTGGCCCGGAGCACCGGGGGATGATTTCGGTATTCGCCCACTCGGACAGTGTTCGGGGCGTGACCATTGAGGGATTGAAGTACAGCCTGTCCGGTGCGGAGCTGGACAACGGCTTCTCCCTGGGGGTGAGCAACGAATTCACCGGCGTTCCTTCCCGTGTGTCGGTGGAGGACGGTACCTTATTAATTGTGTGGGAGCGGTGAGAAACACAGCTCTGAATACTTGACATATGTCAGAAACGGAGTATAATAACTGACATAAGTCAGAAACGGAGGGAGAACAGATGCCCAGACCCCAGAAGTGCAGAAGGGTGTGCCAGCTGCCCGGCTGGGCGGGCTTTGCTCCGGTGGGGGAGCGGCCCGGTACGGAGGAGCCGGTGGTGCTGACGGTGGACGAGTTCGAGGTCATCCGCCTGCTGGACCTGGAGGGTCTGACCCAGGAGGCCTGTGCCGCCCAGATGGAGATCGCCCGCACCACAGTCACCGGCATCTGCGACAGCGCCCGCCGCAAGCTGGCCGACGCTCTGGTCAACGGAAAACGGCTGGTCATCGCCGGGGGCAATTACCGCCTGTGCGACGGACCGGGCTGCTGTCACCGCCGGGGCGGCTGCCGGAAAAAACAGTATTTTGGAGGAGAAAACAGATGAAAATTGCGGTAACCTATGAGAACGGACAGATTTTTCAGCACTTCGGCCACACCGAGCAGTTTAAGGTGTACAACGTGGAGAACGGCGCGGTGACCGCTTCCGCCGTGGAGCCCACCAACGGCAGCGGCCACGGCGCTCTGGCCGGGTTCCTGGTGGGCCTGGGCGTGGACACCCTGATCTGCGGCGGCATCGGCGGCGGCGCCATCGCCGCTCTGAACGAGGCCGGCATCACCCTGTACGCCGGCGTGGCCGGCGACGCCGACGCGGCTGTGGAGGCCCTGCTGGCCGGCAATCTGGCCCGCAATGTGGAGCCCACCTGCCACCACCATGACCACGGCCACCATGAGTGCCACGGTCATGACCACGGCCATGGCCACACCTGCGGCGGCCACTGCGGCGGCTGAGCCCATCGAAAAACAGAGACAGCGGACCGTCTTCTGGCGGTCCGCTGTTTTTCTGCCTGAGACGGCGGAAATTTTTCGTACGGAAAAGATTCCGGGTGTACTTGTGTAAAAGACAAAAGGGCGATATAATCTGTTGGTGTTGTTTTGTGGGAGGAGGGAGCCTGTGGCAAAGACCATGGAGCCAATGACCAGCGGCGCCATCTGGAAACGGATGATACTGTTTGCGCTGCCGCTGATGCTGGGCAATCTGTTCCAGCAGATGTACAATACCGTAGACTCGCTGATTGTGGGAAGATTTGTGGGCAGCAGTGCCCTGGCGGCGGTCAGCTCGTCGGGCAGCCTGATCGGCATGCTCATCGGCCTCTTGAGCGGTATTTCTTCCGGCGCGGGCGTCATTGTGGCCCGGCATTTCGGCGCACAGGACAAGGAGGGACTGCACCGCACCGTCCACACCATCGTGGCCTTCGGCCTGGTGGCGGGCGTGATCATGACCGCCGTGGGCGTACTGCTCTCCCCCCAGATCCTGGTGTGGATGGGCACGCCGGACAGCGTAATGGTGGAGTCCGTAGCATATCTGCGGATCTACTTCTGCGGCTCGCTGCCCTTTATGATGTACAACGTGTTCGTGGGCATTCTGCAGGCGGTGGGCGACGGCAGACACCCGCTGTACTACCTTATCGCCTCGTCCATTATCAACCTGGGGCTGGACCTGCTGTTTATCGAGGGCTTCGATGCCGGTGTGGGCGGCGCCGCCCTGGCCACGGTGATCTCCCAGGTGGTGAGCGCCCTGCTCTGCCTTGCCCAGCTGATGCGGACCAAGGAGGACTACCGGGTGGATTTGAAGGCCATCCGGTTCCAGAAGGACATCCTGTGGCAGGTTATCCGGGTGGGTTTGCCCTCCGGCGTGCAGAACTCCATCATCGCCTTTGCCAATGTGATTGTCCAGTCCAATGTCAACGCCTTCGGAGAGATGGCCATGGCCGGCTACGGCGCCTATGCCAAGATTGAGGGCTTCGGCTTCCTGCCCATCAACAGCTTTACCCTGGCGCTGACCACCTTCGTGGGCCAGAACCTGGGCGCCATGCAGCATGAGCGGACGAGGAAGGGAGCACGGTTCGGCATCCTGATGACCGTCACCCTGGCGGAAGCCATCGGCGTGCTGGTGTTTCTCTTCGCGCCCCAGCTCATCGCCCTCTTCGACCCCACCCCCGAGGTGGTGGCCTTCGGTGTCGGCAAAGCCCGGACGGCCGCGCTGTTCTACTGCCTGCTGGCCTACGCCCACTCGGTGGCCGCCGTGCTGCGTGGCGCGGGAAGAGCGGTCATCCCCATGGCCATTATGATCGCCATCTGGTGCGGCGTGCGTGTGGCATTCCTGTCCATCACCATCCCCCTGACCCACAGCATCCAGATGGTCTACTGGGTCTATCCCCTCACCTGGGGCATCAGCTGCGTGCTGTTCTTCCTGTACTACAAGAAGGCGGACTGGATGAACACGCGGATGTGAGCAAAAAAATCAGAAGGCTGGAGCGCAGAGCGCTCCAGCCTTTCGTTTATGGTTCAGTCGTTGTCCGGGCCGGACAGCTGGTCTCCGCACCAGGGGCAGAAGTGATGGCTGCCGGCGGAGAGAAAGCCGAGAAAATGGTGGCAGAAGGGGCAACGGAGCTTGACCAGCCCCAGAATGATGCTGCCGATACACAGAAGCAGGCCCAGAGCGGACAGCACAATAAAGGTGCTGCCCTGGTATGCGGACAGGCCGAAGAGGATGGTGCCGGCCAGAAAGACGCAGCTTAACGCCAGATCCCAACGCTTCAGCGGGGAGTGAAACATGGCGGATACCTCCCTGAGAGATGATAAGGACAGTTTAGCAGGGAAACGTAACAGAGGCGGGTTGGAGCGGTAAAATTCATGTAAAAATTCAGAAAAGCGGCGATGATTGAAGCGGCAGGGAGAACATGGTATAATAGCCGCAAAGCGGCTATTATACTCTGCTTTCAGCCGTTTTTCTCGCCCCTCTGGGGCAACCGAAAAACATGGCTGATTATACCATTCCGCTGTTGCTTCATGATATAATAGTCGCAAAGCGGTTATGATACACTTTGTTCAAGGAATGAAGGCCCGCAAATCAAAAACAGCCGAAACAGGCTGTTTGACTGGAATTTTGCTGCGGACGGAGAAAATTTTGATTTGGATGCAATAAAAATCCCGTCCGCTCCGTTATTCCTATGAGAGGGGAAGAATTATGCTGCTGTTTGGCCTGTCTGCACTGGAGCAGGAGCTCCTTCCGGCCAGGGCGCCCGCACTGGAGGACAGCCTCATTCTGCGTGTGGCCCAGGGGGATACGCAGGCGTTTTCCGAGCTGTATCTCCGCGCCCATAAGGCGGTGTACGGCTTTGCGCTGTCCATCGTAAAGAACCAGCACGATGCGGAGGATGTCATGCAGGACACCTTCCTGAAGGTGGACGCTGCCGCCGGAAGCTACCAGTCCAAGGGGAAGCCCATGGCATGGGTGCTCACCATTGCCCGGAACCTGGCGCTGGAGAAGCTGCGTGAGCGGCGGGACGTGCCGCTGGAGCAGGAGGAGGACTGGCACCTGTGGGCCAGCGTGGACCCCACCCGGGCCCAGGAGGACAAGCTGGCCCTGGAGGCGGCCATGAAGTGCCTGGGCAATGAGGAGCGGCAGGTGGTCACCCTCCACGCCCTGAGCGGCCTGAAGCACCGGGAGATTGCGGCCCTGCTGGACATGCCCCTGGCCACGGTGCTCTCCAAGTACCGCAGGGCACTGCTGAAACTCAAAAATTATCTGGAGGAGCGTGAGGCGACATGAAGGAACATGAGGCCGAAGCCCGTCTGGCCCGTGCCATGGAGGACGCTGCCCCCAACCGCCTGGACGAGCTTCTGGAGGTGCGGGAGGAGGCCCGTCGGCAGGAAAAAATTGTGGATATCACCGCTCCGCCCAGGAAAAAGCGGCGGAGATGGCAGAATTTTGCGGCAGCGGTGGCGGCAGCCCTGGTGCTGGTCATCGGCGGCAGCTTTTTCGGCTGGCAGTACGCCAACGCCCCCGACTCCCTGGTGGATATCGACGTCAACCCCAGCGTGCAGTTGACGGTGAGCCGGAACGAAAAGGTGCTCAGCTGCGAGGCCCTCAATGCCGACGGCACGGAGATCATCGACGATATGGACCTGCGGGGCTCCCCGCTCAACGTGGCGGTCAACGCCCTGATTGGCTCCATGGTGCAGCACGGATACATTGACGAGCTGAAAAACTCCGTCCTGATCACCGTGGCCAACGAGGATGCCGCCAAGGCCCAGGCCCTTCAGGAGAGCCTGATGGCGGACATCAGCGGCCTGCTGGCCGGAGAATCGGTGGACGCGGCGGTGATGGGACAGACCATCACCACCAGGGACCAGAACCTGGCCAGCCAGGCGGAGACCTACGGCATCTCGGCGGGCAAGGCGGCGCTGATTCAGCGGATTCTGGACACCGACCCCACCCTGACCTTTGAGTCCCTGGCGGGGCTGTCGGTCAACGATTTGAACCTGCTGCTCCAGTCCAAGCAGGCGGACACCAGCGGCATGACCGTCACCGGCCAGGCCAGCGACAAGGCCTACATCGGCCTGGAGAAGGCCAGGGAGATCGCTCTGGCCCAGCTCCCCGGCGCCACGCTGAAGGAAATTGACTTTGACTACGACGACGGCATGGTCTATGAGGCGGAGCTGTTGAAGGACGGCTATGAGTACGACCTTGAGATTGACGCCCTCACCGGAGCGGTGGTCAAGTGGGAGTACGAGGAGGACGACCACTGGAGCGGAACCCATGAGAGCGGCCCCACCACCGGGCCCCAGTCCAGCGGCTCCGGCACCCAGACCGCCCCCAGTCCACAGCCCTCCCAGAGCCAGCAGCAGACAACCCTGATTACCGAGCAGGAGGCCAAGGATCTGGTTCTGGCCCAGGTTCCCGGAGCGACCATTGTGGAGTTCGAGCGGGACAGCGACGACGGCCGCGCGATCTACAAGGGCGAGGCGGTGCTGGACGGCCGGGAGTATGAGTTTGAGATTGACGCCTCCACCAGTGCCTTCCTGAAGTGGGACGCGGACGACGTGGATGACGGCTGGCAGGGGGGAAGCAGTACCTCTGCCGGACAGACGGCGCTGGACGAGGAGGGGGCCAGGGCTCTGGTTCTGGCCCGTGTCCCCGGCGCCACCATTGTGGAGTTCGAGCGGGACAGCGACGACGGCCGGACAATCTACAAGGGCGAGGCAGTGCTGGACGGCTGGGAGTACGACTTTGAAATTGACGCCGCTTCCGGCGAGTTCATCAAATGGGAGGCGGACAACCGCTGATATCCCGTTGCAAAAAGAGGCAGACCGCTGTTATCGGCGGTCTGCCTCTTTTTGCGCCTGTCTGTAAGGGTCAGCGGTGGAATACCTTCAGAGCCGGTCCGCTGGTCCCCGGGATGATGGGCTTAGCCCGCTCCTTGCCGTGCTTCTCTTTCCCCTGAATCTCGGGGACGGGCGGCTGGTCATTGCGGGGCTGGGTGTGGGTCCGCTCCGGGCGGGACATTCCCTGTTTGGCCATAAAAGCACCTCCTCTGTGCCGCTCTAGTATTTGCCCGGCGGAAGGAAAACATGCTGCCCGTAACGGAAGAACGCCTCTGACAGGAAAAATTCCGCCAGAAATGTTTCTGCGTGAAATAATGTTTCAGAACATGAAAGATTTTGTATCGAAATATTTTACACAAATAATACGGAGACTTGATGGAGCGGTTCCACCCCTTCTGCTAACATGTGTCCTGTCAAATGCGCACCCGGAATATCCGGTGTAACTGAAGGAGTGGTAATTGACATGAGAGGGAAAGAAGCGAACCGCTGGGGCAGCAGATGTGCCGCCGCGGCGCTGGCCGGAGCCATGCTGCTGGGACTGCTACCCGGCGCACAGGCTTCGGAAAATACACAGGACACCCAGACTCCCGGTCTGGGGCAGGTGTCCATGGACTGGAGCCGGGATATTTACAACGGCGTCACGCTGGAGCACATCATCAGCGAGAATGAGAACGGCCTCCAGAAGAGCTACACCGTTACATACAACCCCGAGACCACGCAGGTGAAGCCGCTGCTCAGCTATGGCCCCTACGTGATGGGCGGCGACATCATGTCCGACCTGGTCTCCCAGGTGGAGGAGGACGGCTCCAAGGTGGTGTTCGCCATCAACGGCGACGCCTACGACACCAGCAACGGCGTCTCCAACGGCCTGATGATCAGAGACGGTATTCTGATTTCCACCTCCCACAACAACAGTGCCGAAGCGGTGGGCTTTACCGCTGAGGGCAAGGCCATCTACGGCCACACCAACCTGACCATCACCGCCACCCCCGAGGACGGCGAGGCCATCACGGTCAATCACGTCAACAAGGAGCGCAAGCTGAACACGGAGAATGTCTACCTCCTCACCGAGCAGTTTGCCTCCGCCACCAACTCCACCCAGCCCGGCGTGGAAGTGGTGCTGGACGTGACCACCCCCGGCTATGAGGGTCTGGTGGTGGGCGGCGAGATTACCGCCACCGTGGCCAGCGTCAACCAGGTAGAGGCCAATGTGGACAAGAACCAGACCCCCATTGGGGAGAACCAG
Organism: Pseudoflavonifractor capillosus ATCC 29799; assembly: GCF_000169255.2. GTDB lineage: Bacteria > Bacillota > Clostridia > Oscillospirales > Oscillospiraceae > Pseudoflavonifractor > Pseudoflavonifractor capillosus. The sequence continues at coordinate 135,623 of NZ_AAXG02000047.1, forward strand.
ATTGTCCTGAGCACCAACAGCGCCGGCAGCCGGTACGACGACCTGAGCGCCCTGACCGAGGGCGAGCAGGTGACGGTTTCCGTGGCCAACAACAACAGCGATGTGGACTGGAGCCAGGCCACCCAGGCTCTTGGTATCTTCCACGTCCTCATGTGGAACGGCCAGGTCAATGAGAGCGCATACAACGGGGATACCGACATCCATCCCCGCACGGTTATGGGCGTGAAGGAGGACGGCAGCCTGGTGTTCTTCCAGTGCGACGGCCGCCAGGCCGGCTGGGCCATGGGCATCAGCTTCCGGAATATTGTGGACTATATGAAGGCGCAGGGCTGCGTGTCCGTCTTCAACTTTGACGGCGGCGGCAGCTCCACCATCACCGCCACCCTGCCCGGCGATGAGCAGTCCACCATCCTCAACCGGCCCTCCGACGGCAGCGAGCGTGCCAACTGCAACGCCCTGCTCTTTGTGGCCCAGAGCGAGCCGGACCCCGATACCACCCTGCTCCATGTGTACCCCGACATCGACGAGGGCTACGGCAACAAGGTCATGGTGCTGGAGAACGGCAAGCTGGGCCTGAAGGTGGGCACCACCGACGGCAATTACCACTATAAGACCCTGGACAGCGCCCTGACCTACGCTGTTGACGGGGAGATTGGCACGGTGTCCGAGGAGGGCGTCTTTACCGCCGCCGCCGGTACCCATGAGGGCACCATCACCGTGTCCACAGAGGACGGCTCCGCCGCCGGCGTGCTGGAGGTCCAGGTGGTAGACTCCATCACCAAGCTCACCGCCGACCGCTCCATCCTCTCCGTAGCCCCCGGCGCCACCGCCAAGATGAGCTTCACCGCCGAGTACAACGGTACCCCCGTGGTGCTCACCAGCGAGGCCCTCACCTTTGAACTCTCTGACGATTCGCTGGGCTCCATCGCCCCCGACGGCACCTTTACCGCCGCCGAGACCCAGGGCACCGGCGAGCTGAAAATCTCCTACAAGGACTATACCCTCAATCTCCCCGTGGAGATCGGCAAGCTGCCCGTTCCCCTCAACGACTTTGAGGAGGACTTTGAGGAAGCCGGCTGGAAGTGGCGCTATTTCAACGGCGCGGAGGGCGGCCTGGGCGACCGCGGCGGCGACGCCAAAATGTCCATCAACTACGACGAGCGCTATGTGAAGAGCGGCGACGGCTCCCTGCGGGTGGATTACGACTTTGCCACCAAGCCCCTGACCGGCACAGTCACCTGTGAGACCGGCCCTGTGGACGAGCTCTATCTGGAGGGCCAGCCCAAGGCCATCGGCTGCTGGGTCTACGGCGACGGCAACGGCGTCTGGCTGCGCATCCAGCTGGCACCCGCCGCCTACGCCGGCGACGTGTACGTGGACTGGGTGGGCTGGCGCTACGTGGAGAACGCCATCCCCGCCACCGCATCCTTCCCCTACCGCCTGGTGTGGGGCGTCCGTGTCCTGGGCACCGCCAACGTGGCCAACGGCAAAAAGGGCACCATCTATGTGGACGGCCTGCGTGCGGTCTACGACTTCAAGAACGACGACACCCTGGCTCCTGAGCTGGTGCCCGGCACTGAAGTGACCCCTGCCGACGGCGCTGTGGACGTGTCCAACGAGCCCGACATCTCCATCACCGTCCGTGACCCCCAGGTGGAGGGCCAGCCCTACACCGGCATCAACACCGAGCGGACCAAGCTGTGGATCAACGGCAAGGTAATGGACCTCTCCGCCATCCAGCAGGAGGTGGCCGCCGACGGCTCCGTGAAGATCACCTTCCACCCCGGCGCCCTCACCGCCCTCCGTCCCGGTCTGAACAAGGTGAAGTACCGTGTGGAGGACAACAGCGGCAACAAGTTCTTCCACGAGTGGTCCTTTACCGTGGAGGGCTACGCCGTCAACCTGGAAGAGACCGTGCCTGCCGGCGAGAAGGCCGCCGCAGGCAGCACCTTCCACTACATCGTCAACGCCACCGACTACCGCAATTTTGAGGAGTTCCAGTTCGACCTGAGCTTTGACCCCAAGTACGTCACCCTGGTGGACGCCGCCTATGACAGCCGCCTGACCGCGGATGTCAATGAGGTGGACGCGGAGGCGGGCACGGTCCGCTACACCCTCACCGGCATGGACAAGCTGGAGAAGGACGGGGAAAATCCCCTGGTGGACCTGACCTTCAAGGTGGGCAACAGCGCCGGCGGCCAGACCGGCATCAAGGTGAACAAGGCCTCTGTCCGCCAGACCGGCGAGGTGACGGGCACCGACCTGATTCTGGACGGCTACGACCGTGAGGTGGCCCTGAAGTACACCCTGTCCTGGACCGGCTCCACCGTGGGCCGTGAGACCCAGCTGAAGCTGGTGGACGACCAGGGCGCGCCCGTGTCCGGCATGGGCTTCCATGTGACCCAGAACAGTGAGCCTGTGGCGCTGGACGGCGTGACCGGCGAGGACGGCACCCTCAGCACCGGCCTGTTCGGCACCTATCCTGCGGGCACCGAGTTCCAGGTCTGGGTGGAGGACGCCGACGGCGCCCTGAGCAACACCCAGAAGATCACGGTCTACGACAGCCTGGGCACCGCCGACCCCGCCAAGGTGACCGTCACCACCGGCCAGGACCCCGCCGCCTCCGTGGGCATCAGCTGGGAGACCAGCCTGGATGTGGAGAGCGGAGAGCTGGTCATCGGCAAGACCGCCGACCTGACCGGCGAGGATACCCGCACCATCTCCGCCCAGGGCAAGGATATTGAGACCATGGTCAGCGGCAACGTCCGTCTGTATCAGTCCTGGGGCGTCCGGGCCGACGGCCTGGAGTCCGACACCACCTATTACTATAAGGTAGGCTCCGGCGAGCATTACAGCACCATTCAGTCCTTTACCACCGCCCCCGCCGACGGGGACATGACCATCGCCTTCTACGGCGACATCCAGGGCGCCTACACCCAGTTCCCACAGGCCATTGAGGCCCTGAAGGCCCTCTACCCCGATGTGGATCTGAACCTGCAGGCCGGTGACGTGTCTGACGACGGCCAGTCCTACAGCGACTGGAACGCGGCCTACGAGGGCTTCGGCAGCTACCTGAGCACCGGCATCTGGGCCTCCACCATCGGCAACCACGATTCCAGCAACGACGCCCAGGCATTTGCCTCCTACTTCTACGGCCCGGACAACGGCACCTATGACACCCCCCGCAACTACTGGTTCCAGATGGGCGACATCATCTTCTACAACCTGGATACCGAGGCTACCTATACCTACGATCCTGGCTTCAAGACCCAGATTGCCCACATGAAGGAGGTCTTTGCCGCCTCCGACGCCGCCTACAAGGTGGTGCTGATGCACCGCTCCGCCTACCCCATGAGCTACGACGAGGCGGACGTGCGGGCGCTGCACACGGAGTTTGAGAAGATGGGCGTGTGTCTGGTGCTCTCCGGCCACGACCACATCTACAACCGGACTGAGATGTACCAGGGCGAGAAGGCCCCCGGTACCGGCATTCCCTACGTGGTGGGCGGCTGCTCCTCTGGCTCCAAGTACTACGACGCCGACAGCGAGGGCCGTCCCTGGCAGGACGTGGTGTACGACGACAACAACCCGGTCTTCTCCGTGCTCAAAATGAAGGACGGCGTACTCACCTTCGAGGCCTACGCCATGGAGGAAGAGGGTACCCGCATGGTGGACTCCTTCACCGTCAAGAGCCGCCAGGCCGAGTCTGAGGACTCCGGCAGCACCGGCGTGGTGGTGCCCAGCGGCCCCGACGTGAATGAGCCTGTCACCTCCGGCAGTACCACCGCCGTGACGGTGGAAGTGAAGGCCGCTGTCTCCGGTGGCGTGGCCAAGACGGAGATCTCCGCCTCCACCATGGACAAGGCCGTGACCTCCGTCATTGAGGCCGCCCGCAAGGCGGGTACCGCCCCCGCGGTGGAGCTGGTTCTGGACACCGGCAAGGCCGACAGCCTGTCTGTCACCCTGCCTGTGGATGGGCTGAAGACCCTGAGCAGCGAGCAGGGCAGCCTTGCCATCACCTCCGATGCGGCCGATGTGACCCTGGATGCCGCCGCGCTGGCGGCCATCGGCGAGCAGGCGGGCGGCAAGGTGACCCTGGCCGTGTCCGCCGTGGACAGCGACGACCTCACCGAGGAGCAGAAGGCCGCTGCGGGCGACGGCGTGGTGTACGACCTGTCTCTCACCAGCGGCGGCAAGGCGATTGCCGACCTGAAGACCGGCAAGGCCACCGTCACCCTCCCCTGTGCGCTGAAAGAGGGCCAGGAGGCCGACGGCGTGGTGGTGTACTGCATGGACGACGAGGCCGGCCTGACCGCCTGCCAGACCAGCTGCGACGCTGCCGAGGGTACGGTCACCTTCACCGCCAGCCGCTTCGGCAAGTATGTGGTGGCCTACGACGCCGCTCTGGCCTGGACCAACCCCTACACCGATGTGGACGAGAACGACTGGTTCTATGAGGCCGTCCGGTATACCGGCGTCAACGGCCTGATGAACGGCACTTCCGCCACCACCTTCAGCCCTGCGCTCCAGGTGAGCCGTGCCATGCTCATGACCATGCTGGCACGTATGGACGGCGCGGAGACCGACGGCGGCAGCACCTGGTATGAGAAGGGCATGGCCTGGGCGATGGCCGAGGGCGTGTCCGACGGCACCAATCCCGAGGGGAACATCACCCGGGAGCAGATTGCCGCCATGCTGTACCGCACCGCAGGCAGCCCGACTGTGACCGGCAGCCTGACGGAGTTCCCCGACGGCGCCACTGTCTCCTCCTGGGCGGCGGACGCCATGACCTGGGCTGTATCTCTGGGCCTGTTCCAGGGCGACAGCGCCGGACAGCTTAACCCCTCCGGCGAGGCCACCCGCATGGAGGTGGCGGTCATCCTCATGCGCTTCTGCCAGCAGCAGAACGCCTGAGATCCCAACCGGATAAGCGAAAAAACCTCCCCCATCCGCCGAACAGACGGATGGGGGAGGTTTTTTGACAGGATTGATTACTGGCCGAACAGGGCCGCGGCCTTGGCCATGCGGTCAGCCACAGGCACGTGGAAGGGGCAGCGGCTCTCGCAGGCACCACAGGCGAGACACTCGGCGGCGTGATGGTCCAGAGCGGCGTAGTGGGCCCGGACGGTGGGGGGAACTTCCTCTCCGGCCAGGGCCAGGTCCAGCATCTTGTTCACCTGGGCCACGTCCAGATGGACCGGGCAGGGCAGGCAGTGGTTGCAGTACATGCACCGGCCCTGGGCGCCTGCGTAGAGAGAGGCGGAGGAGAGGACGGAGGCGTAGTCCTTGGCGGCCTCGTCGGCGGTCTCGTAGGCCACGGCCTGGCGCACCTGCTCCACCGAGCGGCAGCCGATGAGGGTGGAGGCCACGGCGGGACGGGTGAGGGCGTAGTGGATGCACTGGACTGGGGTGAGGGCGGCGCCGAAGGGGGAAGATTCCGCCCGCAGCAGGGTACCGGCGGCGTAGGTCTTCATGGTGGTGATGCCCACGCCCCTGGCCTCGCACAGCCGGTACAGGGCCTCACGGGCCGGGTCAATGCTGGAGAGCGCCACACCCTTGGGGCCGTCGGGGCCCAGCAGGCTGGTCAGCTCGGTGCCCTCGGGGGCCAGGTCAAAGACCGGGTTGACGCTGAACATGAGCACCTCCACCCAGCCGTCCTCCACAGCTCTGCGGGCGGCTGCGGGCTCGTGGGAGCTCAGGCCGATGTGCTTGATGACCCCCTGGGCCTTCAGGTCCTGGGCGTACTCCAGCTGTCCGCTGCGCAGCAGGTCCTCATAGCCGGACTGGGTGTCCACAAAGTGGATCATGCCGATGTCCACATAGTCGGTGTCCAGCCGGGTGAGGAAGTCCTCAAAGAACCGCTTGCCGTCGTCCAGATCCCGGGTGCGGCAGTACTGTCCGTCCTTCCAGGCCGAGCCGATGTGCCCCTGGAGAATCATCTTCTCACGGCGGCCCTTGAGGGCCGCACCCAGGTTGGTGCGCACATTGGGCTCGGACATGAAGATGTCCAGAATATTGATGCCCTGCTTCATGGCCTCGTCCACCACGGCGTAGACGGTCTCGGCATTCTCACGCTCCAGATACTCGCCGCCCAGGCCAACCTCGCTGACCTGAAGGCCGGTGCTTCCCAGAGAACGGTATTTCATAGGGGACCCCTCCTGACAGGGGCGGCTGACAAAAACCGCCCGGATTTTCTACCATTATAATACCGGCTGGAAAAAGCCGCAAGACGGTTTGTCCGGAGGGGTCAGAGGAGGATTAGAAACAGCCTGGCGGCGGCAAAGCCCAGAAGGGCGCAGGCGGGGAAGGTGAGCAGCCAGGCCAGAATCATGGCCAGCACAGGCCTGGGGTCGCCGCCACGGCCAGCCCCCAGAATGGCGGCGGTTTTGACGTGGGTTGTGGACACGGGCAGGCCCAGCAGGGTGCACAGCAGCAGGCACAGTCCGCCGCCCAGGTCGGCGGCCAGGCCGCTTTTGGGGGTGAGAGGGGCAGCACGGCCCAGAGACGCCACAATCCGCTTTCCGCCAAGGGCGGTGCCCAGAGCCATGACGCACCCGCAGAGCAGAGCCAGCCACAGGGGCCGGGGAAAGGTCTCCCAGTCCTGCCGCCCCTGGGCCAGGGCCGCCCCCAGAAGAAAGACGCCCATAAACTTCTGTCCGTCCTGAGCGCCGTGGAGAAAGGCCATGGCTCCGGCGGCACAGACCTGCCCTCCGGCCAGCCGGGAGGAAGAGAATTGGCTTTTCTCCATTCGTCCGGAGATTGTTCGTCCCAAAGCGGCCCCCAGCACCACCGACAGGACCAGCCCCACCGTCACCCGCAGCCATGGGCCGATGCCCAGATTGGACAGTCCGCCGGGCAGCGCCGCCGCCGCTCCCGACAGTCCGGCCACCAGGGCGTGGCTCTCACTGGTGGGGATGCCGAATCGCCAGGCCAGCACCGCCCAGCACACAATGGCCGCCATGGCAGCGCACAGGGCGGCCAGCGCGGTCGAGGTACTCCGGCCGAAATCGGCAATGGTAAAGATGGCCTGGGACACCGCTCCTCCTGCCGCAGCCGCCCACAGGCTCCCCAGCAGGTTGCAGGCCGCCGCCAGCCAGGCGGCCCGCCGGAAGGGCAGCGCTCCGGACACCACCGCCGAGGCGATGGCGTTGGGCGCGTCCGTCCAGCCGTTGACCAGAATGACGGCCAGCAGCAGGAGAACAGTGACCGCCAGGGCAGAGCTGTCGGCGGCACGGCAGAGAAAATCGAACAAGGACAGGGGCATGGACCCACCTCCCGGCATGCTATGGGAAAGTGTACGGCCCGCAGCGGGAAAATAGCACTCCTCAGCCGGATGGTGAGGGGAAAATGCTCAAAAATAACAGCGGTCACAGCGGCTTAAACTTGTCCATTCCTACGAAATAAAAATAATGCTTACGAGGGGCGAAAAAACACGCTATAATCAAAGCAATGAATGGTAGTCGCAGTGTGCGGAAGCAGCGAGACGAAAGTTTCGCTGCTTCTTTTTTTGCGCTGCCGGCCAAAACAAGCCTGTGTGTCAAATGAGGAGGAGCAAAAGCATGCCCAAAACCAAGTTTCAGAACGTGATTTTCACCATCATCATGGCCGTCATCATGGTCTACGGAATGATCGTCTACAACGTGGCCCTGAACACCGGCGGCGTCACCAACGCCACCTTTGTCATGGCCCTCCACGAGCTGCCCATCATGGCGCCCATCGCCTTTGTGCTGGAGTTCTTCGTGGTGGAGAAGCTGGCCACCCGGCTGGCCTTCAGCTTCATGCGTCCCACCGACCGCCCGCAGCTGATTACTTACGCCATCTCCCTGATGATTGTGTGCATCATGTGCCCCACCATGAGCCTCATCGCCACCCTGCTCTTCAAGGAGCCCAGCTTCGGCACCTGGATTCACACCTTCGGCTGCAATATGCCCATGGCCATCCTCTGGCAGATGCTCTACTGCGGCCCCCTGACCCGGCTGATTTTCCGGACCCTGTTCCGCAAGCAGCTGGCCGAGGCCAAGTAATATTGTAAAAGACAGGAGACCCGCGCCGTCCATGGACGGTGCGGGTCTCCTGTGCTATTCTGAGAAAAAGATTTGAGAAAAGCGTCACGTCCGGCCTCGCCCAGGTGTATAAAGGGTGAACGCGTTCCAAACGGATTAAGAGGAGGGGAGAGCATGGCGGAAAAACCGGAGGAGCTGGCCCAACGGCTGGTGGAGACCTACTCCAACCAGCTGCTGCGGGTGGCCTACTCCATTCTCAACTCCGTGCCGGACGCCCAGGACGTGTGCCAGGAGGTGCTGCTCAAGCGGCTGGAGTATGACGGCGTCTTTGACAGCCCGGCTCACGAGCGGGCCTGGCTGGTGAAGGTGACGGTGAACCGGTGCCGCAACCTGCGGCGCAGCCCCTGGCACAGCCGGACCGTGGCGCTGGAGGAACTGGCGGAGCAGGCGGCCTTTCAGCCCCAGGAGGGCGGCGTGCTGGAGGAGGCTCAGAAGCTGCCTGCCAAGTACCGGGAGGTGCTGGTACTCTACTACTACATGGGCTACGACACCAACGAGATCGGCGCGCTGCTGGGCATCCGGCCCGAGGCGGTGCGGGCCCGGATGAAGCGGGCCAGGGACAAGCTGCGAACAGAACTGGAGGGACAGGGCTATGACACAATATCAGGATGAACTGGAACAGCTGCGCTTCACGGCAGCGGAGCAGGAGGCCCTCCGGCGGGGCCTGCTGGAGAAGAGAGCGGTAAAACAGCGGACGGTCAGGCCTCACTACCGGGGCCTTGTGGCGGCGGTGGCAGCGATATCCCTGCTGATTGGAGCGGCAGGGGCCACCTCCCTGGCCGGGCTGTCACCCCAGTTCCGGGAACTGTTCGGCATTGACAGCGCCGGACAGGAGGAAAAGCTGGGCGCCCGGATTCTGGACCAGGTCTTTGAGGACAAGAACGGCTCCGGGGCTTCCATTACCATAAAGGAGGTGGTGGCCGACCAGGAGCGGCTCTATCTGCGCATGGAGTTTGCCGCACCTGAGGGCACCGTGGTGCCGGTACCCGACCAGGCGGAGGAGGGGAAGAACCGGTGCTGGTTCAACGGCGAGACCGGGTATGCCTGCTTTTTCTATGCCGACGAGGACTGTACCGTATCCGCAAACCCGCCTTCCGGCTGGAACTACGGTATTGAGTACCTGGCGGACGACGACCCCACGGACAACCGGGTGGAGCTGCTCTTCACCCTGTCCACGGAGCGGGGGTTTGCCGACAGCGCGGCCTACTGCGTGCTTCGGGGCATCAGCGAGCTGGGCATGTGGGTGGACGGCCAGGCGGTGACCGTGGCGGAGGGGCTGGACATCGACGTGGTCATCCCCTTTAAGAGCGCCACAGAATACTACGCCTTCCAGGGCCGCAGCGCCGTGAAGCTGGAGGGCACCACCATGGCCGTGGTGGAGAACCTGACTGTGTCCCCCATCTCCATCACCATGGACTTGATTCTCTCTGACAGCCAGACCTATGGCGGGCAGAGCGTGTACGTCCTGCTGTCTGACGGCACCAAGGTGCAGGCCACATTCCCGGAGAAGGCATGGGGCAGAATGGACCGCTTCCTGGACGAGAACGGCGACACCTTCTTCCGGGCGGACCACCTATACCTGGAGCTGGAGCAGGTCATTGACGTGGCGGAAATTGCGGACATCGTGTTCGTGGGAGACAACGACGACACTACTACCCCCGGCAAGGTGGTGCATTTCCAGTTCACCCCCGACACCTTCTGGAACGACACCTACTGGAATCAGGTCAACCGGACCTGGAACACCGACAGCACAGCAGAGGAGCCGGAGGCTGCCAGTCAGGCGGGTTGAGAAAAAAGAAAGAGCGCCCGGGAACCGTCCGGTTCCCGGGCGCTTTTGCTGTTTCAGGTCAGGAGAAGGGGATCAGCTCCATGGCCAGGAAGCCGAAAAACCAGGCAAAGATGGCCGTGATCACCAGACACAGGGCCAGCAGGCCGTACTGGACCGGGCGGCGGCTGACGTACTCCTCCAGGGTCTCCAGGTATTTGGAGATGACAAAGACGTTGACGGCAAAAAACACGATGAACATAAAGCTGCGGCGGAAGGAGATGATGGCCGAGGCCAGCAGGTACTGGGTGACCATATAGCAGAAGCTCTCAATGACAACGGTGAGGACAGCGCCAAGATTCTTCTTTTCCATACTCTCTATACTCCAGACTTGGGCCGCACCGGCGGCTCTTTTTTACAGCACCTGGCCCAGGTAGCGACCGGCACAGGCGTTGGCGGCGGCGGCCTCCTCGGCCTCGTCCACGGTGACCAGCTGGCCGTTCTGCACCACGGCCCTGCCGTTGACCACCGTGTAGTCCACCGCGCCCTTGAGGCCCACGGTGGCCAGCATGGACTTGGGGTCCAGCTGGGCGGCCACCAACTCAATCCGGTCCAGATTCACCAGGAACAGGTCGGCGGCCATGCCGGTGGCCAGACAGCCGATGTCATCCCGGCCCAGCAGGGCGGCGGAGCCACGGGTGGCCAGCTTGAGAATGTCGTACCCGGTAGGGGCCTTCTGGCTGTAGGTCAGCCGCTGGAGCAGGTAGGCCACCCGCATCTCCTCCAGCAGGTTGGAGCCGTCGTTGGAGGCGGAGCCGTCCACCGCAAGGCCCGCAGGAACGCCCATGTCCAGCATCTCGTGGAGGCGGCAGACACCGGAGGAGAGCTTCATGTTGGAGATGGGGCAGTGGGCCACGCCGGTGCCCGTCTCGGCCAGGAGCCGGAGCTCGTCGTCGTTGAAGTGGATGCCGTGGGCATACCACACATCGTTGCCCAGCCAGCCCAGGGACTCCATGTAGGCCAGGGGGCGCATGCCGAACTTCTCCAGGGTGAACTTTTCCTCGTCTTTGGTCTCGGCCAGGTGGGTATGGAGCCGCACGCCCAGGCTGCGGGCCAGCTTGGCGCTCTCACGGAGCAGGTCTCCGGTCACCGAGAAGGGGGAGCAGGGGGCCAGGGCCACCCGGTGCATGGAATAGCGGCTGTTGTCGTGCCAAACCTTCACCAGCCGCTCCGAGTCGGCCAGAATGGCGTCGATGGACTGGACCACGCTGTCGGGGGGCAGGCCGCCGTCCTTCTTGGACAGGTCCATGGAACCCCGGGAGGCGTGGAACCGCATGCCCAGGGTGTCAGCGGCCCGGAACTGGGCGGCAATCAGGTCACCGGCCCTGTCGGGGAACACATAGTGGTGGTCAAAGCAGGTGGTGCACCCGTTTTTCAGCAGCTCCCCCATACCGGTGAGAGAGGAGTGGTACACCACGTCCTCATCCAGGTTCTTCCACACCTCGTACAGGGTCACCAGCCAGGGGAACAGCTCCATCCGCTGGACCTGGGGCAGGTTGCGGGAGAAGATCTGGTACAGGTGGTGGTGGGTGTTGATGAGGCCGGGATAGACCGCCATGCGGGAGGCGTCAATGGTGGCCTCGGCATGGCACAGCTTGGGTCCGATGTACTCCACCACGCCGTCCCGGATAAAGAGGTTGACATTCTCGTGGAGGGTGTCGTAGTCATCGCAGGACACAATATAGCGCGCGTTGCGGATGAGCAGGGTGGACATGGAGCGGCGCCCCCTTCTTTATGATAATGCCGGGAGATTTTTCCTCTTCTTATCATATCATGGGGCGCCGGGGAAGGCAAGCTGTGAAGGCCGTTCAGGTGAGAATCTGGGGCAGCACTTCAGCGGTGTCCGGATAGGAGAGGACGGCCCGGTCAATGTCCAGACTGCGGGCCAACTGGAGCTTCTTGCGGATGCTGCCGGCGTCGTCGAAGAGGACGAAATGGGCGCCGGTCTTGGGGGACATGTAGGTAAAGTAGTGGGCGCACAGCTCGTTGGAGAAGAACACCGACGGGCTCAGCTCCTCCATCCTTTTGCTCAGCTCCTCACCGGTCATGGGCACGCCCTGACCGGTGGGGGAGGGGAGAAAGAAGTCCTGCCGCACCAGCTCCACATCCAGGACCACACGTCCGGCGCCATACGTCTCCACCGCTTCGGCCAGCCGCTGGCGGAGGGAGCCGCCCGACAGGGCAGTGGGGATGAGCACCCGGGTCTTGTCGGAGAAGCCGGCGTAGGCCTCGGGGACGTACAGGGACCAGCCCCGCTTGTGCATCAGCTCCCCCAGCTGGGAGACGATCTGCCCCAGCACGGTGAGGGGCCGGGGACGAAAGGCGCAGATAACCCCGTCAAAGCCCCGGGCGGAGCACTCCCGCATGACCTCATGGCAGAAGGGCAGGGCCTGGCCCAGACCGTCAAAGCCGGCGTCGTCAATGGCCATCAGACCGCCACGAACCGCCACCGGCATGTTGGCCCGGAAGAGATGGGGACCGCCTCCCACCCGGTAGGCCGCGTGGGCCAGGGGCAGACCCAGCCGGGAGGCGGCACGGCTGTCGGCGGGCGGGACGGTGAGAATCAGTTGGGTTTTGGAACGCATAATGGATGGTACCCCCTTGTCCATGTTTTGCCGAAATGCTATAATGCAGTCTATGCGGGCATGCTAAGGCTTAGAAGCAGAACAGATGAGGTGAACGGTTTGCCTTTTTCCCTGATACCCCACCGGGTGTATGACAGTATTTACGATATCGACCCTGCGGCGCTGAAGGCGGCGGGGATTACCCTCCTTCTGGCGGATCTGGACAACACACTGGCCAAATACGGCCAGCCTGAGCCGGACCAGCCCCTGCGGGACTGGAAGGACAGCTTGGAGGCGGCAGGGGTGGAGCTCTATCTCCTGTCCAACAGCCGCAAGCCCACCCGTGCCAGCCATTTTGCCCAGGCGCTGGGCATCCCCTACCAGGGCCACTCGGGGAAGCCGGGCACAGCCGGGTATTTCAGGGCCATGGAGCGCATGGGCCGGAAGCCCGAGCAGACCGCCATGGTGGGGGACCAGATTTTTACCGATATCCTGGGAGCCAGACGCTCCGGTGTAAAGGCGCTGATGGTGGAGCCCATTGAGCTGGCGGGCAATCCCGGGCGCTATATCCGCTACGCGGTGGAGGAGCCCTTCCGGCTTCTGGGAAGACGAAACAACAGGAGAACATTATGAGCGCAAAATTCGGACCCGCGGGAAACGCGGAATCATTTCCCTATAAATCCTCTGTGGACGCCCCCCGCTGGCTCAGCGAGCTGGGGCTGGACGCCTACGAATACCAGTGCGGCAAGGGGGTCAACGTGGGGGAGGAGACGGCCCGGAAGCTGGGCGCCGCTGCGGCAGCGAACAGCGTGGCGCTGTCCCTTCACGCGCCTTACTTCATCAACCTGGCCAACCCCGATCCGGAGAGCCTGAAAAAGACCACGGGTTATATCATCGCCGCCTGCCGTGCGGCGGACTGGATGGGGGCCACCCGGGTGGTCATCCACTCCGGGGCGCTGATGAAGCGCACCCGCCGGGAGGCCCAGGACATCGCCCTGAACTCCCTCAAGGAGATCGTGGCCGCTGTGGACGGCGAGGGCTTTGGCCACATCACCCTCTGTCCCGAGACCATGGGCAAAATCAATCAGCTGGGAGACCTGGACGAGGTGCTGGAGCTGTGTACGCTGGATGAGCGGCTCACCCCCTGTATCGACTTCGGCCACCTGTACGCCCGCACCCTGGGAGAGCTGGAGGGCCATGAGGCCTGTGTCCGCATGCTGGACCGGGTGGTTGAGGTGCTGGGAGAGGAGCGGGCGTCCCGCTTCCACAGCCACTTCTCCAAGATTCAGTTCACCCTGGGCGGCGGCGAGAAGATGCACCTGACCTTTGATCAGGATGAGTTCGGCCCCGACCCGGCGCCCCTGATGGCCGAGATTGCACGCCGGAACTGGAATCCCACTTTCATCTGCGAATCGGCCGGAACACAGGCCGAGGACGCGGTGACCATGAAAAAGCTGTATCAGGCGGCGCAGGGCTGACTGCCGCAGCGCATAGGAGGTGCAGCCGATGAATCCGGCCATATGGGTAGTGTTCATGGCTGTTATCATCGTACTTTTGATGAAGCGGCGCCGCACTGCGCAGCGCCGCCGGAGGAGAAACAGAAGGAGGCGAGCGGGGAATATGAGTCAGGCCATCATAGAGCAGATGCTGGGAAAACGCTGTGCGCTTGATATGGAGGGCCTCAGCGGGGCCACGGGTGTGCTGGAGAAGCTGGATGGAAACTGGATCTCCCTCCGTACAGGCGATAAGCTGGAGCTCATCAATCTGGACTATGTGACGCGCATCCGGGAACTGCCGGAGAAAACGCGCAGGAAATAAGAGAAAGGAAGTAATTATCATGAACCATCTGAAGCAAATCGCAGCCAAGCTGCCCGAATACGAAATTGACGCCATGCTGCTCTCCAGCGCCCCCGGCGAGTTCTACGGCGTGGGCTTCCACGGCGAGGGCTATGTGGTGGTGACCGCCAATGAGTGCCGCTATTTCACCGACTCCCGCTACATTGAGGCGGCGGAGAAGACCGTCACCGGCGCGTCTATTACCATGACCGACCGGGGACACAGCTACCCCGCCCTCATCCAGAAGAGCATCAACGAGCTGGGCATCCGCAAGCTGGGCTTTGAGGAGGGCTACATGACCGTGGCCGAGTACAAGCGCCTGGAGGGTGTTGTGAGCGAGCTGAACGTGGAGATGGTGCCCGCCCAGGGTCTGGTCAATGGCCTCCGTGCCGCCAAGGACCAGGAGGAGCTGGATGCCATGGTGCAGGCTCAGCGGATCTCCGAGCGGGCCTTTGACGAGATTCTCAAGTTCATCAAGCCCGGCGTCACCGAGAAGGAGATTGCCGCCAAGCTGGAGTACGACATGCTCCGCTTCGGCGCTCAGAAGATGTCCTTTGACCCCATTGTGGTCTCCGGCCCCAACGGCAGCCTGCCCCACGGCGTGCCCAGCGACAAGAAGGTGGAAAACGGCGAGTTCATCACCATGGACTTCGGCTGCATCTACAACGGCTACTGCTCCGACATGACCCGTACCGTGGCCCTGGGTGAGCCCACCGAGGAGATGCGTAAGGTTTACAACGTGGTGCTCCAGGCCCAGCTGGCCGGTCTGGCCGCCTCCAAGGCGGGCGTCACCGGCAAGAGCATCGACGCCGCCGCCCGCAAGGTCATCGAGGACGCCGGCTACGGCGAGTACTTCGGCCACGGCTACGGCCACAGCGTTGGCATTGAGATCCACGAGGCCCCCAACGCCAACCTGCGGGACGAGACTCTCATGCCTGTGGGCGCCGCCGTGTCCGCCGAGCCCGGCATCTATCTCCCCGGCCGTTTCGGCGTGCGCATCGAGGATGTGGCCATCATGACCGAGGACGGCTGCATCGATATCACCAAAGCCCCCAAGGATCTCATTGTGCTCTGAGCAATTTCCTTAAAATTCTGCCCGCAGGGGGGAAAAGCTCTTGCAAAAGCGGGCAGAATACGGTAAAATGACTTGATAATATGTGAACCCCCACAAGATACCAATTTTTGGAGGACGATACCCATGATTAGTGCAAGCGATTTTCGTAACGGCATGACCTTTGAGATGGACGGCCAGGTTATGCAGGTGGTCGAGTTCCAGCACGTGAAGCCCGGCAAGGGCGCGGCCTTTGTCCGCACCAAGATGAAGAACGTCATCACCGGCGGCGTGACCGAGACCTCCTTCAACCCCACCGCCAAGTTTGAGGAGGCCTTCGTGGAGCGCAAGGACATGGAGTACAGCTACAACGACGGCGATCTCTACTACTTCATGGACCCCGAGACCTATGATCTGGTGCCCATCGACGGCCACGTGCTGGGCGACAACTTCCGCTTCGTGAAGGAGAACATGTCCTGCAAGATCAACTCCTACAAGGGCAAGATCTTCTCCGTGGAGCCCCCCACGTTCGTCGAGCTGGAGGTCACCGAGACCGATCCCGGCTTCCGCGGCGACACCGCCACCAACGTGACCAAGCCCGCCACCCTGGAGACCGGCACGGAGATCAAGGTGCCCCTGTTCATCAACCCCGGCGACCGCATCAAGATCGACACCCGCACCGGCGAGTATCTGGAGCGCTGCAAGGCCTAAGTTCAGACAACGGCGGAAAATACGACCGGTTCCCACGCGGGTGTCGGCGGGGCCCCGCACAGCGGGGCGCGCGACAGCGCGTACAAGCATTTTGCCTGTGGCAAAATCTTGCCGCAGGGCGGATTCACTCCGCCCGCGGAAGTGGAAAAGGGTTCCCGGACAAATTTTAATTTGGACGGACCACCCGCACCGGCGAGTATCTGGAGCGCTGCAAGGCCTGAGTTCAGACACAGCAGTGAGCATCTGAAGTACTGCAAGGCCTGAGCAATACCTGGCGGCACAGCGCCGCACGGGTGAGCCATGATGAAAGATCCACTTTCGAACGGTCCCAAAAGGATGAGTGTGAAAGGAGATTAAACATGACGATTTCTGAGAAGGTCGCGTACCTGAAGGGCCTGGCCGAGGGCATGAAGCTGGACACCGAGGAGTCCAAGGAGGGCAAGCTCATCAGCGTGATGATCGGCATCCTGGAAGAGGTCGGCCTGTCCATCGAGGACATGGAGGACAACATGGAGGCCATGGGCGAGGAGATCGACGCCATTTCCGACGATCTCTCCGACGTGGAGAAGGTTGTCTACGACGAGGACGACGAGGATGAGGACGACGACGAGGACGAGTGCGACTGCTGCGGCGACGACGACTTTTTCGAGGTCGAGTGCCCCAACTGCGGCGACTCCCTGGTCATCGACGAGGACGTGCTGGAGGCCGGCACCGTGGAGTGCCCCAACTGCAAGGGCAAGTTTGTCATCGACGTGGGCGACTGCGAGGATGACGAGTGCGGCTGCGGCTGTGGCTGCGACCACGATCACGACCACGACCACGGCGACGAGGAGTAAAATCCAACAACAAAAGCCCGGAGCATTTTGCTCCGGGCTTTTTTGCGTGCTGATGAAAAAAGCGGGACCTGCCACAAAGCAGGTCCCGCTGCATCTTACTTGCTGAAATCGTAGCCACGGTCGGGGCGGAGAGACAGGTCGATGATCTCCTGCGCGTCGTAGAACTGGAGATAGCGGCTGCGGGCCCAGCGGAGGGTGGTTCCGTCGGGGTGGAGCCGGTCGCAGATGACGGCGCAGATGTCATCCTTGATATAGGAGAAGGAGTTGATGCCCACGCTGGCGAAGATACGGAAGCCCTGGCTCTGGAGATACTGGAAGGCGGGGCCGGTCTTGTGCCAATCGTTGCCGTCGGGGCGGGCGCCGTGGGGATAGAAGAGAATGTTGGTGGGGCCGACGAGAGAACCGACCTCTTCCGCCCAGCGGACAGTGTCCCGCTGAATCCAGGCCATGTCGTCCATGTCCAGGCGGATGTGGCCCCAGGTGTGGGAACCGAAGGTCCAGCCGGTCTCCTTCAGACGCTGGATGATGGGCTTGACCGCCTCAATCTCAGCGGCACGCTTGGCGTCAAAGGCGGGACGGGCGGGGTCATCGGCGGCAATGTCAATGTCGTTCTGGGTGCGGTAGCCGAAGATGCCCTGATAGCCGGTGAGGGAGTAGATGGCCTTGGCACCGTTGAGGGAGAAATCGGGGTGCTCCAGGACGAAATTGTCCAGGATGGGCGTGGCGTCCAGGTCCTGGGTGAGGGAGACCTCACCGGTGAAGGGGTCACGGGTCTCGGCCCAGATCTGGCCGTCGTCCCCCAGTACCAGCTTGGAGGTGAAGCCCTCCGCCAGCATGTAGTCGTAGTAGTTCACGTCGTCAAAGGAGATGATGAGGGGCTTCTTGCCCTCGGGGAGCATCAGGGTGTTGCGCTGCATCCGGGTCACACCGTTCTCGTCGGTGACCTCGCTCCACACATCCCCCATATTCACCAGGATGTAGCCCTTGTCATAGACGTTCTGAATGATCTTCTTGAACTCGTCGGCCGTTACCATCCAGTCGTCCAGACCCTTCTGACGCTCCATAGAGATGGCGCTGGAGAAGGTGTACTCCGGATAGGCGATGACGGGGTGGAAGAACAGGTGCTCCACCGGCTGGTTGGGACCCCAGGCCTGGGTGAGCTGGTCCTCGCTCCAGTAGTTGCGCACCGCGTCGTAGGGGTCCACAGGTTCGGGCGTAGGCGTGGGGGTGGGAGCGGGCTGCGTCTCGCTGGGGGAGGGCGCAGGGGTCTGGGACTGTCCGCCGTCTCCGGTGGATTGACAGGCGGCCAGGGGCAGCATCAGAGCCAGAGCAAGCCCCAATGCGAGCAAACGGTTCATTTTTCTTCTCATGGAAAGCGTTCCTCCTGCAAGATAATTCTCTGTGTATTGTGCCTTGCCAGTAACCAATATCATACGACAAAAAAACGGAAAAGTAGATAACAAAGGGGTTACAAATCCTTAAAATTTTTTCAGGTTTATACGGGTGCACCGGGAGGCAAAGGATTGACGGAGGAAAGGGCGAAAAAGTTTTCAGAGGGAGGAAAAAAGACGAAATTTTTTGAAACAGGCTGCCGGATGGTTTTTCTAGTTGCAAAGCGGGTCACTTTCTGGTAAAATACAGAGGATTGGTTCCTCGCACCTGCCGGCGGCGCAGGAGAATTTCCATAGGAGATGGATAAATGAATAGCAGAGAAAAACTGGAAAAGCAGCGGCTGAAGGCAGAGAAGCAGCGGCAGGAGGACATCGCGCTTACCAAGGTTCTCTACTGGATTGTAGGAGCGGTGGTTCTGGAGTTCCTGCTGCTGATGACCCAGAAATATTTCATCAACTTTAGCGTGGATGAGTTCGGCATCAACCTGGCTGTGGCCATCGGTTCCGCACTGAAGGTTATCACCTTCGCGGGCATCATCGCCGGAGCGGCGGTCCTCGTGCTGGCGTACAGCCGGTGGAAAAAGGGAAAACACGGCATGTTCCTCTGGGCGCTGGGCGTGTTCCTGGTTATGGTGGGCGTATACAGCGCGCTGGTATGGAAGTTTAACGCCACCGGCGTGGAGTTCCTGATTTTCGCCAACGTCGTGCTGGCGGTGCTGGCCTTTGTGTACTACATCTATCAGCTCGAGTTCTTTGCCGTGGCGGTCGCTTGTGCCGCCGGTGTGCTGGGCATCTACGTCCGGTTCACCAGCAGCGGCGGCCTGAAGACCTACCTGGCCATGGGCCTGATGCTGGTGGTGCTGGTTGTTGTGGCTGCTGTGGCGGCCGCCGCTCAGCGCAGCGAGGGTGTTCTGACCCTGAAGGAGAAAAAGATCGAGCTTCTCCCCAAGACCGCCAACTACCTTCTCATCTATATCAGCTGCGTGCTGATGGCGCTGGTCCTGATTGCCTCTCTGATTCTCGGAACCGGGGTGGGCGAGATGGTTTACTACGCGGTGCCCACCGCATGGGTGCTGATCATGGCTGTCTACTACACCGTGAAGCTCATGTAAATGAAAACAAAAAGACCCGGCAGCATCTGCTGCCGGGTCTTTTTCTGCCTTTCAGGCCGCGTCAATGGGAGACATGTACTTGTTGCGATAGGCGGTAAACAGCTCGTCAAAGCTCTGGCTGGAGCCGTGGTGGAGCTGGTGGAGATAGGCGTGGGTATCGGTGAGGACCAGGTCGTTTTTGGGAGCGGTGCGGCGGAGAATCTGAAGGGCCACGTTGGAGCAGTGGTCGGACACACGCTCCAGATTGATGAGCAGCTCCAGGAACTGGGTGCCCTGCTCGATGGTGCACGCGCCGGTCTTGAAGCGTTCGATATGTCGGTTTTTCAGCTCGTCCCGCAGCAGGTCCACAACCTCCTCCAGAGGCTCCACCTGGAAGGCCAGCTCACGGGAACGGTTGGTGTAGCAGTCCAGGGTCTTGTCCAGGGCCTCGCCTACCGCGTCGGTGAGGGCGGAGAGCTCCCGCTGGGCGGTCTCCGTAAAGCTGATGCCCCGGTCGTGGAGCACAGTGGCGCTCTCCGAGATGTTCACGGAGTAGTCACCCATCCGTTCAAAGTCGGACAGGGTGTGGAGCAGCTCGGACACCTGGGTGCTCTCCTGGGCGGACAGAGAGTGGTCGGACAGACGGACCAGATAGTTGTCCAGCGCGCCCTCCAGCTTGTCCAGCGTGTCCTCGTTCTCCCGCAGCAGCTCCACCTTCTTGGCGTCGTACTGGCTCAGCAGGGACACGGAGATACGGTAGTTGTCCCGGGCCAGGGTGCCCATGTGGACAACGGCGTCGTGAGCACGCTCCAGGGCCACAGCAGGGGTGGCCAGGAAACGCTCGTCCAGCATGGTGAAGGCGCGGTTCTCGTCGCCAGGAACGGTGCGCTCCACCAGGCGAACCAGCTGCTTGTGGAAGGGGAGGAGAAGCAGAGTACAGCCGATGTTAAAGAAGGTGTGGAAGGAGGCGATGTCGCCCATGTTCATGGTCGCCGACCAGAAGGGCAGGCCGCCTGCCGGAGTCATGGCCAGCTGAGCGCCGTAGATGGCGGCCAGGAAGACCAGCGTACCGATGACATTAAAATAGAGGTGGAGCATGGCCGTCCGCCTGGCGTTGCGGCTGGCGCCGATGGAGGAGATAAGGGTGGTAATACAGGTGCCGATGTTCTGTCCCATGATGATGGGGAAGGCGATGTTGAAGGTGATGACGCCGGTGGAGGTGAGGGCCTGCAGGATGCCCACAGAGGCGGTGGAGCTCTGGAGCAGGGCGGTGACCAGGGCGCCCACCATGATGCCCAGCAGGGGATTGGAGAAGGCCACAAAGAGGTTGCGGAACTCAGGCACATCCTGGAGGGGGGCCACCGCAGCGGTCATGGTGTGCATGCTGATGAACAGCAGGCCCAGGCCCAGCAGCAGCTGGCCCACAATCCGCTTCTTGCCGCTCTTGATAAACATGTAGAGCACAATGCCCACAACAGCCATGATGGGGCCAAAGTACTCCGGACGCATCATGGAGAGAAGCAGGTTGTCCGAGGAGATGTCTCCCAGACGGAGAATCTGGGCGGTGATAGTGGTGCCGATGTTGGCGCCCATGATGATGCCCACGGTCTGCTCCAGCTTCATGATGCCCGAGTTGACGAAGCCCACGCACATGATGGTGGTGGCGGCCGAGCTGTGGACCAGACCGGTGACCAGGGCGCCGATGAGTACGCTCATAAACAGGTTGTTGGTCAGCCGTTCCAGAATGGACTCCAGACGGCCGCTGGATAGCTTTTCCAGGCCGCTTGTCATGGTGTTCATGCCGAAGAGGAATGTTGCGATAGCGCCTAAGAGAGAGATTACATCATAAATACTCACAGTCTGCCTCCAATATTTCATATATGGATCACAGCATTATAGCGGGGAAGGCTCCGGGCCGGGCGGCGCGGAAACAACCCCAAGATACATTATAAACCGCATAAATTAGTTCGTAAACGACAAAAGTAAAGTTTTCGGGTATAATTTGATGAAAAATGGAAAATATAAGAATAAAAAGTTAATAAATTGAAGAAATAAAAACTCGAGCAGAACAGCCGCACAAAACAATTTTCACGCAAACGCAAGAGAAAAGTGATGAAAACTATGTGGTTTGATGTAAAAATAAATGTAAAAATACAGCTGAAATGAAACAAGAAAAAATATCGAAAAAAAGATGAAAATAAGGGTTGAC
This sequence comes from Pseudoflavonifractor capillosus ATCC 29799, assembly GCF_000169255.2. Lineage (GTDB taxonomy): Bacteria > Bacillota > Clostridia > Oscillospirales > Oscillospiraceae > Pseudoflavonifractor > Pseudoflavonifractor capillosus. The sequence goes on from NZ_AAXG02000047.1 coordinate 157,200, forward strand.
ATTTCGGGGGTGCTTTAGTATAATAACCTTCGTCGCGAGCGAGAGATAAACAAAAACGCAAGCGGCCAACAGGGGAGCATAGCTCAGCTGGGAGAGCGCATGCCTTACAAGCATGATGTCACAGGTTCGAGCCCTGTTGTTCCCACCATGGGTCTTGACCCAACGTCAAATGGCGCGGTAGTTCAGTTGGTTAGAACGCCGGCCTGTCACGCCGGAGGTCGAGGGTTCAAGTCCCTTCCGCGTCGCCATTTGCCTCTGTAGCTCAGTTGGTAGAGCAGGGGACTGAAAATCCCCGTGTCGTTGGTTCGATTCCGACCGGAGGCACCAAATCTCTCTGAACTGCATAGAGTGGTTCAGAGAGATAACCCCGCGGGTGTAGCTCATCTGGTAGAGCGCCACCTTGCCAAGGTGGAGGTAGCGAGTTCGAGCCTCGTCACCCGCTCCAGAAACAGAAGATAACAGGAGCAAGTAACTTGCTCCTGTTATCTGTAATCGGCGCCATAGCCAAGTGGTAAGGCAGAGGTCTGCAAAACCTTTACCCCCAGTTCGAGTCTGGGTGGCGCCTCCAAAAAGAAACACCAGCCGACAGGCTGGTGTTTCTTTTTGAATACCTGGGGTATTTCGATGCTCGGGGTCGGCGAAGCCGCCCCTGCGCCAAGGTTTTGGCCGAAGGCCAAAACGCTTGTACGGCGCAAAAGCGCCGCCCCGCATTGCGGGGCCCCGGTCCGGCTGGCATTTGTCGTGTCGGGATGGCTTGAAGTCCCGACTGCGAAAGCGGTCGGGATTTTTCCTTTTATACTGCTGATACTGTGCTGCCGGTGTGAACCGGAAAAGAGATATGCAAGCTGCGGAGGGAAGCGCAATGGCAAAGCTGATCGAAATCACCAGTCTGGATTTACCTGAGCTGGAGGTATTCACCCGGCTGACAGAGGCTCAGCTGCGCAACCGGCTGGAGCCGGAGAAGGGGATCTTCATCGCCGAGAGCCCCAAGGTGATCGCCCGAGCGCTGGAGGCCGGATATCAGCCCCTGTCCCTGCTGATGGAGCGCAAGCACCTGGAGGGCCAGGGAAGGGAGATCATGGAGCGCTGCGGCGATATTCCGGTGTACACCGGGGACAACGACCTGCTGGCCGCCCTGACCGGCTACCAGGTGAACCGGGGCATCCTGTGCGCCATGCGCCGACCTGTGCTGCCCACGGTGGAGGAGCTGTGCGCCGGAGCCCGCCGGGTGGCGGTGCTGGAGGGCATCGTGGACTCCACCAATGTGGGTGCCATTTTCCGCTCCGCCGCGGCGCTGCACATGGATGCCGTGCTGGTTACCCCCACCTGCTGCGATCCCCTGTACCGCCGGGCGGTGCGGGTGAGCATGGGCACGGTCTTCCAGATTCCCTGGACCCGCATCGGTGACAGCCCCGCCGACTGGCCGGAGAAGGGACTTTCTCGGCTGAACGCCCTGGGTTTCAAGACCGCCGCAATGGCCCTGAGCGACAACTCGGTGTCCATCGACGACCCGGCCCTCATGGCCGAGGACAAGCTGGCCATTGTACTGGGTACCGAGGGGGACGGCCTGTCCCACACCACCATTGCCCACTGCGATTACACGGTGCGTATCCCCATGTCCCACGGGGTGGATTCGCTGAACGTGGCCGCCGCCAGCGCGGTGGCATTCTGGCAGCTGCGTACAAGAAAATAAAAAAACCGGCCCTTGGCGCTGTGCCAGGGGCCGGTTTGTCATATTTACAGGGCGGAGCGTCCGTTGATGCGGATATCCCGGAGTACACGGAGCAGCTGAAGGGTGTCGGCGTGGGTGTGCCGGGTGCTTTCAATTCTTCCGGCGGCCACGTCGTCTATCAGGGCCTGAATCTCCCCGGTCATGTCATCGCCTGTGACCGGGAACTGGCGGGTGATGGACGGGCTGCCCTCCAGCGTAATCTCATAGCCGGTGAGGCGGTGGAAGTTGGGGATGGTGATGGCGCCCAGCTCGCCCCGGATGACGGCGCAGCGGTCTTTGTCCCGGTCAATGCCGCCGTCCAGCAGGGCGGTCACGCCGCCCTCAAAGGTGAGTTCGGCATGGAAGTGGAGGTCGATGCCGTCGTCCTGGCAGAGAAGCTCACTGGAGATGTTCTGGATGGCCCGGCCGGACATAAGGGCCAGCGGGAACCCGGCTACATAGGACCCCAGGTCGTTGAGAGCGCCGCCCTGTGCCGGGTCGAAGAGGAAGCTGTCCCGCTCCTCCGAGGCGTCATAGGAGAAGCAGGTCTCGATGGTGCGCAGAGGACCCAGAAGGGCCATATCCTGCCGCAGCTGATCCATTCCGGGGGAGAACTTGGTCTTCAGCGCCTCCAGAAAATAGGTGTGCTCCCTGGCGGAGACCCGGGCGATTTCCTCCATTTCCTCAACCGCCAGCACCGCCGGCTTCTCGCAGAGGACCGGAAGGTGTCGGTGCAGGGCCTTCAGCGCCCACTCACGGTGCAGCTTGTGGGGGAGGGCGATATAGACCGCCTCCACCTCCGGGTCCCGAAGCAGGGCGTCGTAATCCCGGAGAAGCCGCACACCGGGATTGGCCAGGAGATAGGGGTCCTCCGGGCTGAGGCTGCGGGAGGCGATAGCGCAGATGCGGCGTCTGTGGTATAGGGAATGCTGGCGGCAAAGCGCCGGGCAATGTTTCCAAACCCGATGACACCGAAGTTCATGGCAACCGCTCCTTGTCCTGTCAGAGTTGAAATGATAGAGGAGGTACTGACCAGAGTATAGCACCCCCGATATGGAGGGACAAGCGGTGAAAAAATCAAAAAATGGGGCAAGATGTGGAAAAAGAGAGCGGGACCGGATTTCCGGTCCCGCTCTCTTTTGGTGATGCGTGATTACTGGTGGATGCCCCGGTTCTGGTCGCCGGAGGGGTTGGCGCCGAAGACATAGTCATTGCCGGGGAGGATGGCGTTGAGGATGATGCCGGCCAGAGCGGCGATGGCCAGGCCGGTGAGGGTGATGGAGGTGCCCGCCACCACGAAGGTGATGCCGGAGGAGAAGCCCAGGCCGCACACCAGGATGACGGCGGCGATGATCAGGTTGCGGGACTTGGTGAAGTCCACCTGGTTCTCCACGATGTTGCGCACGCCGATGGCGGAAATCATGCCGTAGAGGATGAAGGAGATGCCGCCGATGATGGAGGCGGGCAGGGAGCCGATGATGTCAGCCACCTTGGGGATGAAGCTGAGGACGATGGCGAAGCAGGCGGCGATGCGGATGACCCGGGGGTCGTACACCTTGGACAGCTCCAGCACGCCGGTGTTCTCGCCGTAGGTGGTGTTGGCGGGGCCGCCGAACATGCCGGCCAGAGCGGTGGCGATGCCGTCGCCCACCAGGGTGCGGTGGAGGCCGGGGTCCTCAATGAACCGCTGGCCTACAGTGGCGGAGATGGCGGACATGTCGCCGATGTGCTCCATCATAGTGGCGATGGCGATGGGGGCCATGACCAGGATGGCGGTCAGGTCAAAGCTGGCAAGCTGGAAGGGGGGCAGGCCCAGGAAGGAGGCGCTGGCCACCTCGGTGAAGTCCAGGATGGCGCTGCCGTCCGGATTGGTCATGCCGCTCATGTGCATGATGAGGGCCACCAGATAGGCGCCCACAACACCCAGCAGGATGGGGATGATCTTCACCATGCCCTTGCCCCAGATGTTGCACACCACAATGATGGCCAGAGCGATGAGGGCCAGGGGCCAGTTGGTGGAGGCGTTGGAGATGGCGCTGGGTGCCAGGGACAGGCCGATGCACACGATGATGGGGCCGGTGACCACGGGAGGCAGGAAGCGCATGACCTTCTTCACACCGGCCAGCTTGATGATGAGGGCCAGAATCAGGTACAGCAGGCCGGCGATGACGATGCCGCCGCAGGCACGTGCCAGCTTGTCGGAGGCGGACATGGTGGCGTAGATACCGGTGTTCAGGCTGCCCACCATCTCAAAGCCGCCCAGGAAGGCGAAGGAGGAGCCCAGAAAGGCGGGGACCTTCAGTTTGGTGCAGAGGTGGAAGAAGAGGGTGCCCACTCCGGCGAAAAACAGAGTGGTCTGGATGCTCAGGGGCAGGCCGTACTGCTTGCTGACGATGATGGGCACCAGGATGGTGGCGCCGAACATGGCGAACATGTGCTGGAGGCCCAGAATGAGCATCTTGGGGATACCCAGGGTTCGGGCGTCGCGGATGGGTTCTTGCTGATTCATATGGATTCTCCCTTCTTTGCATTGCGGACACACACTGCCCATAAGGGCAAAAAAAAACAATCACTTACGTGATTGTCAGACAGAAACAGAAAGGAAAGGGCCGCAGAAGCAGTTCATACCGAAAAACAGCATCATGACGGTTCCCTCCTTTCAGCATCCGGGATATCATAGCAGAAGCGGAGGCAATATGCAAGAGGGAAAAGGGACTTCTGTCGTTTTCTCCCGATTGGGCAAAAAGACGGAAAAAAGGGAGGAGAGGCTTGTAGGTTTAGCGGATTGACTTTTTGGCTCGATTTCGGTAGTATAAGATCTGAATTTTTATCAATAGGCCTGAGTCCGGCCAGCCGGTCTTTCAGGTGAAATTGCATCGGGGAGTGAAGCTTCCATGAAAAAGCCCTTCGTAACCCTGGACCAGCTCCAGGAAATGACCAAGACCTATCCCACCCCGTTCCATCTCTATGATGAGAAGGGCATCCGGGAAAACGCCCGGAAGCTCAAGGCTGCCTTCGCCTGGAACCCGGGCTTCAAGGAGTATTTTGCCGTCAAGGCCACGCCCAACCCCACTATTCTGAAAATCCTCCACGAGGAGGGGTGCGGTACCGACTGCTCCTCCCTCACTGAGCTGATGATGTCCGACCGCTGCGGCTTCAAGGGCAGCGAGATCATGTTCTCCTCCAACGATACCCCCGCTGAGGAGTTCGCCCTGGCCGCCAAGCTGGGCGCCACCATCAACCTGGACGACTTCACCCACATCGACTTCCTCAAGGAGACCATCGGCTATATCCCGGAAACCATCTCCTGCCGCTTCAATCCCGGCGGAACCTTCTCCATTGGCGAGTCCAAGGAGGGGTTCCAGGTGATGGACAACCCCGGCGAGGCCAAGTACGGCTTTACCCGGGAGCAGCTCTTTGAGGGCTTCAAGAAGCTGAAGGCCATGGGCGCCAAGCACTTCGGCATCCACGCCTTCCTGGCCTCCAACACCCTGAGCAACGAGTACTATCCCACCCTGGCGGGCATCCTGTTCCAGCTGGCCGTGGACCTGAAGAAGGAGACCGGCTGCGACATCCGCTTCATCAACCTGTCCGGCGGCGTGGGCGTGCCCTACCGCCCCGAGCAGCCCGCCAACGACATCGCTGTCATCGGCGAGGGCGTGCGCAAGCAGTACGAGGCCATCCTCACCCCTGCCGGTATGGGCGACGTGGCCATCTTTACCGAGCTTGGCCGCTTCATGCTGGCGCCCTACGGCTGCCTGGTGACCAAGGCCACCCACTTCAAGCACACTTATAAGGAATATGTGGGCGTGGACGCCTGCGCCGCCAACCTGATGCGCCCCGCCATGTACGGCGCCTACCACCACATCACCGTCATGGGCAAGGAGGACGCCCCCTGCGACCACAAGTACGACGTCACCGGCTCCCTGTGTGAGAACAACGACAAGTTTGCCGTGGACCGCATGCTGCCCGAGATTGACCTGGGGGACCTGCTGGTCATCCACGACACCGGCGCCCACGGCTTCGCCATGGGCTACAACTACAACGGCCGTCTCCGCTCCGCCGAGGTGCTGCTGAAGGAGGATGGCTCCACTGAGCTCATCCGCCGGGCCGAGACCCCCGACGACTATTTCGCCACCCTGGTCTGGTAAACACAAAACCAAAACGCCCGCTCACTTCTCCGTTTGGGAAGTGGGCGGGCGTCTGTATTTACAGGGTGAGGAAGATAAGTACCACGATGGTCAGAATGGACACGCCGAAGAGCGCCAGCTCCAGAATCAGGTCCTTTCTGCGCCGCATGTCCCGGCGGCACTCCAGCCACATGGGCACGGTGGAGCCGGAGAACATCTGGTAGAGCACAATCAGCCGCAGGACCAGGTCGATGACCGTGAGCACCAGGCTGGCGGAGCCCAGGGAGTCCACGGGAGCCATAGCCTCCTGGTAGCGGGGGAGAATCCAGTAGCTGAAGGCGGCGATCTGCTCAAGGCCGATGAGGCAGAACACCGCCAGGGCGGCCCGGTTGCCCCGGTGCAGGGCCCACAGCACCACAGCTGAAGGCAGCAGAGGAGCCAGGGCAAAGAGGAGCATCAGAGGCTCCAGACCGCCGCCGGCACGGATGAACGGAATCAGCGCCTGGGCAAACTGGGCCACAAAAATCAGCCACAGCAGGGCACGGAGCAGAAAGCGGCCCTTTTGGGCCCGGATATCCTGATACATTCCCCTCACCTCGTCCGGTCGCAAGAGACGGCCTGGTTTCCTATGTTTAACATTTTACCATAAAAGGGGGCGGCTGAAAAGCCAGACCTGGGAGCAGAAAATTTTTCTGTGACAAAAAAGTATTTGTCTTAAAGAAAAGAGAATGGTATAATTTTATATTTTAGAAACTGCAACACACAGACAACAGGAGGAACACACATGAGCTACGCCGACGAGCGATTTATCCAGAACTGCAAAGACATCCTCGCCCACGGGACCTGGGATACGGACCAGGCTGTGCGTCCCCGGTGGGACGATGGCGCCAGCGCCCACACCATCAAGCTCTTCGGCGTGGTGAACCGGTACGACCTGAAGAAGGAATTCCCTGTCCAGACCATTCGGAAGATGGCCTTCAAGAGCTCGCTGGACGAGCTGCTGTGGATCTGGCAGAAGAAATCCAACAACATCCACGACCTGAACAGCCACATCTGGGACGCCTGGGCCGACGAGAACGGATCCATCGGCAAGGCCTACGGCTACCAGCTGGGGGTGAAGCACGTCTACCCCGAGGGGGAGTTTGACCAGGTGGACCGGGTGCTCTACGACCTGAAGCACAACCCCGCCTCCCGGCGGATTATGACCAATCTCTACAATCACCACGACCTTCACGAGATGGCACTCTATCCCTGCGCCTACTCCATGACCTTCAACGTGACAGGCAAGACCCTCAACGCCATCCTCAACCAGCGCAGCCAAGACATGCTCACCGCAAACGGCTGGAACGTGATGCAGTACGCCGCCCTGGTCCACATGCTGGCCAGAGTGTCCGGTCTGGAGGCAGGCGAGCTGGTCCACGTCATCGCCGACGCCCACATCTACGACCGGCACGTGCCCATTGTGGAGGAGATCATTGCCCGCAAGCCCTACGACGCCCCCAAGCTGTGGATGGACACGGAGGTGGACGACTTCTACGCCTTTACCCGGGACAGCCTGAAGCTGGAGGGCTACCAGTCCCACCCCCTGGATGTGAAAATTCCGGTGGCGGTGTAAGGAGGAAGGGCAGATGCGGATTATGGTGTCGGCCTGCCTGCTGGGCCTGACCTGCCGGTACAGCGGGGACGGAAAAGCCTTTCCGCCGCTGGTCGAGCTGCTGAACCGGGCAGATTTGAGCTTTGTGCCCGTGTGCCCCGAGCAGCTGGGTGGCCTGGCTACGCCCCGTCCCCCCTCCGAGCGGGTGGGGGAGCGGGTGCTCACTAAGGATGGGGCCGATGTGACGGAGCAGTACACCCGGGGAGCTGCCCAGGCGGAGGAGCTGGCCCATCTGATGGGCTGCCGGTGCGCTCTGCTGAAGGCCCGCAGCCCCTCCTGCGGCAGCGGCGTCATCTACGACGGCACCTTCACCGGACGGAAAATCCCCGGTGACGGCGTGACCGCTGCCCGGCTCAAAAACGCCGGTATTCCGGTGTTTGACGAGGAGCACTGGGCGGAATTTCTGGACTTTATCAAGGAGGAAGGCTGAATGTACCTGATTGCGGCGGTGGATCAGAATTGGGCCATCGGCTATCAAAACAAGCTGCTGGCCCGAATTTCCCCTGATTTGAAGCGGTTCAAGGCTCTGACCCTGGGGCACCCGGTGCTGCTGGGGCGAAAGACCCTGGAGACCTTCCCCGGCGGGAAGCCCCTGCCCGGACGACAGAACTATATTCTCTCCACCAATCCGGACTATAAGGTGGAAAATGCCGTTGTGCTCCACAGTCTGGAGGAGGCCAAAGCAGTCTGCCCGGCGGACACCTTTGTTATCGGCGGCGGCCAGGTGTACCGGGCCGCTCTGGACTGGTGCGATACGGCCTACATCACCAAAATCCACGCCTCCTTTGAGGCCGACGCTTGGTTCCCTAACCTGGATGACCTGCCGGAATGGGAGCTGGCGGAGGAGGAGCCGGTGCTGGAGGACGGCGGACTGTCCTTCCACTACGCCACCTACCGGAGAAAGGGGTAACGAGATGTACGCGGACGACATCCGGGCCTACCGCCCTCAGAATGAGCAGGAGGAGACCGATAAGCGGATTATCCTGGACTATGTGGACCGGTACCCCGATACCGTGCTCACCCGGCAGAACGAGTATGCTCACATCACCAGCTCCGGCTTTGTGGTCAACGCCGACGCCACCAAGGTGCTCATGGCCCACCACAACATCTACAAGGTTTGGGCATGGACCGGCGGCCACGCAGACGGGGACGGCGACCTGCTGGCTGTGGCTCTGCGGGAGGCCACGGAGGAGACCGGCGTCACCCATGTGCGCCCCCTTTCCAGAGATATCGCATCCCTGGACATCCTGCCCGTGTGGGGACATGTAAAGCGTGGGAAATACGTGGCGGCCCACCAGCACCTGAATGTGTCCTACCTGCTGACTGCCGACGAGAGCGACGCCCTCACCATCCGGGAGGGGGAGAACACTGGCGTGGCCTGGCTGCCTGCCGACCGCCTCACCCAGCTGACCAACGAGTGGAAGATGGACCATGTGTACCTCAAGCTGCTCCACCGTGCCCGGGTACTGCTGGGGCTGGAATAAAAATGAAAAGCGCGCTGAAACCGAGGTTTCAGCGCGCTTTTTTATCAATTGGGCTGACTTTCGACCTTGCTGCCGGAAGCATTCCGGTTCAGCCGTTCCTTCAGCCGCTGTTTCCGCCGTTCCATGGAGCGGAGATGATGCTCCTTCAGGTGCTGGAAGGTGAAGCCGCCGGGAAACAGGCTGTTGACCACCATGGCCGCCACCACGCCGATGGCGGTGTCCAGAATGCGGTTGAGGGCGTAGCTGACGTAGGTGTCCACCGGGGTGTTGAACAGCAGGATGCAAAGCACCACGCCGCCGGGCTGTACGCCGCCCACCCAGAAGACCTGACACAGGAGAATGAGAATAACCACACCCACAAACACCAGGGGCACCAGCAGCAGGGTATGGCCGCCGTGGGGGTAGAAGATGAGGTAGATTCGGAACAGGGCCATGCCCAGCAATCCGCCGATAAGGGTGCCGAAGAGACGGTTGCCGCCGTGAAGCCGGGAATTCTCCAGGTCGCTGCCCATGCCGAAGATGGCGCCGATACAGGCAAAAGCGGGGCTGCGGTTGAGGAAAAAGTACACCAGCGCGCACAGGGCCGCGGCTGTGGCCGTCTTGATGTTGCGCATGCCGATTCTGGGAAAGGGACGGGCTGAGGGAATGTTTTGGCTCATGTCAAAATCGCTCCAACTCCAAAGTATTTTCCGATCTGTTCCATATGTGGGAACATTATAGCATGGTAGCAAAGCAGTTGAAAAGAGTAAATCAAAAAAATTTGCAGAAAAATCGCAGGTAAAACAAAAACAGGGCTGTCAAAGCCCTGTTTTTGTTATTTATTTGTCATTCTGCTCCAGGCCAGTGCGACTGCGGCCAGCACGGTGGCGGCACAGCCCAGCGCGATGCAGCACAGCAGCATCAGGTTGGCTCCGCCCATGGGCAGGGACACGCCCGCGTCCAGGGCCAGGCCGCTGATGTAGCTGCCCAGCATGCCACCCATGCCGTTGGAGGCCACCATCATCACCGTCTGACCCCGCACCCGGTCGGCCTCGGGCACCGACTCGTTGACAAAGTACACCGACGCCGGTGTAAACAGGCCGTACCCCAGCATCTGGAGGGGCTGGGCCAGGAACACGGTGGCCAGATTGAAGGACAGCAGCAGCGCCACGGCCTTCAGCACGGTAAACACCATGCTGATGAGGATGAGTTTTCCGCTGCCCAGACGGCGGAGCATGCGCTGGAAGAAGAAGGCGGTGGGCAGCTCAAAGCCGCCCATGATGAACAGCGCCACGCCCAGGTCGGCGCTGTTGCCGCCACGGCTCTCCACCACGTTGACTAGAAAGTTGGACATGGGCAGGCAGGCGGTGAGGCCCAGCAGGATGGCCACCAGCATGAGGGTGAAGGGGGGATTGTTTCTCAGCAGATACCACACCGAGTGGGGTTTCTCCGTGGGGGGCGTGTCCGCCGCAGCGGGGGCGGCACGGAAGGTGGGGTAGGTGATGGTCAGGGCGATGACCGCCGCCACCAGCACCGCGTGGGTGATGAGGGTGCTCTCCACGCCCATGGCCTGGGTCTGGAGGCCCAGGACGACGCAGGTGACGGCGTAGGCCATGGAGCCGATGCCCCGGCCCAGGCTGTACCGGATGGGCATGCCCGCGTTGATGAACTGGATGGCCATGGCGTCCATCAGGGGATAGGCGGAAATCTCAAAGCCGCCCAGGATGATGAGGATGACGGCGGTGCCTCCCATGCCCATGGGCCAGAGGAGGAACGCCATGGAGGCGGCCAGAGACAGAGCCAGGGACAGTGAGACGATGACCTTCAGGGGGATCTCCGGGTGCCGGTCGGCAAAGCCGCCCAGCAGGGGCTGGAAGATGATACCCGCCAGACAGCGGATGGCGATGAGCAGGCCGATCTGGCTGTTGGAGAAGCCACGCTCCCCCAGCAGGGCGGCCAGGTAGGCGCAGATGGCGGCAAACATGGCCCAGTAGCCCATCTGCATGACAATATAGTGCAGGTCCAGCCTGCGGAGCGAGGGCTGTGCGGCGTTCAATCCGTTCACCTCTTATGGTTTAGTACCGGAATTCCGGCTTTGTGTCGGCGCCGAAGAACTGGAACAGCTCGGGCAGACGGGTGGAGCTGGCGCAGTACATCACCACCACCATGTCCGGGTCCAGCCAGTCCATGTAGTCCATCAGATTGTCCTTGAAGTAGCGCAGGTCAATGGTGATGAGCTCCGAGCAATCCAGGGCCAGGAAGGGGGCCAGAATGCAGGAGAAGGAGTCACGAATCAGCAGTACCCGGGGGCCGTCGGGATTCAGGTGGTTGGTCATGCGGGCCAGATTGTAGTCGCCGCCGGCGTAGAGGGTGTAGGGGTTGCCGTTGAAGTAGTCAATCTCCTCCACCCGCTCCGGGAACAGGAGGGACTCCTCAAAGGGACCGGTGCGCTCAATGGCGTTGAGGGGCACTGAGTAGGTGAAGCTGGTCTCAAAGTTGGGCTTCCACAGGTTGATGCTGTCCACGCCGGTGTACAGCGTGCCCACCCGCTTGCCCTGGCTGCCCAGGAAGGAGTCCTCATAGGTGATTTTGGTGTAGCTGTCCGGGTCGGTGTGGATGGGATCGACCTCATAGCCCAGAATCTCCGACAGCCGCTCCGTCACCGCCTGATAGCCCACAAAGCCGCCCTCAGGGGTCCAGTGGTGGTCGGTGCGGAAGTAGAAGGGGAGCGCGCCGGGGGCCTGGGATGCCTCCTCCAGCACGGGACGCAGGTCCAGGGTGTCCACACCCAGGTCGTTCAGGGTGGAGAGAAGCAGGTCGGTGTTTTCGTGGCCGTAGTCGGTGACGCCCTCGGGCAGCTCATCGCCGCTCTGGCTCACCTTCTGGGGGGCCTGGACGTAGAGCAGGGGGATGTCCTTCTCGGCCAGCTGCTCCTGGAAATCTGCCACCGCCTGGGCGTGGGGCCGGGTGTCGGTGGCTCCGCCGTACAGGTTCTCAAAGGCCAAATCTCCGTTGTCCAGCTTGATGACGGTGTAGTCCGCCTCCACGTCCTCCACCACCCGGCGGCCCATGAGCCGCTGGATGCCGCCGTAGAGCTGGATGAAGTGGTGGTCCTTGTCCAGGTCCTGATTCAGTGCGTTCTCCGCGCCGGAGAGGAAGGTGGGCAGATAGGAGAAGTCACGGCGTACCTTGCCGAACTCGGCACGCAGGTTGCCGCTGCCGCTGAAAAAGGCGGTTATGGCCACCACCAGACCGGCTCCGATGCCCAGCAGGAAGAGGACGGCGGTAAGATTGCGTTTCAGTTTGCTCATGGTGCGTCCTCCTCAGAAATTAAAGTAGATGAAGGGGTTGTAGGTGCCCTTGATGGTGAAGCACACGGCCACTACAAAGACCGCCAGCAGGGCCAGGGTGGACACGCAGTCCCACACGGGCAGCAGCTTGCCGTTTGCCGTGACGGTCAGCTTTTTCCGAATCCAGGTGGCGGTGGGGGCGGCGCAGAGCACGGCGGCCAGCAGGATGATCCAGTACTCCCGCAGGTAGAGGGCCGCCTGGCTGCTCCACACCGGCATGGAGCCGATATGGAACATGGAGAGGAAGTAGGACCCGGCGGCGGACAGGGAGTCGGACCGGAACACCACGCAGGTGAGCACAAAGGCCACCTGGGTGTAGAACCAGCCGATGGCCTTGGGCCAGCCCTTGCCCATCTTGCCGTACTTCTCCAGCATGAGCAGGGCGTAGTTCATCAGGCCCCAGACCACATAGGTCCAGTTGGCGCCGTGCCAGATGCCGGTGAGGAGCCACACCACAAAGATGTTGCGCACCACCTTCCACTTCCTGTCCACGTGGCTGCCGCCCAGGGGGAAGTAGACGTAGTCACGGAACCAGGAGGTGAGGGAGATGTGCCACCGGCGCCAGAACTCGGTGACCGAGGTGGAGATGTAGGGGTAGTCGAAGTTCTCCAGGAAGTGGAAGCCAAACATCCGGCCCAGGCCGATGGCCATGTCGGAGTAGCCGCCGAAGTCGTAGTAGAGCTGGAGGATGTAGCACACGGCGCCCAGCCAGGCGAAGGCCACCGACTGGGGCTGGCCGTGGTTGAAGGCGGCGTCGGCCACAACGGCCAGCTGGTTGGAGAGGATGACCTTTTTGCCCAGGCCCATCAGGAAGCGCTGGACACCGGCAGTGAAGTCGTCCCAGTTCTCCCGGCGGTGGAGGATCTCCTCCGCTACCGTCTCGTACTTCACGATAGGGCCGGCGATGAGCTGGGGGAAGAAGGAGATGTAGAGTCCCACGTTGAGCAGACTCTTCTGGGCCTGTCCCCGTCCCCGTGCCACGTCCAGCACATAGCTCATGGCCTGGAAGGTGAAGAAGGAGATGCCGATGGGCAGGTTGATGATGGGCACCGTCAGCTGGAAGCCCAGCAGATTCAGGTTGGTGAGCACAAAGGTGAGGTACTTGAAGATAAAGAGGATGGACAGGTTGCAGATGACCGCCATGGTGACGGGGAGCCGCAGGCTGCGGCCGTGGTTCTTCCAGGCGGCCACCCACAGGCCGAACAGGTAGTTGGCCACGATGGAGCCCATCATCACCAGGACGAACCAGGGCTCACCCCAGGCGTAGAAGAACAGGGACGCCAGGGTCAGAAAGATATTCTGCCCCAGCCGCCACTTCCGAAGGGGGAGGTAGTACACCAGAAGCACCACCGGCAGGAACAGAAACAGGAACACAGAGCTGGAAAAAAGCATGGGTCGAACTCCTTAGTGAAGATTGGGGCCGTCAGGTGAGGTAACGGCCCGCGAAGGGGATTTTGCTGATGAGCCAGGCCACCGCTGCCGAGGGGATGAGCACCAGAGCGGTGACAACGGGTACCGCCAGTACCGGCGGGAGGGGCAGCTGGGCGATGCCCAGGTGGCGGTAGATGATGAGAAACAGGTCGTGGACCAGGTAGACGCCGAAGGTGATTTTCGCCAGCCCGGACAGGCTCTGACGCCGGGAGCCCTCGTCGCTCACACCCAGCAGGTACCGGAACAGCACGAACACCGCCACCGCCATGGCCGCCACGTTGGGGGTCATGTACTCGTACAGCACGCCGGACAGGGTTCCGCTCCGGAGGGAGAGCACCCGGGTGCCCCAGATGGTGACCGCCGCTCCGCCGATGCCCAGCAGGTAGATGATGATTTCCGCAATCCGGCCCAACGTGAAGGTTTTCAGGTAATATCCCGCCACATAGTACCCCACATAGCCCATGACCATGTGCAGGTTGAGCCGGGAGAGGTAGGTGGAGACGGTCTGGCTGGGCCGCAGCTGGAGCAGGAGGGGCAGCAGATAGGTCACCACGAAGCACAGCAGGAAGAAGTAGTGAAAATCCTTCCGGGAGGCCCCCTGGACAAAGGCACGGAGAATGGGGGTCACCAGGTAGAGTCCCAGGATGATATAGAGGAACCACAGGTGATAGTGGGTGTTGCCCAGCAGGGCGGTGTACAGGGCGGAGCGGATACCCGCCCAGGTGAACGCGCCGTTCACCCGGCCGAAGTCCACGATGGCGTACACCGCGCCCCACACCACCAGGGCCACGAAGATGCGCAGGATATGGTGAAAGAACAGCTTGGGCAGGGTCAGGCTCTTCTTGGGGTCCAGCAGGAACATGCCGGAGAGCATGACGAACACGGGCACGCACCAGCGCACCAGGCTGTCGTATACATTATATATATCCCACGCGCCGCTCCCAACGGGCACATCGTAGATCCACAGGCTCACCACATGGATGACCACCACCGCCGCGATGGAGAGCACCCGCAGCAGGTCGGCGTAGGCCAGACGGCCGTCAGAGGTCTTGGCCATGGAGGCTTACTCCTTGGCGGGGACGATCTCGATCCAGTAGCCGTCCGGGTCCTCGATAAAGTAGATGCCCATGGCCGGGTTCTCAAAGCAGACGCAGCCCATCTCCTTGTGGCGGCGGTAGAGCTCGTCGTACCGGTCAGTGATAAAGGCCAGGTGGAACTCGCACTCACCCAGGTCATAGGGCTCGGTGCGGTCCTTCAGCCAGGTCAGCTCCAGCTCAAAGCCGGTCTCCCCGTCGCCCAGGTACACCAGCTTGAAGGAGCCGTCTCCCGCCTCCTTGGTGCGCACCGGAGAGAGCTCCAGGGCGTCCCGGTAGAAGGCCAGGGACCTGTCCAGGTCCAGGACATTGAAGTTAAAGTGAGCAAAGCGCAGCATATGGTTCACCTCATTGATAAGATGTGGACGGAATGATTGCCAAAAGACAACGCAGAGCATTATATCACATGATCTGGAAGTTGAACAGGGAGAGGGCGGAAAAACGGGGAGCGGAAAATTTACCGCCGGTCAGAAATTGTCGAAGAAGATGGTAACGGGAAAATAAAAAAGTGGACGCAAATGTGAAAAAAGTAACGAGCTTCGCCACCTTTGGCGGAAAGGAGACATAAAACAGGATAATTGGTCATGATATCCTGTTTACAGAAATAATCGAACATACGTTTCTTGTGCGGAAAACACTTGTTTTCACACGAAAATACCGGGGTTGGCAGGGAAAAAAGAGTTAAAAAAGGGTTGCAATTTGGTTACATAACAATTATACTAAAAACACTGGTGGGGCAAAATGGAGCCTGCCATAGCCCAGAGGGGGGAAAGTGGAGGAGAGGTGAAGGGGAATGATGAGCGCCACCGGCACTTACGAGCACAGCCTCGACGCCAAGGGCCGCCTGTTCATTCCCGCCCAGCTCCGCCGTGAGCTGGGGGATACCCTCTACGTCACCATGGGCATTGACGGCTGTCTGGCCGTCTATCCCCAGGAGACCTGGGACACCTTTACCGCCAAGTTCGCCGCTCTGCCCATGACGGAGTCGGTGGCCATGCGCCCCCTGTTCGCCAATGCCGCCAAATGCGAGCCGGACAGTCAGGGCCGGATCGTTATCCCTGCCATGCTGCGGAAGTTCGCCGGCCTGGAGAAGGACGCGGTCATCACCGGCGTCCACAACCGGGCGGAAATCTGGAGCGCCGAGCGCTGGCAGGAGAAGCAGGAGGAGATCACCCCCGAGAAGATGAACGCCATCCTCAAGGGGCTGGGGCTGTAATATGAGTGAGATGGAATTTTCCCACAAGCCGGTGCTGCTCCAGGAGTGCATCGACGGATTGAATATCGACCCCACGGGCACCTATGTGGACGCCACGCTGGGCCGTGCCGGACACTCCCGGGAGATCGCCCGGCGGCTGACCACGGGACGGCTCATCTGCATTGACCGGGACCAGGCCGCCCTGGACGCGGCTCCCGGACGGCTGGAGGGACTGATGGACCGGGTGACCCTGGTTCACGGCAACTTCGGCGACCTGGCGGACATTCTGGACCGTCTGAAGCTGGACAAGCTGAGCGGCGTGCTGGCCGATCTGGGCGTGTCCTCCCCGCAGCTGGACGACGCCAGCCGTGGTTTCTCCTACATGGCCGATGCCCCTCTGGACATGAGAATGGATCAGTCCGAGGCCCTGACTGCCAGAACGGTGGTCAACGAGTGGCCCCAGGAGGAGATCCGGCGGATTCTGTTCCAGTTCGGCGAGGAGCGGTATGCCCCCGCCATTGCCGCGGCCATTGTCCGCGCCCGGGAGAAGGCTCCCATTGAAACCACCCTTGAACTGGTGGATATCATCCGCTCGGCCATGCCTGCCCACGCCCTGTGTGAGAAGCAGCACCCGGCCAAGCGGTCTTTCCAGGCCATCCGCATCGCGGTGAACGACGAGCTCTCCGCTGCGGACAAGCTGATCCAAGCGGCGGTGCCTGCGCTGGCGCCCGGCGGACGGCTGGCCATTATCTCCTTCCACTCGCTGGAGGACCGGATTGTGAAGAACGCCTTTGCCGCCTTCGCCAAGGGCTGCACCTGCCCGCCCGACTTCCCGGTGTGTGTGTGCGGAAAGAAGCCGGTTATCCGGCTGGTGAACAAAAAGCCCATCGTGTCCGGCGAGGAAGAACTGAACGAAAACGCCCGCGCCCGCAGCGCCAAGCTGCGCATCGCGGAAAAGCTGTAATAAAAAGGGGAGGGAACGCCCTCCCCACATGCATCTGCAAAAGATTGGAGTGGACGCCCCATGGCAACTGCCGCAGCCCGAAGAAGACGCTACAATACGCCCCGCGCCAATTATGACAGCGTGGCCTACGATCTGGATTACGCCGACACAGCTGCCCGTCCGCTCCGTGGCGGAGAGCAGACCCGGACCCGTCCCCTGGTCCGGCCCAGAGAGCGGGCGGCAGTGCGGCCCAAGGCCCGGGTGCGGGAGGCAGGCTTCGTGTCCCCCTTCGCAGTGGTGGGCTTCCTGGCCATCGGCGTGTTCGCCGTGCTGGTGCTGCTCAGTTCCATCCAGCTCACCACCCTGTCCGACGACATCGCCGGACTGAAGAGCGACCTGGCCGAGCTGGAGGAGCAGGAGAATTATCTCCGCACCCAGTACGAGCTGGCCTTTGACTTGGCCAGCATCGAGACTGCCGTGACTGCTGACGGCTCCATGGTCAAGCCCCAGGCGGGTCAGATCCTCTATCTGGACCTCTCCGAGCCGGACAGCGTGGTGCTGTTCAACGAGGAGGAGACTCCGGTGGAGGGCATCAACGGCGCCATCCGCGGCATCCAGGACATTCTGGGCAATGTGGTGGAATATTTTAAGTAACCCACCCCATATAGTTTTGTAAGACCCGAAAAGAGAAAAAGGGTTGCACCCGCAGCCCACACAGAGAGAGGGCGTAAGAAAAAATGAATTTTTCTTACGCCCTCGATATTTCAGTGGGGAAAGAACGACGGAAGTGAAAACCGTTGAGCAGGGAGAACACAGAGAAAGGACGCTCAGCCTTTTTCACCGATTTCCCGTCTCATAGACAGAGAAGCAGACAGCGCGTTTTACAGGCACAGAGGTGATCGTATGATGAACGGCGAAAAGAAACAGAACCAACAACCGGACCGGAGAGGGAACCGCACCATTCTGGGACGCACCATCTTTCTGATGGGCCTCTTCGGCGTGGTGATTTTCATCCCGCTGCTGGTCCGGCTGTACGACCTCCAAATCACCAACCATGAATACTATCAGGAGCTGGCCATCAGCCAGCAGACCAGAGACGTGGCGGTAACGGCCAACCGGGGCACCATCTACGACAGCAAGGGCACCCCTCTGGCCCTCAGCTCCACGGCCTACGACATCATTGTCTCCCCCCGGGACCTGGACACCGTCCAGGAGAACTACAAGAAAAAGGTAGAGGCCTACCAGAACGGCGAGAGCAAGACGGCGCCCGGCCCCGAACCCACCGACGAGGCGGTGGCCTCCGGTCTGGCGGAGATTCTGGGCATGGATAAGGACACCATTCTCCTCCGCCTCCAGAAGGACACCTCCTATGTGCGCCTGGCCGCCAAGGTGGAGCAGGACGTGAACGAGCAGGTTATGGCCTTCAAGCTGGAGTACAGCCTGTCCAACGCCCTCTATTCCACCCCCACATCCAAGCGGTATTACCCCCACTCCAGCCTGGCCGCCCAGGTCATCGGCTTTGTCAACTCGGAGAACGAGGGCGCCTACGGCATGGAGGCCTACTACGACAGCGAGCTCTCCGGCGAGACCGGCCGTGTGGTGACCGCCAAGAACGGCAACGGCACCGAGATGCTCTCCCGCTACGAGAACTACTACGACGCCACCGACGGCAACAACCTGAACCTGACCATTGACGCCACCATCCAGTACTACTGCGAGCGGGCCCTGGAGAAGGGCATCGAGATGTACGACGTACAGAACGGCGGCTTTGCCATCGCCATGGACCCCAACACCGGTGCCATTCTGGCCTGGGCCAACTCTCCCACCTACGACCTGAACAATCCCAGTACAGTCACCGACCCGGACACCCTGGCCGAGCTGGAGACCCTGAAGGCCACCTACGGCGAGGACAGCGACGAGTACAAGGAAGCACTGGGCAACGCCCAGCTGCTCCAGTGGCGCAACAAGGCCATCAACGACACCTATGAGCCCGGCTCCACCTTTAAATCCGTGGTGCTGGCCGCCGCCCTGGAGGAGGGCGTGGTCAGCGAGAGCGATACCTTTGAGTGCACCGGCTCGGTCAATATCGCCGGCAGCACCATCCGCTGCTCCGACCGCAAGGGCCACGGTACCCAGACCCTGGCCAAGGCAGTGGCCAACTCCTGCAACCCGGCCTTCATCGCCATCGGTCAGCGGCTGGGCGCGGAGCGGTTCTACGACTACCTGGAGGACTTCGGCTTCCTGGAGACCACCGGCATCGACATGCAGGGCGAGGCCAACAGTACGGTGTGGTCCCGTGAGTGGTTCACTGGCCCCTACGGCGAGGCCTCTCTGGCCACCGCCTCCTTCGGCCAGCGCTTCAACGTGACCCCCATCCAGCTCATCACCGCCGCCTCCGCCGTCATCAACGGCGGCCACCTGATGCAGCCCTATGTGCTGGAGTCCATCACCGACGCCGACGGCAACGTGATCCAGAGCACCGAGCCCACGGAACGGCGCCAGATGGTCAGCGAGGCCACCAGCGAGAAGTGCCGCATCATTCTGGAAGGCGTGGTCAACGGCGGCACCGGCAAGAACGCCTATCAGGCGGGCTACCGCATCGGCGGCAAGACCGGTTCCTCCGAGACCCTGGAAGACGACCACACAATCGTCTCCTTCCTGGGCTTCGCCCCCGCCGACGACCCCCAGGTGGTGGTCCTCATCGCCTTCGACAATCCCAAGCCCACATCCCCCGGCGGCAACTACACCGCCGGCGGCTACTACATCAGCGGCGGCGTCATGGGCGCCACCCGGGCCGGCGAGCTGCTGGCCAACATCCTGGACTACATGGGCGTGGAGAAGCAGTACACCGCCGAGGAGCTCTCCGGCGCCGACGTGCTGGCGCCCAGCGTCACCGGCCTGTCCCTGGCTGACGCCCAGGCCAAGGCGGAGGCCGTCGGCCTGACGGTGCGCACCGTGGGCAGCGGCGAGACCGTCACCGACCAGATTCCCATCCAGGGCGCGTCCATCCCCGGCGGCAGCGAGATGGTGCTCTACATGGGTGAGGCGAAGCCCACCGACCAGGTGGAGGTACCTGACCTGTCGGGCAAGTCCCCCGAGACGGTGCGCCAGACCCTCAGCAACCTGGGCCTGTACATGAAGGCCACAGGCGTGTCCGACTACTACACCTCCAGCACCATCGCCGCGGGGCAGTCCATTGCCGCCGGCACTATGGTGGACCGGGGTACCGTGGTGGAGGTCCAGTTCATGGACAACACCGCGACCACCGCCGGCGCAGGCTTCTGAGCAGGCGGCATTCTCCAAGGCAATCAGCCCGGTCCGGGATATGGTCCCGGACCGGGCTGAAGCGAAAATCCTTGTATCTGCACACTGATTGAGGGGTGACAGCATGAGACTGAAGGTGCTTTTGTCCGGCGTAGCCCTTCTCGGGGGCTTCGCGGACGAGGATGTGGAAATTTCAGGAATCAGCTATGACACCCGTACCATCCGGCCGGGGGAGCTCTTCGTGGCCCTCACCGGCTACAAGACCGACGGCCACCGCTTTCTCCGTGAGGCGGTGAAGAAGGGGGCGGCGGCGGTTATCTGCCATAAGGCCCCCGAAGAGCCGGGACCCTGGCTCATTGCGGCGGACACCCGGGCGGCTCTGGCCGCCGTGTCCGCCAACTGGTTCGGCCGTCCGGCCGATGAGCTGACCGTCATCGGCGTCACCGGTACCAACGGCAAGACCACCACCACCTATCTCCTCAAGGCCATGCTGGAGGGGGTGCTTGGGGCAAAGGTGGGGCTTATGGGCACCAACCAGAACATGATTGGGGAGAAGGTCATCCCCGCCCACCGCACCACCCCCGAGTCCTGGGAGGTGCAGAAGCTGCTACGGGATATGGCGGACAGCGGCTGCACCCATGTGGTGATGGAGGTGTCCTCCCACGCTCTGGCCCTCCACCGGGTGGACGGCATCGCCTTCCAGGTCGGTATCTTCACCAACCTGACCAGGGATCATCTGGACTTCCACGGCACCATGGAGGAGTACCGGCGGGTGAAGGGGCTGCTGTTCCGGCAGACCGGCACAGCAGTGCTCAACCTGGACGATGAGGCCGGGCGTTATTACGCCTCTATTGTCACCTGCCCGGCGCTGACCTATTCGGAGAACAAGGACCAGGCCGACGTGACCGCCAAGAATATCCGCCTGTTCCCCGACCGGGTGGAGTTCGAGGCCCTGACCACCGGGGCCATTGCCCGGGTGCGTCTGCCCATCCCTGGCGGCTTCACCATCTACAACGCTCTGGGCGTCATCGCCTGCGGCCTGGCCCTGAAGCTGCCCCTGCCCCAGGTGTGTGCCTCTCTGGCGGAGGCGAAAGGGGTCAAGGGACGCATCGAGGTGGTGCCCACCCCCACGGACTATGCGGTCATCATCGACTACGCCCACACCCCGGACGCCCTGGAGAACATCCTTACCACCGTCCGGGACTTCACCCCTGGCCGGGTTATCTGCCTGTTCGGATGCGGCGGCGACCGGGACCGGAGCAAGCGGCCTGTCATGGGGGCCATCGCCGCGGAGCTGGCCGACCTGGTAGTGCTCACCTCCGACAATCCCCGCACCGAGGACCCGGAGGCCATTCTGGCCGACATCCAGGCGGGCATGGAGGGAAGCGACACCCCCTGCATGGTGGTACCCCACCGGCGTGAGGCCATCCGACGGGCACTGGATGAGGCCAAAAGCGGCGACACGGTGGTGCTGGCGGGAAAGGGACACGAGACCTATCAGGAGATCGGCACCCGCCGCCGCCATCTGGACGAGCGGGAGGAAGTGGCTGCCTATTTTGGCTGTCAGCCCCCGTACTGTCCATGAAAAGGGAAAAGCAGAGAGAAACTTTGTTGCTTTTTGAGTGGAAAAGACCGGCGCGGTTATGGTAAAATACCACTTTGTGAAAAAGGACCGGAGAAGCCCGGCGTGTGCGGGCGGAGGTTTGGGAGGTTCAAAAGATGAGATATGTAGTAAGCTTCCTGGTGGCCTTTGTGGTGGCCTTTCTGGCGGGTAAGGTGCTCATCCCCCTGCTACGCCGGCTGAAGGCCGGACAGGGCGTGAAGGAGTACGGCCCGGCGTGGCACAACTCCAAGCAGAATACCCCCACCATGGGCGGCCTGATGTTTATCGTGGGCATTACCGTAACGGTACTCACCGTGGGCTGGCAGGACATCGCCGCAGGCTCCTACGGCGCGCTGCTGGTGCTGGCCTTCGCCCTGGTGTTCGGCGCAATCGGCTTCTTCGACGATTTTATGAAGGTGAAGTACCACCACGGCGACGGCCTGTCCGCCGGAATGAAGTTCCTGCTCCAGCTGGCGGCCGCCATTGTGTACACCCTGCTGCTGCGCCGCTTCGGCTACCTGAGCTTTGACCTGTACATCCCCTTTGTCAACCTGACCATCGACCTGCCCGAGTGGCTGTACATGGTCTTTGCCGCCTTTGTCATGGTGGGCACGGTCAACGCCGTCAACCTGACCGACGGCATTGACGGCCTGGCCACCGGCGTGACCATGCCCGTGTCCCTGTTCTTCCTGGCGGTGTCCGTTCTGTGGGGCGCCACAGAGCTGAGCGTGTTCTCCGCCGCCCTGTTCGGCGGCCTGTGCGCCTTCCTGATCTACAACTTCCACCCCGCCAAGGTGTTCATGGGCGACACCGGCTCCCTGTTCCTGGGCGGCGTGGTGTGCGGCATGGCCTTCGCGCTGGATATCCCCCTGCTGCTGATTCTGGTGGGTATCATCTACATCGCCGAGACCCTGTCCGACATCATCCAGGTGACCTATTTCAAGCTGACCCACGGCAAGCGGATCTTCCGCATGGCCCCCCTGCACCACCACCTGGAGCTGGGCGGCTGGAGCGAAGTGAAGCTCTTCGCCGTCTTTACCCTCATTACGCTGGCAGCCTGTCTGCTGGCCTACTTCGGCCTTATCAACCGCTATCCGTTCTGAGACTGACAGAGCGGAAGAAACCTTTGGGAGGTGACCGTCACGGCGCGGAAAATGAAGCGGGATCTCACCGTGGAGGAGCAGCTGGCACGGGGGCCCATGGACCTGCCCTTCCTGATGCTGACGCTGATGCTCACGGGAATCGGGCTGGTGATGGTGTTCTCCGCCTCCTACGCCACAGCCTATTACGACGGCGTGGTGGCCAAGCACGACCCCACCTATTACTTTGCACGTCAGGCTCTGTTCGGCGTCATCGGCATTGTGTTCCTGTACGGTGTCAGCAGGCTCAACTACCAGCACTACCGCTGGCTGGCGGTCTTTGCCCTGATGTTCGCCTTCCTCTGCCTCATTCTGGTGTTCACCCCTCTGGGTTTCGGTAAGGCGACCACCGGCGCCCAGCGCTGGATCCGTGTGCCCGGTCTGGGCAGCTTCCAGCCCTCTGAGGCGGCAAAGCTGGGCGTAATCCTCTACTTCTCCTCACGATTGTCAAAGCGGAGTACGGAGAAACGCAAGAAGTACGACCTGCGCAAGCCCTCCGGCCGCCTGCTGGATCTGCTGGACCGGATCGGCTTTATCGAGCTGGTGCCCTATATGCTCATCCTGGGCGCGGTGGCGCTGCTGATGCTCATGGAGCCCCACATGTCGGGCACCATCCTCATCCTGGTGGCCGGTGCCGCGGTCCTCTTTGCCGGCGGCGTCAAGCTGGGCTGGTTTGTGGCCGGCGGCACGGTGGTAGGCGCCGGTCTGTGGTTCGTCATGACCAAGACCAGTTACATGGCCGCCCGTCTGGCCATCTGGAAGGACCCCTGGAGCGACCCCCTCAACAAGGGCTATCAGACCATCCAGTCCCTCTACGCCATCGGCTCCGGCGGACTGCTGGGCGTGGGCCTGGGCAACTCCAGGCAGAAGTTCAACTACCTCCCCGAGCCGGAGAACGACTACGTGTTCTCCATCACCTGCGAGGAGCTGGGCTACATCGGCGCGGCCATCATCATCATTCTCTTCGCCCTGCTGGTCATCCGTGGCTACTGGATCGCCCTCCACGCCCGGGACCGGTTCGGCGCGCTGCTGGTGGTGGGCATCACCACCCTGGTGGCGGTGCAGGTGTTCCTGAACATCGCCGTGGTCACCAATCTGATTCCTCCCACCGGTATCTCCCTGCCCTTCTTCAGCTACGGCGGTACGGCACTGGTGATACAATTGGTGGAAATGGGAATTGTGTTGTCAGTATCAAGGCAGATACCGGCCCCCAGACAGGGATAAACATATTTTACAGGCTGAGACGTTTGGAGTGAGGCATTGATGAACATTCTCTTTACCTGCGGCGGAACCGCGGGACATATCAATCCGGCGGTGGCGCTGGCCCGGCTCTTTCAGGAGCGGAATCCGGGCTGCCGCATCCTCTTCGTGGGCGCGGACGGGGGCATGGAGACCCGCCTGGTACCCAAGGAGGGGTATGACATCCGCACGGTGACCATCACCAACTTCCAGCGCTCCCTGACCCCCGCTGCGGTGGGCCACAACCTGAAGACCCTCTTCAACATGGGCCGCTCCCGGAAGCAGGCCGACGCCATTCTGGACGACTTCAAGCCCGACCTGGTGGTGGGTACCGGCGGCTACGCCTCCTACCCAGTGGTCAATGCCGCCGCCAAGCGGAAAATCCCCACAGCGGTCCACGAGTCCAACGCGGTCCCCGGCCTGACCACCAAGGCCCTGTCCAAGGTGGTGGACGTGGTGATGGTGGGCTTTGAGGAGAGCCGCAGCCACTACGACAACCCGGAGAAGGTTGTGGTGACGGGTACCCCCGTCCGGGGCGACTTTTTCCAGTACACCAAGAAGGAGGCCCGGGAGAAGCTGGGCATTAACGATGACCGGCCCCTGCTGCTGTCCTTCTTCGGCTCCCTGGGTGCGGCGGTGATGAACGACCACATGACCGCCATTCTCTCCCGTGAGGTGCGCATAGGCGCGCCCTTCTACCACATCCACGGCGCCGGCCGGGACTACGCGGGCATGCGTGCCCGGCTGGAGCAGGAGGGTCTGAGGGTGGACGGCGACAGCGTGAAGCTGGCCAACGACCCCAAGGACACCGGCGTGGAGCTGCGGGAGTACATCTACGACATGCCCCTCATCATGGCGGCTGCCGACCTGGTGGTCTGCCGTGCAGGCGCCTCCACCATCTCGGAGCTGACTGCCATTGCCAAGCCGGCAGTGCTGGTGCCGTCCCCCAACGTGGTGGCCGACCACCAGACCAAGAACGCCCGGGTGCTCTCCGATAGAGGAGCGGCCCTGCTGGTGAGCGAGCAGGAGTGTGACGGCAAGACCGACGCCTTCTTCAATACCATCGCCGATCTGCTGAACCATCCCGAAAAGCGGGAGAACATGGCCAAGGCCCTGCGGGAGATGGCCATCCCCGACGCCAGCGAGCACATCTACCAGACCCTGGTGGGCCTGCTGAAGGGGAAATAAGAGAAAAGAAGCCCTTCTTCCCCTGTTCCGCCGCCCTTTGCCCGGTTTGGACCGGGAACGCCCCTGTGAACCTCCGCATAGTATGGCCTGAGTGAAAACAAGACCAACTTTGCGGAGGACGGAGGATATGAGTATTTTTCTGGTGGAGGGCGGCAGGCGGCTGGAGGGGACAGTGCGTACCCACGGCGCCAAGAACAGCGTGCTGCCCATTCTGGCAGCCACGATCCTGGGCAGGGGGGAGAGCGTCATCCGCAACTGCCCCGAACTGTCGGACGTGACCGCCTCCCTGGCCATTCTGGAGCATCTGGGCTGCAAAACAGCCCGGGAGGGGGACACGGTGCGGGTGGACGCCTCCAGTCTGTCCCGGTGCGACGTGCCCGACAACCTGATGCGGGAGATGCGCTCTTCCGTCATCTTCCTGGGGGCCATCCTGGGCCGGATGGGGGAGGCGGTGCTCTCCGCACCCGGAGGCTGTGAGCTGGGGCCCAGGCCCATCGACCTGCATCTCTCCTCCATCCGGGCCCTTGGGGGCAGGGTGGACGAGACCGGCGGCGCCCTGCGCTGCACCGGAAACCACATTGCGGGGACTGACATTGTGCTCTCCATCCCCAGCGTGGGGGCCACGGAGAACACCATGCTGGCGGCGGTGGCGGCCCAGGGGGTCACCACCATCACCAACGCCGCCCGTGAGCCGGAGATTGTGGATCTCCAGGTCTTCCTGCGCGCCATGGGCGCGGATGTCCGGGGCGCCGGCAGCTCCATGATTACCATCCGGGGCGGACTGCCCCTCCACGGGGCGGAGCACACCGTCATGGGCGACCGCATTGTGGCCGCCACCTATCTGGCGGCGGCTGCCGCAGCCGGAGGGGAGATTGAGGTCACCGGCGCCGACTGCCGCCATCTGTCTACGGTGACGGCGGTGCTCAGCCAGGCGGGGTGCAGAATACATAGCGACGACAACAGAATTGAGCTCACACGGTCCGGTCCCCTGCGGGGGGTGAGCCCGGTGCGCACAGCGCCCTATCCCGGCTTTCCCACCGACGCCCAGGCACCGCTGATGGCGGCCCTGACCACTGCCGCGGGGACCTCGGTCTTTGTGGAGAACATTTTTGAGAGCCGCTACCGCCACGTGGATGAGCTCGCCCGCATGGGAGCCAGCATTCGAGTGGAGGGCCGGGTGGCCGTGGTATTCGGCGTGGAGCGGCTGAGGGCCGCAGCGGTGCGCGCTGCCGACCTGCGGGGCGGCGCGGCTCTGGTGGTGGCCGCACTGGGGGCGGAGGGACGGAGCACCATCTCCGGCCTGCACCACGTGGACCGGGGCTATCAGGACCTGGACGGGGCCCTGCGGAGCCTGGGGGCGGATATCGTCCGCCTGGAAGAGGACGTATAAGGGAAACTTAAGAATTTCCTTACAAAATATTCGATTGTTTTCGATATACTGAAAAGAAAAAACAAGCCGCCGGGCATAGCCCGGCGGCAGCAGAGGAGCACGGAAATGGCGGCGAGACGGAACAAGCGCAAGCGGCGGAACAGAGGACGCTTCGGCTTCCTCTATAAAGTGCTGTCCGCCGCCGTGATTGTGGCGGCGATTGTGGCGGGCTGCGCGGTGTTTTTCCGGGTGGAGAATATCGAGGTCAACGGCCAGTCGGCCTACACGGCGGAGCAGATCATCGGCGCCGCCGAGGTGGAGCAGGGGGACAACCTCTTTGCCGTCAACAAGTTCAAGGTCATGCGGCAGATTATCTCCCGCCTGCCCTATGTGGACGAGATCTCCGTCTCCCGCCGCCTGCCTAATACCCTGGTCATCAATGTGGTGGAGTGTGTTCCGGCGGCGGCCATCCAGGGCAGCGACGCCTGGTGGATCATCGATACCAAGGGCAAGATCCTGGAGCGGACCGACGAGACCCGGGCAGCGGAGTTCCCGCCCCTCACCGGCCTGACGCCGGACAGCCCCGTGGTGGGCAGTCAGCTGGAGGTGGCCGAGGGGGAGGAGAACAAGCTGGCCAGCCTGGAGAAGCTCTTCGCGGCCCTGGCGGCCCGGGGCATGACCGACCAGGCGGAGAGCTTTGATCTGACGGCCATCAACTTCATCAAGATGGGCTACGGCGGCCGGTTTACGGTGAAAATCCCCATGAACACCGACTTCAACCAGGCAGCCAAGATTCTGGAGGCGGCCATCGCCGCCCTGGAGGAGACCGACCGGGGCGTCATTGACCTGACCCTGGACGAGCCCCACTTTATCCCCTACGCATCCATGCTGGGCTGAGTACCCGACAGGAGGAAGGAGAACAGATGGAACGGACTGAACGCAGGAAGAAGAACTGGGGTGAGCTGGCCATCGGCGGCGTGTGCGTGCTGTTGGGCATCCTGCTCTCCGTGCAGCTGCGGAGCGTGAAGGTGAACAGCGCGGCGGACGCCACCAGCGCAGGCCGTCTGGAGACCCTCCAGCAGCTCTACAATGAGACGGTGGACAGCCTGGAGACCACCAAGGCCCAGCTGGAGCAGGTGCAATCCGAGCTGCAGACCTACCGGGACGCGGCGGCCTCCGGCAGCAGCGAGAGCGAGGCTCTGCGGGCTGAGGTGGACAAGCTGGAGATGGAGGCCGGACTGGTGGAAGTGGTTGGCCCCGGCGTGATGGTGAGCCTTCAGGACTCCAGCGCCGCCAACGTCACCGGCGACGAGGCCGACTATCTCATCCACGACAACGACCTGCTCTCCGTGCTCAACGAGCTGCGGGATGCGGGAGCGGAGGCCATCTCCCTCAACGGCGAGCGGATTATGTCCACCACCGAGATCCGTTGCGCCGGGTCCGTGGTCATTGTCAACGGACGGCGCTACACCGCACCCTTTGTATTCAACGCCATCGGCGACCCCAACACCCTCTACTCCGCCCTCACCATGCGCAACGGCGTGGTGGACGTACTGGGACAGTGGAAGATTGAGGTGAAGGTGACCCCCAGCGAGATGCTGACCGTGCCCGCCTACAACGGGGTCATTGACTTCCAGTACGCCAAGCCCTCCACCGCCCAGAGCGAGGACACGGAAGGGGGCGCTGTGGGATGATTGAGCTTGCCGGTCTGATTGTGGGCCTTGTCATCGGCTGCTTCCTGCCCTGGCATGTGCCCAGTCAGTACAGCCTCTATGTGGCCACCGGACTGCTGGCCGCCCTGGACTCCGCACTGGGAGGCATGAATGCCCGCATCAAAAAGAACTTCAACCTGTCCATCTTCCTGTCCGGATTCTTCGGCAACGCCATCATCGCCGTGTTCCTGACCTGGCTGGGGGACAAGCTGGGATTGCCGCTATATCTTGCGGCGGTAGTGGTCTTCGGCACCCGCATGTTCCAAAACTTTGCGGAAATCCGGCGGGAGCTATTGACCTTACGCCAAAAGAAGGCTAGAATAGAACAAGACATAAATCATGGGCAAGGCTCAGAAAATGAGCTGCCATAATTTTCATAAAAAGAGAGTTTTCACTTCTTTCACATAGGAGGAGCAGTTATGCCTTTTGGATTGGACAGCGGCCCCGATACGGTAGTTACGATTAAGGTCATCGGCGTCGGCGGCGGCGGCAACAACGTGGTCAACCGGATGGTAAAGTCCGGGATGAAGGGCGTGGATTTCATCGCTGTGAACACGGATAAGCAGGCGCTTACCATGTCCAGCGCTACTTATAAGATTCAGATCGGTGAGAAGCTGACCGGCGGCCAGGGCGCGGGCAGCGACCCCGAGGTGGGCCGCAAGTCCGCCGAGGAGAGCCGCAGCCAGATTTCCAAGGCCCTGGAGGACGCCGACATGGTGTTCATCACCGCCGGTATGGGCGGCGGCACCGGTACCGGCGCGGCTCCCATCGTGGCGGATATCGCCAAGGAGATGGGCATCCTCACCGTGGGCGTGGTCACCAAGCCCTTCAAGTTTGAGGGCCGCCGCCGTATGATGCAGGCGGAAAAGGGCATTGAGGAGCTGCGCACCCGGGTGGACAGCCTGGTCATCATCCCCAACGAGCGCCTCAAGTACGCCACTGACCAGAAGATCACCTTTGCCAACGCCTTCGAGATCGCCGATGATGTGCTCCGCCAGGCGGTGCAGTCCATCTCCGACCTCATCAGCAATACCGGCTTCATCAATCTGGACTTCGCCGACGTGACCGCCGTCATGCAGAACGCGGGCATGGCTCACATGGGCGTGGGCCGTGCCGCCGGCAAGAACAAGGCCGAGGAGGCCGCCAAGATGGCCATCTCCAGCCCCCTGCTGGAGACCTCCATCAACGGCGCCAAGGGCGTTCTGGTCAACGTGACCGGCTCCATGGACATTGGCCTGGAGGAAGTGGAGACCGCCGCCAACCTGGTGCAGGAGGCCGCCCACGAGGAGGCCAACATCATCTTCGGCGCCGCCTTCGACGACACCCTGGACGACGAGATCCGGGTTACCGTCATCGCCACCGGCTTTGAGGAGCTGGAGGGCAAGATCTCCGCTACTCCCTTCTCCAGAGGCGGGGAGCAGAAGGCGCCCGCAGCCGGTTCCGCCCCTGCCGCTGCCCCTCAGGCCCCCAAGGGTCTGGAGCCCATGACCGAGGCGGACTCCAAGATTGAGGACGACCCCTTCAACGACATCTTCAAGATCTTCAACCGGGGAAAATAACACCGTGAAACAAGCGCGCCGGTCTGCCCGAGAGCAGACCGGCGCTTTTTTCCCTGTCCTGGCGTGCCGGGTTGCATTCCGGGAAAAAGAGGCTTATAATGTTCGGTGAAAACCTGTGGAAGGGCCGGGACAGAGCGGACCGGGCCCAACTTGTGTGAAGAAGGAGTGATATGCGCCGTGAGCAGCGACCCTCTGAGTCGAACATGGAAGAATGACATGCCCAGCACGGCGCAGGAAGGCTGAGGAAAAAGCACCTCATGTCTGCGCGCCGGTTTTGCCGCCCGTCAGGACGCGTCACGCACTCATCCAAGGCCCGTGCAGGTCACGGAGTTTGGATGAGCGTATGACAGAGAGCGTCTCCGGCGGCGGACACAAAAAAGACGCGCGGACAGGGACCGGTCTCTGCGGCCGGATAAAGGGAACGGACCGTGGGCAGACTGCCGTATCATAGGCGCTGCGGTCCGGAGAAGGAGTTTGCCTGTCCCCGGCGCGTCGGAAAGACGTGATATTGATGCTCTCCATCCACAAGACCATTGACAAGAAGATGACCCGCCTGGACGCCATCCAGGACGGCTGCTGGATCAACCTGACCTACCCCACCGAGGACGAACTGAACACGGTGTCCGAGGCGCTGAACGTGGACCCGGGCTTCCTCCGGGCCGCGCTGGACGAAGAGGAGACCTCCCGTATCGACACCGAGGACGGCCAGACCCTGATTATCATCGACGTCCCCGCCGTGGAAAAGGACGACGCGGTGGTCTACTCCACCATCCCTCTGGGCATTATCGTGACGGAAAAGCACATCATCACCGTCTGCCTGAAGGAATCCTCCATTGTGAAGGACTTCCAGGACGGACTGGTGAAGAACGCCGAGACCCAGAAGCGGACCCGGTTTATCCTCTACATGCTCCTCCAGGTGGCCAAACGATTCCTGCAATACCTGAAGCAGATCGACAAGATCTACAACTACATGGAGCGCCACCTCTACAAATCCCAGCGGAACAAGGAGCTTATCCAGCTGCTGGACCTGGAGAAGTCCCTGGTTTACTTCAATACCTCCCTGAAGGCAAATGAGGTCACCCTGGAGAAAATCCTCCGCGGACGCATCATCACCCTCTACGAGGAGGACCACGACCTGCTGGAGGACGTGCTGATTGAGGTCCGCCAGGCCATTGAGATGGCCAATATCTACTCCTCCATCATCTCCGGCATGATGGACGCCTTCGCCAGCGTCATCTCCAACAACCTGAACGTGATCATGAAGGTGCTGACCTCCATCACCGTCCTGCTCACCGTGCCCAATATCATCTTCGGCTTCTACGGAATGAACATCACCGCCGGTCTGCCCCTGGACCAGTTCTGGTGGATTCCGCTGATTCTGGCCGTCGTCACGCTCAGCGTAGTGGCCATCATTCTGAAGCGGCACGACCTCTTCTGAACAGACAACAAAACAACCTGTCAGAGCGCCGTATGTTTGCACCAAAAAACATACGGCGCTTTATTTGCCCTTGTGCAGGGGACAAAAAAACTGCGCCAGGTATTGACAATTGCAAAATTTGATATATAATTCACAATGCAACAACGGGCGCCGTCCGCTTCCAGGGAAAGAGAGCGGGCGGCTGCCCCCTGAATTGCGCTGAAAGAGCGCAGAAATGAAAGGAAGGAAAGTATGAAAAGAAGCAAACGCGTACTTAGCCTGGTTGCAGCCGGCGCCCTTGTCCTGACGGCGGCCTGCAGCACCACCCCTTCTGCGGAGACCCCCACCGGTACTCCCTCCGCCAGCCAGCCCCAGGCCACCGAGCCCGCCCAGACCGGTGTGGTCAACGGCGTTTTTGAGGGCAAGGGCAGCGGCTACGGCGGTGAGCTGTCCGTCTTGGTGACCGTTGAGGACGGCAAGATGACCGACCTGCGCCTGCTGGACAACAACGAGAGCGCTCCTGTTGCCAACCGTGCGTTCCCCATCCTGGAGGAGCGTATCCTGGCCGCCCAGTCCCCTGTGGTGGACAGCGTTACCAGCGCTACCTTTACCTCCTTCGCCGTGAAGACCGCCGTGGCTGACGCTGCCAGCCAGTACGGCCAGGACTTCGGTGACATCACCATGACCACTGCCAGCGCCGAGACCCCCGCTGCTCCCGAGGACACCACCACTCAGCTGGTTGTCGTGGGCGGCGGCCCTGCCGGCCTCGCTGCTGCCATTTCCGCCAAGCAGAACGGCGTTGAGGACGTGATCCTCATCGAGAAGCTGGGCATCCTGTCCGGCAACGGCAAGTTCGACATGAACTTCTTCGACCTCATCAACTCTAAGGCCCAGCAGAAGGCTGGCATTGAGTACACCGTCGAGCAGTTCATCGAGGAGAAGAAGGACGCCGGCAACACCCCCGAGCGTCTGCAGGCCTGGGCTGAGGGCGAGTGGACCCTGGACGCCTGGCTGCGTGAGATGGACATCCTGCTCAACCAGTCCAACGGCGGCACCAACCACATGGCCGAGAGCGACGTCTACGCCGGCGACCACATCCAGACCGGTCTGGAGAAGGAAGCCTATGAGCTGGGCGTTGACATCCGTCTGGACAACAAGGGCACCGACCTGATCATGGAGGACGGCGTGTGCAAGGGTGTTGTGGTTGAGACCAAGGGCGGCACCTACAACATCACCGCTGACGCTGTGGTGGTGGCCACCGGCGGCTTCTGCAACAACAAGGAGCTGCTGGCCAAGTACGCCCCCGGCAACGAGGTGCTGGAGACCTCCAACTCCATGGGCACCACCGGCGACTTCATCCCCGTGTTTGAGAAGAACGGCTTCGGCCTGGAGAACATGGGCAAGATGTCCGTCTTCTCCTACATCCTCAATCCTCGTCGTGACCTGACCGGCGGCGGCTCCGGCTTCCTGCTGGTGAACAAGGACGGCTCCCGCTTCCTCGACGAGGCTTCCACCTCCGGCCTGGAGCTGGGCACCGCCATCCTGGCTCAGCCCGACGGCGCTGCCTTCTATCTGGCTGACCGCACCCTGTACGAGGACAACTACCGCACCCGTAAGCACGTGGCCGCCGGCTATTATCAGCAGGGCGAGACCCTGGACGAGCTGGCTGAGAAGCTGGGCATCGACGCTGAGGGTCTGAAGGCCGCTGTCGCCGACTACAACGCCAACCTGCCCGAGGGCGCCCGTCCCTTCGACGCTGAGGGCCCCTACTACGGCGCCAAGGTTCAGACTGCCAACCACATGACCAAGGGCGGCGTCACCGCTGACGAGCGCGCTCAGGTCCTGTATGAGGACGGCACCGTGGTGCCCGGCCTGTACGCTGCCGGTGAGGTCACCTGGATCAGCGGCGCTTACAGCGCGGCTGTGGTCTTTGGCCGCATCGCCGGTACCTCCGTGGCTGAGGACATCCTGTAATCCGTTCCGGTTACAGCAAACGAATAGCGAAAAAACGTGCCGCTCTCTGAGCGGCACGTTTTTTTGCACGCTTTTTACGGAATTTTGGATGTATAAACAGGGGGTATCATATAAAATAAGTTTTAAAAGCGGGTTTTTCCAAAAACATTGTGTATCTATTCATAAAATAGAAACAATTCGGCGCTATAATAATTAGAAATCTATTTATTATTTGCCCAAAAGCCAAGCGCCGCCCAGAGGCGGCTCTGTCCCGGAAGAAGGAGGTCTGACAATGGCAAGCAATCCGTATTACAATGATGTGACGCCTGAGGTAACCGAACTGGCCAATCTGGCCCTGGCCAACAGCAGTATTTCCCCGGACGATTACGTGAAGTATGACGTGAAGCGGGGACTGCGCGATCTCAACGGTAAAGGCGTCGTTGCGGGCCTGACGGAGATTTCGGAAATTGTGGCCAAAAAGCTGGTGGACGGCAAGGAGTTGCCCTGTGACGGCGAGCTCTACTACCGCGGCATCAACGTGGAGCAGCTGGTCAACGGCGCCCTGAAGGAGAAACGCTTCGGATTTGAAGAGACTGCCTACCTGCTGCTGGTGGGCCGCCTGCCCAACGCCGATGAGCTCTCCGCCTTCCGTGGCCAGCTCTCCTATTACCGCTCCCTGCCCACCAACTTTGTCCGGGACGTGATTCTCAAGGCGCCCAGCCGGGATATCATGAACTCCCTGGCCCGCAGCGTGCTCAATCTGGCGGCCTATGACGACCGGGCGGACGACACCTCTCTGCCCAACGTGATGCGCCAGTGCCTCCAGATGATCGCTGTGTTCCCCCTGCTGGCGGTGTACGGCTACCAGGCCTACAACTATAAGGAGGGCAAGAGCCTCTATATCCACGCACCCCGTGCCGAGCTGTCCACGGCGGAGAACATCCTGGCCCTGCTGCGCCCCGACGCGTCCTACTCCTTCTGGGAGGCCCATGTGCTGGACGTGTGCCTGACCCTCCACGCCGAGCACGGCGGCGGCAACAACTCCACCTTCACCACCCACGTGGTCACCTCCTCCGGCACGGATACATACTCCTGCATGGCGGCTGCGCTGGCCTCCCTCAAGGGTCCCCGCCACGGCGGCGCCAACATCAAGGTCATCCGCATGTTTGAGGATATGAAGGAGCGGGTGCGGGACTGGAAGGACGAGGACGAGGTGAAGGCCTATCTCCAGGCTCTGCTGGACCGGAAGGCCTTTGACAAGGCGGGCCTTATCTACGGCATGGGCCACGCTGTGTACTCCCTGTCCGACCCCCGCGCCAATATCCTCCGCTCCTTTGTGGAGCGGCTGTCCCGGGAGAAGGGCCGCACCGAGGAGTACGAGCTCTACTCCCTGGTGGAGCGGCTGGGTCCCCAGGTCATCTCGGGCGACCGGAAGATCTACAAGGGCGTGTCCGCCAACGTGGACTTCTACTCCGGCTTTGTCTACCACATGCTGGACCTGCCTCTGGAGCTGTACACCCCCATCTTTGCCCTGGCCCGTGTGGCGGGCTGGAGCGCCCACCGCATCGAAGAGCTTATCAACATGGGCAAGATCATCCGTCCCGCCTATCAGTATGTGGGACACCGGCAGAGCTACAAGAGCCTGTCGGAGCGGTAAGCCGCAAAAGAATATGGACGATACAGGCGGAGAGGCGCAGAGACGCTTCTCCGCCTGACTTTTTCAGGAAGATGGGACAGGACCAGACAGGGGGCACATTGATTTTTCCGCTGTGCGCTGGTATACTTTGAGCATAGTTTCTTTCCGGACTGGAGGCTTGGAAATGGGAAACACAGCGTTTGAACAGCGAAAAAGGGCAAATGCATTTTTCCGTAGCTTTAACTGCAATCCGATGATTCTTTTTGTGGGCAGGCATATCAGCGATGAGGAGCTGAAGCTGGTGGCCGACTGCCCTTGGAGCTGCGTCATGACCAGCAGGACGGACGCGGCGTTCAGTACATATTTCAAAAAGGCAGAGCGCTCTGTACAGGAGTACACCACCAGAGCGGAGATTCCCGCCAGACCGCTGAATCGGGAGAAGCTGCCCATTCTGCGGCTGTGCGGCGTAGAGGGCCACACGCAGGAAGAGGCGGCCAACGATGACGCCTTTTTGCAGTCCATCGGCCTTTCAGACGGCGGAGCGGACACGGCTGCCGCCAACCACGCCCAGGAGCTGCTTCAGCTGCTGCCCAGCCTGCTGGACTGCGTCAGCCAGATGGTGGTGACCGGCTATCGGCCTGAGACAGAGGGGGAGCTGTCCCTGGCCGTGTTCGCCAGGGCGCTGCTCGCCGTGCCCGACGGCAATGTCCAGTTCTGGGATGTGGATCTGGAGCAGCCCTCCGGCGGACAGCTGCAGCAGATTGCCGACCGAAAGGGCTTCGCCCTGTCTCCGGACAAGCTGGCCGATATCATCCGTGAGCGCACGGAGGATGTGGAGCCAGTGACGCCTTCGGAGAGCGGCGACCTGTACTATGTGAATAACGGGCCTGTCAGCATCCGGCCGGAGGAGCTGATGCACTACAGCTACCTGGCCACACTGCTCACCGACCGGACCGTGTATAAAATCCGCCCCTATGGAAAGCTCCAGTATGAGAAATGGTTTTCCAATTTCCTGGAGCTGAGCGCCTCCAACGGACCCCAGTGGTACGGCTATCTGCCCCACTCCACCTTCTATATCAAGCGGAGCTATGAGGACACCATTGTCCAGCTGACCAGAAAGATGCTCGCGGGCGGCGGGATGTTTGACTCCCAGGAGTCCGGCCCCATTGTTCTGACCGGCCATCCCAGCAGCAGCAAGAGCATCACCCTTGGGGCGCTGGCGTATCGGATCTACAACGAGAAGCTCTGCCCGGTCATTTTCATCCAGAATGATACGCTGCTCTTCTACAACGGCAGCCAGGAGCTGGACGATCTGGACAACCTGATGCAGTACATCGAGCAGCAGGACGGCATGGGGGCCACCCGTATCCTGCTGGTGTGGGACTGCTCCTCCTACCGCTCCGGCGTCAGCAACGCCCAGAACCTGGTCCGGCAGCTGAATAACAGAGGCCGCCGCTTTGTGCTGGTGTGCAGCGCGTACAGCAAGCCTGAGGACAACGCCCCCGGTACAGAGTTTTACAGAATGGAGAAGACGGGGGAGTCCACCCGCTTTGTGACATGCGACCAGGAGCATGCTCAGGTCATCCGGAGCCGCCAGAGCTACTATGTGCCCACCACCCGCACCCTGACCGAGCGGGAAGTGGCCGACCTGCGGAACAAATTCAAGGAGTACTCCGGCATTGATCCCGCCACACTGCGAAGCTGGTTTGACCGGCTGGGCCGGGAAGGGGAGCCGGATATCTTCAACTACTTCTATAAGCTCATCGCCCTGCTGCGGCCCCAGCTGGAGGAGGGGCTGTCCCGGGAGCAGCGGAAGGTGGCCCAGTATGTCAACGAGCGCTTTGACAAGATTCTGGGAGGAGAGAAGAAGAAACAGGAGCTCAGCCCCATGATGCAGGCCTTCCTGAAGGCGGGATTCACGCCGGAGGAAATTCCGGCGGAGGTGACCGGAGCGGAAAAGGAGGGGAGCGACACAGAGTTCAACGAGGCGCTGGACCGGATGAATCTGTGTGTGGCCATGTTCAGCCGCTTCAAGCTGGATATGCCCAGCGGGCTTGCCTTCTCCATCCTGCTGGACGAGTCCTCCAGGGGCAGCGTATACAGCACGGAGAACCGGGCGCTGTTCCATGAAGTGACCAATATTCCCTGGCTCTACTACGGCGAGAGCGAGACCGGCGGAGACTTTGTCTTCCGGTTCCGCAACGCGCTGGAGGCCAAAATTTTCCTCGACAACAAGGGCTACGGCGGCCGGGAGCAGGTGGAGCTGCTGTGCGACATCATGGACCTCTACGGCCAGGATTACCGCCGCAGCCAGTGCATTGATGAGGAGCTGACCAAGAGCCTCCAGGACCTGCTGCGCCTGATGGGACCCAACTCCCGCTACCTGCCCTTCCAGCAGAGAAAGGAAGGGCACGGCGATATTCTCAGCAATCTGGACCGGCTCATTGAAAAGGTGGAGGACATCCGGGACGTGTATGGCGTACCCGATGTGGATATGGGCTTTGCGTCCATCATTGTCACCTTCACCCGTAAGTTCTACGGAGGACTGTGGGATGAGGCCTGCAAGGACCGGATAAGCGCCGGCCAGAAGCCGTGGGAGTACGACAGCGAGCGGTACTCGGTGGAGTGCTACGAATACCGGCTCAAGCGGCTGTATGAGGCGCTGACCCTGGCCAACCGCTGCGTGGACGAGCTGGACGGTACCATCCGGTCCCGGGATGACTGGTACAGCAAGCAGCACCTGGCGGAGCAGCGGGACATGCTGATGGTGGAGATTGCCCAGTGCAACTCCCTGGTGGAGCGGATGGGAGAAGAGTACCGGGCGTGCTGCCAGGCGTGCGACGCCAAGCCGGAGCAGATTCAGTACAGCGGCTGCCATATGCAGTACCCGGAGATCTTCCGCCAGCTGGTCCGGGTCATCAACCGCCAGCCCACCAACGGCTATGCCTACAATGTGCTCTTCAAGGCCTTCCTCAGAGCCTACGACAAGGAGAGCCGCAGCGAAAAGCGGCTGCAGTACCTCAGCGAGATTATGCAGATTGTGGATATCTGTAGCAACACAGAGGTGCTCAACCGGGGCGCCAACGGCAGGGATGAGATCAACGAAAATATCACCGCCATTCAGGCGCTCAGCAACGACTTCCGGATCTCCATTGACGAGATCAAGAACCGGAGCGCCGGGGAACAGAACACCTACTACGACCTCTACGACAAGCTGCTGGAGGCCAACAATCCTGCGGCCATCACCTTCATCTGTCAGAAGGAGCTGGACAGAGCCAAAATTGCGTTCCGCATGAACAGCCAGCTCTCCGACTATCAGGTTATGATGTGCGAAAAAATACGGAAATTTATGCGCAGCAGCGAGAATTTCCAGTGTATTACCACCAATGCCTACGCGCTGGCCATGCTGATCCGGGTCAGCTGGATGAGCTACAACGAGCGCTCCCTCCAGGGCAGTGCCGAGTGCCAGCTGACCAAGCTGAGTCAGAGCCAGTGGGAGGACCTGCACGGGCTGTGTCGGCAGTACTTCGACCGGGCCGAGGCTGCGGGCCGCCAGCCCATCCTGGTGCTGCTCTATGCGCTGTCCACCCTCCAGACCAGCTGGAACTACAACGCGGCCATACAGATTCTCAACACCCTGGATGAGGGCCAGTTCTACGCCTCTGCCAGAATGCGCACGCCCTTTATGATCTGTGACGAGACAGGAAAGCCGCTGAAGTACAGCGGCACCGTGCTGAGCACCAAGGATTACAGCGGATATATCCGGGTCAACAACGTGCCGGAGCATCTCGGCAGCAAGACCGGCATCCGGTTCCATCGGGCCAACCTGGGACGCACCACCCGTATGCCTGAGCGGAACAGCGTGCTCACGGACCTGGAGCTGGGCATAGGCTACATGGGGCTGTCTGTGTACACCGACAGCGGCAGACAGGAACGGGGGGCGCAGTGATGAGCAGCATTCTTGTCTCTGCGGAGCCGGCGGAGGCTCTGAACCGGAGAATCCGGGAAAAAATCGACCCGGCCCTCTTCCTCACCTGCAACTATGCGCCCACAACGGGAATTGCCATCCACTGGGATGCCAAATTTTATGTGGGTATTCAGAACCTGTACAAGTTCGCGGTGGACAGCACCTGTGTGACCCCGGCGCTGTACTACTTTGCCCCGGAGTCGGAGAAGTGGCGCTTCAGCCATTTCCGGGATCTGGTGGGCGTCGTCAAAATGCTGCGGGCGGTGCTGGACCACAACAACAGCCAGGTCAATGGCTTTTTTGAGCAGAACCAGCTGGATGAGTACAGGGTGTGGCAGCAGCGGGAGCTGGGGAAGACACAGGCGGAGACCGATCAGGACTTTGAACGGCTGTACAGGGCGCTGGAGCAGCTGGGCGAGAAGCTGATTACCCAGCTCACCCTGTTTGTGGATCTGGTGGCGGAGTCTGCGGACAAGGCGGCGGTTGTGGACCACTGGAAGCGAGAAATTCTGAACTGGTACTGCAAAAAGCAGGATATCTACCTGGGACAGCTTGCCGTGACCTATATGGCAAACGCTGCGGCGGCAGGGGCCAATATGAACCGGATTACAGCTTACAATATCCGGCCAAAGCTGGACCGGTGGATTGAGAGCGCCCTCTTTGCCGACCTGGACGAGAAAATCAGAAGCTGCGAATACGTTATTCAGGTGTGTCCGGCGGCAGCCCGACAGGCGGAAGAAAAGAAAGAGAACTATCGCCGGGAGAGTGAAGCACGCCGGGAGGAGATTCATAAGCTGTTCTCCCGCAGGCAGGGAAACGGACGGAGCACGGCAGCGGATTGCCGGGATTATTTCTTCATGAAGCTGTACCCCCAGCTCCAGGTCACAATGGAGAACTGCGGGTGCGGAATGCTGCCGCAAGAGCTGCTGCAGGAGGATATCAACCGGCACTTCGCCAACGTGGGCGCGGAAGATTTTTCCCAGGAGTACGGAATCTGAGCCTGTTGGTCACCACGACATAGGCGTTTTTGAGCATTTGCTGCGGCGCGGCGGGTATTCCGCCGCGCCGCATTTTTGTTGTGCCGGGCACTTCCGGTTTCATTCACAGGGACTGAACCGGGCGGGATGGGCCGCAAAATCCTCTTGACATTCCCCCAGGAGGAGGGGTTATTCTGATAGAGAAGAAGATATGCGGTCCCGGGCGGCCGTGAAAAACGGGGAACAGGGAAAGGAGCCGGAGTATGAGACCTGTAAAGCTGGAAACTGATGTGCTGGTGCTGGGGGGCGGCAGCGCCGGACTGTGCGCGGCCATGTCGGCCCGTGAGGCGGGCGCCCGGGTGACCCTGGCCTACAAGGCGGGCGGCAACGCCACCGCTGTGGCCGCGGGCGGGTACGCCGTGGTGCTGCCCGACGCGGCGGACGACTCCATGGATCGCCTGATGGCGGACGCCCTGCGCAGCGGCACGGAGCTGGTGGACCAGCCTCTGCTGCGCCGTCTGGCCGAGCGGGCCTACCCCGCCATAGAGCGGGTGACGGAGTGGGGCGTGGAGTTCTACCGCAACGAGGACGGCAGCTACCGCCGCTTCCGCTCCGGCGGCCACTCGGTGCCCCGGTCTCTGCGGTGCGCCTCCGGCCGGGGCAGCGATTCCTACGGCGTCCTCTTCCGCCGTGCGGGAGACGAGGGCGTGACCATGCTGAAAAACGCCCTCATCACCCAGTTGCTGGTGAAGGATGGCCGGGTGTGCGGCGCGGCGGGCATGGACGGGGAAGGTAATCCCATGATGATTGCAGCCAAGACGGTGGTGCTGGCCACCGGCGGCATGGCCGCTCTCTATGAGCACACCACCACCGCACCCGGCCTCACCGGCGAGGGGTACATCCTGGCTCTGGAGGCGGGCTGCCGCCTGCGGGATATGGAGTTTGTCCAGTTCATGCCCACCACCCTGGCCGCGCCTCCGGGCCTGAAAGGCAAGCTGGTCAACGACACCCTCCGGGGTGAGGGTGCCGCCATTCTCAACAAGGACGGCGAGCGGTTCATGGAGCGCTATGACCCGGTGCTGAAGGATGTGGCCGCCCGTGACATTCTGTCCGCCGCCATCGCCAAGGAGGTGGCCGCCGGACGGGGCAGCCCCATGGGCGGCGTGTATGTGGACGCCCGGCACATCCCGGAAAAAGCTCTGCTCCAGAGCTTCGGCGCGTGCAAGGCCCTGCGGGCGGCGGGTATCGACCCGTCCAGGGACCTGATTGAGGTGGTGCCTGCGGCCCATTTCTCCTGCGGCGGTGTCATCATCGACGTGGACTGCCACACCGACGTGCCCGGCCTGTATGCCGTGGGCGAGGTGGCCGGCGGCATCCACGGAGCCAACCGGCTGGGCGCCACGGCGCTCACTGAGAACGTGGTATTCGGCCAGATTGCCGGACAGCTGGCGGCGGAGGAGGCGGAGAAGACGCCCCTGCCCACCGGACTGACCTGGGATGCGCCGGACCGGTGCGCCGACTGTCTGCCCGACCCGGAGACTGAGAGCATGCTCACTGGCAGCGAGAAGAGCATCCGCCATATCCTCTGGCAGTACGGCGGCATCCTGCGGGACGCCCAGGGCCTGACCCAGGGCCTGGTGGAGCTGGGCTACCTGGACCGGCAGCTCTCTGAGCTGCCCACGCCCAACTTTGTCCAGCAGCAGAAGAAGCGCCGCCTGACCCAGCTGGTCTACCTGGCCAGTCTGGTGCTCCACTCTGCCCTCCGGCGGACCGAGAGCCGTGGCTGTCACACCCGCACCGACTTCCCCGACACCGACCCGGAGCAGGGAAAGAGTATCATCCTTTCCCTGAAGCATTAAACAAAAATAAAGTGCCCGGAGCTTATGCTCCGGGCACTTTTTGTGTGGATTAATCCTGTGAGAGGGCGTCGCCGAAGAAGTCGCTGTACTGGAAGGAGACGCCGTTGTCCATGGAGAAGAGCAGGTCCTCCACCGGCAGGACTTCCGCGGGGACATTGAGGGCAAACCAGCCGTTGGCGGGCGCTGAGGTGCGAAGCGTGTAGGGAGGTTTGCCAGCGGTCTGGACGGTGATTTCCGCCGTGTTGTAGGGCACATCGGGGCCGTCGAAATCGGTCCAGGTGGAGCCGCCCAGGAAGCCGAACACCAGAGCGTTTTCCTCGTCGTACCGCAGCACCCCGGCGGTGACACGGGGACTCATCAGGGGGTCGCAGGTGCCCCGCTCCGAGAGACGCCAGGTGCCGTCCTCGTTCCGCCAGGCCAGCCGGGCCGCATAGCCCACCTCGCCGTCCCCGGTCCAGCTGCCGATGATCAGATAGCTGAGCTCGGAGCTCTCATAGGGCGTGGCCACCACCACCTGATAGCCATCCTCAGCGGCCAGAAAGGCGTCCACGGCCTCGTCCACGGGGAAGTCGGTCAGCCGGTCGTTGACCGGGAAATTGTCCTCATCCACAAAGGTCAGAGAGAGCGGGTCCTCGGGTTGGCCGGTCCGGGCGGGAATCCACTCCAGATGGAGCAAACCTTCATCCGAGCGCTCGGACAGACGGCCCAGCATGTCTCCGGGATCCACCTGTTCGCCAACCGCCACATAGAGTTCCGCCAGATTGGCATAGCGGAAGGAGCCTTCATCACAGGAGACAACCAGGTAGCCCCCGTACTGGGGGTCAGTGCCTGTCTCTGTGACGGTACCGGAGCAGACGGAGGCAGCGGCGACTGCAATGATGTCCACACCCGGGTGGTCCTGGGAGAAAGAACGGGCGATCTGATAGTGGCTGATAGCGGGCCAGAGATAGCCGCTGTAGGTGATGGGCTGGCGCTCAAACTCAGTCAGGCCAATCACCTGCTCATCTCCGTCCAGATAGAGGATATAATTCGAGTTCAGACGTCCCCCCAGAGAGACCATGGCGGCGGAGTAAGAAAAGGGAGGATTGTGCTCAAAGCCGTGCATGAAGAGGTTTACGGGGAAGTCAGGGTCGGAA
Organism: Pseudoflavonifractor capillosus ATCC 29799; assembly: GCF_000169255.2. Lineage (GTDB taxonomy): Bacteria > Bacillota > Clostridia > Oscillospirales > Oscillospiraceae > Pseudoflavonifractor > Pseudoflavonifractor capillosus. The sequence goes on from NZ_AAXG02000047.1 coordinate 200,189, forward strand.
AGAGAGTAGGTACGCTCATTTCCGTCCGAGGCCCGGAAGGTGAGCGAGCTGTCGGAGAAGGAGACCAGCTGTCCCTCCAGACGGGTGGGGAAGGGCGCGCCGCTCAGGGTGAAGTCCTCGGGAGTGAGATCCCGCACACTGGTCTCCAGAGGCAGGTATTCCCCCTGGTTTTCCTCCGTGAAGCGCACATCACTGGGGTGCGTGGTGTAAAAGACCATACCGTCGCGCTCCGCCAGAATAATGATCTGTTGAGGAGCGGTGTGCTCCGGGTCATCGCCCCACTGGGCATAGAAGCTGTCGCTGTCCTCCACGGAGAGGCCGAAGAGCCAGCCGCCCAGCTCACCACGGTTTTTGACATAAAAGCCCCAGCCGTCCGGCCCTTCGTCCACCTCATACAGCCCGGCCCAGTTCTCAGGCAGCTGGAGGGTGAAGCCCCAGACCTCGCTGGTATAGGAGGGATTGACCTCCGTCCGAACCACGGGAAGAAGGTCCACGGTGATACTCTGCTCGCCGTTCTCCGGGTCGGGCAGGGAGGCGTCCAGAGTGAGCTCGGTGACGGAGGAGAGGCCCCGCGACACCAACAGTTCCTCGTCCTGGGTGCGGATGGCGGCAATCTGGGCGTCGGTGAGGGGGATGGTGTAGGTCTCGCCAGCCTCCCAGACGGTGCCGTCCAGGTAGTGGAGGCTCATGCCGCTCTCGCCGTCCATCTCCTGCCGTCCCGCAATGTGGATGGACCAGTCAGAGGCGGGGGAGTAGCCCGCCGGGACGGTGAAGGTGAGGGTGGCGGTCTCGGTATCAAAGACAATGCTCTCCTTCAGTGCATCCAGAGCCTCCTGGGCAGTGAGGGTGTTTCCGGACGGGGTTTCCCCGCCGTCCACCTGCTCACAGGCCACCAGGCCGCCCAGGGCCAGCACCAGGGCCAGGGCACAGCACAGCAGAGGCACGCCCCGACGCTTTTTCAGGAACAGGTTGCCCAGCCGGTCCTTCAGCTGCCCCTTCCCGCTGCCGAAGCGGGTGGACAGGGCGGGGCCGGAGGCATCCGCGGCGGCCTGGAGCAGCACCTGGCCGTACTCCCGCCGTCCGCCGCCGTTCAGGCTGCGGATGACCGCCTCGTCACAGCACAGCTCCAGATTGCGGCCCGCCTCCCGGGCCATCCACCACACCAGGGGGTTGAACCAGTGGACCGCGTTGGCCAGCAGCATGACCGCCTTGTAGGCCACATCTTGGCGCTTCAGGTGGAGCAGCTCATGGCGGAGGGTCAGGTCCAGCTCGCTGATGGTCAGGTCACGGTCGGGGAGGAGAATCACCGGCCGCGCCAGACCAAGCATCATGGGGGAACTGACGGCGGAGGAGCGCATCAGCCCCACGGAGCGGTGGATGTTCAGCGCCTGACGGAGGGCCGAGCACTTGTCCGCCTGCTCCGGCGTGGGAGACAGGGCGGAGCGGAGCAGCTTCCGCCGGGCAAGCAGATAGGAGACACAGTGGAAAACCAGGAAGATCCCCGCTCCCGCCAGCCAGAGAATGGAGAGCAGCTGGGTGGAGCGGATGGTCACAGGCTCAGGTTCCGGGGCGGTCTGAACCTGCTGGGGCAGGGACTGGGCCGGAGTTTGAACGGTCTGGCTGGATTGGTTCTGTCCGGTTGGGGTTATGTTCTGCACCGGGGCAGGCCGCTGCACCGGCGCGGAGATGGAATAACTGGGCACCTCCACCGTGACGGCAGGGGCGGACCAGTTCAGCTGTACCGGCAGAACCAGCCGCAGGGCCAGCAGGAGAAAGAGCACGTAGAGGGTGCGGGCGGCGTACCGGTGGCGGATGCGCCGGGCCAGGAGCAGCAGGGGGAGCAGTACGGCCGAGCAGGCGGCCGACAGAGTGATCACACGCAGCAGCAGGTCTTCCATTTATCTCGCCTCCTCTTCCAGTTGGTCCAGATAGGCTCTCAGCTCGGCCACATCCTCCCGGCGCAGGCTGCCGCCATCGTGGAGGGCGGCGGCAAAGCGGCGGAGAGAGCCAGCGTAGAGCTTGCCCAGAATGGTCTTTCCCTCTTCCTCCTGATAGTGGGCCTTGGAGATAAGGGGGGTGTACAGGTTGGTCTTGCCCTCCTTGCGGCAGGAGAGAAAGCCCTTCTCCTCCAGACGCTTCAGGTAGCTGTGGAGGGCGCTGGCGGTGAGGGGACGGTCCAGGGCGGAGAGAATTTCCGGCGCGGAAATTTCACCCTCCGCCGTCCACACGGCCAGCATGATGTCCAGCTCGGACTCGGGCAGACGCTTGAAGAAATCCACAGGGTGCACCTCCTTTTTCTGCAAATGCAAATCTTATCTTCAAGCATATTCTACATTTGCAGAAGATGCTTGTCAAGAGTAAATTCTGCTTTTGCAGAAAATATAAAAGGAACATAAAAAATAAGAAACAGAGAAAACCCCAGCAAAAGCCTGGATTTTCGGGCAGGTTTTCCCTTGACCGGAAGGGGAGGGGACGGTATAATACAGACGAAGTTAGTCGCATCAAACTTTTTGAATAGGACGGAATTCCAATGAAGACGGAGAAGGAAAAGCGAACCCTGGAGGATTTGGTACCCGGCGAGCGGGGCATTATCCTCCGTGTGGGCAGCGATAAGGGCGCGGTGAAGCGCCGCCTGGTGGACATGGGCCTGACGCCGGGCACGGAAGTGATGGTACGCAAGGTGGCCCCCTTCGGCGACCCCATTGAGGTCAATCTGCGGGGCTATGAGCTGTCCCTGCGGAAGGAGGACGCAAGCCAGATCACCCTGGCCATGGGTGACGAGGCCCAGGCCTGCCGCACTGAGCGCAGACGCCGGTCCGGTATGATTCAGCGGGTACCCGACGAGGAGACCCTGCGGCGGATGAGCGCCGCCCACCAGCATGAGGAGGCGGAGCACAGCTCGGTGCCCGACTACGCCAGCCACGACACCCGTGAGATGAAGCTGGCCTTGGTGGGTAATCCCAACTGCGGAAAGACTACCCTCTTTAACGCCCTCACCGGCTCCAACCAGTACGTGGGCAACTGGCCGGGCGTCACGGTGGAGAAGAAGGAGGGCAGAGCCCAGGTGGACGGCAAGGACGTCACCGTGGTGGACCTGCCCGGCATCTACTCCCTGTCCCCCTACTCCATGGAGGAGATTGTGGCCCGTGACTTCATCGTGGGCGAGCATCCAGACGCCATCATCGACATCATCGACGCCACCAACATTGAGCGGAACCTGTACCTCACCGCCCAGCTGCTGGAGCTGGAGCGGCCCATGGTCATCGCCCTGAACTTCATGGACGAGGCCCGGCGCCACGGGGACAAGATCGACTGTCAGCGGCTATCCGAGCTGCTGGGCGTGCCGGTGATCCCCATCACCGCCCGCACGGGAGAGAACATCCAGGAGCTGCTGCGGGTGGCCCACCAGCAGATGCACGTGGGCGTCACCCTGGAGCCCGACGACCTCTATGACGATTACACCCACCTCATCCACCATCAGGTGGGCGAGCTGATCCACGACCGGGCCTATGAGATTGGCCTGCCCGCCCACTGGGCCTCCATCAAGCTCATTGAGGGGGACGCCCTGGTGGAGAAGGCCCTGGACCTGCCGGCTGAGACCAAGGAGAAGCTGGAGAAGATCTGCCACGAGTATGAGGAGGCGTACGCCCTGGGCGACCGGGAGACCCTCATCGCCGACGCCCGGTACCAGTTCATCCAGCGGGTGACCAGCGTGTCGGTGGAGAAGGGACGGAAGGCGGGGGAGCTGACCCTGTCGGACAAAATCGACTCCATCGTCACCCACAAGTGGTTTGCCGTGCCCGTGTTCCTGCTGATGATGCTGGCTATGTTCTCCCTCACCTTCGGACCGGGCGTGTTCCTGTCCGACCGGATTGAGGAGCTGATGGGCGCTCTGGGCACCTGGGTCACCGGCGCTCTGGCTGCGGCGGATACCGCCCCCTGGGTGTCCAGCCTGCTGGTGGACGGCATTATCTCGGGTGTGGGCGGCGTGCTCACCTTCCTGCCCCAGATCGCCCTGCTGTTCCTGTTCCTCTCCCTGCTGGAGGACTCGGGCTACATGGCCCGTGCGGCCTTCATCATGGACCGGCTGCTCCGCCGCTTCGGCCTGAGCGGCAAGGCCTTTATCCCCATGCTGATGGGCTTTGGCTGTACGGTGCCCGCCGTCATGGGCGCCCGCACCATGGAGAACGAGAAGGACCGCCGTATGACCATCATGCTGGTGCCCTTCATGTCCTGCTCCGCCCGTCTGCCGGTGTACGGCCTGCTGTCCGCCGCCTTCTTCCCCCAGTATGCCGGTCTGGTGGTCTTTTCCCTGTACATCATCGGCCTGCTGATGGCCATCTGCTCCGGCCTTATCCTGAAAAAGACCATGTTCAAGGGTGAGCCTGCCGCCTTTGTGCTGGAGCTGCCCCCCTACCGTCTGCCCACTCTGAAAAACTGCCTGATGCACGTGTGGGAGAAGGTACGGGGTTTCCTGGTGAAGGCCGGTACCCTCATCCTGGCCATGAGCGTGGTGCTGTGGTTCCTCAAGTCCTTCGGCTGGAACGGCGGCCTGGTCATGGTGGAGGACGCCAGACAGTCCCTGCTGGGCGGCATCGGCGGCCTGATTGCACCCATCCTGGCACCTCTGGGCTTCGGCACCTGGCAGGCTGCTGTGGCGCTGCTGTCCGGTCTCATCGCCAAGGAGGCGGTGGTGTCCTCCATGAGCCTGTTCTACGGCTTCTCCCTGAGCGCCAGCGGCGCGGTGGTGGCCTCCGCCCTGTCCGGCACCTTCCAGACCCCGGTGGCGGCCTACGCCTTCCTGGTCTTCGTGCTGCTCTATGTGCCCTGTGTGGCGGCGGTGTCCACCATCCACAAGGAGATGAACTCCACCAAGTGGACCATCCGCTCCATCCTCTGGCAGCTCTGCTCGGCCTACCTCATCTCCTTCCTGGTGTACCAGGTGGGCAGCCTGATTTTCTGAATGTACGCGGCTGAGTCCGCGGGAGGTTTTTTGTGAAATACATCATCTATGCAGCCGTGGCCGCTCTGGTGGTGTGGGCGGTGGTCTATCTGGTCCGCCATGTCCGCCGCCAGCTCAAGGGCGACTGCGGCTCCTGCGGCGGTGGTTGCAGCGGTGACTGCTCCTGCTGCGGAAAAAAGAAAGATTAAAAAATGCGTGCGTCTTTTCAAAAGACGCACGCATTTTTTATGCCGGATTAAGGCTCCAGAGCCCGGACAAAGGTGTCCACCGTGTTGTTGATGTAGTCCTGCTCGTCCACGTCGCAGGTGACGCCGTTGATAATGCGGTAGATGACCACATAGGACATCAGGCTGCCCAGAAATACATCCGTGATACCCGGTACATCCGCGTCGGCCCGGATATTGCCCTGCTGCTGCTGGAGCGTGAGGAACCGGACCAGCCACTTTCTGGCCACGCAATAGCTGTACTCATAGTAGGCCGCGCCGAAGCTGGGGAACTTGTTGGAGTCCCGGATGACCGTACCCAGGAAGGCGCTGCGCTCGGAGTTGCGGGCGTTGTTCAGGCAGCTCCGGGCCACAACACGCAGACGCTCCCGCCAGTCGCCGCTGTCACGCTTGGCATCGTCAGGAACCAGAAAGCCGCTGTTGATATAGTACTGGAGCACCTGGAGGAACAGGTCCTCCTTGCTGGAGCAGTACTGGTACAGCGCTGCTTTGGACAACCCCGCCTTCTCGGCGATGGAGTCCATAGTGGTGCGCTCAAAGCCCTCCTCACCGAAGATTTTCAGGGCGATGCGGCAGATATCCTCCCGCTTGCGCTCAAATTCCGGCCGGATATCGGCCATGTGCTGGATGTCCAGGGAGGCGAAGAGGTCCTTTTTGCCGGAGAAGTAGAGATAGATGGTGGAGGGGGAGACCCCGGCCTCACTGGCAATGTCGCTTATTTTTGCCTCAGAAAAGCCCTTTGCCAGAAAGACACGCTTGGCCGCGGCCTGGATGCGCTCCTTCAGCTCCAGCTTTCTCAAGTTGTTGGTCATAAAAGTATCACCTGTTACTGCACAGTCGGTTTGGCTTCAGTATAGCGGAGAAAACACCCAAATGTCAAGATTTTCACGGACTTGAATTTCCCGCTGTTGGAATGGGGCCGGGACTGTGGTACACTAAGAATAATATCAGACAATCGAGGAGGATGACGGCCATGGAGGAAAACAGAGCGCTCCTTCAGCGCTGGATTGACGAGAGCAGCCGGATTGTGTTTTTCGGCGGCGCCGGGGTGAGTACGGAGAGCGGAATCCCTGATTTCCGCAGCGTGGACGGGCTGTACAACCAGCAGTACGACTATCCGCCCGAGACCATTCTCAGCCACACCTTCTATGAGGCCAGGCCGGAGGAGTTCTTCCGGTTCTACCGGAATAAGATGCTCTTTCCCGACGCACAGCCCAACGCGGCCCACAAAAAGCTGGCCGAGCTGGAGCAAGCGGGCAAGCTGACCGCCATGGTCACCCAGAACATCGACGGGCTCCACCAGAAGGCGGGAAGCAAAAACGTGCTGGAGCTCCACGGCTCGGTGCTGCGCAACTACTGCGAGAAGTGCGGCAAATTTTTCTCTCTGGAGGACGTGATGGCCTCTTCCGGCGTACCCCGGTGCGACAAGTGCGGCGGCCGGGTCAAGCCTGACGTGGTGCTCTACGAGGAGGCCCTGGACCAGCAGATCCTCACCGCCGCCCTGGAGGCCATCCAGAAGGCGGATATGCTCATCATCGGCGGGACCTCTCTGGCGGTCTATCCGGCGGCCAGCCTGGTGAACTATTACCGGGGCAATAAGCTGGTGCTCATCAACAAGAGCCCCACGCCCTACGACCGGAACGCCGACCTGGTCATCGCCGCGCCCATCGGTCAGGTGCTGGGCGGCATCACAGTGAAATAAAGCGGAAGAGGTGGACGGGTACATACCTGTCCACCTCTCTTATCAATAAAGATTTATCGAAAAACAGTAAAAATAGATTGACAAACAATATGAGCGGCGCTATAATGGCCCCATCAGCAAGGAGGGATTTCCCATGGAAAAATCAGACGCCGCAAAGCTGGCCAAAATCCTGAATATTCTGGTACTCATCGCCTTTGTCTGTAATCTGGTGGCCCTGCCCCTGGTGCCCGGCCTGGTGGGCATCGCCTCGGAGGGTGGACTGAGATATTTTTCCGACTTTGTATCCCAGGACAACGCGTCCGCCGGTGCCCCTACTGCGGTGACGCTCTTCTTTATGGTCTGCTGGCAGTTCCTCTGGCGCATCTGGCGCACGCCCCACACCGCCGCCATCGCCGCCTTTCTCATGTTCTGCGGGGTGTGTACGGCCATCATCCTCTGGCAGGCCAAGCGGGTGCTGGGCACCATCCGGAAGGGCAACCCCTTCTGCCGGGACAACGCCCGGAGCCTGAAGCGGGCGGCGGTGTGCTGCCTGGTCGTCGCCCTGGTGGCGCTGGTCAGAACGGTGTGGGCTGTGGTCTTTTACCGCTCCGTCATCCCGCTCTTTACCTATAACACTCTGTTTGTCCCCCTGTTCCTCATGGGCTTTCTGCTGTGCATGGTCATGTCCGCCCTCTTCCGTCAGGCCGCTGAGCTGAAGGAAGAGAACGACCTGACCATCTGAGGGAGGGGGAGAGACATGCCCATTATGGTCAATCTGGATGTGATGATGGCAAAGCGGAAGATGAGCCTGAGTGAGCTGGCCCAGCGGGTGGACCTGACCCTGGCCAACCTGTCGGTGCTCAAGAACAACCACGCCAAAGCGGTGCGGTTCACCACCCTGGAGGCCATCTGCAAGGCCCTGGACTGTCAGCCGGGGGACATTCTGGAGTACGTGCCCGAGGAGGGAGAACCGTGAAAAGAATCCTGATGCTTTTGATGTCTTTGGCCACCGTTATGCAGCTGGCCAGCTGTGCGCCCTGGCCGTCCACCGGAGTGAAGGGGGAGTTCTCCAGAGCATTGGGGGTAAATCTGACCGACGGACACACGGTGGAGGAGGAGGACACCCACGGCGGCTTTCTCGGCGACGGGGACACCACCCTGATCCTTACCTTCACCGGGGAAAATCGGACCGCCCTGGAGGAGGAGATAGCCGGAGCTGACGGCTGGAAGGCCCTGCCTCTGACAGAAAATCTAAACCAGGCGGTGTATGAGGAACGCTTCGGTGATCTGTTTGAGGACGTACCCCAGGACCTGACCGACGGCTGGTACTATTTCTTTGACCGCCACAGCGAGGCGGAGGACCCGGAGGACGACAGCGGGCTCTTTGGGCGGGGTTCCTATAACTTCACCCTGGCGATTTACGACAAGGGGAGCGGCGTTCTCTACTGCTACGAAATGGACACATGACGAAAAAAGGGCCGGAGCCAGGCTCCGGCCCTTTTTTTACTGAAATTTTGAATTTTATCGTTGTTTTACACAGAACAGCAGTGCTGAGAGCACCGCTGTTCTGTGTTTTTTTCATAAGAACACTTGTGTGGATCTGTCCAGAGATAAAGCAGAATAGTCAAGGAAAGCACCTGTTCAATCTGCTAAAATCGTGGCATAGAAAGAATAAAAATGTGAAAAAAGGTGGGATATCAACAGTAATAGTTGCGAAAGATGCGGAAAAGAGCCTGGGGAGGCATACTGCGCCCCGGGCCGGAGACCGACTTAATCTGGAGGAAACACGACAAAAGGAGGCAGAGATATGAAGAGGCGCACAATCATCAGCCTGCTGCTGGTGCTGGCCATGCTGACGGGACTCTTCCCCACAGCGGCGCTGGCTGCGGGCAGCGGCACCATCTACGAAGGTGAGAGCCTGGCTGTGACCACCACCGGAACCTGGGACATTGCGGGTTCCCGCGCCACCGGTGATGCGGAGTGCAGCGCAGGCGCGTTCTATTTCCTGCAGGCCAGCAATTACGGCATGGACCCTGAGGGAATCGAGAACAACAGCGCGGCCTTCTCCCTGGGGGATGTGGCCGCCGGTACCTATCAGGTGTATGTCCACACCAAGGACAACGCCGACCGGGGCATTTACCGGCTGTCCGCCAACGGCACGGACCTGGGCACGCTGGATATGTACCAGGCCAAGGAGGACTATGTCGGCGAGTACGGCAGCTACGTGGAGCACGACCTGGGCACCCTGACCCACGAGGGCGGCGAACTCACCATTACAGCCGCGCTTACCGGCCAGAACGAGAACGCCACCGGCAAGTACGGCATGGTGGTGGACTACTTCCGGCTGGTAAAAGAGGGCGGCGAGGTGGACCCGCCGGAGCCTGAGGATCCGGGCACCATCCACATGAGCTTCGACAAGGAGAGTTTCACCGGCGAGGGCATCACCATGTCCGACGGCTGGGTGGAGAGCGGCCTGAACGGCTCCACGGCGGACATCGGGTCTGTGTACTGCGGCACTGTGGGCGAGTATGTCCGCTTCCAGCCTACTGAGATGGAGGCTGGCTGGTATGAGGTCTTCTTCTGGAACATCGCCAACGGACAGAGCACCATGAAGATGACCGCCTCCATCACCGCCAACGGCGGAGAGGAGACCGTGAAGCCCGCCGCCGTCACGGCGGACGGCTGGACCTCTCTGGGCGCATTTTATTTCGCGGGCACCGGGGACGAGTCCCTGACCCTCACCATCACCACCCCCGGCTCCCACAGCCGTGTGGCCGACGTGAAGTTTGTCAAGACGGAAGACCCGGGCTATGAGACCGTCATCTGGAACAACGAGGATGGCCTGTTCTCTGCCAGCGGCACCTGGACCGACGCCGACGCCCTGGGCCAGGACGGCACCGCCGTCAAGCGCACGGAGGACGCCACCGCCATGGCCACCTGGGCGGATTATCCCCCCAAGACCGGCAATTTCGGCCTTTACTACTGGAATCCCGCCGCTCAGGACGGGGAGACCAGAGCGCCCCTGCGCTTCAGCGTCAGCAGCCAGGACGGCAACTGGCGGTTCAGCCTGGACCCCAACGAGAACCAGGGCAGCTGGGTGAAGCTGGGCACCGTGGCGGCCACCGACGGCACCGCCCTGTCCATTACCATGAGCCTGACCGGCGACGGCACAGCCTACGCCGACGCCATTAAAATCGTGGAGACCAACGCCTCTCCCGACGATGTGTACACCCCCGGTGCCGGCGGCAACACCGACCCGGCGGTCATCGTCAACCAGCTGGGCTACGACATCGGCCGCAGCAAGCGGGCCACCGCGGCCAACATTGCCGGCGGCACGCCCTTCCAGGTCATCAACGCCGAGACCAAGGAAGTGGCCTACACCGGAACCGTGGAAGCGGCCTACGGCGGGGAAGGGGACAGCGCCGTCAACGGCGGCATCATCGACTTCACCGACCTGGAGCCTGATGAGACCACCAGCTATTACATCACCTGCGCCGGTGCGGACTCCTATGTGTTTGAAATCGGCAAGAATCTGATGTACCAGAGCACCGTCCAGCAGGCCCTCCAGTTCATGGAGGAGACCCGGCAGGACTACCGGGTGGGCGCCAGCACCGGCTACGGCTGGCGTGACAGCCACCAGTTCAGCTTTGAGCTCAACAGCCTGGTGCTCCAGTACATGGCCAACCCTGCCGCCTACGACAACCTGACCGGCGGCATCTCCGACGCCGACCAGTGCGTCTACCCCGAACAGCGGACCCAGGGCGAGGACGAGCCCGACATCGTCTGGCTCATCAAGTTCGGCGCCATGCGGTACTACGACTGGGGCGTGAACCAGAACGTCCAGCCCCACATCCTCATCAAGGAGCAGCTGGCCTATTTCCTGTATGTCTATCCCTATATCAGTAAGTGGGTGGACCGGGAGTTCTATGAGAACGTCCGGGATTACACCATCGCCCAGTGGGGCGTCAACAGCTGCAACAAGCAGTGGTACCCCGTGAGCAACACCAACCACGACCTGTACGCGCTCCAGATGGCCTTCGGCGGTCTGAAGGGTTCCCAGCCTCCCGGACACTCTATCATCCCCAACCTGATGATGTACGAAGTTGCCCTGCGGGACGGCCTGGGCGAGGACGTGGCCCAGAAGTTCTTTGACGCGGCCTATATCAACTGCGAGTATCTGGTGTCCGACGACTTCGACATTACCGACCCCTACTACAACAAGGGTCAGCGCATGAGTGAGCACGTCACCATGGAGGCTCTGGCCTACTTCCTGGAGCTGTACCCCGACCAGGCTCCGGCCGGCCTGCTGGACACCATCACCCAGTGGGCGGAGGCCAACGTGGCCCGCACCGACAACCTGTGGGACATCCGCATGGCGGTGGCCCCCAGCGACCTGGACAAGGGCTACACCTTCCACACCGGCGGCAATGCGGGTAAGCCAGTGGACCAGATCTACTGGACCGGCGCGGCCTATGCCATCGCTGACGGCCAGAATCCGGCCCCCAAGAACGAACCCGGCAACCAGGGCGGCCTCCAGGCCATCGCCTACGCCGCCTCCCGTGTGCTGGAGGATGAGGAGCTGAAGGCGGAGCTGGAGATCATGGGCACTGCGGCCATTGACGACCTCTTCGGCCGCAACCCCACCGGACGGGCCGCCTTCTACGACCTGACCCGGGACTTCGCCGGCGGCGACCTGGGCTGGTGGACTCAGCCCACCGGCGGCTACGGCGATCTGCATCAGTGCACCGCCGTCATCGATGCCAACGCCCCTGAGAGCTGCTATCCCTATGCCCCCGAGAACTACAATACCGGCTACACCGAGGGCTGGGTGGCCTACAACACGGCCTGGAACGAGTCCCTGGCCTACTCCTCCGCCGACGCCACCGACCTGAGCGTCAGCAAGACCAGCGGCAAGAGCGGCGAGGAGATCACCATCACCCTGGACGCCCCTCTGAACCTGGATGACGCCGTGGTGGAGACCGGCTACGTCTGGGTGACCGATGCCTCCGGCAATGCCCAGCAGGTGGCCGTCACCGAGAACGCCGCCGCGGGCACCGCCTTTACCGGCACCTACACCCTCAGCAATTCCACCCCCTACATCACCGTCTCCTACGGCATCGGCCTCTTTGAGCAGTCCGTGCAGGTGACGGTGGAGGACTTCCAGTATGTGGACGTAGAGAGCGTCACCGTCACCGGCGGCCGCGACCTGGCTGTGGGCGAGAAGCTCCAGCTCACCGCTGAGGTGAAGCCGGACAACGCCACCATCAAGGATGTGACCTGGACCTCCTCTGACGACACCGTCCTCACCGTGTCCGCCTCCGGCCTGGTCACCGCCCTGAAGGAGGGCACCGCCACCATCACCGCCACCGGCTTCGGAGACGTGAAGGGCACCTGCTCCATCACCGTCACCGCCGCTGCGCCGGCATCCCTGACCGTAGAGACACCCGAGACCCTCTCCATCTTTGACGGAACCGGCAGCGCCAGGGTCACCTCCGTGGTGTATACCGACGGCACCGCCGTCACCGAGAATCTGCCTGCCGCTGTCTTTGCCTCCGACAACGAGGCGGTCCTCACCGTGTCCGCTGACGGCACCCTGATCCCTGTGGCAGCGGGCCAGGCCATCATCACCGCCACCGCAGAGGTGGACGGCAGAACGGTCACCGGCAGCGTGGTGGTGGAGGTCACCGCCGAAAAGGAGTGGGACCTGCTGGACCTGTCCGAGAGCGGGAAGGTGAGCGCCTCCGGCGGCGCCAGCGTCACTGTGGTGCAGGACACCAGCCTGAAAGTAGACCGACTCAAGCTGGTAGGCGGCCAGCAGGGCGGCACCGTGTCCATGAGCCTGGGCGAGATGCCCGAGGGCACCTATGAGATCACCCTGAACTCCAAGTTCTACAGCAGCTACGGCAGCTGGAGCTTTGAAGTCAACGGCCAGGACGTGGGCGAGACCATCGACTTCAACGACGCCGAGAAAAACGGCAGCTACTACGACGTGACTCTGGGCGAGATCACCCTGGAGAGCGCCGGAGATGTGACCTTCTCCTTCGTCTCGGGCAACGGCAAGGACCTGGTGCCCGTCAGCCTGACTCTGGAGAAGGTGGAGCCTCCCATCCCCAGAGAGGTGGAGATCACCAGTGTCAACCGGGACGGCGAGACCGTCACTGTCACCGGCACCTCCGTGAACCTGGAGGACCTGAAGGTGGAGGTCATCGTGGACGGCGACCTGGAGCAGCGCTATGTGGCCGAAACCCTGGACGAGGCGGGAAATTGGCAGTGCGTCTTTACCCTGCCTGCTGACGGTACCTATGTGATTCAGGCCTCTATCCGGGATTACAGCGACTTCAGCCAGATTATCCAGACCGTGCCCGACGACAACTACTTTGAGGTGGAGGGCCGTGAGGTCTGGGGTGCCACTGTCACTGAGGGCCCCGACGGCCTGTACTACATGATCTTCTCCACCTGGCATAACACCCAGGGCTTCAGCAACGACTGGGCCATCTACTCCGAGCTGGGCTATGCCGTGTCCACCAGTCCCGACGGACCCTTTGTCTACCAGGGCCTGGCGCTGGACGCCAATTACACCAACACCACCAACACAGAGCCTGTGTACTGGGAGGGCGTGGGCACCCTGGAGGTCTTCCACAACCCCACCTTGATGCACAGCGAGAAGGACGGCAAGTACTACCTCTACTTCATGGGCACCAACGCCACGGAGGGCGGCTTTACCTACGCCTACGGCCGCAACCACCAGCGCATCGGCGTGGCGGTGGCGGACACCCCCGCCGGTCCCTGGACGGTGTATGATAAGCCGGTCATCGACGTACGGGAGGGCATGTTTGACAGCCTCCTCACCTCCAACCCCTCGGTCACCGAGGTGAAGAATCCCGACGGCACCTACACCTACTACACCGTATACAAGGGCGTGTCCAGCCCCACCGGAAAGCCCCTGGACGGCAACGACATCGTGGTGTCCGGCTGCGGTTATTCCGACAGCCCCTACGGTCCCTTCACCCGCAGCGAAGAGGCCATCATGCAGAACCCCACTGACGGCTGGAGCGTGGAGGACTGCTTCCTCTGGAGCAGCAACGGAAAATTCTACGCCCTGGCCAAGGATTTCAAAAACTACTTCACCGGCGTCACCGGCTATCCCTACTCCTACGCACTCTTTGAGTCCTCTGACGGCATGACGGACTGGGCGGTGTCGGACAACGCACTGGCTTTTGTCACCGAAATCCCCTGGGAGAGCGGCGCACAGAAGGTGACCAATCTGGAGCGTGCCCAGGTCTATCTGGAGGATGGAATTCCCTTCCTGCTCTGCTGCGCCACCACCAAGGACGGACAGAGTCCGTACAGCGGCCACGCGCCCTACAACGTGCAGATTCCGCTGCTGGGCGTGGTGCTGGCGGAGGACAGCGAGAGCCTGACCGTCACCGGTCTGGGCGACGGCGCGGTGGATAAGACCGAACTGGAGGAGGAGATCGCACAGGCTGAGCAGGCAGACGAGAACCTCTATACGGAGGAGGACTGGGCTGAGCTCCAGAGCAGCCTGGCCGCTGCCCGGCGGATTGCGGATGACCCGTCGGCCACGGAGGAGGATGTGGCCTTCTACATGGCCGAGCTGGAAGAGAAGCTGGAAAACCAGATGGATCCCTCTGAGATTCCTTCCAACATCGTGCTCAACAAGCCCGCTGAGGGCACCAACACCTACACCCACTCTGCCGCCGGCGATCCGGTCAGCGGTTATGAAGCCGACAAGGCGGTGGATGGCGACACCTCCACCCGCTGGGCCACCCAGGAGCCTTACACCGAGAGCGTCCTGACTGTGGACCTTCAGGGCACCTACCGCATTGATAACTTCTCCATCACCCAGTACAAGGGCGGTCAGGACGGCATGAACTCCCGCATCAAGACCTACGCCCTGGAGTACTTTGACGGAAGCGAGTGGAAGACCTTTGCCTCCGGCACAGCGGATTCCACCGTCAATGAGGGCACCCTGGACCAGCCGGTGTACGGCGAAAAGGTCCGGCTGGTGCTGGGCGACGACTCCTCTCTGGCACCCAGCATTCTGGAGTTTGAGGTGTACGGCGTCGCTTACGAGGAGGACTCCACCGTTCCTGTCTATCAGATCAAGACCGAGGCGGAGCACGGCACCGTGAAGGCCAATCCCAGCTGGGCCTGGGCAGGCCAGAAGGTGCAGCTGACCATCCAGCCCGACGTGGGTTATACGGTGGACAGCGTAACCGTGACCGACAGCAACGACAAGGATGTGGCGGTGAGCGGCAATACCTTCACCATGCCCAACGGTTCTGTGACCGTGTACGTCACCTTCAAGGCGGAGGAAATGGAGCCTCTGTTCCCCGACGTGCCTGCGGACGCCTGGTACAGCGAGGCTGTGGCCTGGGCGGCGGAGCAAGGCGTGATGCAGGGCGTGTCCGGCGGACTGTTCGACCCGGACGGAGCCGTAACCCGTGCCACGGTGTGGACCGTGCTGGCCCGGATGGCGGGCGAGGAGACCGATGGCGGCGAGAGCTGGTATGCCAAGGCCCAGGCATGGGCGGTGGCGGAGGGCATCTCCGACGGCACCAATCCCGAGGGCACCATCACCCGGGAGCAGCTGGCTGCCATGCTGTACCGGTACAGTGGCAGCCCGGAGACAGAAGCTGACCTGAGCGGCTACCCCGACAGCGGCGACGTATCCGGCTGGGCGGCAGACGCCATGGCCTGGGCGGTTGAGACCGGCCTTATTACCGGCGGCGACGGCGGAAAGCTGCTGCCCGGCGCCGGCACGGACCGTGCCCAGCTGGCCACCATCCTGATGCGGTTTGCAAGCCTTGACGCACAGACAAGATAACAGACACCACAAGGGCGGCTTCCATCCGGAAGCCGCCCTTGGACAAAACGGAAAAGGAGGTCTTCCCATGTTAAAACGCGGCATCTCTCTGCTCCTGACCATGGCGCTGCTCTGCGGCCTGCTGGTATCGACTGCGGCAGCGGCAGACACAGGCGGAGCCATTGACCGATCCCAGGCGCTGGACAAGCTTTCGGCCTATGACCAGGTATTCACCGACATGGGCAGCACCAGCAAGGACTCCATGCCCATCGGCAACGGCAGCATGGCCTCCAATGTCTGGGTAGAGGAGGATGGCGACCTGGTGCTCTACCTCTCGCGGAGCGATGCGTACAGCGAGGCCACCCGTCTGCTGAAGGTGGGACGGGTGCGGGTGAGCGCCCAATATGAGGACGGCAGCAATGTGTTCTCCGCCGGCACAGCCTTTGAGCAGAAGCTGGTGCTGGAGGAGGGGGCAATATATATCACCGCTGGCGAGGGGGATAAGAAGGTCTCCTTCAAGCTCTGGATCGACGGCGATTACGACGTACTGGAGCTGGAGGCCAGCGCCGCCGCCCCCATTACCCTCACCGTGACCAACGACCTCTGGCGCACCGAGCCTCTCACTATGGACAAGAGCGGCGGCAACAACCGCAGCTTCATCGGCGTCCACATCAACTACGGCGACGAGCTGCCCACGGAGAGTGCCGACGTGGTGGCTGACCGGACCGGGGGAAATCAGCTCCTCTGGTACCACCGCAACGAGACCTCTCTCTATGAGAAGATGGTCTCTTATCAGAAGCTGGACCAGGAGATTGCCGACTACTACACCAAGTATCCCGACCCCTATCTTCACAATACCTTCGGCGCTCTGGTAGAGGGAGCGGGCTTTACCGCAGCCGATACCAAGACCCTGACCACCGCCGAGGCGGGGACGGACTTCGACCTGCACATCTACACCCACTGTGCCCAGACCGACACGGCAGAGGAGTGGGAGCAGCAGCTGGAGGAGCGGAAGGCGGCTGCCGAGGCCGCCGGGAAGGACAGCCGCTGGGACGCCCACACCGCATGGTGGCGGGATGTGTGGACCCGCAGCTGGATTTTCATCACCGGCGACGCCACGGCGGAGGCCGTAACCCAGGGCTGCATTCTCCAGCGCTACCAGGTGGCCTGCATGGGAGAGGCCGACGAGGCCATCCACTTCAACGGCGGACTGTTCACCATGTGCACCAACGCCAGCCAGGGGGATGACTACCGGGACTGGGGCAGCATGTACTGGCACCAGAATACCCGGCTGGTGTACTGGCCCATGCTGGCTGCCGGGGACTACGAATTCATGAAGGCCTACTTTGACATGTACCTGGACGCCCTGCCCCTGCGCAAGGAGATCTCCACGGAGTTTTTCGGCAAGGAGGGCGCCTATTACCCCGAGCAGATGTACGCCTACGGTGCCGACGGCACCCGTGACAAGCTCCAGTGGGCCATTGACGGCACCGGAGACTACACCACCTACCACTGGCAGAACGGTTTTGAGGTGGTCCAGATGATGCTGGACTACTACGACATGACCGGCGACGAGACCATGGTGGAGGACTATATTGTCCCTCTGGCCCAGGAGCTCATCCGGTTCTACTGGAACATGTACTACGACCCGGACACCGGCCTGCTGAACATCACCCCCTCCAATGCGCTGGAGGAGTACTGGAACTGCACCAATCCCACCGACCACATCGCCGGTCTCACCGCCATCCTGCCCCGGCTGCTGGCACTGACCAACAGTGCGGCCACAGCGGAGCTGAAGGCGGAGTGGCAGGCCTGCTATGAGGCCCTGCCCGCCGTCAAGGAGAGCGACGACGGCAGCCGCTATCTCCCCGCCTATCAGTATGGCGCCACAAAGAACTCGGAGAATCCGGAGCTCTACACCGTGTTCCCCTACCGGCTGGCCACCATCGACAGCGACCCGGAGACCCTGCAAAAGGGAATCAACACCTTCAACAGCCGCCTGTTCAAGATGAACGGGTGCTGGCATCAGGACGGCGTCCAGGCGGCGCTTCTGGGCCTGACCGAAAACGCCAGGAGCAATGTGTCCTATGGCCTCACCGCCACGGACAGCGGCTGCAAGTTCCCCGGCTACTGGATGAAGGGCAACGACGAGGTGCCCGACTTTGACAACGGCGGCCAGGCCTCCCTGGCCCTGCAGCGGATGCTGCTCCAGAGCTATGAGGAGCGGATCTATGTCCTCCCGGCCTGGCCGGAGGAGTGGGACGTGGACTTCTGCCTCAACGCCAACTACAACACAGCCGTCCGCCTGGTGTACAGCGGCGGCCAGATCACCACGCTGGAGGTTGAGAGCGACGACCCCGACCGGGTGGACGACATCATTCCGCCCACCATATCGGTGTCTCAGACGCTGGAATTTGAGGCGCTGGATTACAGCGTCTCCAACCCGGATATGACCATTCCCCCCGCCCAGGCGGCGGACGGCTCCGCCAGCGGCGGCGCCATCGTCACCTTCAAGCCGGATGAAGCCGGGGAGTCCATCACCTTTACCCTGAAGGATATTCAGGCCGGAACATATGACCTGTCCCTGCGGCTCAAGCAGTTCAGCGGCTACGGCGTCTATCAGTTCTCTGTCAACGGTACGGAGACAGGAGAAGCCTTTGACGGCAGCAGCGGATCGGGCTACACCACCCTCACGCTGGGACAGGCGGAGCTGAAGGAGGGAGAAAATACCTTTACCCTCACCGTGACAGGTGAGGGCGCCAACGGCAGCGGCCTCAACGCCGCGCTGGACAGCCTGACCATCTCCATGGAGAAGCCGGTGGAGATCGAAGGCTCCCCCAGGCAGATTACCGCCTTCTCCATCAACGGGACACAGGGACATATCAGCGGCACGGAGATTACGCTCGAACTGCCTGAGGGCACGGACCTGACTGCCCTGGTCCCTGAAATCACGGTCTCCCAGGGGGCTGTGGTGTCCCCGGAGAGCGGCGTGGCCCAGGACTTCACCAGTCCTGTGACATACACTGTCACAGGCGCGGACGGCAAGACCCGGGTCTATACAGTCACCGTCACCCTGGTGGCGCTGGAGCCCACGGTGGAATATGTGGACAACGGGGACAGCCGCATTGTGTACACCGGAACCTGGAAGGATCCCTATGCCGCCGACGGCTACTATGGCGGCGATCAGGTCAGCAGCAACAGCGATGATGCAGCGGCCTCCCTGACCTTTGTGGGTACCGGCGTGGGCTATGTGACCGAGATTTCCACATCCTGCGGACTGGTGGAGGTGTCCATAGACGGCCAGGTGGCGGAGACGGTGGACACCTATACCTCAGCGGCCATTGGCACCAAGCAGCTGGAGCTGTTCACCAAAACCGACCTGCCCTACGGAGCGCATACCATCAGCATCCGACTGGCCGGAGCCTCCGGCTCCTCCAATCCCCACGTGAAGCTGGATGCCTTCAAGATTTATACCGACGCTGTGGGGGCGGTCAATGTGACGCCCTCCACAGCAGAGGTGCATCCCGGAGAGAGCGTGACCTTCACCGCCGCTGTGTCCGGTGCGGAGACGGTTCAGGAAGTGACCTGGAGCGTCAGCGGGAATCAGTCCGAGGAGACAGCGGTCAGCGAAGAGGGTATCCTTACTGTGGCCGGGAATGAGACGGCCGGACAGCTGGTGGTGACAGCCACATCGGTGGCAGACCCCAGCCGGAAGGGGAGCGCTGCTGTCACAGTAATTGAGGATGCGGAGGAGACCATTCCCACCATCCCCACCTACCAGATCAAGACCGAGGCGGAGCACGGCACTGTAAAGGCCAGCCCCAGCTGGGCCTGGGCAGGCCAGAAGGTGCAGCTGACCATCCAGCCCGACGAGGGCTATGTGGTGGACAGCGTAACCGTGACCGACAGCAGCGGCAAGGATGTGGCGGTGAGCGGCAACACCTTCACCATGCCCAACGGTTCTGTGACCGTGTACGTCACCTTCAAGGCGGAGGAAATGGAACCTCTGTTCCCCGACATGCCTGCGGACGCCTGGTACAGCGAGGCTGTGGCCTGGGCGGTTGAGCAGGGCGTGATGCAGGGTGTGTCCGGCGGACTGTTCGACCCGGACGGAGCCGTAACCCGTGCCACTGTGTGGACCGTGCTCTCCCGGATGGCAGGTGAGGAGACCGACGGCGGCGAGAGCTGGTACGCCAAGGCCCAGACCTGGGCGGTGGCGGAGGGCATCTCCGACGGCACCAATCCTGAGGGTACCATCACCCGGGAGCAGCTGGCTGCCATGCTGTACCGGTACAGCGGCAGCCCGGAGACGGAAGCTGACCTGAGCAGCTACCCCGACAGCGGCGACGTATCCGGCTGGGCAGCAGACGCCATGGCCTGGGCGGTTGAGACCGGCCTTATTACCGGCGGCGACGGCGGAAAGCTGCTGCCCGGCACCGGTACGGACCGGGCCCAGCTGGCCACCATCCTGATGCGGTTTGCCCAGCAGACCAAAGCGTAATTCCATCATGTGCGAGGAGCCGCAGGTATCTGCCTGCGGCTCCTTTTCTGCTCTGAAAGTTGAGAAAAATCCGGAATAGAGAGAAAATTTATGTAAAATTAAGAAATTTACCCCTTGCAGAGGAGCGGAAGATTCTCTATACTGAGAACATATGCCTGACATTTGTGCTGCATCAGAAAGGAGGATCAACCCGTGCCCATTGTGTTCCTGCATGGACTGGGACAGAAACCTGAGGACTGGAACCCGGTGGTCAACCGGCTGCCCAAGGGGAGCCAGGCGCTGTGTCCGAATTTATATGCCCTGGAGCGGGATGGGGAGGACTACCCCGCGCTCTACGGTGCGTTTGAACAATATTGTGATGGTCTGGAGGGGCTGCTGGACCTGTGCGGTCTGTCTCTGGGGGGTGTGCTGGCCCTCCAGTACGCAGCAGAGCACCCGGAGCGGGTGAGCAGTCTGGCCCTCATCGGCGCACGGGCCTCCATGCCCGGCGGTCTGCTGGCCATTCAGAACCTGATGTTACGGTTGACGCCCGCTGAGAACTTTCGCAAAATAGGGATGGAAAAGCAGGCGGTCATTAAACTGTGCGCCTCCATGGCGGAGCTGGACCTGAGACCAGTTCTGGAGCAGATCACCTGTCCGGCTCTGGTGCTCTGCGGCGAGAAGGACCGGGCCAACCGCCGGGCGGCGGAGGAGTTGGGGCGGATGCTGCCCAACGGAGAGCTGCGGCTCATCGCCGAAGGGGGACACGAGGCCAACAAGGATGCGCCCGAGGCCCTGAGCGTACTGCTCACTGACTTCTACCGGCGCCATGCCGCAGTACAAAATACATAAGAAAAAGGGTGCGTGCTGTGCAGCACGCACCCTTTTTGTATAAAGAAAACC
>NZ_AAXG02000046.1 GCF_000169255.2 Pseudoflavonifractor capillosus ATCC 29799
ACCAGAGTGAGAAATGCCGGATGAGTAGCGAGAATTATGTGGGAATCATAATGGCGAAAATTAAGGTTTCTGGGAAAGATCGTCCGCTCAAGTAAGCCGGGAGCTAAGGCGAGGCCGCGAGGCGTAGTCGATGCACATACGGTTGAAATTCCGTAGCCGCCGAAACTTTAAGCATGCTGACACTTGGAGATAGCCGGACCCGGGCGTTGGTTGACCCGGGCGTAAGGGACCGAAATTAAAGTAGGGAAGCCGGCGATGCTCTGAGGCGAGAAAAGGCATGAGGTATACTAAGGCGCCCGTACCGCAAACCGACACAGGTAGATGAGGAGAGAATCCTAAGGCCAACGGGAGAAGGGTTGTTAAGGAACTCGGCAAAATTACCCCGTAACTTCGGGAGAAGGGGAGCCCCCTAAGGGGGGCCGCAGTGAATAGGCCCAAGCGACTGTTTACCAAAAACACAGGTCTATGCTAAATCGAAAGATGACGTATATGGGCTGACGCCTGCCCGGTGCTGGAAGGTTAAGAGGAGATGTCAGAGGCAACTCGAAGCATTGAATTGAAGCCCCAGTAAACGGCGGCCGTAACTATAACGGTCCTAAGGTAGCGAAATTCCTTGTCAGGTAAGTTCTGACCCGCACGAATGGCGTAACGATTTGGGCACTGTCTCAACAGCCCACCCGGCGAAATTGTTGTACTGGTGAAGAAGCCAGTTACCCGCAACTAGACGGAAAGACCCCATGGAGCTTTACTGTAGCTTAATACTGGAAATCGGTAAATCATGTACAGGATAGGTGGGAGACTTGGAAGTTTGGGCGTCAGCTCAGATGGAGTCACCCTTGGGATACCACCCTTGATTTGCTGGTTTTCTAACCTGCGGCCCTGAATCGGGTCGGGGGACACTGTTAGGTGGGCAGTTTGACTGGGGCGGTCGCCTCCAAAAAGGTAACGGAGGCGCTCAAAGGTTCGTTCAGCACGGACGGAAATCGTGCAGTGAGTGTAAACGCATAAACGAGCCTAACTGCGAGACCGACGGGTCGAGCAGTAACGAAAGTTGGAGTTAGTGATCCGGCGGTATGCAAGTGGAAGTGCCGTCGCTCAACGGATAAAAGCTACCCTGGGGATAACAGGCTGATCTCCCCCAAGCGTCCACAGCGACGGGGAGGTTTGGCACCTCGATGTCGGCTCGTCGCATCCTGGGGCTGAATTCGGTCCCAAGGGTTTGGCTGTTCGCCAATTAAAGCGGCACGCGAGCTGGGTTCAGAACGTCGTGAGACAGTTCGGTCCCTATCTGTTGCGGGCGTAAGAGACTTGAAGGGAGCTGTCCTTAGTACGAGAGGACCGGGATGGACGTACCTCTGGTGCACCAGTTGTCCTGCCAAGGGCATAGCTGGGTAGCTATGTACGGACGAGATAAACGCTGAAGGCATCTAAGCGTGAAACTCCCCCTAAGATGAGGTCTCTCACTCTTCGTGAGGTAAGGCTCGATGTAGACTACATCGTTGATAGGCCGGAGGTGGAAGTGTGGTAACACATGTAGCTGACCGGTACTAATCAGCCGAGGGCTTGACCTTAACATGAAAACATGCAGGCTGCTTGCGGAGCAGCGGAGAATCTACATTGTTCGGTTTTGAGGGTGCAGCAAGCG
>NZ_AAXG02000045.1 GCF_000169255.2 Pseudoflavonifractor capillosus ATCC 29799
GAATCCCGCCACTCGGACCAATCGGAGTGTCCAAATGAGGGCACTCCGATTTTTTCTGTCTACAAAAAGGCTTTTCGTTATCTTTATAAAGGGGGCCGGCGGAAATATCCGTCGGCCCCCTCTGCTGTTCTTCTATATTTCTTGCTCTTCCGGCTGAAGCTGCCTGGCCCGGAGCGCGGTAGACAGCGCCAGCTTTTTGACCTCTCCGTTGTCAAAGGCGATGATGACAATATCCCCGCTGCGGCTGACCAGCGTCCCAGGACCAAAGGTCTTGTGGCGTAGCCGTGTACCAGGCTCATATGTCTCGGAAAGCCGGAAAATCTGCTCCTTGGTCAGATGCTTTACCTCCGGCAGCTTTCTTCTTTCTGTCTTTTGGGGTTCCTTAGCTTTCGGCGGGAACACTTCTTCGGAAAAGACGGACTCCAACCCCGGCTTCCGGAAGGTGACAATGTCCAGCTCCCGTTTGGCACGGGTCATCCCCACGTAGAACAGCCGCCGCTCCTCCTCATAGAGGTCCAGCTCCTGGGGAGATGGATCCCGCTGCGGCAGAGCCTTGGGCAGCATGCCGTCCGCCACATCCATCAAAATCACCCGGTCGTACTCCAAACCCTTGCTGGAGTGGATGGTGGAGAGCACAAAGGGACAGTCCGGTGTACCGGCACCCGCCTGCACCACCTCCCGCAGCTCCTCCAGACGCTCCAGAAGCCGCCAAGGTGTGGGCTCCTCCGCTCCTAGCGCCTCCAGAATCTCCGCCTTGTTCAGGTCGCCGCCACGGTCCTCCAGATATGCCCCGTAGCCCATGAAATGCACAATCCGGTAAACCGCCCGGTCCGCTGGCTCATCCAGCAGATTGTTCATATGGGTCTGGAGTGCCCTGCACTGCTTTCTGGTCCAGGGGGACGCCGATGAAGAGGACGCGATGTACTCCAGAATGGTCTCCCCTGCCCTGCCGGCCTGAGCAGCCGCCTCCTGGGCCAGGGTACGGCTGATGCCCGCCCCCAGCTTGTAGTAGATGTTCAGAAAATACTCCGCGTTGCCCGGCGCCTGGGCCAGACGGATGATGTCCGTAATATCCCGCACCACCCGGTTGGTGAAAAAGACGCTCTCCACCTGGCGGCAGCGGTATGGGATGCCGGAGCGCTCCAGCAAGTCCATCAGCGGCAAAGCGCTGTCATTGTCCCGATAGAGCACGGCGGTCTCGGTCTCACAGTTCTCCGCCATCTTGCAGAGATAGCGGTACTGCTTCTGCCGGTCGTAGACCGAAATCTCCCGGAGCTCCGGCCCGCTTCCACGGGTGGCCCGCATGTGCTTGGGGTGGCGGTTTTTGTTCTTCTGGATGAACCGGTCCGCCGCCGCCACAATCTGCTCTGTGGAGCGGTAGTTCTGCTCCATGTACAGCACCTTGGCGTGGGGATAAACCCGGTCAAACTCCGTGAGGGCCTGGGGATAGGCCGCCCGGAAGCCGTAGATGCTCTGGTCCTCGTCTCCCACCATAAACAGATTCCCGCTCTGCCCCGCCAGCAGGCGGATGATGGTGTGCTGGATTTTGGAGGTGTCCTGGGCCTCGTCCACGCAGTAATACCGGTACCGGTCCCGGACCGCCCCCAGAATCTGAGGGTACTGCCGGAGAATCTGGAGGGCATAGACCATCTGGTCGTCGTAGTCCATCAGCTGTCTGTCCCGCAGGGCCTTGCAGTAGGCCTGATAGAAGGCCGGGAAGTTCAGGCCCTCTACCTCGATTTCGGACAGCTCCTCCCCCTTGAGCATCTGGTTCTTTACATAGGTAATGGCGGTCTGGAGGCCCTTTATGGTGCTCTCTGTGGCAAACTCATTGGTCTGGCCCCGGTAGAGCTCCCCCAGCAGGGCGCTCTTCTGGCTGCCATCCTCCAGCAGGCGGAAGGCGGAGCGGCCCATGACCCGCTCATAGTAGCGGATTATCCGGCTGCACACGCCGTTGATGGTGCGGAAGCTCAGCCGCTTTGCCGCCTCCTCGCCAAAGCAAGAGGCAAACCGCCGTTCCATATCCCTGGCGGCCGCCACGGTATAGGTCATGGTGAGGATGCTCTCCGGCTTGATGCCCCGCACGTAGCACATGTAGCCCAGCCGGGTCACCAGGACGGTGGTCTTGCCGCTGCCCGGCACCGCCAGCAGCAGCACCGGTCCCTCCGTCTCCTGCACCGCTGCCTCTTGCTGAGGGTCCAGACGGATGGAAAATTGTGCTTTGAATTGGGAAAAGTCCATTGCTTACTCCAATATCCAGCGCACTCCGCCTCACGAACACGGTGGTACGCTTAGTTTCTTTTTCTGACGTATTATATCCCAAGGGGAAAGGTCCGTCAACGGAGCGGATGCCCTGCTTCCTTTCCCCCAGCACCTTGACACAGGCCGCTGCATATGCTACAATGCGAACATTCACTTTGCACTGCACTCTACCCCCTATCGGGGGCAACTACAGTACAAACTGAGCAGGCCACGGATTCCTCTGGAATCCATGGAGCCGGGCCGCAGTTGCGGCAGCAGATGATCTCCTGTACATCTGTGGGACAGTTGTATGTTCCATGGGTGTATTTTTTATACCTTGAACATACATGGCTGATGGTTTCGGGCAGGTGACAAGGCACACTATTCATCCGGAGGTCAATCTATGGACAAGAAAGCAAATGAAAACTTAGCCATGCAAGTCTCGTTCGTCACAATCCTGGGCAATTTCCTCCTGACCGTCTTCAAGCTGATGGCCGGTGTCGCCGCCCACTCGGGCGCCATGGTCTCAGACGCCATCCACTCCGCCTCCGACGTGCTGAGCACATTTGTTGTCATCGTGGGTGTAAAGCTGTCGGGCAAGGAGTCGGACAAAGAGCACCCATTCGGACACGAGCGCTTTGAGTGCGTGGCGGCCCTGATTCTCTCGGTGCTGCTGGCCTTTACCGGTCTGGGCATCGGCTGGGCAGGTATTCAGAACATCCTGGGTGACAGCACCGCGCTGGTGGTCCCCGGCCGTCTGGCACTGATTGCCGCCGTCATCTCCATCGTGTCCAAGGAGGCCATGTACTGGTATACCCGGGCGGCCGCAAAGAAGATTGACTCCTCCGCCCTGATGGCCGACGCCTGGCACCACCGCTCCGACGCCCTGTCCTCCGTGGGTAGCTTTATCGGCATCCTGGGCGCCCGTCTGGGCCTGCCCGTGCTGGACCCGGTGGCCAGCGTGGTGATCTGCCTCTTCATCCTCAAGGCCGCATTTGATATCTTCCGGGACGCCATCTCCAAAATGCTGGACACCGCCTGCTCTGACGAGGTGGAGGCCCAGATGCGGGAGGTGGTTCTGGCCCAGGACGGCGTGCTGGGCGTGGACCGGCTCCAGACCCGCCTGTTTGGCGACCGGATTTATGTGGAAATCGACATCGCCGCCGATGGCAGCACCCCTCTGTCCCAGGCCCACGAGTCGGCCACTATGGTCCACGACGCCATTGAGGAGCAGTTCCCCAAGGTCAAGCACTGCATGGTCCATGTCAACCCGCTGGAGGTCCATCCGGTGGGCTGAGGCCATCACCATTCTGAACGGGAGGAAACCGCCATGCTTCACACCCTTCTTGTGGGTCCCAGCGGAAAGGGCCGCTCATTTTGGATCGAGTCGCTTTTGGCTACTCTGCCCTCCTCCCTCCCCATCTGGGGCTACCGCACACCAAAAGAGGCCGCCGATGAGACAGGCCATGCTCCCATTCGCCTCTACCCTGTGGGCCGGTCCGCGGAGGCCTGTGAACCCATTCTGTTGGGCTGGTGCAAGGACCGGCAGGCTACTGCTATCCCGGAGGCCTTTGACCGCTGCGCCGGTCTGATTGAGCACGCCGGTCCCGGCGGCCTGCTTCTGCTGGATGAGCTGGGACCCATGGAGAGCCGCTCTCCCCGCTTTTGTCAGGCAGTGCTGGACGCGCTGGACGGCGACATTCCTATCCTGGCCTGGGTACGGGACCTGGACACCCCCTTCCTCTCCGCCGTGCGCAGTCATCCCAGGGCCAAGTGCTTCTATCCGCCCCGCGACCCTGACCCCACCCTGCTGGAGACGCTGTCCGCTTTCCTCGCCGCACAGCTGAGTACCGGCTGTCAGTCACTGTAAACAAAAAACACCCCGGACACTCCATTGCGGAGCGTCCGGGGTGTTCTGTTTCTGTTCCGGAATTACATGACGTCCTTGTTCAGAACGTTGTCCAGAGCCTTGCTCATGATGATGTACAGCACGAAGGTCACGACCATGCTGAGGATAGCGGGGATGAAGAAGTTGAGCTTCAGGGCCACCTCGCCCACCACGGTACCCACAATCCAGGTGATAATGGCCACCCAGTTGATGTTCTTCTTCTCCTTGCTGCGCTTGACGAAGAAGGCCTCGGCGATTATCAGGCCGGGGATGGGAGGCAGCAGCACGGACAGGGTCTGCACCACGGGCAGCAGGAACTTGGTGGCGCCCACAGCGGCGAAGATGGCGGCGGCGGTGGCCACGATGACGGCCAGCACGGCGTGCTTCACCTTGCCCTCCAGCTTGGTGTCCTTCATCACGTTCTGAAGGGCCAGGCCGGCGCTGTAGATGTTGTTGTCCTGCGTGGTCCACACGCAGAAGATGGCGCAGATGAACACCAGCACGCCCAGGCCCAGGGCAGCGGTGGCGGTAACGAAGTCGCTCTTGTTGGTGGCCTGAGCGGTCATGATGCCGATGACCTCAAGGCCGAACAGGCCGATAGCCACAGCGATGGGGGCGCCGATGGCCACGTGAGAGCCCTTCTTGGCGTAGCGGCACACGTCGGGAGAGACGATGCAGCCGAAGATCCAGGCGCCCACGAAGGAGGTGGAACCAGCGGCGAAGGAAATGGTGTTGGCCTCCTCGGGGACAAAGTGGAACACGGTGTCATAGCCGGCAACCTTGCCGATGGCGATGGCGCAGGCGATGGTCAGGATAATGGCGCAGGGCACGCCCAGCCAGCTGACAATCTCAAGGCCCTTCACGCCACGGATAGCGGACTGAGCCCACAGGGCAACCACGATGATGGAGGTAATGCCAACGGGGATGGGCCACCAGGTAAAGGTGGAGGCAATCAGCTTGGAGAAGGTATCGGCGTTGACTGCGATCCAGTTCACGGCGGACACGGCCAGTAGCAGGGAGAGAATGGCGGAGCTGCGGGCGCCCAGGGACTTTCTGGCCAGCACGGAGGTGGACAGGCCGGTCTTGTACGCGATGATACCCAGCAGGGTGGCCACCAGAATCAGCATCAGGTTGCCGACGGCGCAGGCCAGCACGGCATCCTTAAAGGGCATCTTGTAGCCCACGGTGGCGCCGGTGACGAAGTTGGACAGAGAAATGGTATAACCGGTCAGAATGACCAGAATACTGCCGACGCTTTTGCGCGCACTCTGCGGCACTGCGTCATAGCTGTTCGCTCATAACAACATCTCCTCTTCTTTGGTTTCAGGTCGCCCTGAAAAAAGCGGCCGGGGCGGCCGCAATGAGCGCAGAGAATGCGGGGTCCTGCTGCAAAACGCTCTCTTCCTATCGTTTCGCACAAGAGCGCCATTCAAAGGGAAGATTCTCATATGCAAAAGCACGAAAGTTATAATAGCATAACATACCAGAAAAGTGTAATATTATTTGGATCTGTTGTCGTTCTGTCCTATACAATAAAAATATACATATTTATTTTTGTTCATTTTACATCGTGCCCGTCCACAATGTTAGAACTTTATCAAACAGAATCAGCTGCCGCAGACTTCAACTTTTTCTTTTATTTCCTCTCTTCTGTACCTAAACATAGACAAAACCATCCTGTTCCCCATCACTTTCTTGCTGATTCCATCATCCGGCCCACAAAAAAAGAATGGTGGAAACGCATATTTTTGCGCTTCCACCATTCTCTTTATCCCTCCAGCCAGCGGATGGGGCCCCAGCGCTTTTCAATGGCCTGGTAAAGACGCCAGGCCAGCCAGGCGCACAGCAGACCCACCAAGCAGCCCGCGACTACGTCGGTGGGGAAATGGACGCCCACGTACAGCCGTGAGAAGCCCATGAGCACCGCCAGCACCAGCGCGGTCCACCGCATCCAGGTCTTGGGCAGGGTGCGGAACCAGACGCCGGCGGCGGCAAAGGCCGCGCAGGTGTGCCCCGACGGGAAGGAGTTGGGGTCGTTCTCCACCACCAGGAAGTTGAGCCCCTCCACGGTCAGCCAGGGACGGGGCCGGGCAACCAGGTGCTTGAGCGCCACATTGGTGCACAGCAGTCCAAACAGCATGGCCACCAGGGACAGTGCTCCCGCCTTGCGGGTTTTCCGGAAGCAGAGCATCACCACGGACAGCACGATCCACACAATGCCCGCGTTGCCCAGCTGCGTATACAGGGACAGCAGCGGGGTGAGCAGTTCGCAGCGTACAAATTCCTGAATCCAGAGCAAAACGGCTCCGTCCAGGCTGAGCAGTGTATCCAGCAAAGGTTATCCTCCTTTTTATTTCTCACCATGCGGATAGAAAAAAGGGCGGGGTCTCCCCCGCCCTATATTGTTTCGCGTCAGGCCGCAGGCACAACAGTCTCGCAGGTCTGAATCACGCCGTTGACCAGCTCAAAGGACTTGGTCTTGACGATGTGGGTCTTGCCGATGCGGACCTCCTGGGTGCCAACCGCCTGGGTGATGGGGTTGGTGATGGTGGCCCGGATGGTGAAGTTGACGCTGACATAACCGGGCTGCTCGCTGGCCACCACAGTGCCGTCCTCCATCTCCACGGGGATGAGGTAGGGCTCAGAGGAGACCTCCAGTACGTACGCATCCAGCATGGAACCGTCCGCCATCAGCTGGGCACCCTCGCCGCCAGCCTCTACCTGGGCCTTGACCGCCTCATAGACCGACTCCTGCACCAGGGGCACCTTGACGGTATATTCAATCTGGGTGGTGCTGCTCTCGCCGGGAATCCCCGCGTCCTTGCCCATGAACTTGAGGGCCACCACGGCGGCCACCACAACAATCAGAACCAGGACAATCAGGTCAATCACGTTAATCTTGCCAAACAGCCGGCCCTTTTCATCCACGATTTTTCCTTTTTTTTCGTTCATTCTGAGAAACCTCCGTGTGCGCTGTCAATGGAACTTGTAAATTGACATAATTATGGTACAATACAAGGGACACTGCGGATATTGTACCATATCCCTGCCCATGATAACAAGTCTTTTTTGGAGGCTCCAGACATATGAAGGTTATTCACCTTATTTCCGGCGGCGACAGCGGCGGCGCCAAAACCCATGTCCACATGCTCCTTCAGAACCTGTCCCGCACGCCCGGTGTAGAAGTCACCATGGTCTGCTTCATGGAAGGCCCCTTCTCCCAGGAGGCCCGGGAGCTGGGCATCAGCACCGTGGTGCTGCCCGGAAAGAACATCTTCCGCACCTTCCATACCTTAAAAAATATGATTCGGGAGGGCGGATACGAGATTATCCACTGCCACGGCGCCCGGGGCAACATGATGGGCGCTCTGCTCCGCAAGGCCACCGGACTGCCCGTGGTCACCACCGTCCACTCGGACTACCGCCTGGACTATATGGGCCGCCCCATCTCCCGCATCACCTACGGCACCATCAACACCCTGGCCCTGCGGCTGCTGGACTACCGCATCGGCGTGTCCGACGCCATGACCGACCTGCTCATCTCCCGGGGCTTTGACCCGGACAAGCTCTTCACCATCTACAACGGCATCGACTTCACCCCCCGCACCCCCTCCATGACCCGGAGCGAGTATCTCAAGAGCGTGGGTGCCAACTGGCCGGAGGACTGTGTTGTGGCCGGTATCGCCGCCCGTCTCAATCCGGTCAAGGACATCCCCACCCTGATTCGGGGCTTTGCCCAGGCCAGACAGTCCTGCCCCAAGCTGCGGCTGCTCATCGCCGGTGACGGCGAGCAGATGAACGAGCTCAAGGCCCTGGCCGCCGACCTGGGTGTGGCGGAGGACGTGTGTTTCGCCGGTTGGGTGTCCGACGTGGACAGCTTCTACGGCGCCCTGGACATCAACACCCTCACCTCCCTGTCCGAGACCTTCCCCTACTCCCTCACCGAGGGCGCCCGTGCCGGACTGCCCACTGTGGCCAGCCGTGTGGGCGGCGTGCCCTATCTCATTGACCACGGCGTCAACGGCCTGCTCTTTGAGGCCGGGGACTACGAGACCCTGGCCAAGCATCTGACCGCCCTGGCCTCCGACGAGACCATGCGCACCCATATGGGCCAGCGGCTCTATCAGAAGGGCAAGAACGACTACTCCCTGGAGAGCACCCTTCAGCGGCAGCTGGAGATTTACTCCGTCATTCTCCGCCGGAAGGCCCGGAACCACGGCAAGCGGGACGGCGCCCTGGTATGCGGCGCCTACGGCAGAGGCAACGCCGGCGACGACGCCATTCTGGAGGCCATTGTCACTGAGCTGCGGCAGATTGACCCCGACCTGCCCGTGTGGGTCCTGTCCCGCAAGCCCTCGGAGACCCGGCTGACCTACCGGGTCAACTCCATCTACACCTTTGCCTTCCCCAAGTTCCTCTGGCGGATGGGCAAGACCCGGCTCTACATCAACGGCGGCGGCTCCCTGATGCAGGACGTGACCAGCCACCGCTCCCTGTGGTTCTACCTCTTCACCATCTCCGCCGGCAAGATTCTGGGCAACAAGGTGATGATGTACGGCTGCGGCATCGGCCCCATCCACTCCCCCTCCAACCGGAAACGGGCCGCCAGAGTGCTCCAGAAGCGGGTGGACGCCATCACCCTGCGGGACACCCACTCCAAGGTGGAGCTGGAGGCCATGGGGGTCACCACCCCCAAGATTGTCCTGTCCGCCGACCCCACCGTCATTCTCCCCGCCGCTGGACCGGAGGTCATCGACGGCGTGCTGGAGAGCGAGGGTCTGGACCCTTCCGGCAAGTATTTCGGCTTTACGCTCCGTCCCTGGCCCGGCTTTGAGGAGAAGGCCGCCATCTTCGGCCGTGCGGCCGACTATGTGTGGGAGAAGTACGGCATGACGCCGGTGTTCCTGCCCATCGAGCGGCGGCTGGACGTAGGTGCCGCCCAGAAGGCGGCCATGTATATCAAAAAGGCCCCCTACCGTATCATCCACGCCACCGGCAGCAGCGACCACACCATCGGCCTCTTTGCCCGGATGCAGGCAGTGGTGTCCATGCGCCTCCACGCGCTGGTGTTCTCCGCCGGTCAGGGCGTACCCCTGGTGGGCGTGGTGTACGACCCCAAAATCAGCTCCTTCCTCTCCTACATCGGTCAGGACCTGTACACCGAGCTGGCCGACCTGACCTATGAGGGCCTGTGCGCCCACATCGACGCCGCCTGCGCCCGGATTGGAGACACAGAGTTCCTGTCCGGCGGCGTGGACCGGCTGCGGAAGGTGGAGCGCCGCAACAGCGAGACGGCGGCGGAGCTGCTGGGAAAGTAAGCTGCACCCCATGTTCCATTCTTACCTCTATTACTCCTCGGGAGGTTTTCTCGGTTGAAGCAATATATCTGTCTCTCCCCCTCCCCCTGGCAGGCGGTGCCCACCCGGACCCAGCAGCTGATGACCCGTCTGCGGGATGCGGAAGTCCTGTTCTTTGAGCCTCCCTCTCCCAGAGGCAGAGGCGCACGGGACGGCGGCCGCAGAGTGCGCCCCGGTCTGACGGTCTATTCCCTGCCCCCTGTTCTCCAGGTGGACGAGCGCCACGGGTTTCTCTTTTCACGGGGCGTGAACAAAACCGCCCGTTTTATCACCGCCAAGATGGACCGCCACCGGTTCCGGGAGCCCATTCTCTGGACCACCTGCCCTGACCAGGTCCACCTGCTGGACAGCCTGCCCTTCCGGGGGCTGGTGTACGACTGCGACCGGTACTGGTCCGGCTTCCCCCTGGAGTGGGAGAGCGACCTGGCCCTGTCCGCCGACGTCATCTTTGCCGCCTCCCAGGGGCTTATCGACCACCTGTCCCCCTGCAACGACAACATCGCCCTTCTCCCCAACGGCGTTAACTTCCCCATGTTCGCCCGGCAGGAGGTGGAGCTTCCCGGCGACCTGGCCTCCATCCCCAGGCCCATTCTGGGCTGGGCAGGCACCATCCGGCGGGATTTGGACCTGTCCCCCCTGCTGCGGGCAGCGGCTGAACTGCCCCGGTGCTCCTTCGTGCTGGTGGGTAAAATCGAGGGCAGCGCCCAGCTGCGCAGACTGTCCGCCCTGCCCAACGTGCACCTGCTGGGTCCCAAGGCGCCGGTGGACCTGCCCGACTACCTGTGCCGGTTCGACGTGTGCCTGAACCTGCTCTCCCACCGGGAGCTGCCCACCGACATCATCCCCAGCCGCATCTATGAGTACCTGTCCACCGGAAATCCCATCGTCTCCATGATCGGCAGCGGGCAGATTGAGCATTTCCCCGACGTAATCTACGGCGCCCACACCCCACGGGAGTTCTCCCAGCTCTGCGCCAGCGCTCTGACCGAGGTGGGCAGCTGGACCAGATGCCGCCGCCGGGACTACGGCGCCGCCGCCGCCTGGAGCGTACGGGCGGACGAGGTGTGCCGCATTCTGGACGCCATCGGGCTGTGCTGAACGGACCATTCTTTTTGCACTCTGTCAAAAATGGTCAACTGTCTATTGTATACATTTGTCCTTTCTTGTCCAAACCTACGAAAATGGGTCGGAACCCTTGTAAACCAGGGCGCAATACGATATATTGTATTTATTCTTGGTACTAAGAGGGGTGCTTGCGTTGCTGAACGGAGGACACATTACCTGCCTGACCGTCATTCTCAACGGCCCCAATGCACCCGGATCAGACTGCTGAACTTTATCAGGTCATCCATAATAACGGATGACCTGATTTGTTTTTCGCAGAGCTGAAATTTTTTGTATCATGGAGGTCGTTATGAGCAAGAAAGTTGCAGTTATCATGGGTTCCGACTCCGACCTGGAGACCATGCGCCCCTGCGTGAAGCGTCTCAAGAGCTTCGGCATCCCCTGCGCGGTGCGTGTCATCTCCGCCCACCGTACCCCCGCCGCCGCTGAGGACTTCGCTTCCCACGCCGAGGAGAACGGCTTCGGCGTCATCATCGCCGCCGCGGGCAAGGCCGCCCACCTGGCCGGCGTCCTGGCCGCCTACACCACCCTGCCCGTCATCGGCGTGCCCATCAAGACCTCCATGATGGGCGGTCTGGACAGCCTGCTGTCCATGGTCCAGATGCCCAAGGGCATCCCCGTGGCCTGCGTGGCCGTGGACGGCTCCGACAACGCCGCCATCCTGGCCGCCCAGATGCTGGCCCTCTCCGACGCCTCCCTGGCCGCCGCCCTGAAGGACTTCAAGGCCGCCATGGCCGACGAGGTGGCCGAGAAGGACCGCAAGCTCCAGACCGAGACTTTTTGAGTTCCCCTTCCCTACAATTTAAAATAAATCAATTCAGATAGACAGGAGCGGTTTAACATGAGTTACGAGAAGCGCGAGCAGCTGTACGAAGGCAAGGCCAAGAAGGTTTACGCCACTGACGACCCCCAGGTGGTCATCGTGTCCTACAAGGACGACGCCACCGCCTTCAACGGCCTGAAGAAGGGCACCATCACCGGCAAGGGCGCCATCAACAACCGCATGACCAACAACCTGATGCGCCGCCTGGAGGAGAAGGGCGTGCCCACCCACTATGTGGAGGAGCTGAGCGACCGCGAGACCGCCGTGAAGAAGGTCTCCATCGTGCCCCTGGAGGTCATTGTCCGCAACATCTCCGCCGGTTCCTTCGCCAAGCGCTACGGCGTGGAGGAGGGCATCGTGTTCGACGAGCCCACCATCGAGTTCTCCTACAAGAACGACGACCTGGGCGACCCCCTGCTCAACACCTACCACGCCCTGGCTCTCAAGCTGGCCACCAAGGAGGAGATCGCCCTCATCGAGAAGTACACCTTCATGGTCAACGACCTGCTCAAGGGCTTCATGAAGGAGATCGGCATCGACCTGGTGGACTTCAAGCTGGAGTTCGGCAAGACCGCCGACGGCACCATCGTGCTGGCCGACGAGATCTCCCCCGACACCTGCCGTCTCTGGGACGAGAAGACCCACGAGAAGCTGGACAAGGACCGCTTCCGCCGGGATATGGGCGGCGCCGAGGAGGCCTATGAAGAGGTCATGCGCCGTCTGATGGGAGAGTAAATCCATGGGCGGTTTCTTTGGCACCATCTCAAAGCAGGACTGCGTGATGGACCTGTTCTTCGGCACCGACTACCACTCCCACCTGGGCACCAAGCGGGGCGGCATGGCGGTCTATGACCCCAAGGACGGTTTCCAGCGGCAGATCCACAACATCGAAAATACCCCCTTCCGCACCAAGTTCGACAAGGACATCGCCGACTTCCACGGCTGCTCCGGTATCGGTTGCATCAGCGACACCGACCCCCAGCCCCTGCTGGTGCGCTCCCACCTGGGCCTGTACGCCATCACCACCGTGGGCATCATCAACAACGCCGACGAGCTCATCGAGCGGTACTTCTCCGACCACGGCCATCAGTTCATGGCCATGAGCTCGGGCAAGGTCAACTCCACCGAGCTGGTGGCCGCCCTCATCAACCAAAAGGACGACCTGGTCTCCGGCATCCGCCACGCCCAGGAGGAGATTGACGGCTCCGCCACCATCCTCCTGCTGGACCAGGACGGCATCATCGCCGCCCGTGACCGGATGGGCCGCCTGCCCGTGCTCATCGGCCAGAGCGAGACCGGCTGCTGCGTGTCCTTCGAGTCCTTCGCCTACCACAAGCTGGGCTACCACGACGCCTATGAGCTGGGTCCCCAGGAGATTGTCCGGGTCACCGCCGACGGCTGGACCACCCTGGCCCCCGCCGGAGACAAGATGAAGATCTGCGCCTTCCTTTGGACCTACTACGGCTACCCCAACTCCAACTACGAGGGCGTCAACGTGGAGGTCATGCGCTACCGCAACGGCGAGATCATGGCCCGGGACGAGGTCCAGAAGGGCAAGCTGCCCAAGGTTGACTATGTGGCCGGCGTGCCCGACTCCGGCGTGCCCCACGCCATCGGCTTCGCCAACCGCAGCGGCAAGCCCTTTGCCCGCCCCTTCGTCAAGTACACCCCCACCTGGCCCCGGTCCTTTATGCCCGCCAACCAGGAAGCCCGCAACCAGGTGGCCAAGATGAAGCAGATTCCCGTCCCCGAGCTTATCGAGGGCAAGAAGCTCCTCTTTGTGGACGACTCCATCGTCCGGGGCACCCAGCTGCGGGAGACCGTGGAGTTCCTGTACGAGTCGGGCGCCGAGGAGGTCCACATGCGCTCGGCCTGCCCCCCCATCATGTACGGCTGCAAGTACCTCAACTTCTCCCGCAGCAACTCCGACATGGAGCTCATCGCCCGCCGCACCATCCAGGACCTGGAGGGCGACGAGGGCCAGCAGCACCTGGAGGAGTACGCCGACGCCTCCACGGAACGGGGCCAGTGCATGCTCAAGTCCATCTGCGAGAAGCTGGGCTTTGACTCCCTGGGCTATCAGTCCCTGGACGGCCTGCTGGAGGCCATCGGCATCGACCGGGACAAGGTGTGCACCTACTGCTGGAACGGCAAGGAGTAAACCACGCCCCTTCTACTACAATTTTGATTGGAGGTTCCCCCCTTGAAGAACTCCCATTCTGAGTCCTACGCCGCCGCCGGTGTGGACGTCACCGCCGGCTACGAGGCGGTCAAGCGCATCAAGCCCATGGTGGAGTCCACCTACATCCCCGGCGTCATGGGCACCCTGGGCGGCTTCGGCGGCATGTTCGCCCCCGATATGACCGGCATGAAGAAACCCGTCCTGGTGTCCGGCACCGACGGCGTGGGCACCAAGCTGAAAATCGCCTTCCTCATGGACAAGCACGACACTGTGGGCATCGACTGCGTGGCCATGTGCGTCAACGATATCATCTGCGGCGGCGCCGCTCCCCTGTTCTTCCTGGACTACATCGCCTGCGGCAAGAACGACCCTGCCCGCATCGCGGAGATTGTCTCCGGCATCACCGAGGGCTGCCGTCAGGCCGAGTGCGCTCTGGTGGGCGGCGAGACCGCCGAGATGCCCGGCTTCTACCCCGCTGAGGAGTACGACCTGGCCGGCTTCTCCGTGGGCATTGTGGACGAGGAGAAGATTATCGACGGCAAGGCCCTCGCTGAGGGCGATGTGCTCATCGGCCTGGCCTCCTCCGGCGTCCACTCCAACGGCTTCTCCCTTGTCCGCAAGGTCTTTGACGTGACCGCCGAGAACCTGAAGGAGTACCACGAGAGCCTGGGCACCACTCTGGGCGAGGCCCTGCTGGCCCCCACCCGCATCTATGTGAAGGCCGTCAAGGCCCTGCTGAAGGCGAGCGTGGACATCCACGCCGTCAGCCACATCACCGGCGGCGGCTTCTATGAGAACGTGCCCCGCATGATGACCGACGGCCTCACCGCCGCCATCCACACCGGCAGCTTCCCCTGCCCGCCCATCTTCCGGCTCATCCAGGAGAAGGGCAACATCCCCACCCGGGATATGTACAACACCTTCAACATGGGTATCGGCATGATCCTCGCCGTCCCCGCTCCCCAGGCCGGTCAGGCCCTGGACCTCCTGTCCGCCGCCGGCGAAACTGCCTACCAGATTGGTCAGGTCATCCCCGGAAGCGACGGCGTCGTGCTGGACTGACGCCCCCTCTCAGGGCGGCCCGCAGCTGTCCTTCCGGCGGCCCGGGCCGCCCTGTCTCTTTTCTCTGTCGCTGCAGTATGTGAAGGAATCTTCCTTTTCAGGCTTTGCAGTACGGACTTTACTACATTGGGGAGGTAACTCTCATGCCGAAAAATATTGTGGTCCTGGTCTCCGGCGGCGGCACCAACCTCCAGGCCCTTATCGACGCCCAGAACCGCGGGGAGATTAAAAACGGTGCCATCACCGCCGTCATCTCCTCCCGCCCCGACGCCTACGCCCTGGAGCGGGCCAGAAAAGCCGGGATTCCCGGCCATGTGGTGGCCCGGAAGGATTTCCCGGGAAACCGGGAGATGACCCAGGCCCTGGTGGCCAAGCTCCGGGAACTGAAAGCGGACCTGGTGGTGCTGGCCGGATTTATGCATCTGCTCACGGAGGAGATGATCTCCGCCTATCCCAACGCCATCCTCAACGTCCACCCCGCCCTCATCCCCTCCTTCTGCGGCGCCGGGTACTACGGACTCCACGTCCACGAAAAGGTACTCCAGTACGGCGTCAAGATCACCGGCGCCACCGTTCACTTCGCCAGCGAGGTGCCCGACGGCGGCCCCATCGTGCTCCAGAAGGCGGTGGAGGTGCTGGAGGGTGACACCCCCGAGGTGCTCCAGCGCCGGGTCATGGAGGAGGCCGAGTGGGAAATCCTGCCCCGGGCTGTCTCCCTCTTCTGCGAAGGCCGTCTGTCCGTGGAGGGACGCCGGGTTCATATCCGCCCAATTATTGATATCCTGCGTGAACAAAATTCTGGTAATAAGGAAGATTCTCATGGAAATGCTTGATCTCTTTCAGCTTCTCAGCGCCAACTCCTACCCCGGCCGCGGCATCGTTCTGGGCCGCAGCGCCGACAACAAGAAGGCCGTGATTGCCTACTTCATCATGGGCCGTAGCGAGAACTCCCGCAACCGGGTCTTTGAAGCCACCGAGGACGGCATCCGCACCCGCGCCTTTGACGAGTCCAAGATGACCGACCCTTCCCTCATCATCTACCACCCCGTCCGGGTGGTGGACGGCACCACCATCGTCACCAACGGCGACCAGACCGACACCATCGCCGACGCCTACCGCAAGGGCGAGGGCTTTGTCCGTGCCCTGCGCACCCGGGAGTTTGAGCCCGACTGCCCCAACTACACCCCCCGTATCTCCGGCGCCGTCCGTGCCGACGGCAGCTACCGGCTGTCCATCCTCAAGAGCGCCAACGGCAACCCTGCCTGCTGCCAGCGGTTCTTCTTCGAGTACGACGCCCCCATCGTCGGCCAGGCCCACTTCATCAGCACCTATCAGGGCGACGGCTCCCCCCTGCCCTCCTTTGAGGGCGAGCCCCGCACCGTGGCCCTGGACGCCCCCGACGCCGCCGCGCTGGCTTCCCGCCTGTGGGAGAGCCTGAATGAGGAGAACAAGGTGTCCCTCTTCGTCTCCTATCTGGACCTGGAGACCGGCAAGGCGGACAGCGTTATCGTCAACAAGCATCAGTAAGGAGGAGCGAACATGACCGAACTGGAACTGAAGTACGGCTGCAACCCCAATCAGAAGCCTGCCCGCATCTTTATGGAGTCCGGTGAGCTGCCCATCAAGGTGCTCAACGGCAAGCCCGGCTACATCAACTTCATGGACGCCTTTAACTCCTGGCAGCTGGTCAAGGAGCTGAAGGCCGCCACCGGTCTGCCTGCCGCCGCCTCCTTCAAGCACGTCTCCCCCGCCGGCGCCGCCGTTGGCACCGAGCTGACCGACGTGGAGCGGAAGATTTACTTCGCCGAGGGCATGGAGCTCTCCCCCATCGCCTCCGCCTATGTCCGCGCCCGCGGCGCCGACCGCCTGTGCTCCTACGGCGACTGGGCCGCCCTCTCCGACGTGTGCGACGCCCAGACCGCCCGCTACCTGGCCCTGGAGGTGTCCGACGGCGTCATCGCTCCCGGCTACACCGACGAGGCCCTGGAAATTCTCAAGACCAAGCGCAAGGGCGGCTACAATGTGGTGCAGATGGACCCGGACTACATCCCCAAGGCCATCGAGCACAAGGACGTGTACGGCATCACCTTCGAGCAGGGCCGCAACAACTTCGAAATCAACGCCGCCCTGCTGGACAACATCGTCACCCAGAACAAGGACCTGCCCGAGAACGCCAAGCGGGACCTGATTCTGGCCCTCATCACCCTGAAGTACACCCAGTCCAACTCGGTGTGCTACACCAAGGACGGCCAGGCCATCGGCGTGGGCGCCGGCCAGCAGAGCCGCATCCACTGCACCCGTCTGGCGGGCAGCAAGGCCGACAACTGGCTCCTGCGTCAGCACCCCAAGGTGCTGGGCCTACAGTTTGTGGACGGCATCCGCCGCCCCGATCGGGATAACGCCATCGACGTGTACATCTCCGACGAGTACGAGGATGTGCTGGCCGAGGGCGTGTGGCAGAACACCTTCAAGGTCAAGCCCGAGGTCCTCACCGTGGAGGAAAAGAAGGAGTGGATCTCCCGTCAGACCGGCGTCAGCGTTGGCTCCGACGCCTTCTTCCCCTTCGGCGACAACGTGGAGCGGGCCCGCAAGTCCGGCGTGTCCTACATCGCCCAGCCCGGCGGCTCCATTCGGGACGACAACGTCATCGAGACCTGCGACAAGTACGGCATCGTGATGGCCTTCACCGGCATGCGGCTGTTCCACCATTAATAGGCGCATCGCCTTTCTGCGGAAAGGCTGTCGCTTCGCTCCCGGATGCGCCTTCCAGGGGGAACCAGTTCCCCCTGGATACGCGGCTCCGCCGCGATACCCCCTCCGCTCTCCGAGGGGACCATACCGGGAGTCATATCGACTGAATCGGTCCCCGGCGGGGATTTTGAAGAACAATCCGAAAGAGGTATGACGCTATGAAAGTTCTCGTCGTAGGCGGCGGCGGACGGGAGCACGCCATCGTGTGGGCCCTGTCCAAGAGCCGTAAAGCAGATCAGCTTTTCTGTGCCCCCGGCAACGGCGGTATCGCCTCCCTGGCCGAGTGCATTCCCATCAAGGCCACCGACGTGGAGGTCATGGTGGCCTGGGCCGTCTCCCACGCCATCGACTTCGTGGTGGTGGCCCCCGACGACCCCTTAGCTCTGGGCATGGTGGACGCCATGGAGGCTGCGGGCATCCCTGCCTTCGGCCCCCGGGCCAACGCGGCCATCATTGAGGCCTCCAAGGTCTTCTCCAAGAATCTGATGGCCAAGTACCACATTCCAACTGCCAAGTACAACACCTTTACAGACATGGACGCCGCGCTCTCCTACGTCCGGGAGCAGGGTGCGCCCATCGTGGTCAAGGCCGACGGCCTGGCCCTTGGCAAGGGCGTCATCGTGGCCCAGTCCGTGGAGGAGGCGGAGGACGCCGTCCGCTCCATGATGGCGGACAAGCGCTTCGGTGAGGCGGGCACTCGCCTGGTCATCGAGGAGTGCATGACCGGCCCCGAGGTGACGGTTCTGGCCTTCTGTGACGGAGAGCACGTGGTTCCCATGCCCTCCTCCCAGGACCACAAGCGGGCCTTTGACGGCAACAAGGGTCCCAACACCGGCGGCATGGGCGCCATCTCCCCCTCCCCCAACTACACCCCCGAGGTGGCCGAGCGCTGCATGAAGGAGATCTTCCTCCCCACTGTGGCCGCTCTGAAGGCGGAGGGCCGTCCCTTCCACGGCGTGCTCTACTTCGGCCTCATGCTCACCCCCGACGGCCCCAAGGTGGTGGAGTACAACGCCCGGTTCGGCGACCCGGAATGCCAGGCCGTCCTCTCCCTGCTGGAGAGCGACCTGCTGGACATCATGCTGGCCTGCCGTGAGGGCACCCTGGACCAGCTGGACATCCGCTGGAAGGATGCCGCCGCCTGCTGCCTGGTGCTGGCCTCGGGCGGTTACCCCGGAAAGTACCAGAGCGGCTACCCTATCTCCGGCCTGGAGAAGGCGGGCGAGACCGCTATGGTCTTCCACGCCGGTACCCGTCTGGACGAGGACGGCCAGGTCCTCACCGCCGGCGGCCGGGTGCTAGGCGTCACCGCCACCGGCCCCGCCCTGGCTGACGCCATTGACGGCGCTTACAGCGCTGCCAAGCATATCTCCTTTACAGATATGCAGTTCCGCACCGACATCGGCCGGGTATAAATTCAGAATACGGCGCATACAAAAGAGCGGCTCAGGCCGCTCTTTTGTGCTGTTTCGGATGGACGCAACCGGCGGTTGTCAAATGTTTTACTGTTCATGGTGGTTTTTCTCCCCGCTTTGTGCTACCATTTCCTCACGACCAAGAGGAGGAATTCCCTATGTTTGAAGAACGGCTCTACCAGCTCCGCAGAGAGCGGGGTATCTCTCAGGAGGAGCTGGCCAATATCATCGGCGTCTCCCGGCAAGCAGTGCAGAAGTGGGAGTCCGGAGCCTCCCAGCCCAATATAGACAATCTGGTGGCCATCAGCGAGTACTTCGGCGTCACCCTGGACTACCTGCTCAAGGGTGATGAGCCCGGCTGGGAGGAGTCAGACATACCTTTTGAGGATACATCGCAAGTTATCTGCGCGCCGTATCGCACCCACTACGAGTATAAGAGCAGCACCACCCTGTTCGGCCTGCCTCTGGTCCACATCAACGTGGGCCGGTTCGGACTGTACCGGGCAAGGGGCATTATCGCCGTGGGCAATGTGGCTACCGGACTGGTGTCCATCGGCCTTATCTCCGCAGGACTGCTCTCCTTCGGTTGCCTGAGCCTGGGCCTGCTGGCCATGGGCGCAGCGGCCTTGGGACTGGCTGCGCTGGGGGGCATTGCCCTGGGTGCAGGCATCGCAGCAGGCGGTCTGGCTGTGGGCTGGCTGGCCATCGGCGGCCTGGCCAAGGGTGTTTACGCCGCAGGCGGTTTGGCCTTTGCTGAGAAGGTGGCCGCTGGTGGTGCAGCCTTTGGCCACATCGCCATCGGGGATACGGTCGAGGGTGCGGTGACCTTCTCCAACCACGCAGGCGCAGAAATTTCCTCCAGCGCGGTCCGCAGCGCCATCCTCCAGGCCTTCCCCACCATCCCCCGCTGGCTGCTGACACTTTTCTCCTCGTTTTAAGAAGTGCATACATGTAAAAAAGCGTTGCCCGCTCCTCGCCCAATGGCGGGAGTTGGGGCAACGCTTTTTGTATTTCTATTGGAAATAGAGTGGACAGTCTTTACGCACTGAGACCGTCCTGCTCTTCTATCAGCGCGTGAATCAGCTCCTCCTGCCCAATTCCCCACTGGTGACTCCAGGTGAATTCTTCCTCCGTGCTGGCAAAATAGGTCCACAATGTCTCGTCCGACTTGCCTCTGTCCCAGGTGGTATCGAAGTAATAGTATTCCCCGTTCAGCCTGGCGCAGTTCCACATATGGTCTTCGCCTGCGCCGGTTCCGGTTACAGTCCAACAGGGTATACCGGCCTCCTGACAGAGCATCTGAAATGCCAGGGAAAATCCGCCGCAGATGGCGGTTCCGTTTTTCAGCGGACCCACCGCCGTGCGGGATTCATGGGGCAGGGCTGCCGGATTCTCGTAATAGCGGTTGTCATATGTGGTATTTTCTACGATATAGCGATAAATCGCACGCAGCGCTTCCTCGTCCGTCATGCCGTCGGATAAAATCTTGTCTGCCGCCGCCCGGGCAAGCTCCAGCGCCTCCTGTGCGCCTGCTGTGCTCTCCTCCAGCGTTCCGCCATTGCTCGGGAAAGCCTTTATCGCCGTGCCATCACTGTTGAGCATGTATACAATATAGCCATATCCGGCCTGCTGCAGCGCCCGCTGCATATCGTCCACCAGAAGATCCGGGTTACAGATTGCAATGGGAATCTCTTCTGCGCCCAGATTATCGTTTGCCGCACTGATGAGCTGGGACAGGTTGTCGATTCTGATGCTCCCCTCCGGTATCCCGTCCGGATAGCCCAGCTTATAGGGCATATAGGAGATGTTGCAGACGGTTCCCTCAGGGCCCTCCACGCACTCCAGCGCATAGGCATATTTCAGCTCCGGCTGTTCCTGAATCACCTGACTGGAGGCATTCTGCAAAAGAATTGACCGTTCCTGAAGGGACATATCGTTGTCCTGGAAGTCAAAAATGACGCTGGGCCTGTATTCCAGGTACGCCTGCCGCAGTACCTCCACCGCGTCCTCCTGGGAAGCGACCGGATATACCTTTTCTACATCCGGAGACGCCTCAGGCAAAAGAGATTCGGTGGGCTCCGGCGTCCCGGACGGTTCCGGCTCCATACTCTGCATCGGACTTTCTGTGGGTGCCGCCGTACTGCCGCCGTCAGACCCTTCCGGCGGCGATGCGGAACAGCCGGCCAGCATTGCGGCCATTAGAATCATACATACAAGCCAGTTTTGACGCCCTCTCATGGTTCTTCCTCCTGCTATCTGTGGTTATATGTAAAACCACTTTGTTATTTAGACGCGGGGACCCGTAAAAAAGTTATGGCTGTACGCAATATTTTTATGTAATGTCTATGGCTTTGTTCCGTACGCATTATGTAAGAACTCTGACCCCTTTTTGTAAGAAATTCGAAATTCCGCCGTCAAAAACCCGGATGCGCTTTCCTGTATAATGACGCCACAGAAAGAAGGCGTTATTGATGAAGAAAATGACCATTGCCGTACTCTTCGGCGGCTGTTCCACGGAGTACCCCGTGTCTCTCCAGTCCGCCCATGCGGTCATCACCCATCTGGACAGGGCCAAATACGACCTGGTTCTGCTGGGCATCACCCGGGATGGGCGCTGGCTGCACTATGATGGTCCTGTGGACCACATTCCCGCCGACACCTGGCACCGCAATGCCGCCCACTGCACCCCCGCCCTCATCTCCCCTGACCGTGAGACCCACGGACTCCTGCTCCTGGCCGCCGCCGGCCCGTCGGTCATCCGGCTGGACGCCGCCTTCCCGGTGCTCCACGGCAAGAACGGTGAGGACGGCACTGTCCAGGGCCTGCTGGAACTGGCGGGCATTCCCGTGGTGGGCTGCGGCAGCCTGGGCTCCGCCGTGTGCATGGACAAGGACGTAGCCCACCGGCTGGCCGCCTCCGCCGGACTGGCGGTGCCCCGCTCCGCTCTATTTCGCTCCTGGGAGGACCCTGCCCTGCTGCCCGACCTGACCGCCGGGCTGAGCCTCCCCCTGTTCGTCAAACCGGCCCGGTCAGGCTCCTCCTTCGGCATCACCAGGGTCACCGACCGCGCCGACCTGCCGCAGGCCGTGGCCGCCGCCCTGGAGCACGACGACAAGGTGGTCATCGAGGAGAGCGTCCCCGGTTTTGAGGTAGGCTGCGCCGTACTGGGCACCGAGACCCTGACCGTGGGCCGGGTGGACGA
Organism: Pseudoflavonifractor capillosus ATCC 29799; assembly: GCF_000169255.2. Classification (GTDB taxonomy): domain Bacteria; phylum Bacillota; class Clostridia; order Oscillospirales; family Oscillospiraceae; genus Pseudoflavonifractor; species Pseudoflavonifractor capillosus. The sequence goes on from NZ_AAXG02000045.1 coordinate 22,047, forward strand.
GATTGAGCTGACCCAGGGCTTCTTTGACTACACGGAAAAATACCAGCTCCTCACCTCTAAAATCCACATGCCCGCCCGCATCACGCCGGAGGACGAGGCACGGATTCAGCAGGCCGCCGTCACGGCCTACCGGGCGCTGGGCTGCACCGGCTGCGCCCGTGCGGACTTCTTCTTCACGCCGGAGGGGGAAATCGTATTCAACGAGATCAACACCATCCCCGGCTTTACCTCCCACAGCCGATACCCTGCCATGATGGCGGGGGTGGGTCTGGATTTCTCCGCCCTGGTGAACCGTCTGGTGGAACAGGCGGTGGGCGTATGACTCCGGCGGAGATGGTGCGCACCGGCCCGCTGGTGCTGGTCAACCAGTCTCACCCGCTGGAGCAGGAGCCCGACGCTGCCTCCCTCCTGCCCCCTGACCACCGCCGCCCCCATATCCTGCTGGACGCCCGGGCGGGGACGGTGCTCAACCGCTTTCTCTCCGACCTGGGCTGTACGGGGGAGATTGTGCCGGTCAGCGGTTACCGCAGCCGTGCGGAGCAGGAGGCAATCTTCTCCGACTCCCTCCGGGACAACGGCGAGGCCTTTACCCGCTCCTACGTGGCCCTGCCGGGGTGCAGCGAGCACCAGACCGGCCTGGCCATCGACCTGGGAGAGAACCGGCCCGACCTGGACTTTATCCGCCCTCAGTTCCCCGACACCGGCGTGTTCCGCACCTTCCGCCGCCGGGCTTCGGAGTACGGCTTTATCCTCCGCTATCCGGAGGACAAGACCAGCATCACCGGCATCCAGTATGAGCCCTGGCACTTCCGCTATGTGGGCTGGCCCCACGCCAGACTGATGGAGCGGGAGGGGCTGGTGCTGGAAGAGTATCACCGCCTGCTGGAGAACTACCCGGAGTACGGCCCCCACCTCCATTTTCAGGAGCAGGGCCGTTCCTTTGAGGTATACACTGTCTCCCGGGACAATCTGGAGGACCTGCCAAGCCGCCTGCCCAAAAACACTCTGTGCCAGTGGTCGGGGAACAACGGCAGCGGCGTGGTGGTCACCATCTGGAGGGATGTGCTGTGAACGCCCCCGGAAAAACTCCGGCCCAGTACGGCGGTCTGGACCTGTTCCGCATCCCCGCCGCCCTGCTGGTGGTGGCCGTCCACACCGGCCCGCTGCTCACCGTCAGCAGCCAGGCCAACTACCTCATCACCGACATTCTGGCCCGGCTGGCCGTCCCCTTCTTTTTGGCGGTCAGCGGCTTCTTCCTGGCCCCCGGAATGAAAAAGGGCTGGCAGGGTCTGCGGCGCTTTTGCTGCAAAGTGTTATTACTTTACGGTATTTCCATTCTGGTCTACCTGCCTCTCATGGTCCGAAACGGGTACTTCAGCGGCTGCATACCCCTCTCCCTGGCCGCCGACCTGGTATTCAACGGCCCCTTCTACCACCTGTGGTACTTCCCCGCCGCCGTGCTGGGCGCTGTCATTGTGGCTCTCCTGCTCCGGCGGCTAGGAGAGCGGGGCGCTCTGGCCGTCTGTCTGCTGCTCTATCTGGTGGGCCTGCTGGGCGACAGCTATTATGGCCTCTCCGCCGCCCTATCGCCCCTGAATGCCTTTTATAACCTGCTCTTCACCTGCTTTGACTACACCAGAAACGGCCTGTTTCTCTCTCCCATCTTCCTTCTGCTGGGGGTACTTCTGCGGGAGCATCCGCCCCGCCTGATTGCCGGCCAGTACGGCGCTCTGCTCTGCGGCGGGCTGGCCTTGCTGGTGGCGGAGGGAGAACTGGTCGCCCAGTTGGGTCTGGCCCGACACGACAGCATGTATCTGGCCCTGCCCCTGTGCGTCTGGCCCCTGATGCGGCTTCTCTGCTGTGTAAAGCTTAAAAGCTTTTTAGCCGTTCGTACTGCGTCCACGGCGGTCTATGTGCTCCATCCGCTCTGCATTGTGGCGGTGCGGGGCGGCGCCAAGGCTCTGGGTATCCTCTCCCAGGACGGTTTCCTGCTGGGCAGCAGCCTGCTCCACTATCTGGCCGTGGCCGCCCTCTCTCTGCTGGCAGCCCTCCCCTTTGCCCTCTGGCGGCGGGGACGCAGGCAGGATACCCCAAACACTCTGCGGGCCTGGGCGGAGATTGACCGCTCCGCTCTGGTCCACAACATCAGCCAGCTAACCGGGCTGCTCCCCTCCGGCTGTGAGCTGATGGCGGTGGTGAAGGCCAACGCCTACGGCCACGGAGACGTACTCACCGCCCGGGTCTGCATGTCCAGCGGCGTGAAAGCATTCGCGGTGGCCACGCTGGAGGAGGGCATCCGGCTCCGCCAGGCTGGAATGAAAGGTGAAATTCTGATTCTGGGCTGGACACCGCCGGAGCAGGCTCAGCAGCTCACCCGCTGGCGGCTGTCTCAAGCTGTGGTAAGCCGAACATACGCGGAGGAACTAAGCCATTCTGCCCATCGGGTCAAGGTCCACCTGGCCGTGGACACCGGCATGCACCGGCTGGGCCTCTCCTGGGACGACGGGGACGGCCTGCTGGCTGTCTGTCGATTGAAACAGCTCCGGGTCACGGGGCTGTTCACCCACCTGGCTTTCTCCGAATCCCTGGAACCTGACGCAGTGGGACACACCCGGGAGCAGCTGCACCGCTTCTATCAGGCGGCGGATCTGGTCATCTCCGCCGGGTATGGGCCGGTGGCCCTCCACGCCCTGAGCAGCTACGGCCTGCTCAACTGTCCCAAACAGGCCGGCATGGCCTACGCCCGGCCCGGCATTGCCCTGTACGGCGTACTGAGCCGCCCGGATGAACAGGTGGGCACCCTGCCTGACCTGCGGCCGGTACTGTCTCTCCGGGCGAAAATTGCCCGGATTCACAACCTGGAGCCCGGGGACTGCGCCGGATATGATGGCGCCTTTGCCCCCTCCGCTTCCGCCCGGGTTGCGGCCGTCACCATCGGCTATGCCGACGGATACCCCCGCAGCCTGTCCAATGGCAAGGGCAAAGTCCTTATCCGTGGCAAATTCGCCCCGGTGGCAGGGCTCATCTGCATGGACCAGCTGCTGGTGGATGTGACCGGCATCCCGGAGGCCCAGGAGGACGACACCGTCACTCTCATCGGCCGGGATGGCGAAAACATCCTCACCGCCGAAGAGGTGGCCCGGGACGCCGGTACCATCACCAACGAGCTGCTCTCCCGGCTGGGAGAACGGGTCACCCGGGTCGTGATTCCATAGAAAAACGCCCTCTGCCAGGCAGAGGGCGTTTCTTATTTCCCAATATATTGCCGCAGGCACTGCTCCACCGCCTGGGCGGAGGCATCGCAACGGATAAGGCGGAAGTCGCCGCCACGGAGATAGACCGCCACGGTCCCGCCGGTCCGCCAGACGGCCCGCACCTGTTTCCATGGCGTCAGGTCACAGGCTGCGCCGTAACAGTACTCCAGGCCTTCCGGTGAGAGATGAACGGTCTGGCGACCCTCCAGAAAACAGGCACAGGTCCCCTTCTCCAGCTCCCGGGCCACCCGGGAACGGACAAAGGGCCGCAACAGAGGCAGCCAGACTGTGCTCAGAGCCAGCCCCGCCGTCAGCGGGACAATGAGGGCGGACACCTCCGGTATGTTGACCAGCTCCGGCCAGCGCACCATGTGGGGCACCCGGAGTGCGGCCAGCAGCAGGAACAGCAGGCTGCACACCGCCATCAGCACCGTATTGGGCCGCCAGTAGAGCAGGCTCCTGGCCCGGTACAGGTTCACCTGCTCCAGCACCTGGGCCAGGGTCTCCCTGTCCCAGGTGTAGGTCAGGGTCAGCGGCTGGGCCGCTCCCTCCTTTCGGGGTGCGTCCGCCATGGGCTTACCCTCTCCCCCGTTTGCCTTGGTTGGGCTTGGCGTTCTTCTTGGCCTTGGGCTTGGCCCAGCCCGCCTTACGGGCCGGTGTGGGGCTGTTGTGCTCCACCCGCTTGCCCGCCTGCTTCAGCTTCTCCTCCGGACGCTTCCGGGGCTTGCCGCCCTTCTGGGACTTGCCTTTATTATCCCGCTCCGGGCCGTTGGAACGGCTCTGGCCGCCCTGGGGGCCGTTGGGCCGCACCAGACAGTGCTTTCCAAAGCCGATCAGGTCCTCACGGTGGGCCCGGTGGAGAGCTTCCAGCACCAGGGGCCGCTTCTCCGGACGCTTCCACTGCATCAAAGCCCGCTGCATGGCCTTGTCGTGGGGACTGGTGGGAACAAAGACCGGCTGCATGGTGCGGGGGTCGATGCCGGTGTGGTACATACAGGTGGACAGCGTTCCGGGAGTGGGATAGAAGTCCTGGACCTGCTCGGGCTGGCGGCCCGACTTGTTGAGCCACTCGGCCAGCTTCACCGCATCCTCCAGAGTGCAGCCCGGGTGGGAGGACATGAGGTAGGGCACCAGGTACTGCTCCTTACTGTACTTCTGGTTGAGCCGCTCATACTTCTGGCGGAATTTCTCATAAACCTCGATATGGGGCTTGCCCATGTAGTCCAGCACTGAGTTGACGCAGTGCTCCGGGGCCACCTTCAGCTGTCCGGAGACATGGTGTTTCACCAGGTCGGCGAAGAACTCGCCGCTCTTGTCCTTCATCATGTAGTCAAAGCGGATGCCGGAGCGGATGAAAATCTTCTTAATGCCGGGAATCTCCCGCAGCTTCCGCAGGAGCATGAGGTAGTCGGTGTGGTCCGCGTCCAGGTTGGGGCAGGCCTCCGGGGACAGACAGGCCCGGTTCTTGCACAGGCCGGCCTTCATCTGCTTCTTGCAGGCGGGACGGCGGAAATTGGCCGTGGGGCCGCCCACATCGTGGATATAGCCCTTGAAGCCGGGGTGCTTGGTCAGGGCGGTTACCTCCCGGATGACGCTCTCATGGCTGCGGGAGGAGATAATCCGTCCCTGGTGGAAGGCCAGGGAGCAGAAATTGCAGGCGCCGAAGCAGCCCCGGTTGTGGACCACCGAGAACCGGACCTCCTCAATGGCGGGCACGCCGCCCATGCTGTCGTACATGGGGTGGGGCTCCCGGACATAGGGCAGCTCGGCCACCAGGTCCAGCTCCTCGGTGGTGAGGGGCATGGCGGGTGGGTTGACCACCAGCAGGTCCCGGCCGTGGCGCTGGAGGATGGCGCGGCCCACGATGGGGTCGTGCTCCTTGTACTCGGTCATGTTGGCCTCGGCGTAGGCCCGCTTGTCCCCTGCCACCGTCTCAAAGGACGCCACCTCCACCATGGGGTAGGCGCAGGCGGAGGGGTTGTCCGCCAGGAAGGCGGTGCCCCGCACGTCGGTAATCTCCCCGATGGGCGTGCCGGAGGCCAGACGGGCGGCAATCTCCTTGGTGGCAGTCTCCCCCATGCCGTAGACCAGCAGGTCGGCCTGGCTGTCCAGCAGGACGGAGCGGCGCACCTTGTCGTCCCAGTAGTCGTAGTGGGCGAAGCGGCGGAGAGATGCCTCCAGACCGCCGATGACCACCGGGATGTCCCCAAAGGCCTCCCGCACCTTGTTGGCGTACACCACCACCGCGTGGTCCGGCCGCAGTCCCGCCTTATTTCCAGGGGAATAGGCGTCGTCCTGGCGGCGGCGCTTGGCCACCGTGTAGTGGGCCACCATGGAGTCGATGTTGCCGCTGGAGATGAGGACGGCCAGTCTCGGCCGCCCAAGTGCTGTAAAGCTCTCTGCCTTGCGCCAGTCCGGCTGGGCCAGAATGGCCACCCGGTAGCCCTCGTGCTCCAGCAGACGGGAGATGATGGCCGGGCCAAAGGTGGGATGGTCCACATAGGCATCTCCGGTGATCACCAGAAAGTCGTAGGAATCCCAGCCCCGCTCCGCCATATCCTGTTTGGAAACCGGCAGAAACTGCCGTGTGTCAATGCTCATGGTTTTCTCCTGTAAAGCAAAATATCATTACACTTCTTAACACAGAAGCCATACGGGCATTTGCCCGTATGGCTTCGCCCCAGGTTCAAAACGCCTGGGGCTCGTATCCGATGTACTTCTCCATCAGGTCCAGCGGAACCCGGGTACCCTGGGCCTCGCCAATCTTATGGAAACCGTAGCGCTTGTAGAACCGCTGGGCCACGTGGTTATCCGGCGCGCAGCGTAGCCGCAGCCTGTCCCGGCCCAGGGGACGGTACACCGACACCGCCTCTCCCAGCAGCTGGACGCCCAGCCCCTGCTTGCGGCGGTCAGGCAGCATGTAGCAGAACGGGATATACCCCACGCCCTGCTCTTTGTCCCGCTCCGTGGCCATCTGGATGATGCCCGCCATCTCGTCCCCCAGATAGGCGGCGGTCACCGCCCGGCTGTCATGGCGGCACTGCTCCAGCGCCTCCCGGACAAAACCGTCCCCGTCAAAGTTGGTCAGAGAGCCGTGGATATTGACCCACGCCTCCTTGCGGGCCTGGTAGTAGATTTCGCTGTCATGCTCCATGTCCAGAGGCGCAAACCACAGGTTGGGCTCGGCGGCGTTGCCGTCCTTGTGACGCCACCAGGTCTGGTGAGCCAGGGTGGAGATCTCCTCGGGCAGGTGGCTGTTGTCGTTCTCAAACACCAGCCTGGCCTTCCCGTCCTCCACCTCCACACAGGTGACGGCAGTGTTGTCCGCATGCCCTAAGGTACGGATTTCCCTGGGGTCCATGCCCCGGATGATGCCCTGGAGCTGGCGGATGACCGTACCGTGGGAGAACACCGCCACCGTCTGGCCGGGGTGGGCGGCGACAATCTCCATCACCGCACCGTACACACGGCCGCCAGCCTGGGCGAAGCTCTCCCCGCCCGGCGCCTGGAACTCAGGGGATGCTGTATTGAACTGCTTCATCCGCACCCCATCCCGGCGAAGGATACCGCCCCAGGGCATGTCCTCCCAGTCCCCCAGGTTGATCTCCCGCAGAGCCGGAAGGGTGTGCAGCTCCAGGCCGTGGGTCTCGTAGATGGACCGGGCGGTGGTCATGGTGCGGAACAGGTCGCTGGAGTACACCGCGTCAATATGGACCTGGGCAAAGCGGTGGGACAGAGCGGCAATCTGCCGGTAACCCCGCTGGGTGATGAGGCTGTTGTACCAGCCGTGGGCACGGCGGTACAGGTTGCCCTCCGCCTCCGCATGGCGGACAATATAGATTCGGGTCATGGGACCACTCCTGTTTTCTGGATTGGACGCCTTACCAGGGCCGCACGGCTCCGGTCAGCTGGGAGACATGGCTCAGGCCCTGCTCCGCGGCAATCTTGGCCAGCTCGTCCACGGTCTTGACCGGCGCGTAGGGGTCGGCAAAGCAGGCCGCGCCCACGGACACCGCCGTGGCGCCCGCCAGCATCATCTCCGCCGCGTCCCGGCCGTTGGACACGCCGCCCATGCCCAGAACGGGCACCTTCACGGCGTTTGCTACCTCCCAGACCATGCGCACCGCCACCGGGAACACCGCCGGACCGGACAGGCCGCCGGTGTTCATCTTCAGGATGGGACGTCTGGTCTTCAGGTCAATCCGCATGCCCCGGATGGTGTTGATGAGGGAGATGGCGTCGGCGCCCGCCCCCTCCACCGCACGGGCAATCTCGGTGATATCGGTCACGTTGGGGGACAGCTTCACCATCACGGGGACGGTGGAATGCTTCTTGGCCTCCTCGGTCACCTCGGCGGCCAGCTCGGGCCGGGTGCCGTAGGCCAAACCGCCCGCCTTCACGTTGGGGCAGGAGATGTTGACCTCAATCATATCCACGCCGGCGGCAGACAGCTTCTCGCACATGACGCCGTAATCCTCGGGGGTGTTGCCCGAGATGTTGGCGATGATGCGGATGTCGATATCCTTGAGCCGGGGCAGCTCATGCTCAATGAAGGCGTCCACGCCGGGGTTCTGCAGGCCCACGGAGTTGAGCATGCCCATGGGAGTCTCGGCGATGCGGGGGGCGGGATTGCCCTCCCGGCGGGCAGGGGTCAGGCCCTTGACGCAGATGCCGCCCAGGCGGCTGATATCGTAGAGCTTGCCGTACTCCCGGCCGAAACCGAAGGTGCCGGAAGCCACCACGATGGGGTTCTTCATGGTCATGCCCGCCAGGGTCACCGACATGTCCAGCCCGTCAATGGGCTGGGCAGGGGTCCAGGGGGCGTCCGTCTCCGGCTGCTTTGCCGGACACTGACCGGCGAACTGCTCCGCCTGGGGCAGCCAGGTGCGGTTATACTCAGGCATTCCAGTCCACCTCCTCAGCGGCGAAAATGGGGCCGTCCTTGCAGACGTGCTTCATGGTGCCGTCAGCCATGGGGGTGGCGCAGCCCAGGCAGGCGCCCACGCCGCAGGCCATCCGCTCCTCCATGGACACCTGGCAAGGCACACCGAACTCCTTCGCCACGTTCCACACGGAGCGCAGCATCAGCTTGGGGCCGCAGGCCAGAACGGCTGTAAAGTCTTTATCCTTCTCAAGCACCTGGCGGACCAGGGCGTCCACAAAGCCGTGGTGGCCCATGGTGCCGTCGTCGGTTGCCACCAGCACCTGGTCGCACTCCTGCTTGAACTGGTCCAGCAGGATGGCCCGCTGGGCGGTACGGAAGCCCAGGATGGCGGTGGAGCGGCCCATGGTGTACTGGGCGCAGCCCCGCATGGGGGGCACGCCGATGCCGCCGCCCACCAGCAGGTAGCGGCCCTCCGGCTTCATGGCAAAACCGTTGCCCAGGAAGCCCAGCACGTCCAGGTACTCCCCGCACTCCCGCTGGGCCAGCCAGTCGGTACCGGTGCCCCGCCGCTCAAAGACGATGGCGATGGTGTCCTCCGGCTCGCCCTCCATGCAGGAACAGACCGAGATGGGACGGCGGAGGAAGCTGCCCTCGCCGCACTTGATGTGCACGAACTGGCCGGGGCCCTTGCAGGTATCCCGCACCATGGAGCCCGCCTCCAGCACCATATAGACCGTGTCCGGATTGAGCCAGACTTTTTGGACGATTTTACACTTTGTCTCGACCTTCATCGGCTGCCACCTCAGCCCATCTTCACGTAGGCGCCGATGGCGTCCCGCATGGTCTCAGCGGCGGCACGGGCGGCGTCCTGGAAGTCGTGGCCGTCGCCGCCGGTCTTCTGCCAGGCGCACATGATGGAACGGGAGGCGTTGACGATGGCGCCGCAGCCCTTCTTGTCAAAGGCGTACTGCACGTCCTCGGCGGTGCCGCCCTGGGCGCCGTAGCCGGGCACCAGGAAGAAGGTGTGGGGCATCCGGGCACGCAGGTCCTTCAGCTCCTGGGGCCAGGTGGCGCCGGTGACCGCGCCCACGGGGCTGTAGCCGTACTTGCCCTCCAGGCCCTGGCCCAGAGTCTCCACCATGTCGCCCATGCGCTGGTAGATCATGCTCTCGCCGGCGGTCACGTTCTGCAGCTCGCCGGAGCCGGGATTGGAGGTCTTGACCAGCACGAACATGCTCTTGTCGTTGGCCTTGCAGGCGTCCAGGAAGGGCTTGAGGGTGTCGGAGCCCATGTAGCCGTTGAGGGTGACGCAGTCGGCGTCAAAGACCTTGTAGGTCTCCTCCCCCACCTTGGTGCCGGCCAGCCAGCCGTCGGCATAGGCCTGGGCGGTGGAGCCGATGTCGCCGCGCTTGATGTCCGCGATGACAAAGAGGCCCTTCTCGTGGGCGTAGTCGATGGTGCGCTCCATGACCTCCATGCCGCGCCAGCCCAGACGCTCATAGTAGGCCGCCTGGGGCTTCACAGCGGGCACCACGTCGCACAGAGCGTCAATCAGGCCCCGGTTGAACTGCCACACCGCCTCAGCAGCGCCGGCCAGACCGGTGCCGTAATCCCGGTAGGCCGCCTCCAGAATGTGGGCGGGAATCTGCTCCGGCTTGGGGTCCAGACCGGCCACGGTGGGGTTGTGCTTCTCCAGAATCTTCTCCTGCAAAACGTCGAAAGACATGTTGTTTCCTCCTGCTCTCTCTAAATAATCTCGGAAACCGGCCCTCAGGGCTGGTCCTGATATACGATTTTGCCGCCGACCACGGTGTACTTCACTTTGCCCTTCAGCTCCATACCGGCGAAGGGGGTGTTGCGGCCCTTGGAGTGGAACTTCTCCGGGTCCACCGTCCACTTCTCATCCGGGTTGAAGATCACCAGGTCGCCGTCCCCGCCGATGGCCAGGCGGCCCTTGTGGGGAATGCGCAGAATACAGGCCGGGTTCATGGTCATCTTCCGCAGAATGTCGGACAGGCCCATCTCCCCGGTGTGGTACAGCGCGGTCAGGGTGACGCCCAGAGCGGTCTCCAGACCCACCATGCCGCTGGGGGCCTCGGTGAGAGGTCTGCCCTTCTCCTCGGCGGAGTGGGGCGCGTGGTCGGTGGCGATGGCGTCGATGGTGCCGTCCTTCAGGCCCTCGATGATGCCCTCCACGTCCGCCCTGGTGCGCAGGGGCGGATTGACCCGGGCCATGGTGCCCTTGGTGAGAATCTCATCCTCTGTGAGGCTGAAATACTGGGGACAGGTCTCACAGGTGATCTGCACGCCCTTGCGCTTGTAGCGCCGGACAATGGCCACCGACTTGGCCGTGGAGATATGGCAGATGTGGACTGCCGCGCCGGTCTCCTCGGCCAGCATGGCGTCCCGCATGACCTGCAGCTCCTCGGCGATGGCAGGCCGTCCGTCCAGCCGCAGCTGGCGGGAGATGCGGCCCTCGTTCACCGCACGGTTGCCCACCATATCCGCATCCTCACAGTGGGAGAGAACGGTCAGGTTATGCCGGTGGGCCAGGATCAGGGCGTCCCGCAGCAGGTTGGCGTTCTGGACTGGCACGCCGTCATCCGACAGCGCCACGGCGCCCGCCTCACGCAGAGCGCCCGCGTCGGTGAGCTCCTGGCCCTTCTGTCCTTTGGACACCGCGCCGATGGGATACACCCGCACCAGCCCGGCCTCCTCCGCCTTCTGGAGGATATAGGCCACCTGCTCCGGGCTGTCGGTGACAGGGCGGGTGTTGGCCATGGGGGCGATGCCCGTGAAGCCGCCCGCCGCCGCCGCCCGGCAGCCTGTCTCAATGGTCTCCTTGTACTCAAAGCCCGGCTCACGCAGATGGACGTGCATGTCGATGAGACCGGCGCACACCACCATCCCCCGGGCGTCAATCACCTGGGCGTCCGGCTCCCGGATATCACTGCCGATGACGGCGATTTTCCCGTCCTCGATCAAAATGTCCATCACTCCGCCGATACCCCCTACGGGGTCAACCAGCTTTCCCTGGCGGATCAGCAGCTTCAAAATACCACTCCTTTCCGCGTTCGGCGGGTTTCTTTCCCCGCCTGCGCGCACCAAAAAAGGGACCAGGTGTTCCCCGCCCCTTTGCTTCCGAACCTATGCGCTTCCGGTCACTGCGATAACCGGGGCAAGCATATTTTTCCATATTTCTCCGTCCGGCCATCCCCCCTCTGGGGGCAACTGCCCGGACAGAGATATTATAGCATTAAATCACATTATTTAGCAACGCATTTTTCCGTTTTTCAGGGAAGAATAAAGGCGGACCAAAAAAGGAGGCGTAAAACCATGACAAAGCACCAGTTTATTACCGGTATGGGCATGGGACTGGCGGCAGGCGCCGCCCTGGGTATGGCCATGTCCGGCACCAGAAAGCGGGAAATCAAGCGAGCCGCCGACAAGGCCATCAAGGCCGTGGGCGAGGTAGTGGAGAATCTCTCCGACACCATGGGGATGTAACATGCCCCACACAAATCCCGGCCGGAATCCTGTCCGGCCGGGATTTGTACATACATCGGGGTCAGGGCCTATCTCCGCTTCATGGCCGCCAGCACCCGCTCGGGCGTGGCTGGCAGCCGGCGCATTCTGACACCCACTGCGTCGTGAATGGCGTTGAGCACTGCCGGGGTCATGGGCACGGTGGCCACCTCGGAGATGCCCTTGGCGCCGAAGGGGCCCAGAGGCTCCGGGTCCTCCACCAGAGCAATTTCATAGGCCGGGGTCTCCCCTGCCTTGGGCAGGCCCAGCTTGCCGTAGTACAGGTTGACGGGCACGCCGTTCTCCGACGGGAAGGACTCCTGAAGAGCGTAGCCAATACCCATGGAGCAGCTGCCCTCAATCTGGCCCTCAATGATATGGGGGTTGATGGCACGACCCACATCGTGGGCCGCCACAACCTTTAATACCTTCACCTTGCCGTTGGACTTGTCCACCTCCACGATGGCGGCCTGGGTGGTGTAGGCGTAGGCGGGATAGTTGCGGTACTCGTCCCCCTGGGTGCGCCGTGCTTCCTCGTCCTCCAGCTTGTAGGTGGGAGGCGCCACGAAGTAGTACTCCGCCTGACGCCGCTCACCGGGCTGCCAGGGATTGGCCTCACATTCCGCCTTCAGACGGGCGGCCGCCTCCACCACGGCCCGGCCCGAGTTGAGGGTCTGCCGCTCGCTGACCGCCTGCCCGTGCCGGAGGGTACGGGAGGTGTCGCCCGAGATGACGTCGATGTCTTCAATCCTCCAGCCGGTGGCCTCGGAGCAGATTTGAAGCATGGCGGTACGGAAGCCCTGGCCCATGTCGATGCCGGATACCCGCATCTCCAGCTTACCGTCCTCCCTGATGGTGAGGATGCAGCCGCCGTCGTCGGGCACGCCCTTGCCCACGCCCACATTCTTATAGCCGCTGGCCACGCCCACACCCAGGACCTTGTCCCCCCGGGGGTACAGCGGCGCGTACTCCGCCACCGCCTCACGGGTCAGCTTTTCGCAGAGGTTGATGGTGTCCACAAGGCCCACGCTGTGCTTGAGCAGCTCGCCGCCCACCGTGCGGGAGCCGATGCGCAAGGCGTTGCGCCGACGGATTTCAAAGGGGTCCAGCCCCAGCTTTTCCGCCGCCTCGTCCATCAGGGTCTCGATACAGATGGCGCCCTGGTTGATGCCGAAGCCCCGGAAGGCGCCGCCCAGCACGTTGTTGGTGCGCACCGCTTTTCCCTTCACCGAGATGTTGGGGATATGGTAGGGGCCGCCGGCAAAGATACAGCTCTGCATGAGCACGCCGCCGCTCAGGTTGTTGTAGGGACCGGCGTCGGAGCAGAGGGATGCGTCCAGATAGGAGAAAGTTCCGTCGGCGTTGAAGCCCACCTGATAGCTGGTCCGGTAGGCGTGGCGCTTGGTGGACAGCAGCAGGGATTCCCGCCGGTCCAGGTTGATCATCACCGGACCGTTCATCACATGGGCCGCCACGGCTGCCGCCGCCTCAATGTGTGCGTCGCACTTGCTGCCGAAACCGCCGCCCAGATGGGTGCCCACTACCTTAATTGTGCTCTCGTCCATGGCCATGATATGGCCCAGCATCCGGCGAATCTCAAAGGGAGACTGGGTGGTGGCGTACACCGTCAGCAGCCCGTCCTCAATGCAGCCCAGAGCGCACTCGGGCTCCAGGCAGCCGTGCTCAACCCGCTCCAGCTCATAGTCGCCCGACACGGTCACCGCCGCCTGTGTTCTGGCCGCCTCTACGTCGCCGGTCTGGCGGCCGTTCTCCATGAGGATGGAGCCCTTGGCGATGCCGTCCTCAATGGTATAGATGCCGTCGGCAGCCTGCCAGCTCGCCTTCACCGCCTGAGCCGCCGCTCTGGCCTGCTCCTCGCTCTCGGCCACCACCAGGGCCAGCATATCGCCCAGGAAGTTGAATTCCTTATCGCAGAACACGGGCTGTTCCCGGTCAAAGGTACCCAGCCGGTTCTCGCCGGGCACGTCCTCGGCCGTGATGACACGCAGCACGCCGGGCATGGCCTCCGCCTCGGACAGGTCCAGACCGGTGACCCTGCCCTTGGGCGCAGGCGCCCACACAAAGGCGCCGTAGACCATGTCCTTGCGCACCATGTCGCCGCAGTAGGCCAGGGTGCCGTCTGCCTTGCCGGGGCCGTCCAGGTCCCAGATGGATTGGCCCAGCACCCTGTACTTCTGAGGCTCCTGCGCCTCCTGCTCACCCAGGGAGATGGTGCTGTGTTCCAGGAAGCGAATCTCCTCCTGGCTGGGTTCCTCTCCCCGAAGCCAGGCCGCCGCCAGAGCGACCGCTTCAATAATCTTCACATAGCCGGTACAGCGGCAGTAGTTGTGCTCCAGAGCCTTGACTATCTCCTGCTCAGTGGGATTGGGGTTTTGGTCCAGCAGCGCCTTGGCCGCCAGCACCATGCCCGGCGTACAGAAGCCGCACTGGATGGCGCCCACATCCAGAAATGCCTTTTGGATGGGATGAAGGCCGCCGTCCTCCCCCTTCAGTCCCTCAATGGTGAGAATCTCCGCCCCGTCCACCCGGGACATCTTGGTGATGCAGGAGCGGATAGGCCGCCCGTTCATCAGCACCGTACAGGCGCCGCAGTGCCCGGTGCCGCAGCCGTTCTTGGCGCCCTTCAGGCACGCTGTCCCCCGCAGGTACCGGAGAAGGGTCATGTCCGGATCGCAGGTACAGGAAATGCGCGCTCCGTTCAATACAAACTGAATCGCTGCTTCTTTCATATCAACACTCCATCCATGCAGGAACATCCGTCTAGCCAGGACGGCTGTTCCATGTCAAATCCCTTCATTTCACCGTGGTATTGTTATACATCGATTATATCAGATTGCCTCTCCTGCGGCTTGAGATGCTTTACCCAAACTTTCCCGCCATCCTTTGTGCATATAATCCGAACCACAAAGCCATCTCTTTTACGGAAAGCCTGCCACTTGCCGAATATGGGACGAAACGGTATACTGGGTATCATAACAAAGAGCTTGACGCAATTTCCTTGTGAAAAGGGTGATGGAGAAAATGCCAAATACCATCTGGTCCAAGCTTTCTCATCTGCAATTGGGGCGATATGCCGAGTACTACGCAAAAATGGAGTTTTCTTCCTATGGATACGATGTCTACACCTCCGAGGTGGATGATCACGGTGTGGACTTTGTAGCCAGAAATCCGGTGGATGACCAGTATTACGATATTCAGGTAAAGGCCGTGCGGAATCTGGACTATGTCTATATCCGAAAGGACAAAATGGTGCTCTCCTCCCGGCGGCTGGTCTGTCTCCTGCTTTTTGAAGACGGCACTTTGCCTGCGTGCTATGTAATCCCCTCCCAAGTATGGAGAGAGCCCAACGCGCTGTTTGTTGATAGAAACTACGATAAGCCCAGCCTGAGCAGCAAACCGGAGTGGGGCTTGAATCTCTCCAAAAAGAACCTGCCGCTGTTGGAGCCGTATCGGGAGGACGTATACTTTTGCGGTGCAGGAACGCAGCGCTTGAGCGACTGATTCGGAGAAGATGAACCAAAAGGAGACAAACCAATGAAGATTGCGCTGATTTCGTGCAGCAAATTGAAGGCGGACCACCCATGTCCTGCCCGGGAGCTGTATGCGCCCAGCCAGTTGTTCTCGCTGTCCTACCAATATGCCAAGCGTAACACCGACGCAGTCTATATCCTGTCGGCAAAATACGGTCTGCTGGCAGAGTCGGACGTAATTGCGCCCTATGACCTGACCCTCTCTCACCTTCCGGAGCACAGGCAGAGAGACTGGGCCGACTACGTGCTTACCCAGATGAGGGAGCGGTTTGATCTGGAACAGGATACGTTTCTCATTCTGGCTGGGCGGAACTATTATCAGCATCTTCTTCCCCACCTGCCCCACACTGACCTCCCCCTGGGAAATCTCCCATTGGGCGTAAGAATCGCTTTTCTGCAGCGTCAGCTGGCAGGCTCAGCCCCATGTGTTTCAGACTCCCGCTGTCTCCGTCTGCATCAGCTGTTGACTGCTCTGCCCAGATATACCTGGGAGGAGATCGGTGCGGTTCCCTTCCGGAACGGGATTTATCTGGTCTTTGAGGCGGGAGAGACTTACCATGGGATGCCCCGCATTGTGCGGGTAGGCACCCACAAGTCGTCCGACCGTCTGCGGCAGAGGCTGAGAGACCACTTCGTGCGGGAAAATCACAACGGAAGCATTTTTCGAAAAAATATCGGGAAGGCTCTGCTGAATCAAACCGGTGATCCCTACCTCGCTGTCTGGTCGCTGGATACCTCCCGTCCCCCTTGTAAAGGGATGGAGGATCCGCATCGGGAGCGGGAGGTGGAGCAAGAGGTCAGCCGGTATCTCAGGACCCACATGACGTTTTCCGTGGTTGAGGTCGAAACACGGGAACAGCGGCTGCGTCTGGAGGAGGGGATCATTGCCTCTCTCCATCAGGCAGAAGATTTCCAGGCAAGCAGCTCCTGGCTGGGCAGGTTCAGTCCGGAGAAGGAGATTCGGGAGAGCGGCATGTGGCTGAAGCAGGGGCTGGACGGGGTCCCTCTGGCTGATGAGGAGCTGGAGGCTCTGGAGTGCAGATTGTCCGGCATCTCCCCTTCTGCCATCCCAGCACCTGTACGCTTTCAGGCCAGTCAAGCCGTGCAGGCAGCGCAGAAGGTCGGGACAGCGGAGATTGTTCGCTACATTCTCCGGACGCTTGCCCAGTACCAAACACAGGGTGAGACCAGCTGTATGCTGATTTCCGGTGAGATTCACAAGGCCATGGGATTGAATAACAAGATGCCCTCCGTCTGCCGCGCTATGTATCAGGTCATGGGCCCCGGAGACATCGTGGTACATACCACCCCCAGCGGGAAAAGCTCTACCATTCAGATTTGCTACCAACTGGCAGGCAGGTCCTTCCAAATAAAATAGAGAAAAGGAAGCTTTATGATGGGAGATAGAAAAGAGGTCATATCCAGCGGACGGATTGCGCCGCGCAGCGGCGTCAATGACCGCGTTCCCTATGAACACCAGAAACAGGCCATGGAGTGCATGGATCGGATCAATTCCGATGCAGCGTTCAGCACATTGGTGGTGCTGCCCACCGGAGGCGGAAAGACTTATACCGCCGCTCTTTGGCTGCTGCACAATGCCATTGACCGGCATAAAAAAATTCTGTGGATGGCCCACCGGCAGATGCTGCTGGATCAGGCGGCAGAGGCCTTTCAGAAGTACGCATACACCGAGACCATTCCTCACATCTCCGGTTTCCGCTACCGGATTATTTCCGGTTCCGGCAGCCATAGCAGAACCGTTGACATCTCTCCGGATGACGACCTGCTCATCATCAGCAAGGACAGCATCGGCCGTAATCTCTCTGCTCTGGACGAGTGGCTTGCCGGTGAGGAGGAGCTCTTCCTGGTGGTGGATGAGGCCCACCACTCTACGGCAAAGACCTACCGGCGGGTGATTGATTATGTCCGGTCCAAGGTGCCCCATGTGAAGCTCATCGGTCTGACCGCCACTCCCTTCCGCACGGCGGAGGAGGAGCAGGGACTGCTGGGTAAAATCTACACGGATGGCGTCAAGAACAATGCGGTGGTGCACAACGATGTAGGCATCACTTATCAGATCAGTCTGAAGGATCTGATCAGCCGGAGAATCTTGGCCAAGCCGGTGTTCGAGAGCTACCAGACTGAGGAGCAGTACGGTCATGAACTGGGACTGGAGGCCTGGGAGAGCATCCAGCATCTGGACACCCTGCCGGAGGATGTGGCCCGGAAGATTGCCGACAGCGCACTCCGTAATCGGCTGATTGTGGATACTTACCGGAATGGGCAGAAGAAATACGGTCAGACCATTGTCTTTGCCGTAAATATAGACCATGCGATTGCGCTGAACGCCTTGTTCCGAAAAGAAGGGATTGCCTCGGACTATGTGGTCTCCTCTATCCGGGATGCGGCCACCGGCGTGACCGTCAGCCGGGAGGACAATGAGCGGAAATTGCAGGCCTATCGGGAGGGGAAACTCCAGGTTCTCATCAACGTCAACATCCTGACGGAGGGTGTGGACCTGCCCAAAACCGGTACAGTCTTTCTGGCACGTCCCACCGTCTCCACCATTCTGATGACCCAGATGGTGGGTCGGGCTCTGCGGGGACCTGCGGCAGGGGGAACGGATACCGCCTACATCGTGTCCTTTGTGGATGACTGGGACGAGCATATCGCCTGGGTCAATCCCGAGAGCCTGTTTGAAGGAAATAACGAGTTCTCGGACGATATGGCGGACCGTATTCAGCGGGAGCTCCGCATGATTTCCCTCTCCAAAATTGAAGAATTTGCCACCATGCTGGATAACTCCATCGACACCACTGCGCTGGAGAAGGTGCCCTTTACCCAACGGATTCCTGTTGGGATGTATGCGTTCTCCTATCTGGAGGAAAACGGCATGGACCTCTCCTGCCAGGTTATGGTCTATGACAGCACGGCAGAGGCCTACCGCCAGATGATGAAGAATCTGCCCGCCCTCTTTGCCAGCTTTGGCGCGGAGGAGGAGTATCTGCCCCAGGATGTGCTCAGGCAGATGGAGCGCCAGTGCCGGAATACCTATTTCTGCGGCGAGATGATCCCGCCCTATTCGTCAGAGGATGTGGTGCGCATTTTAAAATACTATGCCCAGTATGAGGCGGCCCCTGCCTTCTATACCTTTGACCATATTGACCGCAGCCGCCTGGATGTGGGCGCCATTGCCAAGCACATCTGGGATGAGGATATGGGGCAGCGGAAAGCGGCAGAGTATTTGAATTCTCTCTGGGAGCAGGGGGATGACAATCTGCTGCGGCTGTTTTTCGGGCGAAAGCTGTACTTTATGCATCAGGTGGAGATCGAGAAAAACAAGCTGGCCCATCCCGGCCTCTATGATGAGCACATCACCTACGACACCACGGCGCTGGAAGATCTCCCGCTCTATGAGATCGGGAAGCTGGATCCCCAGAGAGAAAAAGAACTGCGGGACGGGGCCTTTGCCAAGGCCCAAACGCCTCAGGGAACCTATCGCTGCGCCTGCTGCGGCATGGAAGCGGCCAGCCGTATTCCCTTCCAGGTGGATCATATCCTCCCCATGAGCAAAGGCGGAAAGAGCGTGCCGGAAAATCTGCAGATTCTGTGCCGCAGCTGCAACGGACGCAAGGGTGACCAGTGATGGGACTTCCCTACTCCGCTTTGGATTGGGCGATGCTGCTGAGCCTCCGGGATTTAGGCGCCAGGGATGAGGCTGCTCTTTTGGAAAAGATATGGGCCGAGGAGCGTGCGTTTCTTGTACCGGACCTGGAAAAAAGCAGACGAGCCTTCCTGCTGGATGTAGCGTACTGGTCGCTGTACCTCCGGGAAAAGCCCTGTATCGACCGGGAATTTCCCATGATTCAGCGGGATGCCGCCGATTGCGGCGCCTCTCTCAGGGAAGAATCGTTCCTCAGTGATTTCTCGGATTTGGATCTGTACTTCAAAGAAGCGCGGTTCCGCTTGCGCTTCTTCTCGGATTGCGGCTATGTGCGCATCAAGCTGCGCACTCTGCTGAAACAGTATGGATACCGCCGCCGCTCCGCCAAGCTACTGGAGCATTTGGAACAATGCATGGCGTTTTATCACTTGCAGCCCTACCTTCGGGGTGGTATCCCATGCCAGCTCAGTGCGATATCAGTGGATGAGATGGTGGTGTTCCGTCTAAAAGGCCAGGCTTTTGAAGGATAATACTGCCAAGTTTCCATTCGTAATGGAGCCTGGCAGTGTTATATCAGACATGAGAAATCAGACGATTCGGTTATGGCTTATTTCCCTTAGTCCCACATAGCATCCCGGGGATTATTTTTTGGTGCCGGGCACCATTTGGGCACCACAAATTTTTTCGCGCAGGCTTCACGGCGGCATTTCAGCGTATTTTGAGGGCATTTCCCCTTCATGGCACAAAAAAATCCCTTGAAACCGTTTGGTTTCAAGGGATTTTTGGCGCAGCGGGTGGGATTCGAACCCACGTGCGGTTGCCCGCAAACTGATTTCGAGTCAGCCCCGTTATGACCACTTCGATACCGCTGCATGGATTGTCTCTCTGCCGGGAGCGCATACATTCCCCCACCGGCGAGAACTTTTTATACGATACCTCATTTTTAATTCTTTGTCAATGGCTCACGGGAAATCTCCTGGTATTTTGCGTTTGCCTCCGCTGCCGAGGCCTGTCCGCTTCCGTGCTTTTTCTTGACAGCACCCCGCCCATCCTTTTATAATGACCCCATCCCCAAAACCATATGGTTTTTTATTACAGCTTATGGAGGTTTCTATGAAACGCAAATCCGCTGCTATATTGGCTGCCGCACTGGGCATGTCCCTTCTCCTGTCCGCCTGTGCCCAGCCCGAAAGCACACCTTCGCTCACCCCTTCCGCTTCTCCGTCGGCCAGCGCCCCGCAGCCCTCTGCCAGCACCCCACAGCCCTCTGCCAGCGCCGATGCCCAGTCCACAGGCGGCATCCTTTCCGTCTTCTCCGCGGAGGACCTGGACGGCAACGCCCTAGACCAGAGCATCCTGGAGGGTCACACCCTCACCATGGTCAACGTGTGGGCCACCTTCTGCACCCCCTGCATCAGCGAGATGCCTGAACTGGGTGAACTGGCGGAGGAGTATGCCGACAAGGGAGTCCAGATTGTGGGCCTTGTCTCCGACGTGCTGGACAGCGACGGTTCGGTCAGCGAGACCCAGCTGGACACCGCCCGTGAGATTGTCTCCGCCACCAGCGCCAACTATACCCACATCGTCCCCTCCGTCGACTTCTACGGCATTCTCTACCAGATTACCTCCGTGCCCACCACCTTCTTTGTGGACGAGACCGGCGCACAGGTGGGATACGCCTATCTGGGCGCCCGGGACAAGGCCGAGTGGTCCACCATCATTGACGAGATGCTTGCGGAGGTCGGCGCATGAGCTTCCTGAAACAGAACAAAGCCGCTCTGCTCCTCCTTCTGGTGGGAGCTGCGTGCGTCGCCATTGGCGTATGGCGGGGTGAGGCGGAGACCGTGTTCCGCAAGGCGGTCAATATCTGCATGGAGTGTATCGGCCTTGGGTAAGCGGCTGTCCTTCTTCCGGCGGCACCTCCGCACCTGGGTCCAAATCTGCTTCGCCGCCCTGACGAACGGTTACGCCGCCGGTTTCGCCAAGGGCACCATCTACAAGGGCAGCACCAAACTGTTCTGTGTCCCCGGCCTCAACTGCTACTCCTGTCCGGGTGCTCTGGGCTCCTGCCCCATCGGCTCCTTTCAGGCTGTCATCGCCAGCCGGAACTACCAATTCACCTTCTATGTGACCGGCTTCCTCCTCTTCTTCGGCGCGCTGCTGGGCCGTTTCGTGTGCGGCTGGCTGTGCCCCTTCGGACTGGTTCAGGACCTGCTGCACAAAATTCCCTTTGTCAAGAAGCTGCGCAAGCTGCCCGGCGACCGGTGGCTCCGGTTCCTGAAGTACGTTATTCTGGTGGGGTTCGTCATCGTCCTCCCCCTCACGGTGCTGGACATTGTGGGCCAGGGCCAGCCCTGGTTCTGCAAGTATATCTGCCCCTCGGGCACCCTCTTCGCTGGAATCCCCCTGGTGGCCTCCAACCCCGCCCTCCAGTCCGCGCTGGGCTGGCTGTTCAACTGGAAGGTGGCAGTCCTGGTGGTGCTGCTGCTGCTCTCCGTGGTGGTCTACCGCCCCTTCTGCCGCTACCTCTGTCCCCTGGGCGCCATCTACGGCCTGTTTAACCCGGTGGCTCTCTACCGCTTCCGGATTGACGCCCAGAAATGCACCCAGTGCGGCGCCTGCCAGAAGGCCTGCCCCATGGACATCCCGGTGCACACCACCCCCAACAGCCTGGAGTGCATCCGCTGCGGCAAGTGCAAGGCCGCCTGTCCCCACGGTGCCATCTGTTCCACCCTTCAGCGCGCCCACGGAACCAACGTCAAACCTGTCTGAACCAGCTTTCCCCGGCTGACCGGAACCTTTCCTGTCAGTCGGGGAATTTTCTCTTGTCCTGTTCGGCTTTTCAGGGTATAATAATAAAGTATGCCGTGCCATCCGTTCAGTCTGCAAAGGGAGTGAGTGCCATGGCCCGATATGGGTTTATTCATGACAAGCTGGAAATCAAGTTTCTGGTGCTCTATATTATGTCCCGGGCCGCCGCTCCTCTGGACTTCTCCACCCTGACAGACCTGACCCTCATGGACGAGGGTGTGGACTACTTTGAGTTCGCCGAGGCTGTGGCGGAGCTGGTGGAGAGCGGCCATCTGGAGCTGAATGAGGACGGCCGCTATGTGATCACCGAAAAGGGCAAGAAGAACGGCACCGTCTGTGAGAGCAGCCTTCCCTACTCCGTGAAGAGCAAGTGCTCCCGCCGGCTGGTGGAGCTCAACGCCGAGCTGCGGCGTGACGCACAGGTCCGGGCCCAGATTCTCCCCCGTGATGAGGACGGCACCTGTACCCTCCGCCTCTCTCTGGACGACGGCGCTGGCAACCTGCTGACCGTGGAGCTGCTCTCCCCCTCCGAGGACCAGGCCGAACGGCTGGCTGAGGGCTTCCGCTTCCATCCGGAACAGGTCTATAACGGGATTCTGGACGTGCTGCTCAAAGAGGCGGACGCGGCAAAGGCCAAGGAAAAGGATTAAATTATGTCAGAGCCCGTTGTATTCGGCTTCCCCATCTCGCTGCTCTTCCTCTACTTCGTTATCTACGCCTTCCTGGGCTGGATTCTGGAGACCGTCTATTGCTCCGTCCGGGAGCGGCGGTTTGTGGCCCGTGGCTTCCTCTACGGCCCCGTCTGCCCCATCTACGGCGTGGGCGTGCTGATGATGCTGTGCTGGTTCGCCCCCTTTACCGGCCAGCCCCTCCTCTTCTACGTGATTGCCACCGTGTGCATGTCCGCGTGGGAGTACCTGGTGGCCTGGATTCTGGAGACCACCACCCACATCAAATACTGGGATTACAGCGACCGGAAATTCAACCTGCACGGCCGCATCTGTCTCTCCATCTCCCTGACCTGGGGCGTATTGGCCTACCTGGTGATTTTCTGGATTCACCCTGTGGTGGCTGGTCTGGTGGAGCGGCTGTCCGTCTTCACCATCTATGTGGCTGACGTGGTTCTATTGGTCCTTCTGGTGGCCGACGCGGCCGCCACCATCCGTGAGCTGGCTCTGCTCACCGCCATGCTGCGCAAGCTGACCCAGATGGGCGAGGAGCTGCAGGTCCAGCTGGCCCTGAGCCGCGCGGAGCTGTCCGATCGGCTGGATGAGGCCAGGGAGGTGCTCAGCGACAAGCTGGACGACGCCAGAGAGTCCATCTCGGACAAGCTGGATGACGCAAAAGAGTCTATCTCCGACAGACTGGACGTGGCGAAAGAGTCCATCAGCGGCCGCCTGGACGGCGCCCGTGAGAACCTGTCCGGCCGCATCGACTCCGCGCTGGACGGCACGGAGGCCAACCTGGCGGAGCTGGGCAGACGGTACGCCGAGCTGCTGCGCAAGGCCGAGCGCCAGACCCGCCACCTGCGCTATGTCTACCGGGGCATGTCCTCCTCCACCCTGTCCACCGCCCTCTCCCAGCTCTCCGGGGCAAGCCGCAAGGCCATGGCGGAGCGGGTCCAGCGCCGGAATGAGCGGCGTGCTCAGCGTCAGGACAGAAAGCACCGCGAGAAGGTATAACCCCCACTTCTGTACATCATATCGCCCCACGGATTGTAAGGTATTGACAATCCGTGGGGCGTTCGTTATACTGTACTCATCTATCATGATTGGAGTTGGGAAGATGCGCAAGTAACCTTCTGTTTTTCCGGAATACACAAGCCGGGCAGGTATGACCTGCTCTGTTTTGTCGTGGTCCGGGCAGGAGGAAATCTTGTTGTGTCTTCCCTGTTTTCATGCCGTCACCGCACTGGTATGGGCGCAGGGGCTTTTCTCCTGCGCCCATTTTTATTTTTCTGTGAGGTGACCGTATGTCTCTGATTCAGATTACAGATTTGACCTTCGCCTATGACGGCAGCTGGGACAACGTGTTTGAGCACGCCTCCCTCCAGCTGGACACCAGTTGGAGGCTGGGGCTGGTGGGCCGCAACGGCCGGGGCAAGACCACCCTGCTCCGTCTGCTCATGGGCGAATATGAATACGCCGGAACCATCTCCGCCTCCGTGACCTTTGACTACTTCCCCTTCCCCGTATCCCGTCCGGAGCGGGACGCCATGGAGGTGGTGGAATCCCTGCTGCCCGAGACAGAGAGCTGGGAGATCTACCGGGAGCTCTCCGCACTGGAGATGGACCCGGAGGTCCTCTTCCGCCCCTTCTCCTCATTGTCCAACGGAGAGCAGACCAAGCTGCTGCTGGCGGTTCTCTTCCTCCGCCCCAACCGGTTCCTCCTGCTGGACGAGCCCACCAACCACCTGGACCTGGAGGGCCGGCAAGTGGTGAGCCACTACCTGAGCCGGAAGCAGGGGTTTATCCTGGTCTCCCACGACCGGGTCTTTCTGGACGGCTGCGTGGACCACATTCTGTCCATCAACAAGCAGAATTTCGACCTTCAGCAGGGGAATTTCTCCTCCTGGTGGGAGAACAAGCAGCGCCGGGACCAGTGGGAACGTGCGGAAAACGAGAAGCTCCGCCGGGATATCGCCCGTCTGGACGCCGCCGCCCGCCGGACTGCCGCCTGGTCGGACAAGGCGGAGTCTGCCAAATTCGGTACCGGCTGCGCTGACCGGGGGTTTGTGGGCCACCGGGCTGCCAAGGTGATGAAGCGCTCCAAGGCGGCAGAAAACCGCCGCAGGGAGGCCGCCGAGGAGAAGAGCTCCCTGCTGAAAAACATCGAGCAGGCGCCGCCGCTGAAGCTCCATCCCCTCTCCCACCCCAAACGGCGCCTGGTGGAGGCGGACCATCTGGCCGCCGACTACGGTCTGGGGCCGGTGTGCGCCCCGGTGTCCTTCTCCCTTATGCAGGGGGAACGGCTGGCCCTGACCGGACGCAACGGCACGGGCAAGTCCAGCCTGCTCAAGCTGGTATGCGGTCAGAAGATTCTCCACACCGGGACGCTGGCCCTGGCCTCCGGACTGGTGGTGTCGGTGGCGCCCCAGGACCCGTCCTTCCTCCGGGGGAACCTGACCGACTTCACCGCCGAGAGCGGCATCGACGAGACGCTGTTCAAGACCATCCTGCGGAAGCTGGACTTCTCCCGGGCCCAGTTTGAAAAGGACATGGCCGGTTACAGCGCCGGGCAGAAGAAAAAGGTGCTGCTGGCCCGCAGCCTGTGCCAGAGCGCCCACCTCTACGTCTGGGACGAGCCCCTCAACTATATCGACCTGTTCTCCCGGATACAGCTGGAGCAGCTGATTCTGGAATATCAGCCCACCATGCTGCTGGTGGAGCACGACCGCAGCTTTCTGGACGCTGTGGCCACCAGAATCATACACCTGAAACGGAGTGAGACAAGATGAACTGCGAAGAATTGGAAGAGATGTCCGCGTTTTTCAGCCGCAGATGCAAAATTTACGATACGGTTCACCCGGCCACCATTGACGGCGGTCCGGAGAGCAAGCAGGTACCCGCCCAATGGCTCCCGGAGAACACCGGCCGACTGCTGGATTTGGGGATTGGGACCGGGCTGGAGCTGGAGGCTGTATTCCGGCGCTTTCCGGACGTGCGGGTGACCGGCCTGGACATCTGCGGCGATATGCTCAACATCCTGCGGGAGAAATATCCGGGCAGGCGTCTGGAGCTGCACCAGGCCAGCTATCTGGATTACGACTTCGGCTCCGGTCTCTACGACGCCGCCCTCTCCGTCATGTCCCTTCACCACTATACGCCCCCAGTAAAAACCGCCCTCTACCGCAGAATCCGCCAGGCACTGAAGTCCGGCGGGGTCTATGTGGAGTGCGACTACATGCTCTCTGAGCATGAGTATCCGGACCCGCTGGAGCAGGAGAAACTTCTCTTCGCCCAATACCGCCGGATACAGGAGGAGCAGCGCCTGGACCCCGGACTGGAATACCATTTTGACACCCCCTGCGCCGTCCCCCACCAAAAGGAGATGCTGCTGGAGGCGGGGTTCCGCTCAGTCGAAGAGGTCTGGCGGAGGAAAAACACCGTAGTGCTTGTCGCCTGGGCACCTGCCGGGCTGGATGCCTGAGCAGCTCATTCCCGGCAAAACAAAACCGGCAGCCGGCGCTTTCCTGTGCGCCGGCTGCCGGTCTGTTTTCTTTTCTTCAGCTGATGGTATAGCTGCCACGGACCAGCACCTTCACCGCGTTCTGGGCGGTGAAGCCCCGGCCCTCGATAGTGGCCATGTACAGGTGGTTCTTCACCAGCGCCTGGCCGTTCTCCAAAGTGCCGCCGTCGGTCATGTCGATAAAGCCGGGGGCCGTGTCGGTGAAGCACACCGCGCTGCCCACCCGGAGCATAATCTCACAGCCTATACCCGCCGTCAGCTTCTGTCCGGCGGCCACGTCCACCACTGCAAAGGCCGCAGACTGCCCGCTGCTCCCGCCGGCCTGGGCCAGCTTGTCCTCCATGGCCTTGGTATAGTCCTGGATGGCCTGGTCCAGCTCCTTCTTCAGGGCGGTCTCCCGCTCGGTCAGCTTGCTCTCCACCTGGGTCATAATCTCAGGGGTGGCCTTCTGGGTCAGATAGCTCAGTGTCACCAGAGGGTCGGACTGGGTCCCCTGCTGCCCGGCGGCAAAGGCCACCCCCAGCAGCGTCACAGTCACCAGGCCGCCGGCCATTACTTTGGTGAGAAGGGTGTGCTTCTTCATGGAGTCCTCCTATGTATCATGATTGATGCCGCGCGGGCCGCTCCGGCTGAATGGGCCGACTCCGGCCCGCGCGCTTTCTCTCTCCGGCTGGCCGTGCTCAGACCATCTGCTGGGGATGGAGCCCAAAGCTTACCGCAATGGCATTGTCCACCCGCTGCATCTGTGTCTCGTCCAGCCGGCCCATATGCTCTCTCAGCCGTTTCTTGTCCAGGGTGCGGATCTGCTCCAGCAGCACCACTGAATCCTTGGGAAGCCCGTAGCTTCTGGCTGAGATATCAATGTGAGTGGGGAGCCGGGCCTTTCCTGTCTGAGAGGTGATGGCCGCGGCAATGACTGTGGGACTGTGCCGGTTCCCGGTGTCATTCTGAACGATCAGGACCGGACGGACGCCCCCCTGCTCACTGCCCACCACGGGACTCAGGTCGGCATAAAAAATATCTCCTCGTTTTACGCTGTTATCCACAAAAGCTCACACTCCGCGGTCTGATAGTCACCGGCGTCACAGCCCTCTGAGGACCCGACACTCAGTACTATGATTCTCCCACGGGGCGGCGGGATTTATACACGGGCGGCGAAAAAAGCGCGTTTTCCGCACCCCTCCCCCGTCCATCCAGACGGTTCTCCCCCGATCCAGTTTATGCGCAGAAGCGCAAAGGCGTGCGGCGCAGGCAGCTAAGACCCGGAGCGGAGCAAACGGACCGGAGGCCCCACAGGGGCCGCAGGCCGGCTTGCGCAGTCGGAGGTGCTTAGATGCCGTCGCGACGCCGCCGGAGCGTGACAAAGAAGCTCGCAGGCGTGCGAAGCAGGCAGCTGGATGGGGCCCCCGGGAAAGCACGAAGTGCTTTGCTGGGG
The DNA here is from genome assembly GCF_000169255.2 of Pseudoflavonifractor capillosus ATCC 29799. Classification (GTDB taxonomy): domain Bacteria; phylum Bacillota; class Clostridia; order Oscillospirales; family Oscillospiraceae; genus Pseudoflavonifractor; species Pseudoflavonifractor capillosus. The sequence goes on from NZ_AAXG02000045.1 coordinate 49,360, forward strand.
AAAGGACGAGCAGCGGAGCAAACGAACTTTGCCGCCTGCGGCAAAGTGAGCGATGCGGAGCTTGCGAGGACGCGCGCACAGGCGTACGCTCTTACCCCTGGTACACCCGGGGGACCCGCTCGGAGACAGCGCAGAGCAGCTCATACTGGATGGTTCCGGCCCGTTCCGCCGCAGCCTCCACGGTGACGGTCTCGTCGCCGTCGCTGCCGTAGACGGTGGCCACGTCGCCGGGCTGGACGCCGGGGATATCGGTCACGTCCACCATGCACATGTCCATGCACACCCGGCCCACAATGGGGGCCCGCTGTCCACGGACCAGCATCTCCAGCCCGTTGGAGCACAGGCGGGGCAGGCCGTCGGCATAGCCGATGGGCACCACCGCCAGCAGGCTGTCCCGCTGAAGGGTACAGGTGCGGCCGTAGCTGACGCAGGTTCCGGCAGGCAGCGCCCGCACCGTGGCAATCCGGCTCTTCAGCTCCATCACCGGGCGCAGGCCGGGGCCGTCCAGTCCCTCACAGTCGGGGGCGGGATAGTGGCCGTAGAGCGCGATACCCGGCCGGACCATGTCCAGATACGTACAGGGATAGTGTAGCACAGCGCCGCTGTTGGCGCAATGGCGGATGGGGAAGGTAATGCCCCGCTCTGCCAGACGGTCCAGCACCGCCAGGAAACGGCCAAACTGGAGCATGGTGTACTCCTCATTGCCGTCAGAGTCGGAGAAGTGGGTGAAAATGCCCTCCGCCTCCAGTCCGGGCAGACGGCTGGCCACAGCCAGCGCCTCCACCGAGGCGTCCATGTGGGCCTCATCACAGAGGAAGCCCAGCCGGGACATTCCGGTGTCCACCTTCATGTGGACCTTCATGGTCTTGCCCGCAGCCACCGCCGCCGCCGAGAGGGCTCGGGCGGTCTCCAGGTCGGGCACGTTCTGGGTCAGGTCCAGCCGCAGCAGGTCGGCCGCGCACTCGTTGGGCGTGTCGCCCAGCACCAGGATGGGGGTCTTCACCCCTGCCTCCCGCAGCTCGGCCGCCTCGTCCACGCAGGCCACCGCCAGGTACTCCGTACCCAGCTCCTCCAGCCGCTTGGCCACAGGCACTGCGCCGTTGCCGTAGGCATTGGCCTTCACCACACCCAGGAAACGGCAGCCCTGGGGCAGCAGGGCCCGCAGGGCCCGGTAATTATGTTCCAGATTGGCGAGGGAAATTTCCCGCCAGGTTCTTGTCTGCATACGTTCCATTTGTCAACCTTCTTCACTGATATGCCAAAAGTCTCGTATATTATAGCATTAACCTGTTATAAAGGAAAGATTAATCTGACGTTCATAATTTAGCAATGATAAATGAATCCGCTGCCGTTATAATATGGACAGTAAAACAAATCCCAAACCAAACCGACATTTCTGTTTTGAGGAGGTATTTTATATGTTAGAAGATCTGGGTAAGGACCTGGCCAACATCGCCATGGCAGGCGTGGGCGCCGTCGCCATCCTGACCGAAAAGGCCGTTGAGGTGGGCAAGGTGTGCGCCGAGAAGGGCGCCGAGACCCTGGAGAAGGGCAAGGCCGCCAGCGAGGAGCTGCGCCGCAAGGGAGAGCAGGTGGCCGCGGAGCGCCGTGAGAAGGCCCGCCAGGAGTATCTGGAGAGCCTGGACGCCGCCGGCCGTGAGGAGCTGCGCCGCAAGCTGGCTGAGCTGGACGCCAAGGAGGCCGCCGAGCAGGCTGCTGCTGAGGCTGCCGAGGCCGCTGAAAGCACCGTGGAGGACAACGTCATCGACTTCAGCGGTGAGCGCAAGGACGACGGCCAGGGCGAGTAAACCCGGCCGGACAATCCCATACGCACAACAGGAGGGCTGCCCCGTCATGGGCAGCCCTCCTTATTTTTTCTAGGCCATCTGAAAATCGGAAAATACGCACTGGAGAACGGTAAAGCCGTCCACTGCCATCTCCGCCCGGAGCAGGGCGTGGGTGGCGGTGTCAAACCAGACGGTGGTCTCGGTGCCGGTGCCCGGCTGGGCCTCCGGCGCACGGTAGCACACCCGCAGGGTGTCCTGCTCCCCCAGCTGCTCGGTGCAGCTCTCGGCGATGAACCCCTCCCGCACCTGCTTGAGCAGTGCGGGTACCGCGTCCACCGGAGAAAGTCCCTCCTCCGACAGCGGCCCGGTCTCCAGCCGGACGCCGTCGTACTCCAGAGCGGTGTCCTCGTCCCCAATCCTTACAGTGATGCCCGCTACCTCCTCAGGAGCGGTCAGGGTGAGGGTGGTCCCCTCCGTCTGGTCCCAGGACAGCGCCATGCCGTAGGTATAGACCCGCTCGCCGTAGTCCGCCGTGACCTCCATCCCGGCGGACAGAGCCGTCATGCCGATGTACTCCGTGCGAATCTCCAGCGCCAGCTCCTCCGCGCCCTGTCCCCCTCCGCTGTCCCGGCCGCAGCCGGCCAGCAGCACAAGGGCCAGGATTATCATCTGTGCACCGATTGCCCTCCGGCGCACAAGCCTCTCCTCCCTGTCCGATTACTTCGTCAGCTCCCGCATCACCCGGGGCAGCATGCGGATGATGTCCGTGGGGGTCATGCTGTACTCACCCATGGCCTCGGCGCACAGGTCCCCCGCACGGCCGTGAATCCAAACCGCCAGCGGCGCCGCCTCACGGGGCGTGAAGCCCTGACCCAGCAGGGACACCAGAATACCGGAGAGCACATCCCCGCTGCCCCCCTTGGCCATGCCGGGGTTGCCGGTGGTGTTGATGTAGGCCGTGCCATCGGGGAAGGCGGTGATGGTCCGGTGCCCCTTCAGCACCAGGCAGCAGCTGTGTGCCACCGCAAAGTCACGTGCCACAGACAGCCGGTCCTCCCCGGGCAACGCCCCCGTCAGACGGGCGAACTCCCCGTCATGAGGGGTGAGAATGGTGCAGGCCCCACGGTTATCCAGTACATCCATATGCCCAACCAGCGCATTTATGCCGTCGGCGTCCAGCACCACGGGCAGGGTGGTTTCCGCCAGCACATGCCGCACCACCGCGTCCACCGCGTTGGAACGGCCCAGACCGGGGCCCAGCAGGCACACCCACTTGCCGCCCAGCTTCTCCAGCAGGGGCTCGGTGGCCGCCAGCTCCAGCTTGCCGTCCTTGCCGGCGGGCAGCGGATGGGGCATGGCCTCGTCCAGCTTGGTGGCCGCCACAGGCCAGATGGGGGCGGGTACGCCCACCGTCACCAGGCCCGCACCGGTGCGCACCGCCGCCTGGGCCGCCATCACCGGCGCGCCCGACAGCCCCACGCTGCCGCCCAGAATGTACACCCGGCCGAAGTCGCCCTTGTGGGCATCACGGGGCCGAACGGGCAAGGACACCCTGCTCCGGTCCACGCTGGTCACCGGGTAGGACTCCCGCCGGACCAGGTCGTCGGGGATGCCGATGTCCACCACCTCCAGCGCACCGCAGCACAGGCCACCCTTGCCCACAAAGTGTCCGGCCTTGGGCAGTGTAAAGGTAACTGTCTTTGCAGCGTTTACCGCCGTGCCCAGCACCCGGCCCGTGTCCGCCTCCACGCCGCTGGCGATGTCCACCGACACCACCGGCACGCCGCAGGTGTTCATCATCTGCACCGCCGTCACAGCGTCGCCCCGCAGGTCGGTGTTCAGGCCGATGCCGAAGAGGGCGTCCACCATCACGTCGGCCTCCAGGCTCCAGGCCGCAAACTGGGGGTCAGAATCTGTAAAGTCCTCCAACTTTCCACCCGATTGCTCCAGCCGGCGCTCCATCTCCCGGCAGTCGGCGCTCATCTTCTCCCGCTTGCCCACCAGGACGCAGCGCACCTCCCAGCCCATCTCCAGCAGGAAGCGGGCGGCAGCCACGCCGTCACCGCCGTTGTTGCCGGGGCCGCAGAACAGCACCGCACGGCCATCCGTCTTGCCTCCGGCCAGCTCACTGACCGCACGGGCCACCGCGCAGGCCGCCGCCTCCATCAGCTGTACCGAGGGTATCCCCCGCTCCTCTATGGCTGTCCGGTCCATCTCCCGCATCTGCGCCGTTGTGGCGATATTCATTGCGGATCACGCTCCTCTTTCTCTCTTTCCCGGCCCTCAGGCCCTATTCCTAATAATAGGCCTATATTATATGGCACCCCGCACGTTCCGTCAATCGTCACGGCGCTACTTCGCCCATTCGCCTCAAATGGCCCAAATTCATCTTGCAATTTTTCCGCTATTGTGATATATTTGGCGGTAACGAAACGCGAGGAACAGGAAAATAGCACGGAAACTTCGGAGCAGAGAATGGCGGTCACCGGCTGAAAGCCGCCTGCGGAGCACGTGCTTGGTTCGCCTGGGAGCGGCCGCGGGGAAAGACGCGGACGGTTTGCCATCCGTTACAGCGGCATCAAGTGCGTGCGCGTCTGCGCGCGAATGCGGGTGGTACCGCGGAAGGTTTGCCTTTCGTCCCAAGCAATTGGGAGGAAAGGCTTTTTGTTTTTTGTTGCGCAGACATGGACGCCTGGCTTGTAAAGTGAGGGCGGCTGGCTTGCCGGCCGTCCAGAAAAAGGAGTTGCAGCTATGAAGGAAAAACTGGAACAGATCCGCGCCGAGGCCCTGGCGGCCCTGGCCGGCGCCAAGGACGCCCAGGAGCTGGACGGCCTGCGGGTCAAGTACCTGGGCAAGAAGGGTGAGCTCACCGCCGTTCTGAAGATGATGGGCTCCCTGTCCGCTGAGGAGCGGCCCGTCATGGGTCAGCTGGCCAACGAGGTCCGTGAGGCCCTCACCGAGGCCCTCTCCCAGCGGCAGAAGGCCATCGAGGAGGCCGCCCTCAACCAGCGTCTGGAGGCTGAAAAGCTGGACGTGACCATCCCCGGCAAGCGGCCTGAGCTGGGCCACAAGCACCCCATGTCCATCGCCCTGGACGAGCTGAAGGAGATCTTCATCGGCATGGGCTTCCAGGTGGCCGAGGGCCCCGAGATTGAGCTGGCCGAGTACAACTTCACCAAGCTCAACACTGAAGAGGGCCACCCCGCCCGTGAGTGGGGCGACACCTTCTATATCAAGGAGGACTCCTCCCTGCTGCTGCGCACCCAGACCTCTCCCATGCAGGTCCGTGTCATGGAGAAGCAGAAGCCCCCCATCCGCATCATCGCCCCCGGCCGCGTGTACCGCAAGGACGAGGTGGACGCCACCCACTCCCCCATGTTCCATCAGGTGGAGGGCCTGGTCATCGACAAGGGCGTCACCATGGCCGACCTGAAGGGCACCCTCAACGCCTTCGTGGAGGCCCTCTACGGCAAGGGCACCAAGACCCGCTTCCGTCCCCACCACTTCCCCTTCACCGAGCCCTCCTGCGAGGTGGACGTCCAGTGCCACGCCTGCGGCGGCAAGGGCTGCCGGGTGTGCAAGGGCGAGGGCTGGATTGAGCTGCTGGGCGCCGGCATGGTCCACCCCAAGGTGCTGGAGGGCTGCGGCATCGACACCGATGTGTACTCCGGCTTCGCCTTCGGCATCGGCGTGGAGCGTATGGCCATGCGCCGTTTCTCCATCACCGACCTGCGGCTCATCTTCGAGAACGACATGCGCTTCCTCAGCCAGTTCTGAGCCATACCTTTGAAATACACCGCGTCCCCCGGTCCCCGGGCGGACGGAAAGGACGAGAATAGAGAATGGATCTTTCGAGAAAATGGCTGACGGAGTTCGTGGACGTATCCGTCGGCGACAAGGAATACTGCGACGCCATGACCCTCTCCGGCTCCAAGGTGGAGGGCGTGACCGTGGAGGGTCAGGAGATTAAGAACGTGGTGGTGGGCAAGGTGCTGTCCATGGAGCGCCACCCCAACTCTGACCACATGTGGATCTGCCAGGTGGATGTGGGCGGCGAGACCGTCCAGATCGTCACCGGCGCCCAGAACGTGTCCGTGGGCGACCTGGTGCCCGTGGCCAAGGACGACTCCTGGCTGCCCGGCGACGTGCACATCACCGCCGGCAAGCTGCGGGGCGAGGTCTCCAACGGCATGCTGTGCTCCTACAAGGAGCTGGGCATGACCGACCACGACTGGCCCCACAGTGTGGTGGACGGCATCTTCATCCTCCAGAGCGACCCCGACCTGGCCGCCAAGAACCCCCAGCCCGGCGACGACATTCCCACCCTGCTGGGCCTGAACGACCACATCGTGGAGTTCGAGATCACCCCCAACCGCCCCGACTGCCTGAGCGTCATCGGCCTGGCCCGTGAGACCGCCGCCACTTTCGACAAGCCCCTCTCCCTCCACACCCCCGAGGTCAAGGGTACCGACGGCACCAGCATCGCCGAGCTGCTGGACGTGGAGATTGAGGACCCGGAGCTGTGCCCCCGGTACACCGCCCGCATGGTGCGCAACGTGAAGATCGCCCCCTCCCCCCTGTGGATGCGGGAGCGGCTGCGTGCCTCCGGCGTGCGCCCCATCAACAACATCGTGGACATCACCAACTACGTCATGCTGGAGTACGGCCAGCCCATGCACGCCTTCGACTTCTCCTGCGTGGACGGCGGCAAAATCGTGGTCCGCACCGCCCGTGAGGGCGAGGTCATCCAGACCCTGGACGGCAACGACCGCAAGCTGACCACCTCCATGCTGTGCATCTGCGACGAGCACAAGCCCGTGGGTGTGGCCGGCGTTATGGGCGGCGCCAACTCCGAGATTGTGGGCGACACCGCCATGGTGGTCTTTGAGTCCGCCAACTTCAACGGCGTGTCCATCCGCCGCACCGCCACCGCCCTGGGCATGCGCACCGACGCCTCCGCCCGGTACGAGAAGGGCCTGGACCCCATGAACACCTACAAGGGTGTTCAGCGTGCCTGCGAGCTGGTGGAGCTGCTGGGCTGCGGCGAGGTCATTGACGGCGTCATCGACGTCATCGCCGCCGACCAGAATCCCCGCACCGTCAAGCTGGAGCCTGAGAAGATCAACGGCCTGCTGGGCACCGATATCTCCGAGGAGGAGATGCGCGCCATGCTCAAGCGGCTGGACTTCACCCTGGACGGCGACACCATCATTGTCCCCTCCTGGCGCAGCGACGTGGAGCACTACTCCGACATCGCCGAGGAGGTGGCCCGGCTCCACGGCTACGACAAGATTCCCGTCACCCTGATGAAGGGCGAGACCACTCAGGGCGGCTACACCGAGAAGCAGAAGGCCGAGCGGAAGCTGGGCACCCTGTGCCGTGGCTTCGGCTTCAGTGAGATTATCACCTACTCCTTCATCTCTCCCTCCTACTACGACAAGATCCGCCTGCCCGCCGACTCCCCCAAGCGCAAGTCCGTGACCATCCTCAACCCCCTGGGCGAGGACACCAGCGTCATGCGCACCACCGCTCTCCCCTCCATGCTGGAGACCCTGGCCCGCAACTTCAGCTACCGCAACAAGAGCGCCAAGCTGTACGAGCTGGCCACCGTCTACACCCCCGTGGAGGGCCAGGACCTGGCCGATGAGGAGCAGATGCTCTCCCTGGGCGCCTACGGCGACGGCATGGACTTCTTCACCTTCAAGGGCGCTGTGGAGGCCATTCTGGCGGCCATGAACGTGAAGAACGTGACCTTCGAGGCCCGCAGCGACATCGGCGCCTTCCACCCCGGCCGCTGCGCCGAGGTGAAGGCCAACGGCGTGATGCTGGGTGTGTTCGGCCAGCTCCACCCCCTCACCGCTCAGAACTACGGCATGGACTGCGACGTGTTCGCCGCTCAGCTCCAATTTGCCGACATGATGGCCCAGCGGGCGCCCGAGGCCCGTTATGAGCCTCTCCCCCGCTTCCCCAGCGTGACCCGCGACATCGCTGTGGTGTGCGACGCCGCCGTCACCGTGGCCCAGCTTGAGGAGTGCATCTTCAAGGGCGCCAAGGGCCTGCTGAAGGAGGTCGAGCTCTTCGACATCTACACCGGCGCTCCCATCCCCGCCGGCAAGAAGAGCGTGGCCTTCAACCTGGTCCTCCGGGCCGACGACCGCTCCCTCACCGCCGCCGAGGCTGATGAGGATGTCAAGAGCGTGCTTGCCCTCCTGGAGAGCGAACTGGGCGCCGTCCTGCGCTGACTTTTCCAGCCTCGGCGCTCCGCTCTGCGGAGCCCGCGCGCCAGCGCGTCCAAGCGTTTTGCCCTGGCAAAACCTTGATCATGGGCGGATTCACTCCGCCCAATGAGATAGAATCCTGGGGTCCCCGTGAAAGGCGGAGCCTTTCACGGGGCGGCGGATGAGGACGTCAAGAGTGTGCTTGCCCTCCTGGAGAGCGAGCTGGGCGCTGTCCTGCGCTGATTGTTCCTGAAATCCGGTTTCCGGGGAGGTTATCATCTTCCCTGGGCCGGAAGAAGCGTACAAAAATCGCTTGCTCCAGGCATGAGCAGCCCCGGAACTTATCTGTATCAGGCTTCCCATCCTCCGGTAAGGATTAAATCTTTTATTAATTTTCCGGTACCCCCCTTTACACCTCAAGGGATTTCGGGTAGAATAGGAAATAGTTACAGGCTGTCCACAGCCCTGGGAGGTGTACCCGATTATGGAGATAGACTATACAAGAAAATTTAGTCTCAATTATGACAAGGGCCAGGAGATTAAGGATACGCTCACGTCTGTCTACAATTCTCTTCAGGAGAAGGGCTACAACCCCATCAATCAGATTGTGGGTTATATTCTCTCCGAAGACCCCACTTATATCACCAATTACAACAACGCCCGTGCGTTGATTCGCCGTCTTGACCGGGACGAGCTGCTCCAGGAGCTGGTGAAAAAGTATCTGGACCTGGAAGACTGATGGTCTGCGTCAAAAAAGCGGAAGGCTGTACGCCTTCCGCTTTTTTCTTTCTCTTCTTTCTTTTTCCTTCCGCTCTTGAATTCCAGCACTTTTAGTGATATTATATAAAAATAGAATATGTATCCTTAAAAATATATAACCAGGAGGCGTTCCTATGACCGTTTTCTCTGGAAATGCCAAGGGTATCCATATTGATATGAAGCGCATCCGACAGGACCTGACCGAGGAATCCATGACCCCCGGGGCCTACTGCCAGGATTACGACAGCTTCCGGCGCATCTTCCGCTTTGTGGAGCGGGGTCTGCGCCGGGGCGGAAGCAGCGCCTACATCATCCTCCTCACCCTTGCCGACAAAAACGGCGACTTTATCCCCCTGGAAAACCGCAAACGCTACATGGAAATGCTGGGAGGAGTCATTCAGCGGTCTGTACGAGCGGGAGATGTGTTCACCCAGTACAGCAGCTGTCAGTTCCTGCTCATGGTGCTGGACGCCTCCCGGGAAAACGCCCTCCAGATTGGCCAGCGGATTCAGCAGGAGTTCCAGGCCCTCACCCCCGAGGGCCCCGCCATCTGCCTGGAGCACGACATCTCCCCTCTCCGCCCGGCAGGTGAAGAGGAAGAGCAGGAGTAAAACGCAAGCTCTGGTTGCCCACGACTGCGCCGGCTGCGGTTACAGGGCCGCCCGCATCTCGGAAATGTTCGCACCCACATGCTCCGGTCTGTGGGCGTCAGACGCGAAACGGATGTCAACATGCTTCTCCCTGAACACATTCAGCATGGTCTTGTTCATGCCCAATTCCTCAAAGCCGTAATTCAAGGCCAGGCCGCCGCTCTGCTCCGCATACATGTGACGGGCATTCAATTCATCGGCCAGCAGGCCATATACAGCGGTTAAATCCTCCGTGGGGTAATGGTGGAAGCACTTGATGGAATCCGGATGGGCAACCCCGGAAAACAGGCCGCTTCTTACAAGGGAGAGCATCAGGTCATAGTATTTCCTGTAAAGCCGCTCTGTATCAATTCCTTCCCAGAGTTCCGCCTTATGGTCAAAGCCGAACCCCTCAACCCAGTGGATTGAGCCGACCGCAAAATCAAAGTCAAAGGCGCTGAGCATGTCACGGATGAGGGCTTCATGCTCGGGGAAATAGCACACCTCAAGCCCCCATTTTATTTTTACGGGGAATTCCGCCCTTCTCATCTCGGTAATCAGCGCCTGGAACTCCTTTATGGAGTGCTTTCCCTTCCTCTTATACCATTCTCTCTGATAATCGCTGTATTCGCAGACGGAGGCGTACATGGGCGCAAACTCCGCAAAACGATGGGAGTGCTCCAGGAGATAGATTTCGTCCAGGCCAGCTCTTACGGCCTGCTTGGCAAATTCATCTATCCACTCTTTTGTGTATGGTCCTTTTTCAATATGGATATGCACATCTGTCATGGTAAACCTCCCCTTTTCCGTACTTACTGCCCCATTATAGCAGACAGGGATTCAACATACAATGTTGAATCCCTGTCTGTTTTTATGCTTTATGCGCGCTTACACGTTCCCGCCGAACTCGGAGAAGAACTTGTTGTGGATGGCCTGCACCGCCCGGTCCGCGTCGTCCGCGTCCACCAGGACGGACACCTTGATCTCACTGGTGGAGATCATATTGATGTTGATGCCCGCGTTGTACAGCGCCTCGAACATGAGGGAGGCCACGCCGGGGTTGTTGATCATGCCCGCGCCCACAATGGACACCTTGGCGATGTCGTCGCTGACGTCGATGTGGTCAAAGCCCAGATAGGCCTTGTTCTCCTCCAGCAGACGCTTGGCCTCGTCCTTGTCGCTCTTGGTGACGGTAAAGCTGATGTCCTTGGTGTCGCCGCGGCCGATGGACTGGAGAATGATATCCACGTTGATCTTGGCCTTGGCCAGCAGGGAGAAAATCTTAAAGGCAATACCCGGAGTATCGTCCAGGCCCACCAGGGCCAGCCGGGCCACATCCTTATCCTTGGCTACACCGCTCACATGCGTCTTTTCCACGTTCTTCACGACCTCCTTGACTTTGGTCCCGGGGTTGCCCGAGAAGCTGGAGAGCACCTCCAGATTGACATTGTACCGCTTTGCCATTTCGACGGACCGGTTGTGGAGCACCTGGGCACCCAGTGTGGCCAGCTCCAGCATCTCGTCGAAGGTAATCTCGTCCAGTTTTTTCGCGCCCTCCACATGGCGGGGGTCGGCGGTATAGACGCCGTCCACATCGGTGTAGATCTGGCACAGGTCCGCGTGCAGGCTGGCCGCCAGCGCCACGGCAGAGGTATCCGAACCGCCCCGGCCCAGGGTGGTGATGTCGTCGTACTTGTTGATGCCCTGGAAGCCGGTGACAATCACGATGCACTTCTTGTCCAGCTCGGCCAGAATCCGCTCGGGCGCCACCCGCTTGATGCGGGCGTTGGAGTAGGACGAGTTGGTGCGCACACCGGCCTGCCAGCCGGTGAGGGAGATGACCGGATAGCCCATGGCCTCAATGGCCATGGCGCACAGGGAGCAGGAGATCTGCTCGCCGGTGGACAGGAGCATATCCATCTCCCGCTTGGAGCCGTTGGGATTGATCTCCGCGGCCTTGGCAATCAGGTCGTCAGTGGTGTCGCCCTGGGCGGACAGCACCGCCACTACGCTATGTCCACGGCGGTAGGTCTCGGTGATGATGCGGGCCACATTGCGGATTTTATCCGCGTCCGCCACCGAACTTCCGCCAAATTTCTGTACAATGAGTCCCATTTCTATGTACCCCCAATGAGTGTGTTTCTCAGCGGCACACCGGAAACGCCGGCCTGGCCTAGTCCGGACCGGTCCAGGCCGTGCCCCGCCTGCCCTATTCTATGCCGCAGGACAGCCGCTGTCAATCCAGAACGCGGAAGAGAGAGAGCTTTTCCAGACCGGCCAGCTTGCTCTCCACCTGGCTCCGGGTCATGGGACCGGTGAGGAACGCGGTCTCCTTCGCCGGCGCGCCCGCACGGGCCAGGAAGTTCACATCCCCAAAGGCCGCCCGCACGGCGTCCGCGTCCGCAGACGCACGGACATACCAGGCGCTCTCCAGGCCGTCGGTGGGGGCAACCACGTCGTCCCCGCCGGGACCCCAGGCCACGTACTTCATGGACTTGATGTGCCGGGCGGCGTCCATCACGTCGGCCACCACCGCGCTGGCGGTGGGCATCTTGCCGGCACCCCGGCCGTAGAACATCACGTCGCCCACCGCATCGCCCCGGACCGTGATGGCGTTGAACACGTCCTCCACGCCGCCCAGGGGGTCCTCGCTGCTGATCAGATGGGGCGCCACATAGGCGCACACCCGGCCGTCCGCCTGGCGGATGGCACGGCCCAGGAGCTTAATCTTCCGCCCGCAGGCATCGGCATAGGCCACGTCAGCCAGGGTCACCCTGGTGATGCCCTCGGTGGGCACCTGGTCGGGGTAGATGTGCCGGCCAAAGGCCAGAGCGCCCAGGATGCAGATCTTCCGGCAGGCGTCGTCGCCCTCAATGTCGGCGGTGGGGTCCTTCTCGGCGTAGCCGTTCTGCTGGGCCTCCGCCAGTGCCGCCTCAAAGGAAAGACCGGCCTTGATCATCCGGGTGAGGATATAGTTGGTGGTGCCGTTGAGGATGCCGCAGATCTCCTCAATCTCGTTGGCAGCCAGGCAGCGGCTCAGAGGGCGGATGATGGGAATGCCGCCGCCCACGCTGGCCTCAAAGAGATAGCTCACGCCGTGCTCCTTGGCCAGGCTGAGCAGGTCGTACCCCCAGGTGGCCACCAGCTCCTTGTTGGAGGTCACCACGCTCTTGCCCGCCTTCAGCGCCCGCTCGGTGAACTCCCGGGCAATCTTTGCGCCGCCGATGGTCTCCACCACAATGTCCACCTCGGGGTCGTTCTCAATGACGCTGAAATCGTGGACAATCTTGTCGCCAAAGGGGCTGTCCGGGAAGTCCCGCACGTCCAGAATGTATTTCAGACGGATGGGGGCGTGGACCTTTTCGTCAATATGGGTGTGGTTCTTGGCCAGCACCTCGGCCACGCCGGAGCCTACCGTGCCGAAGCCCAGAATCGCTACATTTACTGCCATATCCATTCTTCCTCTCTGTATCGCTGTGATGGGTTCGACAGGCCCTCAGCCCGCCAGAATCTCGCACCGGATGACGCCCTCCTGGGCTGCCACACGGTTCATCAGGTCCTCCACCGGCTCCTCCAGTCCGGAGGTCTCCGCGCCGATGGTCACCGCCGCGCAGCCGCTCACCGGTATGCCCTGGTTGATGGTGAGAATATTCCCGCCCGTCCGGGCAAAGATATTCAGGACCGCGGAGAGCACGCCCGGCTCATCCTTCATCATAATCTGGAAGGTGACAATCCGTCCGTTCAGCATGTCGTTGAAGGGCCGGACCGCGTCCTTATACTTATAAAAGGCGCTGCGGCTGATGCCCGCCACCTTGGTGGCCCGGTTGACGGTGTCCGCCTCTCCGGTCTCCAGCATTCGCTTGGCTTCCGCCACCTTGAGGAACACCTCAGGCAATGCCTCGGCATCCACAATGAAGTATTTGGGTTTCTTCGCCATTCTATGCAGCCTCCAGGCTCCTTGTCTTTGCAACAAGGTCATTTGTCTGTGTGTGAACTTCATTTTAGCACAGTAAAGGACTGGACGCAAGTCTCAACACCGGGCAGATTCCCACAGAATTCCCGATCTCAGAACCCCATATTCCGTCATTTTTCACAGGAGGTCCTGTCCGTGGCCGAAAAACGCCTTGTCCGTGTCCTGCTGACCCTGCTCTGTGCCGCCCTGTGCGCCGCCGCAATATGGCTGGCCCTCACCGTACTGCTGCCCTGGGTGCTCCCCTTCCTGCTCGCCCTGGGACTGGCCTGGCTCATGGAACCGGCCGTAAAGATGCTCATGGGCCGGTTCCGGCTCAGGCGGGGCCTGGCCGCCGCCCTCACCACCGTGGGGCTGGCCCTGCTGCTCTGCGGCGCCCTGGGTCTTGTCCTTTGGCGGGTGGGGTATGAGCTGGCATTGCTGCTTGGCCGCCTGCCTGTGCTGCTCTCCGGCCTGCCCGCTCTGGGCGACCATGTGGGCGACTGGGCCTACCGCTTTATTGTGGCCCTGCCCGTTCAGCTCCAGGACTTCGCAAAGGACGCCCTGGACGGCTTTATCCGCCAGGGTATCTCCCTGCCCGCCAAGCTCTACGACGTTCTCGCCGGTATCGCCGCCGGTGCGGCCGCAGCCGTGCCCGACGCTATGCTCTTCCTCTTCACCACCGCCCTGGCCGCCTTCTTCACCAGCGCCGCCCGGCCCCAGGTGCTCTCCTTCCTCTCCCGGCAGATACCGGTCTCCTGGCGGGACAGGCTGGGCAAGGCCGTCCCCGTGCTCAAGACCTCCCTGGGCGGCTGGCTGCGTGCTCAGGGCCTGCTGATGCTCGTCACCTTCGGTGAGCTGACGGTGGGCTTCCTCATCTTACAGGTGGATTTGGCCCTGCTGCTGGCCGCTCTGGTGGCTCTGGTGGACGCACTGCCCGTCTTTGGTACGGGGACGGTACTCCTCCCCTGGGCCCTGTTCTCCCTGTTATCCGGGGACTGGAAACTGGCCATCGGGCTGGCCGTGCTGTACGGTCTTGTGTCCGCCGTGCGCAGCCTGCTGGAGCCCAGGCTGGTGGGCCAGAAAGCGGGCCTGCCGCCCCTGGCCGCCCTCTTCGCCATGTATGTGGGCTTCCGGGCCCTGGGCGTGTGGGGCATGATCCTCTCCCCGCTGGCCGCCATCTTCCTCAAACAGCTCCACGACAGCGGCGTCTTTCGTCTCTGGCGGGACAGCCCTTAGAACAGGCTCATCTGGCCGTCCCCGCTCCGGGCATGCCTGGACACCTGCTCTGTGCCCAGCGCCTCCGGCGGGATGTCCGCCAGGAAGGGAGACGGCTCAGGCCCGGCCACCAGAATCAGCTCCTCCATGGCCCGGGTCATGCCCACATAAAACAGCCGCCGCTCCTCCGCCGGGTCGGACGCCCTGCGGCGGGAGCAGTAGGGCAGCAGCCCCTTCTCCACCCCGCAGAGAAACACCACCGGGAACTCCAGGCCCTTGGCGGCGTGGAGGGTGGTCAGCGTCACGTATCCGGCCCTGTACCCCTGCCCGGCGCTGCGCAGCAGGTCGGCCTCCCGGCCCACGGTCAGGCTGAGGAGAAAATCCTCCATCCGGCGGTGGAACACCGCCATGTTCATCAGCCGCTCCAGCGGCTCCGTCCCCGCCTGATTCACCGCTCTTCCGTAGGCCTCCAGCAGCCGAACCGGCTTGTCCCGGCCCACGAGAGGCGCCAGCTGCTCCATCAGCGCCCGAAAGCGGGACAGGCCATCCGCGTCAGGACAGGCCGCCTCGGCGGCTCTAGCACGCTCCACAGGGCTGCCATTCTCCTGTCTCCACACCTCCGCTGCGGCGTGGGCCTTGTCCGGCGGGCAGTCAAAGCCCAGCATCAGGGCCAGGGACGGGTCCTCCCGCTCCGGCCAGGCCAACGCCCGGAAAAAGCCCAGCGCTCCACGGACCGTCCGGTGGGTCAGGAAGCCGCCCTTCCCCACCACCGCGCAAGGGACGTCCTCCTTCCGCAGACACTCCTCCAGCAGCTCCAGCTGACGCCGGGTGCGGCAGCACACCGCGAAGTCGGAGAAGGTGCGGGCCGCCTCCCCATGGGCGGACACCATGTCCATGCCGCCCACCTGGCGGCCAATCTCCCGGGCCACAAAAATCCCCTGGGACAGCGGGGTATCCGCCGTCACCAGCCGCACTCTGCCGCCGTCACCGGGGACGCTGTGAAGCCCCCGGGGTCCGCCGCCGTTCTTCTCAATGACCGGCAGAGCACAGCGGAGAATCTCCGCCCGGGAGCGGTAGTTCTCCGTCAGGCGGACGGTACGCACCTCCGGCCAGTCCTCCGCCAGGTGCCTCCAGCTGGCCCCGTCGCCGCCCCGGAAGCCGTAGATGGACTGGTCCGGGTCGCCGATGACAAACAGGCTCTCCCCCGCCCTGTTCCAGGCCCGCAGCAGGCGGTACTGGATGGGGTCACAGTCCTGGAACTCATCCACCAGCAGATGGGTGAAGGGCTTCAGGTCCTTGTCCGCCGCTCCCTCCGCCCTGGCCAGCTCAGAGAGCAGCAGGTCGTCAAAGTCCATGGCTCCCCGCTCCGCCAGCATGGCCTGATAGGCGCCGCAGACCTTCTGCTCCGCCTCGCTCAGCTCCACGGGCAGGCCGTTCTTCTCCATGGACACCGCCCGGAGCAGTCCCTCGGGGGACATGACCTCCCCTGCCGCCTCTTCCGCCAGGGCCAGGGCCTCGGACTGGTCCAGCAGGCACACGCCGGGCTGATTTTTCAGGCTGATGGCGTGGAAGGTGCCCACCGTCAGGCCACGCAGGGCACGCTTGCCCCCCAGTACATGCTCCAGCCGCTGCCGCAGCTCCTCCGCGGCCCGGTTGGTGAAGGTAACTGCTGTAATGTTACCAGCCTTTACACCGCAATCCTCAATCAGATGGGCAATCCGGTAGGCCAGGGTACGGGTTTTTCCGGTGCCCGGCCCGGCGGACACCGCCACCACCCGGCCATCCGTCTCCACGGCCGCCCGCTGGGCCTCATTGAGCCCGGCAGCGGCTGCCGTGTGCTTTTGCTCTGTCTCCCCTGCCATCTTTTTTACGGACAGGGACTTGGTCTCCTTGGCCTTCTTTTTGGCGGGAGCGCCGCCGAATAGGCTCACCTGCCCGCTGAAGGCCTGCCGCTCGGCGTCGGTCAGCAGGCCGATTTTGCCGTACACCCCGTCGTAGCCCGCCGCCCGTTCCACCTGCCCGCTGCGCAGACGGCGGATGCCCTCGGCCACACAGGGACCGGCGGTGCGCTCGATGTCCTCGGCGGGCACGTCCCGCAGAATCTGAAATTCCGTGCCCAGCTGGGTAAGCATATGCTCATAGAGGGCGGTGTTCTTCTTGCTCTCCGGGCTGTCCCCCAGGGAGGCGGCGATGACCTCGGGCAGAGGCACCAGGCTCTGGAAGTCTTTGGCCCCCTGGGGACGGAAGCCCTCCGGACGGTCGGCCAGCTCCTCCACCCGGTGGAGCACCCCGATGGTCAGCTTTTTCCCGCACACCGGGCACTTGCCCCCTGCCGCCACCGTCTCCACCGGCGTCAGGCACTGATTGCAGGTCCGGTGGCCGTCCAGATGGTACTTTCCCTCCTCGGGGAAAAATTCCAGGGTGCCCAGCAGGCCCTCTCCGGTACACAGGGCACGGCGCAGGCTGGCGTAGTCGGGATTGATGTCAAGTAAATCCGCTTCACGGCCCAATTTGGCCGGGGAGTGGGCGTCCGAGTGGGACACCAGCTGATAGCCGTCCAGAGCCGAGAGCCGCCAGTTCATGGGCGGGTCGGAGGACAGTCCGGTCTCCAGGGCGTGAATCTCCCCGGTCAGGTCCCCGAAGCAGTCCTCCAGACGCTCAAAGCCGGAAAAGGCCCCAAAGACGGAGAAGTGGGGCGTCCAGATATGGGCGGGGATGAACACCGCCTCGGGACAGGTCTCCAGGGTAATCTCCAGCAGGTCCCGGCAGTCCAGGCCCAGAATGGGCCGTCCGTCCGAGCGGATGTTGCCGATGGCCTCCAGCCGCCGGGACAGCTCCTCCGCCGCCTCCAGGTGGGGCAGCAGGATGAGGCTGTGGACCTTCCGCACCTTGCCGTCCTTTTTATAGATGGTGCTGATCTCCCCGGTGACCACAAAGCGGGGTGTGCCGGAGCCGGGAATCTCCTCCGGCAGACGGAATTCCTCCTTCAGCACGTACAGGCCGTCCCTGTCCCGCTCCAGCTTGTCCGCCAGCTCCGCCCGCCAGGCCGGGTGGGTGAAGTCGCCGGTGCCCACCAGCCCGATGCCCTTCCGCCTGGCCCACAGGTCCAGGTACTCGGGCACACACTGGGCGCTGGTGGCCCGGGAGTATTTTGAATGGATGTGCAGGTCCGCAATCATGCCGCTGCTCCTCTCCGCCCTGTCCGGCGCATAAAATTACCCCCGGCCTTCCGGCCGGGGGTGTAAGCTGCTGCTCTTATTCCTCCGGAATACGCCCGGCAATATGCTCCTTAATCTTCTGGAACGTCTCGTCCGACACGTCGTGCTCAATCCGGCAGGCGTCCTCCGACGCCGTCTCCGGCGAGACCCCCAGCGCCACCAGCCACTTGCTCAGCAGACGGTGACGCTCATAGATGCGGGAGGCAATCTCCATGCCCGCGTCAGTCAGGTCGATGAGACCCTCCTTGTCCATGGTGATATAGCCGTTCTCCCGCAGCAGGCTCATGGCCCGGCTGATGCTGGGCTTGGAAAAATCCATCTTGCGGGCAATATCAATAGAGCGCACTGCGCCCTTTTCCTCCTTGAGCATCAGGATGGTCTCCAGATAGTTCTCCGCGGATTCCTGAATCTTCATGACACACCTCCGGTTTTTCCCGCCGTTGGATGCCGCCGGGCTGGATACGCGCCGGACGTCCCCAGGACGCCGTGCCCATCCATTTTTATCAATTTTAGCATAGCACGCCCTGAAAGGCAAGGAGCGAATTCCTCCCCCGGAGGACAGGAAGCCCCCCGGCGTGTGCCGGGGGGCTTCCGCAATAAAGCTGTTCTTTTTATGCCGCCGGGATATAGGACTCGTCAGGGGGCGTCTCAGTGCCGCCCTGGCTGGGGCT
Source organism: Pseudoflavonifractor capillosus ATCC 29799 (assembly GCF_000169255.2). Classification (GTDB taxonomy): domain Bacteria; phylum Bacillota; class Clostridia; order Oscillospirales; family Oscillospiraceae; genus Pseudoflavonifractor; species Pseudoflavonifractor capillosus. Next base: position 67,809 of record NZ_AAXG02000045.1, read on the forward strand.
GGGCGTGGGCTCCGGCGTCACCTCTCCGCCATCCGGCGGCGTGGGCTCCCAGGGGTCCGTGGGCTCCCAGGGGTCGGTTCCGGGCGGTGTGCCGCCGGGCGTGGGCCAGGTGCTGCTGTCCTCAATGTCAAAGCCGGGCCACTGCTCCTGGGTGGGCCAGGTGTCCGGGTTGAGGAAGTCAAAGGTCTCCGGGTCATAGGGCTCCGGCTCTGTGGTCTCCACAACGGGCCAGGTGCTCTCATCCTCCGGGTCGAAGCCAGGCCACTGGGCCTGGGTGGGCCAGGTGGTCTTGTCATCGATGTTGAAGGTGGCCGGGTCGTAGGGTAGGACCTGGTTGTGGACGGTGCAGTAGGCCGCCGAACCCGCCTGGAGCAGATAATCCTTGGTGAAGATGTCGTCGGCGATGCTGTAATTGCTGCCCACACGCTCCCGGACGAAGTCCAGCACCGACACGGTGGACTTGCTGGACTCAGGGCAGTTCTCCCCGGCGATGTGGTACATGCCGGTGGGATTGCCGTTGCTGTTGAGGAAGGGGTCGTCCAGACAGATGGTCACCAGGCCGCCCTCGGGGAAGGGAGTGGTGTTGTGGACGGTGCAGTACTCCGTGGGCGCATCGCCGGCGAAGTAGTACTCCTTCACGGTCTGGAGACCACGGGGGTCCATGGCGCAGGCGTCGGTGGCAATCATGCCGCTCTCGGCGCAGATGGTCACCTCGGTCAGTCCGTCAGGCTGGGGGAAGTCCTTGTTCTCCAGGCCGGCGTGGACCTGGCTCATGACCTTCTCCCACATCTGGGCGGCCGGGTTGCCCTTGGAGCTGATGCGCTCCTGCTGGTCGTAGCCGCACCAGACGGCGGCGGTGTAGTAGGGCGTGTAGCCCACGAACCAGCGGTCCCGGTTGGAGTTGGTGGAACCGGTCTTGCCGGCCACGGTCATGTTGTCCAGAACGGCCTCATAGCCGGTGGCGATGTTGCCGCTCACCCGCTGGGTGCTCACCACGTCCTCCAGCATGGAGTTGATATACCAGGCGGTGGTGTCCTTCACAGCGGTGACGGGCACACGGTCCTCATTGGTGTCCAGCAGCACGTTGCCCTTGGAGTCCAGCACCCGGTAGTAGGTGCGGCTCTCCAGGTAACTGCCGCCGCGGGGGAACACGGAGTAGGCGGTGGCCATCTCACGGACGGACACGCCGTTGGTCAGACCGCCCATGGACAGAGGCGCCAGGGCCACGTCGGTCAGGGTCCGGTCTCCCACCTGCTTCTGATACACCAGGCCGTCGTCGCTGTTGGTAAAGCCCAGCTTGGTGGTCAGGAAGTCAAAGGAGGCCTGGGGGGTCAGCATGGCCAGGGTCTTGATGGCCACGGTGTTGGAGGAGATTTTGACGGCGTCCCGGACGGTCATGCGGCCCAGGTAGCTGCCGTAGGAGTTGCTGGGATAAGGGCTGCCGCCCTCCAGCTGGTAGGGGCTGTCGTCAAAGACGGTGCCCGGAGTAATGAGGCCCATGTCAATGGCAGGGGCGTACACCGAGAGGGGCTTGAAGGCGGAACCGGGGGCCCGCTTACTGTCGGTGGCGCGGCTCCAGATACGGCTGCCCTCCTTCTCTCCCATGCCGCCGGACAGGGCCACAACATTGCCGTTGGGGTCCACGATGACGATGGCAGACTGGAGCTGCTGGCCGGAAGAGGAGATGTAGGGCAGATTGTCCATGTTCTCATAGACAGAATCCACGATGTTCTGGATGTCCATGTCCAGGCAGGTCTCGATGGTCAGGCCGCCGTAGTAGATCATGTTCAGCGCGGTGGTCTCGGAGTAGTCGTACTTCTCCATCAGGTCGGCCACCACGTCGTCAATCACCTGGTCCTCATACCAGGTGTAGGCGGTCTCGTCCCGCTCCTCGTCCTCGCCCCGGACAAAGTTCAATCCGGCATCCAGCTCAGCCTTGGCCTGGTCGTACTCGGCCTGGGAGATCATCTCCAGCTCCAGCATCCGGCTGATGACCAGATTGGCACGCTTGGTGTTGTTCTCCCGGTTGACATAGGGATTGTAGAGAGAGGGGTTGTTGGTGATGCTGATGAGACTGGCGCACTCGGCCAGCGAGAGCTGGGACACGTCCTTGCCGAAGTAGGTGTAGGCTGCGGTATAGACGCCGTTGCAGCGCTCGCCCAGGTAGATATAGTTGAGATAGGCCTCCAGAATCTGGTCCTTGGAGTACTTCTTCTCAAACTCCAGCGCACGGAAAATCTCCAGAATCTTGCGCTGCACCGTGACCTCCTTGTCGGTGGTCAGGTTCTTGATGAGCTGCTGGGTGATGGTGGAGCCGCCCTGGATATCGCCGCCGGTGAACATGAGCAGCACGCCCTTGGCGGTGCGGATCCAGTCCACGCCGTGGTGCTGCCGGAAGCGGTGGTCCTCAATGGCGATGGTGGCGTTGATCAGGTTCTCCGGAATATCCTCATACTCCACCCAGACGCGGTTGCCGTCGGAGCCGTAGATGGTGCGCAGTTCCTGAAGGTTGCCGCTGCTGTCGGTGTAATACATGGTGCTGGAGAGAGACATATCCACAATAAAGTCGCCCAGATTCAGATCGGTCTGGGGGATAATCACCTGCTGAATATAAACCGCCGCAAAGCAGGCCAGAAACGCGCAGGTGGTGATGCCCACCAGGAGCAGCGTGCCCAGAACCTTGCCGATGGTGGCAAAGACATGGCCCACTGTACTGCCCTTTTTTCTGCGTTTTCTGCGCCGCGGCGCCGGGGTCTGGCCCTGGCTTCCTCCCCGGGCCTCGTTGGTATTTGCCAAAATAACACCTCCGTAAGATATGGTGCTCTATACAATCCGTTGCTGTTTCCTGTCTCCACGCGCCAATGGTTACACCCCACCAGCATAAAAGGTATTATAAACACAAATCGCCCTCTTGTCCACCCTAATGATTTACAATTCCGCCCCCGTGTAAACAGAAGATAAAATTTGGCTCGTCCCTCTCTTGCTTTTTTTCTTCATTCAGGTTACAATACCAGTGTAGACATCGGAAAGGAAACGGTGCAGACTATGAGCGAAGAGTACGGCCCGGATTTTATCACCGTCACGGACGAGGACGGCAACGAGTTTGAGCTGGAGCATCTGGACACCCTCGAGTACAACGGCGAGACCT
>NZ_AAXG02000044.1 GCF_000169255.2 Pseudoflavonifractor capillosus ATCC 29799
CTGGAGACGGCCCGGAAAGATAGGTAACGCCAACACAAAGAGGGTCTGGTCTGACCAGGCTGGACCCTTTCATATTCCTCCTTAGCTCAGTCGGTAGAGCCCGCGGCTGTTAACCGCGTTGTCGTTGGTTCGAGTCCAACAGGGGGAGCCAAAATTAAAGTGGCTTGCCGCCACGAAAGCCGTGACGGCAAGCCGTTTTCTTTCTAGTGGACGGCATATGGGCCTTTAGCTCAGTTGGTTAGAGCAGCCGGCTCATAACCGGCCGGTCCACGGTTCGAGCCCGTGAAGGCCCACCACATAGGGGTATAGCTCAGCTGGTAGAGCAGCGGTCTCCAAAACCGCGTGCCGAGGGTTCGATTCCTTCTGCCCCTGCCAGAAATCATTACAGCAACCGCTGTCTTTGATAATAAAGATGGCGCGGTAGTTCAGTTGGTTAGAACGCCGGCCTGTCACGCCGGAGGTCGAGGGTTCAAGTCCCTTCCGCGTCGCCACTGTTGGGTGCAATCGCGCCTGACATGCTGCTATAGCTCAGTCGGTAGAGCGCATCCTTGGTAAGGATGAGGTCCCCAGTTCAAATCTGGGTAGCAGCTCCAAAAAGTCCTGAAATCTTCGGATTTTGGGACTTTTTCTTTTGTTTTTGCGAAAATTGTGTGGGTCAAAATGTGGGTCAACTGCCTGACCCACACCGTGACCCACATGCCGAAATGTCCAGAAAGGGTTAGAAATGGCCAGGCAGGAAGTTTGTGCTTCCCGCCTGGCCTGTTGCTATTTTTGTGGTCACATGACCTGTTCCATAAAACTGCCCATGGTTTGTGCTGCCTCATCCTGTTTCTGTCGTGTGGCATGGGTGTAGGTGCGAAGGGTGAACCCTGCGTCGTAGTGTCCCAGCATACTGGATACCGTCTTGACGTCCACGCCGTTCTGCAGGGCGGTGGTTGCGAAGGTGTGTCGAAGATCGTGAAATCTCAAGTGCTCCAAGCCCGCGTCTTTCAGCAGTTTCTTGTGTAGGTTCACCACCGAGTCGGGGTGATACATTTCACCTGTGATGGGCGAGGGAAACATATAGGGGTTGTCAGGATGCTTCTCGTGCTCCTGGATCAGCAGATCCACCGCCACTTGTGGGATGGAAACCAGACGAACGGAATTTTCGGTCTTGGGCCGGGTGAGTTCCAGACTCCCGTCCGGGTTACGGACATATTGCTTGCTGACCGAGATGGTCCGTTGTTCCGCGTCCAGATCGTCCCAGCGAAGTGCTACCAGTTCGCCTTTTCGCAGGCCGCTGACCAATTCCAGATAGAACATAGGGAGGAGGTCGCAGTCTCTGGCGGCATCTAAATACGCCCGAATGTGTTCCTGGGGCAGGATCTTCATCTCGATTTTTCTGGGTTTGGGTGCGATGCAGTCTTCGGTGGGGTTGGCGACGATCAGCTTTTCTTTTCTGGCGCGCTCGAAGGCGCTGTGGAGCATAGCCATTCCTCCATTCGTGATCGTTGTTGCGGTTTGCTTTTGCAACACAAACAACTACCACACCTTTGGAGAAATATCCACTGAAATAATCGCTGTATCGAAAAATTCGTGAGAGCATTGTTACTACATTTTCTGCGATTTCAACTACGTTTTTGGAATTCGCTTAAACTGTTATGCGGTGAGCAGTATGATTTTTACATACTCATACCGCCCATGCCGCCGAATCCAAATCCGTGATACTGCTGGTACTCCATATCCTGTTCTTCCTCCAGCTCTTCTTCGGGTTCCTCATCGTAGGCGGCGTAGGGATCATCCACGATCTCCTGCTGGATGCTGTTCTCATCCATGTCAGAGTATTCGTAGTCATCCTCTTGCTCCTGCCGTTGCTTTCGTTCCGCACGGAGCAGGTCTCCCAACAGCAGACTGGCGTAGTAGAGTTCCTTGGCAGGGTCATGCCTTTTCTGCTGTTGCTCGTCATCGTCATCCACCACCCGCACGACTCGCTCCAGCTTTTTCCCCATCCGCAGCAGCATCTGGACCTCCCGGTCGCTGTGGTGAACGGTTTCCAGATGGAACCGGTCATTGTCGCCTGTGAGCATGGCATCGAAGATGGAGGCCACACCATACACCGCATCGTCCACTGTGGGAACCTGTTCGCCGTATTCGGCAGCATCCCTGCGCTGTTCCAGATACGCCGCGCCGCCCATGGCGAAGTACAGTTCCATGTTGCCGCAGAGAAGCGTCTGGTCGAACAACTTGTTGTCCCTGCACCGGATGTTGTCCGGCGTAGTGTAGGTGATGTACTTCTGACCCGGCTCCCACTTCACGCCATAGCCCATGCTCTCCATCTCTGCGATGAACTCCTCGCGGGTGTTGCTGTACTCCATGGCCTGACGGATCGCGGCTTTCAGCTCATCTTTCCATTTCGGAACATGGAACGGATCTGCTTTCGTTTCCGTGATGGACAATCCATACTTGCGGAAGCTGGTGGCCTACTATGACCGGGCCGGTGATGATGTCCTTTCTGCATTTCAGTTCCAGCCTCGTTCCATGAACTTCGAGGTCATCGACGACAAGACCTTTGCCGAAGCGCTGCATCCCAAGACCATCTATGATCTGATCGACTTCTCTGTCCGTGAGTGCGTCAAGCAGGAAGTGAAAATGCGTGTGTGCAAAAACTGTGGGCGCTACTTCACCTTCACCGGACGCAGCAGTGCGGAGTACTGCAACCGTGTCTGCGACGATAAGGGACGCACCTGTAAGGAGGTCGGCGCCAGTTTGACCTGGTCGAAGAACCGCGGGTCGGATGCGGTGTTCATGGAATACCGCAGGGAGTACAAAAAGCGCTTTGCGCGGATCAAGCGAGGGACTGTCGAGCCGGATGTTTTCTATGCCTGGGGCGAGAAGGCCAGAGAAAAAATGTCTGAGTGTGAGGATGGGAAGCTGTCCCTGGAAGAATTCAGCGACTGGCTGAAGCAGTCCTGATATAAAAATTGCGGGGCGGATCTCAGTGATCCGCCCCGCTTGCGTATTCTTCAGTTACGCCGGTGAAGATTTTGCCTTGGTTTGAGCGGCGTTATGGTTCTCATTCAGTGGGTGGTTGCACTCCTGACTAAAATATTAAAAACCCAGAGACGATTAACTTTTTGCATCTGGTAAGATGAAAGTACTACGGGATTAGTTCCTCCACGATATTCTCTTTGCTAAGATCCGGGCTAATTACAGGCCGCCGTTCTGACCGCACGGGACCACTGGTTACTGCACCATCGACCGTTGGCCGCCGCAGAATGCATCTGGCATATGAGACCACTTCGAGTCAAGACGATATTATGTGAAGCTCATAGCACTCCTCAAGGATTGGTGGAACAGGAGTCCAATCATCTTTGTAGAGCGAATACGCATTTATCATGTTGGTGTGATGCACGCGGATTTTCATTCCGGTGGAAAGCCCACTCCACAGTACCAGCTCCCCAGCTGAATCAAAAATTGCGGTATCAGGCGTTATCTTGACCGTTACATCGTCACCATCTTCAGGGCGCACAACAATCAAGCTGAAATACAAGTCATCAGATAGGAACTCCACGATTTCTCCTTCCGTGGTGGACAAAGAGAACGGGGATGATGGCATTCGTTCCGGGACCAGGACAATTGCAAGAACTACAGCCAGAATCAAACATAATACTGTAGATACCCAAAACAGGATCCGATAATTCACACATTTCGGAGTTGGCTGTTTCTGCATGATATTCGATCTCCTTTAGCTTGTAGGTCGGTAAGACACAAATAGATTGTAAATATCTTGTGTAATTCTTGTTGCATATGTATACGCTTCACCGTCTCCAAGTCCATAATCATTAAAGTCGGTGTCGGTACCGCTGCCAGCAGTCAATATTCCGATGAGTGTATAACCTGTATCGCTGTTATAAATATAGACAGGCCCTCCGCTGTTGCCGCCAGTGGCATCCCAATCACCACACAAGTATTTTGCTGCGCTATATCTTACATAGCCGGTTCCCAAAAACATATCACGGTCAACATCGTCTTGCTCATATCCAGTGACCTCGGCCGGATAGCCTGTGTTGTACACATAGGTGTTGTTATATGACGCACTCTGCCATCTTATGCCAAGCCAGCCGGTTTGATTTCCAACCTGAGAATCCAACTCAATAACGGCCCAATCATCTGCGGAACTGCCCGACTGCAAATAATCAGTAGAGATAATTACATTTTCCCCGATCACAGGGTCATCAATGGTTTCCCGGCCATATGGTTCGAGAGTCCCGTTTTTGGCAGGGACGATGTAGATAGAATCTGCTATTCCATATGTAGCATGGTAAACACAATGCGCAGCAGTTGCAACTGCAGATGGTCCGATAACAAAACCAGAGCCAATCCCACGATAACTAACGCCGTTGTGCGTATATTGTGCGTAAATATAAACGGTATTGCAATATGGACCAACTGTTGTATTGGTGATATGTACTCTATTGTCAGCGCTGCCTACGATTGCGGCAGGACTTGCTAAATTGCCATCGTTATACTCCGTGCCATTTGGGAAATATCCGGGGCTGATTGCATAGTCAGCATCACCAATTGCATTCGGCACCTCAGAAAACGAATGATACGAGGTCGCTCCACTCTCAAAGTCGTATCTTACATAGTCACTGCTTTCAACAATTGACGCTTGATTATCGACGAAAGCAGAAGCATCAGTAGCTACTGCATATGATGTCATGGACATAAGCAGAGTGGCAACGAGAATAATTGAAAATATCTTTTTCAGTACGACACTCCTTTATTCATTTGTAGAAAACCGGATTAGAACTGGTAAGAGATTCCGATACAGCAACGATTGTTTTTATCCTTAATGTGGCAGAAACGATGTCGTTTTCTCGCTTTTTCTTCATTGAAGCAAAAAAGGCGCATAAACATATTCCCCAAAGAATATGTTCATGCGCTCACACTTACGATTTTAATTCATCCTCTCCAAAGCTGAAGAGAAGAATATTTCCGACTCGGTTGGCATTTGGTATGACGCATGAACTGCTTGCCGTACATATTACTTCCTCCATTCCTTTAAAATTCCAATTACACCTTGGAATTTAAAGTATATCATATACGACTCACCTTGACAAACCTTTTTATTTTAACAATTTAACCCCATTTAAGTTAAGTCTGACATACATCGGAGGACTATCGAGATGGCCAACCTCGACAGATTGAGCAACGGTGCGAAGAAACAAAAAGGCTGATTGAGAGAGATGGAAGAAGAAAACATATGACGAAAATGCCAATGGACAAACGCTATGTGATTGATAATCTGGCAGCGCAGACTGGCGGATTCTTTGTCCCTCCTGCAAAAGAGGATATGGCCTATACGAAGCTACTCTTTGATGTCTGTGAGCAATTTGGTATCCGTTATTATTCCGCCGCAAAGAAAGAACGCCACATTGTTGAAGACGTGGCTCGTGTAACTTGGGTAAAACCACAGGAAGAGAAAACCGGGGTTCGGCAGGACATTCGACCAGCTTTTTCTGCTTGACCCACACCGTGACCCACACGCGGAAACGAGCGGATGGAATCAATGGATGAAAGAGTGCCAAAGACCTCATCCTTTTGAGCGGAAATGGCCCGAAAGCTTTGGAAATGAAGGGGTTGAGGCGTCCCGATCACTTGGTAAGGATGAGGTCCCCAGTTCAAATCTGGGTAGCAGCTCCAAAAACCCTGAAAACTTCGGTTTTCAGGTTTTTTTCTTGTCCAAAGAGAATTGCATACCGGTCAGGGATTCCTGTCCGATGCGCTTTTATCATACAGAAGGCTTCCATCCATGCGGGAGGAAATACGGTACATTTTACAGCTCTGTGGAAAAGTCAACGCTCTGCGAAATCTCTGCGTCCTGTCACAGCTTTTTGACCAGGCAGATATAGAAAAAACTCCACCGTTTTTTGTGAAACGGTGGAGTTTTTTGCGCTGTGGACGATTGCCGGTCTATCCTGTGGGGAAGTAGTCGGTCTTGAGCTGGTGGAGCCGCTCCAGGGAGTCAGTTCCCCGTGCGCCCAGACGGCTGGTGACCGCCAGCACCATCAGGTCCAGCAGAGCCGTGGGCGCGGCCATGGAGTGGTACTCCTTTTCCTCACCCCGGTAGGCAAACAGGCTGATATCCGCCCGCTCTTCCGGCGGGATGCAGGTGCGGCTGACAAAGGCCAGGGTTTGATAGCCTGCGGTGCGGCTGTAATCCAGAATGACCCGCCCCTCCCGGGACAGCTTGGAGAAGCTGAACATGACCACCAAATCCTGCTTTCCGGCCTGGAGCAGCCCCTCCAGCAGCTCGGAGCCGCCGGAGGGCAGCAGGGAGACCTGGAGCCCCAGCCGCCCCAGCCGGAAGGCCAGCATCCGGGCCAGAGAGGAGGAGGCGTTTTTTCCGTGGAGGAAGATGCGCCGGGCGGAGGCAAGGGTCTCCACACCCCGGTTGAACTCCGCTTCGTCCAGCTGCCGGGCGGTCTTTTGCAGGTACATCTGCTGCCGCTCCAGCCAGGCGGCGGGGGAGAAGGCGCCGTCCCGGGACAGCGTTTCCGTTACTTTAGCCGCTGGACCGGCGGCCTGCTCCACTACCATGGACTTCAGGTCCTTGAAGTCGGCGCAGCCCACATGGCGGGCAAAGCGGGAGACGGTGGCGTCGGACAGGCCCAGACGCTGGGCCAGCTGCCCGATGGAGGAGAAAAGGAAGGCGTCGGTATTGGTGTTGATATAGTCCAGAATCTTCTGTTCCGCCCGGGTCAGCTCTCCGGGAGAGACGGCAAGGCACAGTTCCATGGTGTTTTCCTCTGTTTATGCGATGGCCTGGGAGGTGAGGATGGACACATAATCCCCGCCCAGGGCGTGAATTTCCTTCAGGGAGCGCTTCAGCAGGCTGGCGGTGCGTACCTGGGCCTCAGCGGTATCGGACAGCTGAATCTCATATCGTCCGGCCTCCATCTCGGTCCGCAGGGCGGCCACGGAGGTACAGGGACGCTCAAACACGGTGGTGACGCAGCCGTACTGCACGGCCTGATGGGTGTCGCTGCCCGACACCACCGGGATGCCCAGCCGCTGGCCCAGCGCGTAGGTCAGCTCCTCCGTGCGGGCACGGTCCAAAGCCAGGTCCTTGCCGTTCAGGTCCAGGAAGGAAAGGCGGCCCAGCTGCTCCTGGGGCAGCTCGGGCACATGTCCGCCGGCCCGGTAGGGGTGGCCGCAGCCCACCAGCACGGGATACTGGTCAAACAGGTCCATCAGCCGGGCAAAGGGCAGAAAACAGCCCTTCTCCTTGTAGGGCTCCAGCCGGCGGTTCAGCTCCAGAATGGCCTCCACAGGGCCGATGGACAGGATGTGGCCGCCCTCTGCCACGTCGGTCTCCATGCCCGGGAAAACCCGCAGGCCGTTGGAGAGCTCCAGCACGTCCCCCACGGGGCGGCTCACAGAGGACAGGTAGCCGTACAGTTCATCAAACTGGAGGGTGTTGAAGTGCTCGGTGAGGCACAGGGCGTCCAGTCCGGCCCGGTGAGCCTCGTCAAAGAGCCAGTCGGTATAGGCAGTGGAAAAGGGAAGCTTTTTGGCCAGCTTCCCGTGGGTGTGAAAGTCGAGACGCAAGAAAAAACCTTCTTTCTGTTAAAGCAGGGTGGAGCACAGCAGGGACAGCGCCACCCACAGCACGGACACCGCCAGAAACAGCAGGTCGTTGCAGGTTACCTTCAGGGTGGAGAGCTTGATTTTCTTCACCGTTTTATTGACCGCCGCATACCGGTAGCCCCGCAGCTCCAGGGCTTCCACCGTGGTACGGGACCGCTTGGCGGTGTTGAGCATCAGGGGGTAAAAGGACTCCATGACAATCTTCACCTGATAGATAAGGTAGCGGATCTTGCCGGGCAGGGTGTCATGGGCGGGGGGATTGCCCCGCAGGCGGTAGGAGAGGAGCACGTTCTGAAATTCCTCCATCAGCATGGGCAGCATCCGGTAGGCATAGGAGATGGAGAAGCTCAGCCGCTCCGGGCAGCCGAACCACATCAGGCCGTTGGACAGCCGGTCCGGGTCCAGGCCGGAGAACACGGTGACCGAGGCCAGGGAGATGGTGGCCACCTTCAGGGTAAGCACCAACAGGGGCGCCACGGCGGAGGCGTCGCCGCCGAAGAGGAGGGTGGCCAGGAACAGATAGCCGGTCTGGGAGAACACCCCCAGGGCGAAGAGGAAGAGCACCAGACCCGCCACCCGGGCCAGCAGGGTGGTGATCATCACCAGCAGAAAGCTGCCCAGCAGGAAGGGCAGGTCGTTGACAAACCAGGGCACCAGGCCGAAGAACAGGTACCAGGCGATCAGAATGCGGGGGTCCAGGGCGGCGATGACCGTGTCGTCATTGCCGTAGGCATTTTTCAGCACCTGGCTGCGGAGAAAGTCCATGGAGAACTTGTCCAGGATGCTCTCCGACAGCTTGCTCATCATTTTTTCCATGCTCAGGCCTCCTGAAAGCAGTCCGAAAATTCGTCGATGGTATAGCACAGGGCGGCGGGGTCCAGGGCACGGGCCATGGAGAAGATCTCCGGCGGCCGGATGCCCACCAGCTCCGCCAGGTCCTGGCGGGAGAAAATCTCATCCCGGCTGCCGTCAGCCACCACCCGGCCCCCGCACAGGACGATGATTCGCTCCGCCCACTGGCACACCAGCTGCATGTCGTGGGTGGCGATGACGGCGGTCTGAATGATGTCCTTCATGTCCTCCAGCACGGAGGTGATCTCCCGGCGGGTGGCGATGTCCAGGTTGGCGGTGGGCTCATCCAGCAGCAGGATGCCCGGCTCCAGGGCCACGCCGATGGCCAGGCTGGCACGGCGCATCTGGCCGCCGGACATGAGCCGGCCGTCCCGGTCCTGAAGGCCGGTGAGGTGGAACCGCTCCAGCAGGGCGTCGGTGCGGCTTTGCCAGTCGGGCACGCCCCGCACCTGCATGGCGTAGGAGATATCCCCCCGGATGGAGTCCTTGATAAACATCTCCTCCGGGTTCTGGTACACCAGGGAGATCTGCCGGGACAGGTCCTCCGCCTTCTTCTCCCCGATGGGCTGGTCAAAGAGGGAGACCGTGCCGCTCTGGGGCCGCAGCAGGCCCACCATCATTTTCATCAGGGTGGACTTGCCTGCGCCGTTGGAGCCGATGAGGGCCACCTTTTCCCCGTGGCGGATGTCCAGATTCAGCCCGTCGAATACGGCGCGCGGCTCCCCCTTTACCGAGCGGTAGGAGAGGGACACGTCCCGGAAGGAGACGGCCCGCTGTTCTGCCGGACAGCCCGCTGAAACGGGAGCGGCTGCCGGGCGGTACCGCAGCGAGGCGAAGGAATCCCTGCCCTGGGCCACGGTGGTGGGCAGAGCGGCGCCGGCGGGCAGCCGCCCCGCCTTCTGAAGGCGGTGAGCCGCCTGGGTCACCTGGGGCGGGAAAATGCTGCACGCCTCCAGCTCCTCCACCCGCTGCAAGGCCTCGTCTGTGGGCAGGAGCCACTGCACGCTGCCGTCCCGGAGCAGCAGCACATGGCGGCAGTAATCGGCGATGTACTCGGTGTGGTGCTCAATGACAATGATGGTCTTGCCCTGCTTCTCGTTCAAGTCCCGCAGCACCTGGTAAATCCGGTCGGCGTGCATGGGGTCCAGCTGGGCGATGGGCTCGTCCAGAATGAGAATATCCGGGCTCAGGGAGACCGCGCCCGCCAGGGCCAGCAGATGGGTCTGGCCGCCGGACAGCTGCCAGATGTACTCCTCCTCCCGGCCCTCCAGGCCGCACTGGCGCAGGGCCGTTTTTCCCCGCTCCAGGTAGTCGGAGAAGGCGTAGTTCAGGCAGGCGTAGGAGGCGTCGTCCAGCACGGTGGGGCGGACGATCTGGTTTTCAAAGTCCTGGTATACATAGCCCACCTTCCGGGCCAGGGCGCCCACGCCGCTCTCCAGGGTGTTTATGCCCCCCACCCGGGCCTCTCCGCGGAAATCTCCCGTGATAAAATGGGGAATCAGCCCGTTGAGGACCTTGCACAAAGTGGACTTCCCGCAGCCGTTGTTTCCAACGACTGCGAGGAAGTCCCCTTTTTCAATCCGGAGAGAGATATTGTTCAGGGTGGGCTGAGCGGCGCCCGGATAGGTATAGGTCAGGCCGTCAATCTCAACCGCATTCATATTACCGGACCGCATTCCTTTCGCTGTTCTTTTTCATCACCAGCAGCACCACCACGGCCAGGGCGGCGGCAGCCACCATGCCCACGGCCAGAGCGGTGCCGCTCTCGGCCCACTCGGCCTCCCAGTCGATGAGGGACATGCCGGCGGTGGCGGCCAGCTCAGCCGCTACGGCGCAGAGGAAGCCGATGACGCAGACCCCGATGGCCTTGGGGCTCAGACCGGCCACAGCGCTGTCGGCGGTGCGGGGCGCCATGCCCAGCAGGGGCTCAATCTTGCCGTACAGCTTGGGCACCAGGTACAGGGTGGGCAGCAGGCAGAACAGGATGCCGGAGAAGAGCAGGTCGTTGAGGAAGGCGAAGCCCTCGGTGGCAAAGACGCTCTCGGGCAGGCCGGCCACCGCCTCGAAGTCCTCCACAGCGAACTGGACCTTGGCGATGTCCACAATGGTGCCCATGAGCAGCTGGGCGGCGGTGCCGGTGATGGCGGCCACGCCCACCATGACACGGTTTCTGGGGTCCTTCACCAGACGGCCGGCGATGTACACGCCGATGGTGACGGTGAGGAACTTCTCCAGCTCGCCCAGACCGCCGAACTGGCCCAGCATAATCTCGCTGAACACCAGCTCACCGGTGGCGGCGCCCAGAGCGGCGGACAGGGGGTCAAAGAGCATGGCCAGGGTCAGGGGGATGAACAGGAAAAACTCTACGGAGAACTCCACAAGCCCCACCTGGAACTTGGGAATCAGCTCGGTAAACAGGGTGGCCAGTCCATACAGGGACATGGACAGCACGAAGATCATCAGCTTTTGCGACTGAGTGGCAGCGCTTTTTTGTACGGTACTCATACGGATTATTCCTCCCATTTTGTGATGCGGTTCTCTCGCACGGGTACAGTGTAACAAAGGCGTGTAAATATATCGTACATGGGCGTGTAAAATGTAAATAAATTTTCATCACGGGGAAAATCGTGTTTTCCCCTAGGTGCACCGGGTAAAAATCTGTGTTATGCTATTGTGCGCAGACAATCTGTCCCCGGCGGCTGTCCGGAACGGAGAATGAAACGAGAGAATCAGGTGAAAAACTTATGTTTCTTGGTGTAGACTACTATCCCGAGCAGTGGGACCCCGACCTGCTGGAGGAGGACCTGGATAATATCTGTGAGCTGGGGTGCAATGCTATCCGCATTGCCGAATTTGCCTGGCACCGAATGGAGAAGACGGAGGGACAGTACGACTTCTCCTTCTTCGACCATGTCATCCAGCGGGCCAAGGCCAGGGGACTGTCCATCGTCATGGGCACCCCCACTGCCACCATCCCCGCCTGGCTTGCAAAGAAGCACCCGGACATCCTCTCCGAGTTTGAGGACGGCACCAAGCGGGTCTTCGGCGGACGGCACGTGTACTGCTTCAATAGCAGCGCGCTGTACCGGTATTCCGAGGGCATTATCCGGGCCATGGCGGAGCACTACAAGGACGAGAAGGCCATTGTAGCCTGGCAGATTGACAACGAGCTGGGCCACGAGGGCAGCGACATGTGCTGGTGTCCCCAGTGCCGGGAGGCCTTCCGGGCCTACCTGCGGGAGAAATTCCACGGGGACATCCAGGCTCTCAATGACACCTATGGCACCGCCTTCTGGTCCCAGGAGTACAACGATTTTGACGAAATTCCCCTGCCCGCCGCCACCATCACCACCCACAACCCGGCCCTGCGGCTGGACTGGGAGCGCTTCCGCAGTGAGAGCGTGGTGCGGTTCGCCGCCTTCCAGGCCGACCTGCTGCGGGAGATCATCCCGGATGCGGTGGTGATGCACGACTTCTGCGGCGGCGGCCTGGGCAAGCACGCGGACTACTCCGCCATTGCCCGGCATCTGGACTTTGCCGCCTACAACAATTACCCTGTCTGGGGCGGACAGCCGGAGCCTCTGGCCCCCAACGAGATTGCCTTTGGCCTGGACTATATCCGGGGCCTCAAGCAGCAGAATTTTTGGATTACTGAGGCCATTATGGGCGCCCAGGGCCACGATATCACCGGTTTCTCTCCCAGGCCCAACCAGGCAAAGATGTGGGCCTATCAGAGCATGGCCCGGGGCTGTGAGTCCCTGTTCTTCTTCCGCTACCGGGGCGCCACCAAGGGCGCCGAACAGTTCTGCTACGGCGTGCTGGACGCGGACAACGTGAAGCGGAGAAAGTTTTACGAGGTCCAGCGCTTCTTCCAGGACATCAAAGCCTATGGCAAGGCGCTGGAGACCCCCATCTCCAGCCGGGTGGCCATTGTCTACGACTACGACTCCCTGGCCTCCTTCCGCATCCAGCGGCAGAGCGTCACCCTGGACTGCGAGGGGGAGATGAAGAAGTACCACAAGTTCTTTTACGACCGCAATGTGCCGGTGGACGTGATTCCGGCAGACAGCGATTTGACAGGCTACCACCTGCTCATCCTGCCCCAGATGATTGTGGCCAAGCCGGAGTTCCAGAAAAAGCTGATGGAATTTGCACAGCGGGGCGGCACAGTGGTGCTGACCTACCGGGATTTCGTCAAGGACACGGACAACAACCTGGTGCTGGGCAGGCAGATTCCGGTGGGCTTCGACGACTTTGCGGGTGTGTGCGTGGTGGAGACCGAGAGCCTGCAGCAGGGCCAGGAATTCCCCGTAACGGGCGAGGGCGAGCTGAGCGGCGTCCGGGGTGTGGGCGGTATTTTCCGGGACATGCTGGAGACCAGGGACGCCCAGGTGCTGCTGCGGTATGACGACGAATTTTACCGGGACTATGCCGCCGCCACCCGGAAGGGGCAGAAGGACGGCTGGGTGTACTATCTGGGCTGCGGCCTGGAGGAGGCGGTTTTGGAGCGGCTTCTGGAGAAAATCGCTGCGGAGCAGAATATCCCCATGGAGCGCTCCACGCCTGGGGTAGAGGTGGCATATTGGGGCGGCCCGGAAGGCGGAATCCGCATGGTCATCAATCACAACGCCCGCCAGGTGGTCCATGACGGCGAGACCCTGGAGCCCTTTGGGTGCCGGATCACCCCCTGGCCCGGACAGGGACGGAGCTGACAGAGAGAGCGAGAAAGCGGAAGCGCCCGAAAAAGGGCGCTTCCGCTTTTCTTCCGACGGCGGGGCATGGAAAAACATAGGCCTTTGCCTGAATTCTTCCAAAAAGGGTTCGCAAAAAGGGCGCGGATGTGCTATATTTTTATCAACACCAGATACAGCTGTACTGTGCGGTATCCGCTGAAGAAGAGAGCGGCGAGAATTCCATAGTGACACATAGGAAAGGAAGATTCATTATGGCACGGGAAAAAGCAGATTCCATGAAGAAAAAAGCGGCGGAAGAGAAGGCTGCCGTTCTGGCTGAGGAGAAGGCGGCGCCCGTGGCGGCGGACGCAGCGCCGGAGCAGGCCCCCGCTCCCACTCCCACTCCGGAGAAGGCGGAGACCCCGGCCAAGAAGCCGTCCGCCAGAGGAAAGGCCGCTTCCGCCGGGAAGAAGGCTCCGGCGGAGAAAAAGGCCCCTTCTCCCGGAAGAAAAAAGGCGTCTGCCAAAAAGGCGGCCGCGCCTGCCGAGGAAAAGCCCGCTGCTGCGGAGAAACCCGCCCCTGTGGAAGAGAAACCCGCGCCTGTTGAGGAGGTGTCTGCACCCGTGAATGAGATCGCCAATCTGCCCCGCAGAAGCATTGCCTTTATCGGTTCGGAATGTCATCCCTTTGTGAAGACCGGCGGCCTGGGCGACGTGATGTACGCCCTGCCCCGTGAGCTGGCCCGGCTCAACTGCGATGTCCGGGTCATCCTGCCCCGCTACGCCTGCATCCCCCAGGAGTACCAGGACAAGATGATCTACCGGGGCGAGTTTTACATGGACCTGGGCAACACCGGCCGCAGCTATTATGTAGGCATCATGGAGTACATCTGGGACGGCGTGGTGTACGACTTCATCGACAACCAGGAGTTCTTCACCGCCGGCCGGCCCTACACCAACCTGGTGGACGACATCCCCAAGTACTGCTTCTTCAGCAAGGCCGCCCTGGCCGCCCTCAACTACATGAACTGGATTCCCGACATTGTCCACTGCCACGACTGGCAGACCGGCCTGGTGCCCGTGTACCTGCGCACCCTGTTCAAGGACTCCCCGGTGGGCCGCGCCCGGTCCATCCTCACCATCCACAACCTGCGCTTCCAGGGCATCTACAACATTCCCACCATCAAGTACTGGTCCGGCCTGCCCGACGAGGCCTTCGGCATGGGCGCCCTGCAGCAGAACTGGGTGGACGCCAACATGCTCAAGGGCGGCCTGGCCTACGCCGACCGCATCACCACCGTCAGCGGCACCTACGCCTGGGAGATTCAGACCAGGGAGTACGGCGAGGGCCTGGAGGACCATCTTCGCTACCACAGCGGCAAGCTGCGGGGCATTGTCAACGGCATCGACTACGGCATGTGGAACCCGGAGACCGACCCGTCCCTGCCGGTCCACTACAATATCACCAGTGTGCTCAAGGGCAAGCTGGAGAACAAGCTGGCGCTCCAGCGGGAGCTGGGCCTGGAGGAGGATGGAAGCAAGTTTGTCATCGGCCTCATCTCCCGGCTGACCAACCAGAAGGGTCTGGACCTGGTCAACGCCATCATGGGCCAGGTGCTGGACGGCAACACCCAGGTGGTGGTGCTGGGCACCGGCGACAAGCAGTATGAGGACTCCTTCCGCTACTACGAGTACGCCCACAAGGGCACCTTCAGCGCCTGCATCCAGTACGACGAGGCCAGAGCCCACCGCATCTACGCCGGCGCCGACGCCCTGCTGGTGCCCTCCCGCTTCGAGCCTTGCGGCCTGACCCAGCTCAACGCCATGCACTACGGCACCCTGCCCATTGTCCGGGAGACCGGCGGCCTGAAGGACACCGTGGAGCCTCACAACGACTTCACCGGCGACGGCAACGGCTTTACCTTTGACCGCTACGACGCCGGGCTGCTGCTGGACGCCATCAACCGGGCCAAGACCCTCTATTTCAACAACCGCTACCACTGGGACGAGGTGGTCCAGCGGGACATGGCCAAGGACGTGTCCTGGACCCGTTCGGCCAGACAGTACAAGGACCTGTACCTGGAGCTGACCCAGTGGTAAGCTAAAGCAAAAGAATCATACATAGACGCACCGGGCGGGAGGCTTTGCCTCCCGCCCGGTGTATTTTAAAGCGATTGTTTTTCCCGGGGCAGCGTCATCACAAAGCGGGTTCCGCCGTCCGGGGCGTCCTCCGCCCACACCCGGCCGCCGTGGAGCCGGGCCACGGCCCGCACCAGCGGCAGGCCCAGCCCCGCGCCCCCCAGCTGGCGGGAGCGGGACTTGTCCACCCGGAAAAAGGGCTCAAATATCTGCTCCCGGAATTCCCGGGGGATTCCGATGCCCTGGTCGGCCACCTCCACCCGGAACTCGCCGTCCTCACAGCATGCCCGAATGGTGACCGTCCCGTCGGGCCGGTTGTATTTGATGGCGTTTTCCACCAGGTTGAAGAAGGCCCGCTCCAGCAGGGTGCGGTTTCCCGGCACAGTGCCCGGCGCGGTCTCCAGATGCAAGCTGACGCGGTGCTCCCGGGCCAGCTCCTCCAGGCTCTCAGCCGTGCGGGAGAGCAGCTGTGCCGCATCAATGGACTCGCTGTGCTCCAGCTCATCCAGATTGGTCAGGGCCAGCAGGTCGCCCACCAGGTCGGACAGCCGGTTGGTCTGCTCCTCCAGCACGTCCAGCAGCCGGGCGGTCTCCGGCGTGGCGCACAGGCCCTTTTTGCGGAAAAGGGCGATGCGGGTTTTCAGGATGGCCAGGGGCGTGCGCAGCTCATGGGCGGCGGACTGGGAGAAGCGCTTTTGCTGCTCGAAGGCGGCGCTGAGGTTTTGGGACATCTGGTTGAAGGAGACGGTCAGACCCGCCACCTCATCCCCGCTGGAGGGGACGGGCAGCGGCCGGTTCAGGTCGGCGGCGGTCCGGTTCCGGATCTGCTCGTCCAGATGCCGCAGGGGGGAGAGGGCCTTTCCGGTGAGCCAGTACACCATCAGGCACCCCACCGCCACAATCACGGCCATAGCAATCAGGCTCTGGGCCCGGAAGGTGTTCCGGGCGGGAAGGGTGGCCATTGCCAGCTCCTCCATGGGGACGGACTCCGCCCCGCCCATGGGCAGAGAGGGCTGGAGGGGGATGGCCTGGATGGCGTCCGCCATCTCATAGGCGTAGTGGTTGTGACTGAGGGTGAGCAGCAGGCAGCAGGCGGCCAGCAGCACGCCGCACACCAGGGTCACCCTCAGACGCAGGGAGATGCTGCGTCTCATGGCTCCACCTCCAGATAGTAGCCCTGCCCGATTTTCGTGGCGATGGGGTCGTGTCCCAGGGCCTCTTTCAGCTTTTTCCGCAGGGAGGAGATGTGCATCCGCACAGAGTGGCTGAAGGGGTTGGATTCCGTGTCCCAGATGTGCTCCAGCAGCTCCTCCTGGCTCACCGTCTTTCCCGGGTGGAGCATCAGATATTCCAGAATTTCAAACTCCTTGCGGGTCAGGGGAAGGGGGGTGCTGTCCGCCGAAATCTCCCGCTTCCGGGTGTCCAGCACCAGGGGACCGGCGGTCACCGCCGTGCTCTGGGGGACAAAATTCCGGCGCAGCAGGCTGCGCACCCTGGCCTCCAGCTCCTCCAGCTCAAAGGGCTTGGTCAGATAGTCGTCGGCCCCCAGGTCCAGACCCTCCACCCGGTTAGCCAGGGAACTCCTTGCGGACAGGATGAGCACCCGCAGCTCCGGCTTCTCCCGCCGGACAGAGCGCAGAATGTCCAGCCCGTCCATGCCGGGCAGATTCAGGTCCAGGATGACCAGGTCGTAGGACTCCACCAGAATCCGCTCCCAGGCCTCAAGGCCGTCATAGCAGCGCTCCACGGTGTAGCGCTCCAGCTCCAGGTCCTCCGCGATATCGTCGCACAGCTGGCGCTCGTCTTCCACCACTAAAATTTTCATGGCACAACTCCTGCTGTTTTCTTCTATTTATATCAAAGCCGCGGTCAAATCCGTGTCAAGTGTGCCTTGACACGGATTTGACATGCTTTATGGTACCATGTCCCGCGTCAAATGAAAACACAGGAGGAATCCCGATGAAAAAGAAAATAATTCTGGCCGGTGCGCTGGCCCTCTGTCTGACCCTTTCCGCCTGCGGCAGCCAGGCCCCCAGCCTGGAAGAGGTGGAGGCCGCCATTGAGGACGGTTCCATCACCATCGAGGACGCCCTGGACAAGGGCTGGATTACCCAGGAGTGGGTGGACAGCTATATGGAGGAGAACTCCGTGCCTGTGGCGGACAAAATCGCCATCAACAAGGTGGGGGAGTTTGAGACAAAGACCGTGACCGGCGACACCTTCACCAACCAGGACATTCCCGCTGTGGCCTTTATGGTGTTTCTGGACCCGGAGGACGCCGGCGCTCAGGCCTATTACGATGAGCTGGTCAAGGCGGTGGAGGACGTCCGGGCCGCCGGTGCGGATATCGTGGTGTGCAGCAAGGGCGGCATGGACGCTGAGCTGTACCAGGACGCCCCCTTCTCCGTTGTGGAGTACAACGACGCCATGAAGGACGCTCTGGCGCAGAACGACGGGATGGCCTCTGAAATCCCCTGTGTGGGCGTGTGGTACGTGGACGGCTCCCTCATCTCCGCCTGGAGCTCTGAGGTGGACGCCGCCTCCCTGGCCGATTCCGCCGCCAGCTTTGCCGGCATGGCCGCCGGGGAAGAGACTCAGAGCGGCACGGAGGGCGGCATGGAAGCCATGCCCATGGGCTGAGGCGGCGGCAATGAGAAAACGTTCCGTTCTGCTGCTCCTTGCCGCGGCCGCGCTGATTATTGCGGGCATTGCGCGGGGAGAGACCGCCACGGTGCTGAACAAGGGCATCAATCTGTGTCTGGAGTGTGTGGGCATTGGCTAAACAACAGAAGAAAAGCGGCCGCTGGAAGATACAGCTCTTGGCCACACTGGCCACCAACCCCTTTCTGCTCAATTTCACCAAGGGGAAGCTGTACCGGGGACCGCTGAAAACCGTATGCGTCCCCGGCCTGAACTGCTATTCCTGTCCGGCGGCTGTGGGGTCCTGCCCCATCGGCTCCCTCCAGGCGGTCATCGGCTCCCCCAAGTACAGCATTTCTCTCTATATCCTGGGCATCCTGGCCGCTCTGGGCGTGCTGCTGGGGCGGGTGGTGTGCGGCTTCCTGTGCCCCTTCGGGTGGTTCCAGGAGCTGCTGCACAAAATTCCCGGGAAAAAATTCAGCACCCGGCCCCTGCACTTCCTGACTTATCTGAAATACGTGATTTTAGTCCTGTTCGTCATCGTGCTCCCCATGACGGTGGTCAATGAGGTGGGGCTGGCCGACCCGTTTTTCTGCAAGTATATCTGTCCCGCCGGTATTCTGGAGGGCGGCATCCCCCTGGCCCTGACCAACGAGAGCATCCGGGCCAGCCTCGGGGCGCTGTTTACCTGGAAGAGCTGCGTGCTGCTGGGAATTGTGGTGCTCTCTGTCTTCTTTTACCGGCCCTTCTGCAAGTGGATCTGCCCGCTGGGCGCGTTCTACGCCCTGTTC
The DNA here is from genome assembly GCF_000169255.2 of Pseudoflavonifractor capillosus ATCC 29799. Taxonomy (GTDB): domain Bacteria; phylum Bacillota; class Clostridia; order Oscillospirales; family Oscillospiraceae; genus Pseudoflavonifractor; species Pseudoflavonifractor capillosus. Next base: position 18,727 of record NZ_AAXG02000044.1, read on the forward strand.
AACCGGGTTTCCCTCTGCCGCCTGTCTGTGGACGAGGGGAAATGCACCTCCTGCGGCGCATGCAGCAAGGTGTGCAAGATGGATGTGGACGTGTTCCTCCACCCCAACCACACCGAGTGCATCCGGTGCGGAGACTGCATCCGGGCCTGTCCCCATCAGGCCATCTCCAGAGCGCCCATCCTGCCAAAAAAACACAAAGAGGAGATAACACCATGAAAAGAATCATCAGCGCGGCAATGGCTGCGGTTCTCACCCTGAGCCTGGCCGCCTGCGGGTCCTCCGGCGACGAGCTGGTGTCCAGGACCCCCTTTCCCCAGTTCTCCGAGGTGGACACCCAGGGGAACACGGTGACCAGCGACATCTTTGCCGACTACGACGCCACCATCATCAATTTCTGGAACAACGGCTGCGGCACCTGCATTGCGGAGATGCCCGAGCTGGAGGAGTTCTACCAGGCGTTCAAGGAGAAGAACATCAACCTCATCGGCGTGGCCTCCGACTCCGGCGAGAGCGACGAGCAGCTGAAGACCGCCCAGGAAATTCTCTCGGAAAAGGGCGTCACCTACACCAATCTCTCTCCGGACCCGGAGAACGAGCTGTATCAGGACTTCATTTCCCAGCTGGCCGGGTACCCCACCACCTATGTGGTGGACAGCGAGGGCAACATTGTGGGCGCTCCCATCATCGGAAACGTGAAGGAGCAGAAGGACACCCTGAACCGCCGCCTGGAGCAGGCCATGGAGAAATAAAAAAGAAGCGCAAAAAATGGGTCATACCGGCCGGACAGGCTGGTGTGACCCTGCTTCTATGCTGTAATCTATGCTATAATAAGAAAAAACGCTGCTGAGGGCAGCAGGAGGACGGACCATGGAGTTTGAACGCATCCAACTGGACGGCTGGGCACGGAGAGAGCATTTTGAGCATTACCGCTCGCAGGTGCCCTGTACATACAGCATGACCACAAAGCTGGACATTACCCCGCTGGTGGAGGCAAAGGCCAGGCTCTACCCGGCCATGCTCTATCTGATTACCCGGGCGGTCAACCGGTTCCCTGAGTTCCGCATGGACTTTGATTCAGAGGGGAAGCTGGGGGTCTATGGCGAAACGCACCCCTGTTACACCATCTTCCACAAAGACAGCGAGACCTTTTCCAACCTCTGGACCGAGTACACAGAGGACTATCCGGCCTTTTGCCGGGCCTACGAGCGGGATTTGGAGCGGTTCGGCGGCAACAAGAGCATGATGGCGAAGCCCGGTGTTCCGGCCAACACCTTTCCCGTGTCCATGATTCCCTGGGAGAGCTTTGACGGCTTTAACCTGAACCTGGAAAAGGGGTACGGCTACCTGCTGCCCATCTTTACCATGGGGCGGTACACCGAGAACAACGGGCGGTACCTGCTGCCCCTGTCCATCCAGGTCAACCACGCCGTGTGCGACGGCTTCCATGTGTGCAGATTCATTTCCGCCCTCAGAGAGATGATTGACGGCAACGTGCTGGGGTTCTGAGACGGCCTGAAACAGGAAAACAGCGGTGTACAGCCCATGTTGGGACTTGTACACCGCTGTTTTTGCGGTTATTCCAGATAAAATACCGGCCCCTTGGGCGGGAAGGGCAGGCTGCGCCCTCTGGGCACCAGAAAGGCGTGGTCTCTGCCATAGAGGTTCAGCCGGTCGCACTCGCAGTCGGTGATGATGAGCAGCGGGGCGTCCTTGGGGAAGTCAGATGCCTGCTCCAGCAGCTCAATGCCCGGCTGGAGCACTGTGCCGCCCCGGCCCCGGACCTTCACGCTGCCGGCGATGTCGGCGGCCTCCATGTAGCCCTGGTCGTAGGGAGCGGCATCGCAGAACACCACCCGCACCCGGTTTACGTCCCGGGCGGCGCTGTAGCTGGCGATGGACCCCAGGGCGGCGGCCAGCAGGGACCGGTCCATGGACCCGGAGGTGTCCAGCAGCACGCCGAAGGTGCGGCCCGCCTGGGCCGCCTCCTCATACCGCCAGGAGGGACGGGGGATGTCAGGCGTGGCCGACTGGCGTCGGCTGAGCCGGGCGTAGGTGCGGCGCTTCTCCAGCGGCTCAAACCGCTTGTCAAACCACCGGGCCAGCTTCACATCCCAGGGGATGGGGGGCTGGGACAGGGCACGGATCTCCTCCACCAGCCCTTCGGGCAGATAGCCCCGTTCATGGGCCTGGTGGTAGTCCAGACCCCGCTGGATGGCGGAGCGGCACCAGCTGTCCAGGTCCACAAAGTCCCTGGTTCCCGTCCACTCGGGGGGACCGAAGAGGATGTCGTGCTGGGCCATGCGCTTGTATTTGCGCAGATTGACGGCCAGCCGGTCGTAGACGCTCTCCGCCGACAGGCCCTGCAGCTCCGGGTCAAAGAGCAGGCCGTCGGGCATGGAGCCCACCTCCATGTCCCGCAGCCACTGGTTGATGACATAGTCACAGGCCACGTTCCACAGCTCCGGGTCACGCCTGCCCAGCCGGGTCTCGTGGCACAGAGCGGCGTGTAGGTACTCGTGGGCCAGGACAAACCGCCACTCCTGCTCGGTAAGCCCGGCGGCGGGATTGACGTAGATCTCCTTCATCCGCATGGAGATGGCGGCCACCGGAATGTCCATCCGCTGGACCACCAGGGGGTCGTCCACCAGTTTAAAGCCGGACGCCACGCCGCCCAGCAGGGGATAGCTGGACAGAAACCACTCCTGGGCCCGCTGGATGGGGCCCATTTTTTTGTGGGCGCCCAAGGGGGTGGTGACGCCGCCGGCGTAGTCCACGGCGGAGCGCAGGGCGTCCCGCAGGCTCTCGGCGAAGAGCTGCCGCCAGTTTATGGGGCCATTCCACCAGTAGTTGGAGCAGGGCGGCTCCCACACCATGTCTGGCCGTCCGCCGCTCATGGTGGAGAAGCGGAAATAGGCGCTGTCGCTGTGCTCCTTCAGCCAGCGCCAGAGGGTCTCCTCCTCCCGGACGTTGGAGGGCAGGGGGGCGGACAGATCTCCCGGCGGCGTGCCCACCCGCAGATCGGACAGATACCGGGCCGCCACGCAGTCACAGGCGGCATTCCACACCATATCGCCCACCCGGTCCTCCCGGATGTGGCCCAGGGCCAGATGGAGCAGGCAGTGGGCCACCACATAGGCCCACTCCTGGGGAGTGGCACGGCGGTGGCTGTTGGCGTAGAGGTCGCCGTTGGCACTCACCCACACCCAGTCCTCTTTGGCCATGGGGTAGCTGTCGTCAAAATGGGGGGTGGCCTCCTTCATCAGCGGACTCAGCACCGGGTTCTGGTTCACCAGCCCACACCCGGCCTGAAAGGCCTCACGGGCCGGGTTGGGCTTGTTCTGCTTCTTCCCGCTCATCCGTTGCGCTTGTCGGCCAGGCGGGGCAGGTCCCGGAACAGCTCCACCACAAACCAGTCGGGCAGCTCCTTGCCGTCCTCAGGGGTCACCGCCATCCGGGCGATCTCCAGGCTCAGGTCGGCCAGCTCGGTGATGCGGTCCTTGGCCTGGAGCACCAGGGCGCGGCTGTCGGCGCTGAGCTTGCTCCGCTCCGGGGGCAGCTCCTTCACCAGCCGGGCACGGAGGGACTGGGCCAGGAAGTAGAGCACATCCCGCTCCTCCGGCTTGTCCGGCCAGGGCTGCTCGCCGGAGAGAATCTTGTCCAGGGCGTACTGGCTGCGCACCTGCCGGATGTAGGCCAGGAACTGGGTGGCGTGCTGGGGACTGAGGCAGCCGGCGGCCAGGATACGCAGGCTGTCCAGGCTGATGTCCGCGCCGTAGCTGTGGATGGCGTCGCTGAGCATGTGCCACGAGCGGGGCGTGGAGAAGGGCTCCTCGCTCTTGGGGGGCTTGGACCACAGGTGGTCGGGACGGCTGGAGATGTAGTCGTAGATGTAGGGGTGGATGTTGTGGGTGCCCGCCCACTCCAGCCACAGCCGGGGGCTGGCGGTGAGCTCCACATGGAACATCCGGTTGATGAGGGCGGAGGACATGGGCCGGGTGATGGCGTTGTCCTGGGCACGGTTGCCCGCACCCACCACGATGGAGCCCTCGGGCAGGTGGTATTCCCCGATGCGCCGCTCGTGGATGAGGGAGTAGAAGGCCTTCTGCACTTCGGAGGTGCAGGCGTTCAGCTCGTCCAGGAACAGCACATAGGGCTCGGACCGGGCGATGGTACGGGGCGGACAGAACTGGCTGAAGCCGTCCTTAATCTGGGGCACGCCGATGATGTCCTCGGGGGCCAGCTGGCTGCCCAGCAGGGAGACGCACTCCAGCCCCAGGCTGTCGGCGAACTCCTGGACAATGGCGGATTTTCCGATGCCGGGAGCGCCCCAGATGAACACCGGGCGGATGAGGCCCACGTTCAGCAGGATGTCCAGCAGCTGTCTGTGATTGACGGAAATGGTGAGATTCATAAATATGTTCTCCTATGGCGTCCAGTGTGGGGACAATTTTAGCATATCAGAGCCGGAAAAGAAACAAAAAGAGCAGAACCTTACCGAATTTTAAGACTTTTATACGTCTTGAAAGCGTATTTTGTCCCATGCTGAGGAGCGGACAAAAAATGTCCTCTTCCGCCGCCGGGAGAGAAATCGCATATTTTGTGAACAAAGATAGCATGCTTTGTAAACATTAGCACTCTCGCCTTGACAGTGCTAATTCGCGGTGCTATAACATAGTTGTTCCAAGAGGGGAGCCGAAAAGGTTCCTCCCCGCAGGGCAAAAGATAAGTGCAGTGAATGGAGGAATGACTTATGTTACCCAGCATTTTTGGTGAGAACCTGTTTGATGATTTCTTTGATGACAACTTCGGGATGTACCCGATGTGGAATGGCCGCAACCCCCTGTACGGCAAGCACGCCAAGAACCTGATGAAGACCGACGTACGGGAGACCGAGGACACCTATGAGGTGGACGTGGACCTGCCCGGCTTCAAGAAGGACGAGCTCAGCGTGGAGCTGAAGGACGGCTACCTGACCATCAGCGCAGCTAAGGGCCTGGATAAGGACGAGCAGGACAAGAAGGGCAAGTACATCCGCCAGGAGCGCTATGCCGGCGCGTGCAGCCGGAGCTTCTATGTGGGCGATGTGAAGCCCGAGGAGGTATCCGCCAAGTACGAGGACGGCATTCTGAAGCTGACCATGCCCAAGCAGGTCAAGCGGGAGCAGCCCAAGAGCTCCAGCATTGCCATCGGCTGATAACACGACACAAAAACAGGGGCGCCACCGCGTAAGCGGCGGCGCCCCTGTTTTGCTGCAGAGAGAAAGACGGCGCAGGGTCACAGGGAAAGACCTGAAATATACCAGGTTTCCTCCTTCAGAACCATGCGGATGGTCACGGTGTGGCTTTCGCTGCCCTCCCAGCTGAAATCGGCAGCTACAGTGCATCTGTCCTTGTCACTGTTAAAGTCGTAGGAGCGGGGGGTGATGCGGATGGACTGGAGCAGCTCCTCGGTTTTCTCTCCGGCATCGCCGAACAGACCAAGGGCGGCCACCAGCCGGTCCAGGGTTTCGCTGGTGTCCTCAATGCCCAGCAGCTCCATAGCGCTGAGAAGCGGGTCGGAGATGGTGGGGTCCACACAGGCCAGCATCTCTTTTGCGTTCAGAGTCTGGCAGGCGTTCTCAAACCGGGAGAGGGTGCTCTTTACCCCGGACGATGCGCAGCCGCTCAGCAGACACAGCGCCAGGATGGCCGCTGTGGCCAGGGCGGTCAGACGGACGGCTTTTTGTCTCATGGGACAGCTCTCCTTCTGTGGTAAATCTGCGGGAGGACGGGCTAGAGCGGCCGGTGCTTGTCCAGGAAGGGGGTCTCGCCCTTCAGCTGAATCTCCGTGGACAGGGGATAGCGCTCCACGTACTGCCGGAAGCCGCTGCCGTAGGCGTCGTTTCGCAGGAGGGTGTTCAGCTCCTCCCGTCTGGCGGCCTCGGGTTCTCCGATGAGATAGGCATACTGAATCTCGCCCCACTTGGCCATGCCCTCGTAGATCTCCAGCTGGCGGCTCTTTCCGTAGAGCCTGAGGATTTCCTTGCGGTCCCAGTTCAGATACTGCCAGATATGGATAAGCTCGTGGGCAATGGTCATGGTGGACTGAATCCGGGGCGCGCCGTTCTCCACCAGAATGGAATAGCCGTCCTTGTCCCGGATGGCCACGCCCAGCACCCGGCCGTCGAAATCACCGGTGGGCACAAAGCGCTTGCCCAGCCGGCGGTGGAGCTTTTTGGCGTTGACCATCTCCACCCGCACCGGGGCGGAAATCTTTACGCCGAAGAATACGTTCAGGTTCTCCACAATGGTCTGGTAGATCTCCCGGAACTCCTCCTCGGTCTTTACGGCCGACCTGCTGCACGGCATACACCGCTCACGGCCGTCGGACAGGACCTCATACTCGGTGCCGGTGAGGGGAGCGCCGCAGAAGTCGCAGCGCCGTACGCCGGCCAGCTCTGTCAGCTTGCCGGACTTGATATGCTCGGCCATATCCCGGCCGTCCCGGGCTTGCTTGAGGCCGCTGCTGCCAAAGCCCAGGGCGCGGAGGAAGTCCAGAGTGCCGTCCACATCCAGCTGCCCGGGCACCTCGGTGCCGCCGTAGAGCAGGTAGTAGCGCAGATGGTAGGGCTTGCGCTCCAGGGGAGAGCCGCTCTCTGTTCTGGCCTGGTCGGACTCAAAGGAGAAGGATGCGGACGAGCTGAGGTGGGCCACAGGCGCCTCTTCCTCCTGTTGGGAATCGGGCGCTTCGGCCTGCTCCTGAGGCTGCTCCGCCGTCGGCACAGGGCCGGCCTCGGGTTCCGGCTGGGGCACAGGGCCGGTCTCCTGCTCCGGAGTCTCCTGGGGAACCGGCACAGGTGCTTCCTCAGGCGCCTGTTCAGGCTCCTCCTGGGGCTTGGGCTTGCGGCGGAACAGACGGGTGAAGAAGCCGCCGATTTTGTCCTTCAGCCGCTTCCAGAAACCGGGAGAGGCCTCCGCCTGCTGGGGCGGCGGTTCAGGCGGCGCGGGTTCAGGCTGGGGCGGCGGATTGAGGCTGGCATCCAGAGCGGCGGTATGCCAGTCCAGATAGTCGCAGATAATGGAGAAAATCCGGTCCAGATTCCGCTGTACCGCCACCAGAAGGCCCAGATCCAGCTGGCTGTCCTCAATGATGTAGATGCAGCGGCCATCCTGGGGACCGTCCTCCACCTGAAGGCTGTAGGTCACGGGAGCCTCTGCCTCGCCAGGGACAACAGCGGCGATATAGGGCTGGTTTTCGGCAAAGAGGGTGCGGAAGACCTCGTTGAACAGGAGGGCCACGGTGCCGCAGACCTTGTCGGTGAGCAGTCCGTCCCTGTCGGGCAGGTCAATGCGCAGCAGCTGCTTGGCGTGATACCGCCGCTCAGGCACGCCGTTGACCCAGACGGTGCTGCCGGAGGCAAAGTCGCTGTATCGGCTGAGCTTCCAGTAGCCGGGGGTCTCCACGGAGATGTCGGCGTACTGCTTGGTGATGTGGAGGCCGGAGATGTCCATCCGGTCGCCCATGGTCTGGGAGTCGGTCAGGTTGGAGATACGGTAGGTGCGGATCTGGCGGTAGGCCGGCCGGCCGGAGATATGGTCGGCCGCACGGCGGACCAGGACCTGGCCGCTGCTGGTAACCCGGAGCATCTCATAGTACTTGCCGCCGAAGGTAAAGAACTGGCCGGGCAGGTACTTCTGGAACACGTGTCCCCGCAGCTCCGTGCCCAGATACTGCCGGGCGCCCCGCTCATCCTCGGCGATGTACCCTGCGTTCTGCAGGTCGCCCAGGAGCAGGGAGATAAAGGCCGGGTCGGAGAGGGAATAGAAGGTCTCCATCCGGCCGGTGTCCATGGAGAATTTCTTTCTGGCGGACAGGACCTCCGGGCCGAACACCGCCTCTTTGTCCCCGCGGAGAAAGACCAGGGTGGTCTGACCCTCACGGCCGGGACGGAGGCTGCCGCCGCAGCGGCAGCACCGGCAGATGCCGTCCCACAGGCTGTCGGGCAGGACTTCGTGCTCCAGGTCGGCCAGCATCAGCTCCCGGCGGATTTCAGACTCGCTGACCAGACCGGCGCTCATCCGCAGGCAGAGCCGGAGGATGATATTCCGGGGGGTGGGGGCATAGTCGGCCACAATACAGGGGATGGCCTTGGGGTCGGCGCTGAAAATGCCGTCGTTGTCCGCCATGTAGTCCCGGAGCAGGTACTCGGGGGAGAGAATGTTGACAAACCCCTGATTTTCTGCACGGGTGGAGAAGACCCGCCTCATTTCAAACATGTTGCAGGACTCATCCTCCACAGTGAGGAACTGGTTGGGCAGCCGGCGGGCATTCCAGAGGTTGGGGGAGACCTGGAAGCAGGCGTCCATGGTGTCCTGGGTGGTGGGCAGGTCGGCGTAGTGGAGCAGGTCGTAGTAATACTGCTTGGCGATCCAGTGCATATCCACCACTGGGAAGGCCTCGCCGCCGTACCACTGGGTCTGGGAGACCTGGTTTTTCAGCGCGGTAAAGGAGAGCTCGGTGCCCAGGCCCAGGAAGCGGGAGAGGTTGGGCAGCAGGCGGTGCTGCAGGTGGTCCCCGTCGGCCTCCCAGCACATATAGGAGGAGATACCCCTGTGGTGCTCGGTGGCGGAGACCTCCGTGAAGCTGGTCAGAAGGAGGTGGGAGAGGGAATCCAGCAGACCGTCGCAGTTTTTGTCCATGGAGCAGAAGGTGGGACGCCGACCCTCCTCACCGCAGCGGCGGACAATGGAGTTCAGGCCGATCTGTGCGGTGGTCACCAGCTTGGAGGGCTCCATGACCACCACAAATTCCACCTGCCGGAAAAAGTCCTCGTTGGCCTCGTGGAGGGCCAGGTCGTGGACGCTGGAGCGGCTGACAATACCCACATCCAGCTCCTGAGGGGTGCTGGTGAGCACGCCGATGGTCCACATGCCGGGAATATTGGTCACAGCGGTGAGGCCGGCATCGCACCAGGCGGCAACGTCCTGCTCCACATCATGCCGCCCCAGGACAATGAGTACCTTTCTGCGGCGCAGCATGACCCGGTTCATGGGATAGAAGATATAGGGGATGAGGTCGTAGTAAAAGGGGTTGTTGAACAGGATGCTCCGGCCCTGCAGCAGCTCCAGTCCGGAGGCCAGATAGTTGTGGTCCGGCTTGAGGCCGCTCCCCATCTTCAGGCGCATGAAGCGGCCGTAGGCCTCCACCTTGGGGTCGTCGCTCTCCTCCAGCGCGTGGAGCAGCTCGTCGTGGGTGCGGGCGCTGAACAGGCTGTTGTCCACGGTGGTACGCTCCGCACCCAGCTTGTCGCCGAACAGGCCGGAGAGTACCTGACGCAGGGGCACATAGTTGCGGATGCTGCTGGGGTCGTCCTCCTCGCCGGTGAGGCGCTCCTGCAGCTCCCTGCGGGTCAGACCGTCGGCAAAAAAGTAGACCTCACCCAGAACCAGCACGCCGAACACCGGATAAAAGGGGGCGGCCAGCAGTCCGGCGCGGTACAGCTCGCAGGAGAGGAGCACCAGCGCCGCAGAGAGCACCAGCGCTGCGGCATACATGGTACGCAGGAAGGTGCGGGCCTGGCCGCAGTGGATGCGGACGCACCAGAAGCCGCTCTCCTCGTCCTTCTCATAGAAGGGCTCCACACAGAAGTCGTGCACCGCTCCGCCGGACCGGAACACGGCGTAAAAAATGGTGATGAGGAACCGCTTGAGGATAATATGGACCAGCAGGAAGAGGGCGTTGCCGGCAAAGAGGCCGATATAGGCGTCATCGGCCTGGGCCAGCAGGGCGTCCAGCGCAGTGCCCAGATTGTACAGACCGTCGCCCAGCCAGCTCAGCGCGCCGTCAAACCACTGGGAGACATGGGTTCCGGCGGACATCAGCAGGGGCGGAATCTGACCCACCAGCCACACCAGCAGGGGGGTGATCCGCTCCAGCAGAATCAGCAGCAGACCGCAGTACAGCAGGGCCAGCAGGGGCATGGGGAACTGCCGGTCCCGGTACTGCCGCCTCAGGTTGGCCTTTGCGTTCAGCAGGGCCAGCAGCAGGAAGGGGAGCAGGCACAGAAGAAAGAGCAGCAGCCTGATGACCGTATCAATCATACAGCTCCTCCCTCCTGACAGTGATGCGTTTGACAAAATTCACGGGCACCTGCACAGTGTTGCCGGGCTGCATAAACTCAATCTGGCATCTCATCCCGGCGGTATAGGGCATGGGATAGGGAAAATCCACAGCCCGGGTAAAGTCGTGGGCGTAGACGTCCACCGTGTCGGCAAGGTCGGGGGACTCCCTGCAGAGGTAGGGGCCGAACACGAACCGTAATTCTTCCCGGGCGCGGCGGATGTCGGCGATATGCTTTTTCAGCACCCGGACCTGCAGGGCGTCCGGGTCGCCGCTCTGGGCCCGGAAGTTCAGCACGCTAAAGCCCCGCATCATGTTGCAGGCATGGCTGAGATACTTGGAAAACTGAGCCGACGAGTTGTCCAGCTCCAGGCTGATGCCGTACATCAGACGGTTGAAGGCCAGGTACAGCTGGCGCAGGGCGCCCCGGAGGAAGAACAGGCACACCAGCGCGACCACAGCCAGCAGCGCCACGGCGCCGCCTGTAAGGGCCAGGGCCCAGAGACGGTATTCCGGGGAGGGGAAATTGCGGGTCAGAAGGGGCAGAAAACCCAGCAGATAGAGCACCAGCGATGTGATACCCAGGGCGATGGTGGTTTTCTTGGACATGCGGGTCTCGATTTTCCGGTGGATCTTCCGGCAGTGGTCCGCCATGGCGGTCTGATAGCGCTCAACGTCGCAGAGACCGGGCGTGACGGTGGACACCATGCGAAGCTCCTCCTCGCTGGTGTACTCCTGCACATCCTCGGCCTGAAATTCATTGAGGCTCCAGACTCTGTTCAGATCCACCTGGTTGAGCCGGCGCAGATCGGTCACAGCGCTCTTGAGGGCGCGCCGGGGCTGCTTGAGCAGCCGCTGGAGGGTTCTGTGAGAGGTGAGATAGGACCCGTCCCAGGCGTTGCGCTCGTCGGTGGGGCAGTCGGTGGACAGACCCAGCTCCTCCGGTTTGGAATACAGGCCCTTCCGGTCAATCTCCTGTGAGAAGGTGACGGGCACATTGATGTTGGCGCAGAAAATCTGCTTTGCGTCCCGGTCGCTCAGCCGCTCCCGCTCCTGGGACTGGATTTCACCGATGCGGGCGGTGAGCATGTCGCTGGTCTTGGACAGCTTGGTGTCGTACAGGGAGAGCAGCCTGCTCAGAGCCTCCTCATCGTTGTCACAGCTCAGGCGGAACACCCGGTTGGGGCGCAGGGCGCCGGAAGGGGTGTCGTTGTTGGCCAGAATGAGCAGGGAGTAGAGAAAGCGGATGTAGTCCGACTCATAGTTCTGATGGCTCTTGGGCAGGATGTCAAAGAACAGGTAGCGCATTTTGTCAAAATACAGGTTCCAGTCGTAGAACCTGGAGTACTGGATATCCTCATGGGGGGTCCAGGCGGTGTTGATATCCGCCTCACGGCGGGTATAGGTACGCTTTGCCACGCAGATGATCTCCTGGGGCAGGGAGATGTCCAGGGTCTCGTCCCCCATGATCTGCTGGCGGAGCTCCTGTTTGCGGGCGCTCTCCGCCAGGTACTCGGCAAATTCCGGGTCGGATGCGGCGTTGTTCCTGCCGCCGGTCACAAGAGGCTGCTGGCACAGCCAGGTCATCAGTCTGGTCAGGGGCTGGCGGGCGGCCAGGGCAAAGGCGTCGAATTTGGCCTGCCGGAGCTGCTCCAGATAGCGCGCCTTGTCCTCAGAAGTTTCGCCCTCCTGGACCGGAGGGTGAAAGGGAACCACGTCAAAGGGATTTCGGTTGTTGAGTCCCTGTTCGCCGCACAGGACGATGACACGCCACTCGCTGCGGCGGGCCACACAGTCCGTCAGCTGGGGGACTGCGGCGGACAGGGTCTCCTCCCCGGGCAGCCACCGGCAGAAGGCCACCCGGGTCTTGTCAATAAAAGGCTGCAGGAATACCTGGTACTCCTGAATACTGTCGATATGCTCTTTTTCCGCGATTACGACAGTGAACACTCCATTCACCTCCGTTCTCCGGGCGTGCAGCAGGGCACGCCATCAGCGGATTCTGGCCTTCATCTCCTCCAGGGCCTGCTCATAGTCGTCCGGCTCGGGCGCGGTGGAGAAGGCGGCCTTTACCCGGCGGTAGATGATGTCAATCACCGGGTTTTCGGAGGCCTTGCTGTTCTGGCTGAGACTCTCATAGGTTTCAAAGTTGTCCATCAGAAGCATGAACTGCTTTTTCAGCAGGTCGCAGAGGATGAACTTGGCGTCATTGGGGCTCTCCCACTCGGCCAGCTCGTCCTCAAAGGTCTGGATTACCGCGTTGACCAGACCGAAGATCTCGTTGACAAAGCGCAGGCTGCTGGGCAGGGAGTTGTAGTAGGCCAGGGGGATCTCAAACAGGCTGGTGGGACCGTCGTGGAGGGTCTCGATGGAGAAGGTGCTCAGGTCCTTGGCGAAATTGGTGTCGGCATAGCTGGAATTGCGCACCTTGTCCCGGGTCCGCTTCATCTGCTTGATCTTCTCCATGTCCTCCACCACGGCGGGGCTGATATAGAGGGAGTCCAGAATCTCGTAGAACTCGTCGCAGAGGGTGCCGTTGGAGACGATCATCTCCATGTACTGCTCGTCGGAATTCTCGTACTTGTAGACCTTCTTGCCGTTGGCGGCGGTGGAGAGGGAGCGGTGGGTGATGGCCCGGTGGATCAGGCCGTAGATGAGGGCCTGGTGGATCTTCATCATCTGCTGCTTCTGGAAGTCGAAGTCCAGCTCGGGCATGGCGGACAGGGAGTCCCACCGCTTGTCGATGTGGGTGGAGATGGAGGAGTTCTTGGTGGAATCGGGGCCGATATTGCGGGAGTAGGACACATAGGCGTTGTGGTACAGGCCGGCGTCCTTCTCGCCGGTCTCGGTCTTGGAACGGCAGGCGAACTTGCTCAGCTTGTCGGGCGTCAGGTTGTACAGGGCGTTGAAGAAGTGGAGCTCATAGCGGGAGATGGTGTCCACGGCGGCGCCCTTGGGGATGAGCTCGGTGATGCGGTAAGCCCGCATGTCGGTCAGGGACTTGTTGTAGGCGCACAGCCTGACCTCACGGGCCTCCTCATTGCGCAGACGCTGGATGCTGGGGGCGGCCAGCCGGGCGCCCATGGCGATCACGTCCCGGATGTGGCGCAGATTCTCCTCGTTGGTCACCTTGTCGATGAGCTTCTCGTCGCTGCCCTGCTGCTCGTCCCGCATCTTCAGCCGGGCAAGCAGCCGGTTTTCCAGGGCCAGGGCCTCGATGATATTCACGTCAATGGAGGTGCACTTGCGGCGCACATCTTTCTTGAAGTAGCCCAGCAGAATGTCGTCAAAGATATCGATGCTCAGGTCGTTCTCCACAATATCCGCGTTGCGGATATCCCGTTCAAAGGCCACGTTGGACTTGACCGCGTCAAAGATCTGGGCGTTGAGATCGGACTCCAGCATGGAGCCCTCTTCGCTCTGACGGGCGGTGGAGCGGACCAGCTCGTCCAGCAGGCTCTTGGTGGCACAGACGTTGTAGGTAGAGTCGCCCTTGCGGAACTTGAGGGAGTCCACCATGTCCTCCTGTCTGCGCTCCAGGGCCTGGACCTTGTCGCTGAAGGAGAAGAAAAAGCGCTCGTACATATCGCACAGGTCGCTCAGGTACTGGGAGCCGAAGGCGTAGGCCTCCAGCTTGGCGGTGTATTCGCCGAACTCCCGGATGTGCTTGTGGTAGTCGGGGAAGAGCTCATTGAGCTTTTCGTAGAATTTGGTATCTCCGCCGGAGAACAGGGGGATGCGGGAGCGCTTGTCCGGGTCCTGCTCGGCGGCGCACAGGTCATCCAGATTGGCCTCGGTCTGCTTGGTCTTCTCATGGTCAAACATACCGGTGTCATAGGCGTCGGGGGCGTAGAGCTCCAGACGGGGCAGAATGACGTTGTTCAGATAGGCGGTGGCGGTGCGCACCCGCTTGTCAATCTCGATTTTGGCCAGGTAGAGCATATAGCGGGCGGCGTTGGGGTGGCAGACCTCGCCGAAGGCATTTTTCAGCAGGAACTCCAGGGTGCAGGGCCGCTTCTCGTTGATGGCCTTGGCCTCGTTCATAAACAGGGCCTCGGCGGCGTTGGCCGCCACCTTCTTGGCGTAGGCGCGCAGCACGGCCTCATAGGCGCGCAGCTTGTCCTTGTTCTCGGTGGCATGGCCCTTGTTGTTCTCGTCGGTGTAGTCAATCTCAGAGGCCAGGGCGTTGGCGGCGTCCCGGCAGCTGCGGATGGCGGTGTCGGTGGACAGGGAGGCCACCATCTCGTCCTCCATAGCCTTGAAGAAGATCTTGAGCCGCTTGTCCGCGTCCCGGAGGAAGCGGGCATTCAGGTCCTTGGAGAAATTGTCGGTTGCGGTGCGCAGCTTGCCGATGTACACCTCACCGCGGGTGGGGGTCTCGCTCTGGGACAGGCCCTTCTTGATGGCCTCCCGCTTGGCCACCTCAAAGGCGTGGTCATACTTGGACCACTTGGCGGCCTCGCCCTCGCCGCCGATGCTGGCCTTGGCCCAGCCGTAGGCGATGTAGTCGGCGATCTCGTCGTAGGGATAGCGGATCAGGCCGGCGCCGATGCCGCCGAAGCGGTTGCGGCCGAAGTTGCCCGGGTTGGTCATCTCCTTGATGATATTGTCCTCCAGGGAGAAGGCGTTTTTCTGCATGGGGCCGATGTTCTGCTCATACAGGGCCTGGGCAGCCTGGGCCTTGTACTGGTCCATGCTGATCATGGTGGTATCCTCGGCGTTCTGGCCGTCCATCAGGAAGCAGAAGTCAAAGGGCAGCAGGGACAGGAATTTCAGCTCGTCAGTGCCGGGCATGGCAAAGGCGATGTTCAGGTTCCGGTACCGGCTCAGCTCGCTGTCGCCCACGTCCATAAAGCCGGAGCCCTTCATCATGAAGGCGTTGATCTCCTTGATGGTGGCGTAGGCGTTGCGGCGCTGGCTCTCCCGCTCCGCCGTGGAGTCGATGACGCTGTCCAGGGTCTCGGGCAGCAGGATGACCGAGCGGACAATGAGGGAGGTGTTGGTGTACTTGGTGTTGACATAGTTGCGCACCAGCATGGCCAGAGGGAGCAGGATGCCCGAACCGGTGCCGCCGGAGGCGGTGGACACGATGACGATGCGCATGGCCTGCTTGAGGGCCTTGCCGTCCTTGCGGAACAGGTCGTCAATGGCGTCGTACAGGGGGCGGATGCGGCCGGTCTTGATGGTGGCGTTCAGGGCCAGACGGGAGATAGCCCGCACCTGTCCGGCACCCTCAGAGACCGTCTTGTCATACATGACAGCATTTTTGGGGAACCAGTGCTCCAGGGCGTCCCGGTCGTAGTCCAGGTAGTCTCCCACGGTCTGGGTGCTGGAGGTCTGGACGTAGTAGATATGGGCGCGGCTCTTGGCCACCGCCGAGAGGTCGTTGACGTTGGTGTCCAGGCAGGCGAAGTTGATGTTCTCCGTCTCACCGGGGCGGCACATCTCGGCCACCCGTTTGACAATGTCGCAGCCGGTGCCGCCGATACCGATGAACAAGGTAGGGGCGTCCACAACGTTTTCCTTGATGATTTCTTTGCCCATGTCATTCCCTCCTAGTAATGGTGTGGTGCTGGCCATAACTTTTGTCTGCGGCGGGCCGCCGGAGGGGGTCCGCCTGCCGGGGATTACTTGAACTGCAGCTGGACCGTCAGGGTAAAGCTGTCGCCGGTGATGGTCTCACCCACAAAGACGCAGCTGGGCTTTCCGCCAATTTCAAATTTTGCGGGGGCAGAGGGACCGGGGATTGGCTTGCCGTCAAAGGTCCAGAACACCTCGCCGCTCTCCTCCGAGCGGGTCATGGTGTGGGTTCCGATGGAGAGGGAGGTCAGCGCAGCGGCGTTGACGGGGATTACCTGGGTCACCAGAGCCCGGCGCCGGGCGGATTTGAGCCGCCGTGGACTGACGGCCTGAAGCCGCAGGGTAAACCCGCCCTTGACCAGCGGCGAGCCGGAGTAGGGAGGCGTGTTGACCAGAAGGCTGCCCTGCTTCTTGCCGCTGCCGGTAAAGGTGCATTTTGCCAAGCCCTGAACCACGTCTCCGTTTACGGTGAAGAGGGTCTGGGCACTGTTGAGCGCAATTTTTTTGGGCAGGATTTTCCGGCTGAGGTAGAAGAGAATCAGCGCGACGATGAGGAAGAGCACAAGGAAGAAGATCAGGAACCGCAGCCAGAGAGGATAGGTGCTCAGCTCCACCTTTTTGGCTGCGTCAGCGGTGATTTCCCGGCCGATTTGGTCGGAGGACACCGCGTGGAAGCGGAGGTTGTATTTCCCGGGAACAGCCGCCCCGTCGCCCACAATGCGCACGGCATAGGCCGACTGGCCGTACAGAGGCTCGATCTGGAAGGAGAGCCCGTCCCCCTCCACGGTGACACAGGCGGCGTCCAGCTGCTGGTCGGTCAAGGGCGCGCCGCCCAGGGACAGCACTGCCCGGAGCGACTCGTCCTCCGCCAGATCGGAGATGACATAGTAGCCGCTGCCCTCAATCTCCATGGACAGGGGGAGACCGTCGTCCTCAACAGCAAAGGAGAGAACATTCTCCTGGCTCTGGACGGTGACGCCGTACTCATCGGTATAGCTGGCCTGGAGGCGCAGGGTGTAGGTTCCGCAGGCGGTTTCGGCCGCCGAACCGGCATAGTTCAGCGCCACTGTGTAGCCGTCGTCACCCGGAACGGCGGTGCAGCCGGCGTTTCCGCCCTCCAGCACGGCGGAGAGGGTGGCCCGCTCCAGTGCCTGACCGGTGAGCGGCGTGCCGTTATAGAGCAGCTGCACGTTGTAAGGGAACTCCTCCAGCTGGGAGAGGGGGTAGGAAGAGGCGCCGCCCGAGACCCGGAGTTCCAGGGCGCCCACCGGACGGGCAGAGATATGGAAGCCGCCCTGAGGCCAGCCCAGCTGGCTGCTGTCTTTTGTAATGGAGTAGCCGCTCAGATAGGTGACGCTGATACGGCCGTCCAGCACATCCCCTTCCTGAAGCTCCAGGGCAATCCGGCCGCTCTGGTCGCTGGCGGCGGTCTTTTCCTCGCCGTTGATGGAGTAGGTCACCTTATAGCTGGTGCTGCCCAGCAGGGGAGAGGTGGTCAGGTTCCCGTCCCGGTCCGCCAGTCCGTAATTAATGTAGTAGGTTCCGGGGTACAGCTCGGAAGAAGCGGAGACCGTCCCGCCGTTCTCGTCGGTCAGATTGGCCACCAGGTCCACGTCGGGCTCATAGTAGATGCTCACGTTGGACACGTCGCCGGAATAGCCCAGGGTGTAGGACCCGGCATCCAGACCGGTGTCATAGATGGCGATGTAGCCGCTCAGGCTGGTGTCCACGCCAAAGGTGCTGTAGCCCAGACCGCTGCCTGCGCCCTGCTCGCTGTACCGGGGGGAGTACTCCAGGGAGGGTGCACCCACAGAGGCGCCGGAGCTGTCCTTCAGGGTCACGCCGCTGATGCCGCTGCCCTGGACAAAGAGAATCAGCTTTTTCATGGACACGTCAAAGCTGAACGTGCTTCCGGCTTCGGCCAGCTTGTCCCGGCCGAAGATCATGTTGCACATGTCGGTCAGCTTGGAGAGCACGTCGGAGCTGCTGACGGCCTGGTCGGCGTAGTACAGGCGGCCCTCAGGGGCGCTCACCTGGGGCATTACCGCCACGGCACCGATGCCCAGGTAGAGCACGTTGGCTTCCTGGGTACAGCCGGTCAGCACCTGGGAGAGCCGGGTGGAGGTGGCGTATCCCAGGCCTTCGTTGTTTTCGTAGAACTCGTCTCCATCGGTGAGTACAATGAGCCACTTCTCATCTGCGGTGCTCTGCTGAAGAGAGGCGTAGGCGTCGCCGATGGTCTCGATAGGGGTGTCTCCCGCGTGGGGGGTGTAGATGTCCCGGATGACCGAGATGTCGCCGCCGCCGGAGACCGAGACAGGATTCAGACTGGAGTAATCCTGGCCCTGAGAGGTTACCGGGTACATGGGGTAAACCCGAAGGACATCCCCCACGTTCATCATGGAGGCGAACACCTCAATGGCATAGGTGGCCCGGCACCAGGCCTTGTTGCCCTGCATGTACATGGAGCCGGAGTTGTCAAACACGATGGCAATGGAGCGGGAGACTGTGTTTTTGGTGCCGCCGGCTGCCAGCGCCCCGCTGGCCGTGGCAAAGCCCAGCACCAGGACCAGCAGCATGGAGAGCAGGCGCCTTGTCAGAGCTTTGAACCGAAAACGAGTGGTTTTGCTCATGAAAATCCCCCTTTCATATCTGCCCGTACCGGGATGAGAGGCGCTGCACGACATTTCAAAAAGAAAGTGTTATTGTCAAATCAGGTAAAATTTTTAAAAAGTATAAAATGTGACTAGATTATAGTGCGCGCATAATTGACATGTCAAGAAACTAGAAAAAGAAATTGGAAATAAACTTCTTACTTCGATTTAAATTGACAAAAATTCTTTGACTTTTCTTGATATAATAAAAAATTATTTTGCAGCACGGACCTCAACTATATAATAGGAATATAGGAGGTATGATTCCTGCCCGGTTGGCTGTCACCCCTTTTCCGGCTGCCCGGCTGGAACGGCGGAAAAGGATGTGCTATAATACCCTCAGCTGATTTTGGCGGCCTTTGCCGCCTGCTGCGAGGGAGACCGCCCAAAGGGGCGGAGCTGGGAAAGGAGCGTTTACCTTGAAAATCGTCTATTTCAGCCCCAATGACACCACCAGAACGGTCACGGAGGCGGCAGCCGCCGCCATGGAGCCGGGCGGCGAGCGGGTGGACCTGCTGAAGGCGCCGCTGACGGAGGACCTGTCCGTGGGGGCGGAGGAGATGCTGGTGGTGGGCATGCCGGTGTACGCGGGCCGAATTCCCGCCCTGTGCCTGTCCTCTCTGGCTCATCTGAAGGGAAACGGCGGTCCGGCGGCGGCCATTGCGGTCTACGGCAACCGGGACTATGACGACGCTCTGCTGGAGCTGACCGACCTGCTGGAGGCCCAGGGCTTCCGGGTGGTGGGCGCGGGCGCCTTTATCGCCAAGCACTCCATTTTCCCCACCGTGGCCGCCAACCGGCCCGATGAGAAGGACATGGAGGCCATCGCTGCCTTTGGCCGGGAGTGCCAGGCCCGGCGGAGCCTGTTCTCCGACAGCCATCCCGGACAGATTCTGGTGAAGGGTAACCGGCCCTACAAGAAGCCCGGCTCCGGCAGCTTCCGTCCCACGGGAGACAAGAGCTGCACCAGCTGCGGCGCCTGCGCGGCCATCTGCCCCACCAGGTCCATCAACCCGGCGGAGCCCACCAAGACCAATGAGGACACCTGCATCGCCTGTGCGGCCTGCATCCGGGTGTGTCCCACCGGGTCCAGAGCCTTCCGAGGCCCCGTCTACCAGACCGCCCGCAAGGCCTTTGAGCTCAAGTGCGCGGCCTACCGGCTGCCCGAAGCCTTCTACCGGGCGTAAGGAGGCGGCATGGAGCAGAAGACGCTGCACATCACCCCCATCGGGGTGCTGCGGAAGGATGAAAACGGGGTCCGGGTGGAGCTGGAACCCGCCTATACCCCTGGCCTGCTGGGCCTGGAGCTGTACAGCCACGTCCACATCCTCTGGTGGTTTGACCGCCGGGACAACCCGGAGGACCGGAGCCGCCTCCAGGTACGGCCGCCTCACCGGGGAACGCCGGGGCCTATGGGGGTCTTTGCCAGCCGTTCCCCCAGCCGTCCCAACCCCATCGCCCTGTCCACCGGGCGTATTCTGAATGTGGACAGAGAGCGGGGCATCCTTACCCTGGACTGGAGCGACGCGGAGGACGGCACCCCGGTGCTGGACATCAAGCCCTACTCCTCCGGTTTGGACCGGGTGATGGAGACCGAAGAGCCCTACTGGCATGCCGACTGGCCCCACACCTATGAGGAGGCCAGAGCCAGAGGGGAGTAAGCGCCCCAAAAACATAAAAAAGTCCGCCCCTATGAGGGCGGACCTTTTTTGTATAAAGAAAACC
>NZ_AAXG02000043.1 GCF_000169255.2 Pseudoflavonifractor capillosus ATCC 29799
TTGTACTCTCCCATCGTCACATTTGGATAGACAGGCCCCAGCTGGTATCCATCAATGGGAGGATTGAGCATATCAACAAAACGAATGACGCCTTCGTCCCAATAGAATCCAAACGTGTTCCCCTTCCCCTCTTTCTCATTTTCTTTGAAATAGCCCTCATATGAGACATAGTTAAACAGATATCTCGTGATTGTTTCTCCCGTATCCTCAGACAACTCTTTTCCATAATCCTGCATGATCTGTATGACATCCCGGCATGCGTAGGTAATGTCCGCTTCATCAGCCGCAAAGGTAATACCATAGCCATCCATCATGCCGTCCTTAAAGTTTCCGACATAGTAAAAAAGCGCTGCACCGGCAAGATCATAGGTTCCCTGTCCCGTAGACAGCCCTATCACTGCTCCAAAACCGTCCGGTCTCTCTTCTCTGACATCTCCGATGTAGTAGAGTCCTGTACTGCTGGAGCTTATATGATAGTACTGCTCCTTGAACAGCGGCTTCTCCAGCTCCACAGAATATAGATTGTCATAGGTCTCTCGCTTTGTAAGATATTCCGCCATCCATCGCAGTGCTTCTGTCCGTTCTGGGAAATGATGTATCTGCACTGTTCCCAGCTCTGTATACAGTCTGTGAAATAACAGGTTCTCTACAGAGAGCATCTCGTCAGCGTAGTTTTCCTCACTATAGTCTGTACCTGCCGTTTCTGAAGGCTGACTGCTCTCCTGTGTTTCTATCGAAATTTCCGCACCATTTTTCTCACCGTCGGTATCGTCTCTTCCCCAGAAATAGGCTAAGGCAAGAATGACAAGCACTACCACAATCAGTTTTTTCATTTCTCCATCTCCGTTCCACGCACAGTTTTACGGGACAAGGCATGGTTGGAAAACATGCCTTGTCCCGCATTGTCGTCTTTATAGGCTTATCCTCCGCACTGCACGGTTCGTCATATCAGCAAATACAATATCGCCTGAATCGTCAAAGCACAGCTGTTCAATCTTCCCGATGCGCTTCCCGTCCTGAACATTTAGTGCATCCCAGGCCAGAAAGAGGACTCCCTTTACGCGGTTTGTCCCTGCTGCATCAAGGCGGTAAATACCATCTTCTGCCGTGTAATACATCTTGTCTCGATAAGTTGTATAGACGGTTTCCTGTCCCAGATTTTCTGCCACAATATTCAGCGAGGTCCACGCTCCTGTTGTCAGATTGAGGGCCTCAGCCTCGCCCCACCACCAACTCACAACGGCACCATCCGCTTTCAGATAAACCCTATCGCTGTAAAAGCCTTCAAAGAAGAGAGAGATTTGTCCCGTCAATGGGTCCACCAGCTGTGCTGTTTCTTCCCCATAGGCATTGCGCATGGACATATAAAGCAGCAAGTCCCCTGCACAAGCGATGGAAGGGCTTACACGGACACCGGAACTGAATGTGCCATACGGTACTGTAGCGCCCGGTGTTTCCATTTGCCTCGCCTCATAAATCTGTGCGGCATAGAAATCAGAGCTGTAGCTGGTCTCCACATTTGTGATACCCAACACATAAACCTTATCGTTTACACTGTCGTAGGCTAATTTTTTCAATGATAACGAGTCAAAATAGAACAACTCGCTTTCATCGTAGCCAAATGTATCGATACCGCTCCAATAGTTCTCTTCCGGCCCATCTTTTAGCTTTTTTACAAACTCACCTATGGTAATTTCTTCATAGTAATCCGTGCTTCCATCATAGAGCTGTTCTGTATTCCCGGCCACAATATGGTGCAGCCGGTTGTCCTTCAGAAAATAAACCTCCCCTGCCTTTGTGACAATGTAGTCATCCATCTGGCCCGGCAATGCAGTCACAGTCTCGACCTTATACTTCCCTGTTTCACTCCCCTTATCAGGGCTCTGCGTTTCTCCAGCCGTCTGTTCTCCCGACTCCTCGCCCGGAATTACCTTCGTGTCATCGCCGTATTGGAACGCTCTCCACAAAATTGCAGCGGCCTCGCTCCGGGCAATGGTGCG
>NZ_AAXG02000042.1 GCF_000169255.2 Pseudoflavonifractor capillosus ATCC 29799
CGGGCGGGCCCCCTGGCGTTTGATAGCCTCCACCTCCAAATCCAGCAGCTTTGCCAGTTCGCTGGGGAGAGGATCGCCCCGCTGCTTGTTGCTGTTCCGCATTTCCCGGACGGCTTCAAGATCGGTCATTTCCCGGACGATACAGGGCATTTCCTCCAGCCCGGCCCGTGTACCACCATGATGGCGGCGGTGGCCCGCGATGATCTCATAGCCCTTGCCATCCTTTTCCGGGCGGACGGTGGCGGGGGTCATAATGCCGTGTTCCTTGATCGTCCCCACCAGATCGTCCATCGCCTTATCGTCCTGCACCTTGTAGGGGTGCTCCCGGAACGTATGGAACGGATGAAGCTCCGCCATTTTCAGATAGACGATTTTTCCCTCTTCCACCGGGCGGGGCGGCACGTCAGGTGTAGGCGGCAGATTGATCTCCGGCGGCGGGACTGCCGCCTCCTTGACGGGAGCGGCCTTGCCCGGCTTTACCGTCTGAGCGGATTTAGACGCAGGCGCACCGCCGGAGCCCGTTTCCTTGCCCTTGTCGGCTTTCTTACCTCTGGACACTTTGTCCCGAACAGAGGGCGGAGCCTCCTCACGGGCCGCCTTGCCAACCTTAGACGGGCGGCCTGTGCGGGGCTCCGCCGCTTTCGACTTTTTCTCCGCAGTCGGCCCGGCCTGCTCTTTCGGCGGGCGGCCCCGGCGCTTCGGCGGCTTATCCGCCTCCGGCGCTTTCTTGTCCGGGGCGGGAGCAGAAGCCTCCTTGCCGCCCTTATCAGCGGCCTGGATGTCCGAAAGGTTGATCACCTTGCCGGACGATGCGGGAGCGTCCTCACCCATACCGGGGAGAACGGTCTGCTGGGTATGTCCCCCAGCGGCAGGCTCCGCATGAGAGGGGGCCGCTTGATCCCCACCAGGGACAGCAGGGCCCTCGGTGTGTTCCGGCGCGGGCGGATCGCCCGGCCCGGACGGGGCCGGAGCTTCCGGGGCTTTCTTTTCCTCCGGGCTTGCGTTCACTTTTTCATCTGCCATTGGCTAACCTCCTTTTTCGTGAGATGAAAAAAGGCCAGACCTCCCGGCCTGGCCAGCTAAAAAAATTCCCCCTTTCGTTTTAGTATTAAGTCAGCACCACTCCTTTCCAAAACCGGGCCATGAAAAAAACGCCGCCTTTTCCTTGAAAAAAGCGACGTTTTAGTGTAGGCTGGCTCGGTTTTTGTTGTGATTTATGATTATGCCTTTGTAAAGAAACCTAGTTCCTTGATAAGATAAAATAAAGATTATAAACAAAGTAGCCGAGAAATTACCCCAGCATCTGGACAAAGTCTGCAAGAACATCTTGCAGGCTGCTAACAATCGCGTAGATTGTAAGTGTATCAAAAAGTTTGCATAGGAGCCAATTGATATGGGTAGGACAGAAATTATCACAATTACAATTGACAGTGAGCTAAAGGCGCAGGTCGAAGATCTGATCAAGCCCATGGGTATTAGCATCGAAGAATTGATTAACCGTTTTTTCCATTGGTGCATCAACAATCCTAGGGAAGCTGCAGCTTATCTACAATCGGCTCAAGAGGAACAAGCAAGACAAGCATAATTCACCCGATCATATAAAAATAATCACAGTACTGAGACAAAACATCGGGCCCGATCAAGCGATCGAGCCCGATATTTTTCATGTTAATAATCTTGACCAACTTATTTATCGGTTGACTCTCCGTGTTTATGCGTACCATCCAGGATGAGATCCAGCCAGCAGTCACAGCAAAATACATCCCGGGCCGTGTACCCATATTTCCGAATCATCGCCTCCTCGTCCACCGGCGCCGGCCTGGGCGCCTTACCCAGCATATATAGCGCCAGCCGTCTCCCATGGCGCCAGACCTCCGGTAATGTGTATACAGCATGGGCCGGTTTCTCTTTGCCGCAGATGCTGCATTGCATCTTTGGGGTATCCAGGCCGGCATTTTCGATCTCTTCAAGGATTTCATCCACAGTTAACTTGGTATTGTCTTCTTTTTTCATAACTATCCTTCTTTCTTAGCAAATCCTCAAGCTTGGGTAATACATCTCCTGATTACTAGCGAGTTCCTAGTGTTATTCAATGGGCAAATTGTTGGCGATGCGATAAAAGAGGATATCCTCTACATCGCCAGATGCAAATACTGACTGTCGCAGGGCAGACATTGCAGCCAATGCAGCCTGATGCATCTTTTTGACTTGCTGTCTCGTTGCAGCTAATGAGGCCTCAAATTTGCTAAGAGTTTCCTGATCCATGCGCAGCAACTCTTGTACGATTTCTTCTGCCTCACCATGATAGTAACAGATGGCGTTATATAGCAACTCCAGGGAGATTTTCGCTTTTTCATCCTCTGTCATCTGCGCGTAGGTGTCGACAGCATAGCGGTAGCATTCCGTCATATCACTTAGCCTTCCTTCTTTTTTATTTCCTGGCCCGAATGGCGGACAGATATCGGTAGACTGTGGGGCGACTTACCTGTGCCAGTCTGGCCAGCTCTGTCACATTGATTTCTTTACATTGGTATTTTGCATAGTATCGAAAAAAACTATCTGGGATGCGCTCTACCGTGATGGACGGGCGGCCCAACTGTTTGCCTTTGGCCCTGGCGTTGGCCACACCGCTACGCACACGGGCTCGAATCATGCTCAACTCCAGTTCGGAAAACACGGCGATGAGCTGCAGAAAGGCCACAGTCATAGGGTCCGGCTCAGTCGTCCTACAGTCGATGGTGATGCTCCCTAAGATTTGGAGCCTAATGCGCTTGGACTTGATTGTCTCTACAATCTGGCAAAACTGCTGCACTGAGCGGGACAATCTGGAGGGTTCTGTCACTACAATGGTATCCCCAGGGTAGACGGTATCCCACATCATGTTCTGCTGCTCTTTGGCCTCGGCATCCCCATGTTCATATTCCTGCCAGATAACGGTGGCACCCGCAGCTCTCAATTCCCGGACCTGGCGATCAATGTCCTGGCGGGTCTCGTTGGTCGAGCACCGGGCGTAACCATGTACAGTACCAGCGTTATCTGTAACGATAATCCCCTTTTGATTTTCCGTTCCATTTTTCACTGTTTTATCCCCCTGGGAGACCCCTATTTAGAGGCCTCCCGTGTGTAACGGCAAACATGTGTTTTACGGACAGCTCTCTGCCGCTTTGCGCTTTGTCTCGATTACTTGCTCGATTTTGTCTCCAACGATCTTACATGCCAGCCGATAGATATAAGGGGTAACGCCAGCAGGGGGAGGCGTGGATGTGATCACCACAAACGCAGACATAGCCCACAGCATGGACTCGATATCAGTATGGGATACCAGAGGCCATAGGGTCTCATCGGTCCAATCAGTCAAGTCATCCTCACAGGTAACCCAGCCGAGGGTAAGTGCGTGGATCTTGGCGTAACTATCCATCCATATCATGTACACTCCTCCTAGGCCGTATCGGCACCAATGCACTGCTTGGACTTGTCCCCTGACTCCCCCTGGGCAGGTACTGGGTATATCGCCCGCATCTTGTCGTGCATATCACTCATCAATCCGTCAAGGCGATCTTTAAGTTCCAAGTACTCCATTACGGTGTTAAGTCCGTCCTCCACACACAGGGTATACATGGCTGCAACTGCTGCCGCCCCGTCCCCCATAGCAATCATGTGCGGACTCTCATCGACCGACAGACACATAGTCTCTGC
This sequence comes from Pseudoflavonifractor capillosus ATCC 29799, assembly GCF_000169255.2. Classification (GTDB taxonomy): domain Bacteria; phylum Bacillota; class Clostridia; order Oscillospirales; family Oscillospiraceae; genus Pseudoflavonifractor; species Pseudoflavonifractor capillosus. Next base: position 3,697 of record NZ_AAXG02000042.1, read on the forward strand.
GATGCCCTCTGCCGCTTTCAGCTGATCTTTTTTTCGCATTTTTCTCTGACTTCTTTCAAAATCTTTCGATACTTGTCCATACTTAGGCCTCCGTTGAACCTTGAGGAGGGAATTTTCGCAGCATATTATCCTGCAGATGATCGATCAGATTCATCAAGCGGGTCTTGATGTCCTGGTAATGATCAACGGTATTGATATTGTGACTGGTACACAGGATGTACAGCGCTATCAATGCACCTACGCCATCTTCTAATCCCGTTATATAGGTGGCGTCATCTACTAAACTGCACAATGTTGGCATCATGCGCCCAATCTCCTGCTCGCGTTCTTTTTCGTCTGTTTCCAACACTTCTTTAAGGATTCGCCGGTGCTGTTTCATTCGCATTTTAATTCCTCCTAATTGTTTTTCAAAACATCCAAGATGATTGTTCGCACGAACACAGCAAGCTGTGTGTTGCCGTTTTCTTTCGCTGCTTGTGCGATAAGATCATACTCATTGTCTGTTAGCAACAACCGGATACACCGGTTGCGCTCCTGCCGGATCTGCCGCCAAAAGGGCTGTACCTTGTACTTTTGAGCAAGGGAGTCCAGCTGCCCGGGCTGTATGCCCATCTTTGCGGCCAGATCATTTTTGCCATATACAATGCCGGTCTCCTTATAACGCAGCAACTGCTCCAGCAGAGGATCCGCAGCATCGAGCCTTGGGCCAAATAGCGCCTCTGCATCCATTCCAACCATCACAGCGAGTAGTGCATACCGCTCTGGTGATGATAGCTTCCAATTTATGAGCCGTGATAGTACGGCGGCAGACAAGCTGGCAAAGTACTGCTCATAGATTTGCGTACCGTAATACTCTCTTGCTGCTTGCTGGATTTTAACAACACTCAGGGTCTGATACTTGCTGATCTTGTCCGCCCCATATCCTGCGTTGATCAATGCGGTATGCAGATTGTTGTATCCAACCGTTGGGGCATACTCTCCGCATACCAGCGCAGTCAGCATATCAGTCAGCGACTCCATCCATGGGGCTTTTCCTCTGTGTTCAGCTTTTTGGTGGCGTACAGATACGAGCGGGAGAAACATCTCCGATAGCCGTGTAAACTTGGCAGGCACAACAACAAGCGGCACTTGGTGCATCGGGCAAATGGGGAGCAGGGGAATTTGATGTACCCGGTGCCAAAATGGCTCTCCGTATTTTTCTGTATCCAAGAGATAACAGGTGGGACAGTACTTGAGCCCCTCCGTGCCATCCGGCATCTGTGCCCGCACGCTGGTAATCCCTGATCCACGGCCAGCCCGTAATGCCTCCCATACCTGCTGCTTCTTGTCTGCAGCAAAAAAACGGGTATAGTACGGCAGCAGAGTATAATTGGCCAATACATCATCGATCGACAGCACCCCTGGTGGTAAATTGGATAAGATGGCGGCGCAGTCGCCACCTGGGATAAGCCTGCCATGCACCATGGGGCGGTCACTGTATAGCTCGTTGATAGTAGTTGCGTACTTGCTGTGGCCACTGCGTACATGGTAACGGCAAAGTACCGAGTACCACCATTCATCTGGGTACGGGGACGGAAAATAGGTCAGCATCGGCATAAAACCAACCGATGTACAAGCGCATCAGGGGCCCCGTGCATCTTTGGGATATGCATGGTAATCAACCTCCAAGCACCCATGCTCTTTGAGATGAACCTCAATATCTACTCCATTGTTGTACGCAACGAGCAGATCCCCATCGTCCCGCTGTGCCGCCTTGCGACCACGCTTGTTTGCATATTGCCTTGGTACTTCTTCCTGGTCTGGCGGTGGTTCTGGCACTTGTGCCCCAATTTCAAAGTCCGAAATGTGGGTGCCCGCTACATGAGTCCGTGGAACCTTGATGGCCAGCAACTCTACCGCTTGCTGAATGGTTTTTTCGTCGACACAGCTGCGCCCCTGAAGGAGGGCCCAGTCCTGAGCTTCTGTGAATATCTTGAGAATATAGGCCGGAATACCGCCACTGCAATCGTATAGCTTATTGCCGATGGATGTGGTTAGTTCTGCCATCTGTACTGTGTACTGATAGGGCCATATCTTGTTCAAAAAATCGAGATATGCTCCGTCCGGCCGAAATGGAGCCAGTCGGATGCCTCTGGTACGCCTTTTGAGATGCTCCTGACTTATAAAGAGCTCCTCAGCCAACGGTGTACCTACAAAATAGATGGAGGTCATAGTCTCGTTTGTGAGCTCAACCAGATATCGGAGCAGAGGCTTTTCCTGCCGATTTTTTCTGGCCGTTGTGACCGCATTTTGAATCTCATCAATCACCAACAACCCTACATGGTGGTTAGTAAGCAGGATTTTTGCCTGCACTGCAATGGCGGATGCAGATGCCGATCGCAGCCCCTGCGTTGATTGCAGGTATTTTGAGCCGATAGCCCGATCAAGTGCGGCCATAATCCCAAATCCAAGCGTCTTGACCGAGCAGTCACTCGGACATTCAACATGGAGCCACAGTATCTGCTTACAGAACAAGGGCTGCCCCTGGTACTCCACATGCTCGATCACCTGTGGCATCGTGGATATACATCGGCGCACGGTGGCTGTCTTGCCACACCCCGGGACTCCCAAAATTGACCCGCTGTCTGCCTGTGTGGCATAGTTGGTGGCTCGGCCACAATAGTAAGCATTGATCGCCTTGGTCGATTCCACCACATCGGCCGTGTGGTATGTCATAGCGATCGCACGGTAGAGCGTGTCATAGATGGCGTACTGGTATGGCATCGGCACATAGATGGATGCCAGAGACGGCAGCAGTCCCCGACGCGCCTCTGGAGACATCTGGGCCAGACCATGTGGGATAGATGGGTAACTTGCGATGACCTGGGCAAATTGCTCCGGTGAGAGCATGTCGGGCATGGCGTCCAGGTATGGGTTGCCTGATGAGCCCTCATAGATGGCGCTGGCCGCATGGCCAGCTGGATACTTGCTCATGTCAATCGCCCCCTCTCTCTCATTTGCTCCTGTTTGATTTGTTCTCCATTTACCTCTCTGATGGTCTCTCTGTGCTTATCAGCATACTCGACGATTGATCGGATGGCCTGGGTGGTGGCGATACTTGATGCCGTCTCTTTTGCCCGGGCCACTCCCCTGCTCTTCTTAGCTGCTTCATGTACTGCATCAACCTCGCAAACAGAGACTGGCTGACCAATCTCAACTGCATGACATGGGCAAATCCGGTCAGCAAGGATCATATGGATGCAGCGCAAGTCAGATGGATCATAGGCAATCGTGTATACATTCCCAATGGTCAGCCCATCTGCATCATCCGGGGCGTACCACATACGGTTGACTCTAATCCCTTTACGGGTCAGTTTTGCGGTATCCCGGGGCAGGGTTTGGATGTGCAGCTCCTGGGGATTCACCGCCATCAATCGGGGCGATAGCTCCAGCCATCTTTCTGCGGGAGTCTTGTCATCAAGGATCCGTCCGCTGTTAAGATACAAGATCGAGTGGATAACAATGCGTGTAAAATCATCAAGATCCAGGGTTGCCTGCGTGCGGTAGTCGGTAGCCCATCGCTCTTGAGCGCCCTCCTCGATTACGCCACGCCCTCGCAACATGGGCTTATACCGTTGTTGTAGCAGGTCAATCGACTTCTCCACCGTGCCTTTGAAGTCCGGTCGAAATGGTGGCAGGGTCAAAACCTCAAGCCCATACCGGCGGCACATCTCCGACATTCTTGGCCCAAAAAACTCACGCCCCTGATCTGTGATGATCTCTGTTGGCATCCCCACTGAGGGCCATTGCTCTTGGGTAATCTCGATGCCATAGCGGGCACAATACTCCACTTTGTCAGATGCTGCTTGGGCGATACAAGCCATCACCGCGGTTTCATCGCAGCTATACCCGACATAGACACCCGCAATCAGGTGAGTGGCCGTATCTACTGCCAAGTAGATATACGGCCTGCCCACCACAATGGATCTGTCCTGTCGGGACACCAAATAGATGTCCGCCTGTGTGGCATCCATCTGATAGCTCCCGGGCTGTGACCGCCATCCGGCAGAGGATCCCCATGCAGGCCGATGGTCTCTCTGATATTTGGTAAGGCCCTCCCGGGCAATGATTTTTTGAGGATCACGATGAAACCCGTGTCCATAGTAGTAGTGCCGGAATTGAGACCATGTCGGAGCATCGCTATCCATCTCTCCCTCGGGTCCCACATAGTCCTCCAGCAGCATCATCTCATAAGCGGATCTTAGGGATAGCCGTTTGGCACCAAAATAGTATCGCCGGATTGCTCGCTCTATCATCTGATTGCTTTTGCTGGCCTGCTGTGTCCGCTTTTGCGTGAGTCGTCCTGTGGCAAGATACCGGTAGTACAGCCGCAGGATGCGGCGTGTCGTAGTCTGGTGCTGCTGTGCCGCCTCTGCCGCCATCCTGTAGCGCTGAGATTTATCCGAGATACATTTATCACAGTTAAGCAACGGCTGGATCATCTGCAGGCGGGCTTCCTGAGCCGGGGTGTTAATCTGTTCTGATATCCAGCTTTCCGGCGCTGGTACACGCTCATATCTGTGTAGGTCGGCCTCAAAAAATGGTGGAGAGGGGCCGTTACAGTTAATGAGCCAGCAGCCAGCTGGAGTTTCAATCAAAACTCGATAGATGGCGCCTAATCGTTTCACAAAGCGCAGTGCCTCAGACATCGACTAGCACCACCTTCCACTCGTCAATATCCCGTACTGCCCAATATCTTCTGGACAGCTCCAGACGCTCGACTATTGCGCGCTTTGTTAGATCCTCTTTGTGTACCAGTTCCCGGACCCCTTTTCTTCCGTCTACAAACCTAATAAGAAAATCGGTCGCCCACTCACTTTTAAAATAAAGTGAGCGGATATCAACGGGAGATACATGCTGTATGTAGTCGGGTTCCAATGGTACTACAGCTTGATAGGACTGGACCCAGGGCTGCTGCTCCAGATATTTCGCGTAATCCCGTGCCCATTTTGAGTGGATACAAATGATCTGATCGTTCTTGTTGCTGAAAAATCGAATGTCCCTTGTTTTCATTCCCGCCTTATCCATTGCTGCCCCCAAAAGAATTATCTTGAGATTTTGATGATTCATATCGACTTAAGCTGAGATTTTGACTTTAGTTTTTGAATTAAACCGAGATTTTGCTGAAAAAGACCCGCAGAATCTCAATTTAATTCTTTTTTTATCTGCAAAATCTCAGAATAATTTGCATTATCCTTAGATACCATGTGGTCATCCCACTCCAACCTGGTCGTTTGTCCAACCATTTTGACCACAAGCCGCTGGCCCCATCTTTTTCGAAAAAGTTCTAAATTAGTTCTAAATCAATCCAAAACCCGGGCTAAAAACAGAAAATAAATAAAAAAGAGCCCGGGGAAACGAATTTCCTCGGACTCTTTTGTGAGTCATTATTTCGGGACAATGTGCTTGTTTGCGGGGGGGGACAAGTACACAATTACTTGCCCAGCTGCTTGGCAATCTCCTCGGCGAAGTTCTCCTGCTTCTTCTCGATGCCCTCGCCCTTCTCGAAGCGGATGGCGTCCTTGAAGGTGATGGTGCCGCCCAGGGCCTTGGCGCTCTGAGCAACATACTGCTCCACGGTCATGGAGCCGTCCTTCACGAAGTCCTGCTGGAGCAGGCAGTTCTCCTCGTAGAACTTGTTCAGCTTGCCCATGACGATCTTCTCACGGACCTGCTCGGGCTTGGAGGCCATCTTGGGATCATTGGCCATCTGGACCATCATGATCTTCTTCTCCTCGTCCAGAGTGGCCTGATCCACCTGGCTCTTGTCCCAGAAACGGGGATTCAGAGCGGCGATCTGCATGGCCACGTCCTTACCGGTGGTCTCCACCTGCTCGGCGGTCAGGTTGGTCTCCAGGTTGACCAGCACGCCGATCTTGCCGCCAGCGTGGATATAGGGCACGGAAACGCCCTCAGTGTAGAAGTGGAAACGGCGAACCTTGATGTTCTCGCCGATGACCAGCACCATCTCCTGCTGCTGCTCGGTGACGGTCATCTCGGTGCCGTTGTACTTGCAGGCCATCAGGGCCTCCAGGTCAGCGGGCTTGTTGGCGGCCACGGTGGCGGCCACGCCCTTGACGAAGTCCACGAACTTCTCGTTCTTGGCCACGAAGTCGGTCTCGGCGTTGACCTCGACCACAACGCCCACGCCGTCGATTACAGCGGCGTAAGCCATGCCCTCGGCGGCGATACGGCCAGCCTTCTTCTGGGAAGCGGCCAGGCCCTTCTCACGCAGGAACTCCACAGCCTTGTCCATATCGCCGTCGGAAGCGGTCAGGGCCTTCTTGCAGTCCATCATGCCAACGCCGGTCATCTCGCGCAGAGCCTGCACGTCTTTCGCGGTAAAAGCCATAATAAGTTACCTCCACATTTGTATTATGAATATGAAGAGCGCCCGCCCGCCTGGGCGGGCGCTCCAAAGTCCGCAGTGGGAAATGGCTTACTCAGCCACGGTCTCCTCGGTCTTCTCCTCGGGAGCATCCTGGCCCTGCTTGCCCTCCATGATGGCGTTGGCCATGACGGAAGAGATCAGCTTGATGGCGCGGATGGCGTCGTCGTTGCCGGGGATGACATAGTCGATCTCGTCGGGATCGCAGTTGGTATCCACGATGGCCACGATGGGGATGTTCAGCTTGCGGGCCTCGTTGATGGCGTTGCGCTCCTTGCGGGGGTCAACCACGAACAGAGCACCGGGGAGCTTCTTCATCTCCACGACGCCGCCCAGGTACTTCTCCAGCTTGGCGATCTCGCCCAGGTGCTTCATGACTTCCTTCTTGGGGAGCATGTCGAAGGTGCCGTCCTCCTGCATCTTCTTCAGCTGGTTGAGACGGTCCACACGGCCACGCATGGTCTTGAAGTTGGTGAGCATGCCGCCCAGCCAGCGGGCGTTCACATAGTAACCGCCGCAACGGCCGGCCTCTTCCTTGATGGCCTCCTGAGCCTGCTTCTTGGTGCCCACGAAGAGCAGAGTCTGACCGTTCTGAGCCAGCTCACGGACGAAGTTGTAGGCCTCCTCCAGCTTCTTCACGGTCTTCTGCAGGTCGATGATGTAGATGCCGTTACGCTCGGTGTAGATGTAAGCGGCCATCTTGGGGTTCCAGCGGCGGGTCTGGTGACCAAAGTGGACACCGGCCTCCAGGAGCTGCTTCATAGATACGACTGCCATAGTTTTGTTTCCTCCTTTATAGTTATTACCTCCACCAGTTCATCCGGAGCCCGCCAGCCCATGGGGCACAAGGCGCTCCGTCACAACGGTGTGCGTAATACTGTGCTTTTACACAGCTAGAGTATTTTATCATAGGGTTTTGCGGATTGCAAGTATGATTTCCATTTTTATTTTATAAAATGCAGATTTTACAGGATTTTTTCCTGTCTGCTGCGCCGGCGTTCCTCCCGGCCGGCACGCAGTGCGCCCGACTCCACCAGAATAATGTCCTCCCCGAACCGGCGCACCGACTCCCAGGGAAAGATCCGGTCCTCCTCCCTGCCCAGCAGCCCGAACAGCCTCAGCCGCCCCGGCACCACCAGCGCACAAATCTGGCCGGTATCCAAATCCACCTCCACATCTCCCACATACCCAAAGCGGCTGCCGTCGGTCACATTGATGATCTCCTTGCACCGCAGATCGGCGATTCTGCTCTTCATGGCCGTTCCCCCATTTTCAAATCGCGGAATTTGATATATAATCCTATGAGGTGTGACCCCTGTCCTATGAAAGATTGGTGAGTGTATATGCAGACAAAATCAACCGGGAAAAAACGCCGCCGATGGCTGTGGGCGGCACTTCCCGTGGCCATCGTCATCATATTTTTCGGTCTCAACGCCCTGCTCCAAACCTTCTGGGCTCACCGGGACCCGTACTTCTCTCCGGACTATGCGCAAATAGACCTCTCCCCCATCCTGGAACAGGATTCCCTGGACGAAGAGGACTATGAGACAATCTTCTTCCAGACCGGTCTGGCCCAACCAGCGGTGGATGCGCTGCTCTCCCAGGGCGGCCAGGGCGTGGAGCAGATTCTGGAGACACAGGCGGGCTTCTTTGCCGAGCAGACGCCGGTGTGTCTGGACCTGCCTCCCATCACCAAAGAGGACCGGCTAAGAGACGCCGACGGAAATCCGGTCTACTCGGTGCCGCTGGCTCCCCTGGAGTCCGGCGACATCATTCTCTCCTTCTCCACCCATACATACGGCTGGCGGCACGGCCACGCCTCCCTGGTGGTGGACCCCCAGCTGGGCATCACTCTGGAGGCGGTGGTGCTGGGCAGCGACAGCGCCCAGGTCAACGCCCAGCACTGGTGCACCTACTCCAACTTTATGGTCCTGCGGGTGAAGGCCGCCGACGATGAGACCAGGCAACAGGTGGTCCAGTTCGCCTTGGAGCATCTGGACGGAATTCCTTACAGCCTGCTCTCCGGTATCTTCGGCCCTAAGGCCCCCGACCCGGACAGCGACCTCAAAGCCCAGTGCGCCTATCTCCCCTGGTACGCCTGGCAGGCCTTCGGCGTGGACCTGGACTCGGACGGCGGCAAGATTGTCACCGTGCTGGACCTGGCGGAAAGCCCCCTCTTAGAGGTGGTCCAGATTTACGGCATTGACCCCGCCTCTCTACCTTTATAATAATATAACACAGAGCGCCCGGCTCCCCAAGCCGGGCGCTCTGTGTTTCTTTTGAGGGAGATATTTAATGCGGCAAAATGAACTGACTGGCATCGATTCATCTCTTGAAGACTTGCGCAAATCTTCTGTCTGCCCGGCGCAGCCGTACACCGGGAGAGCTCCGCACTAAATCAAAGTGATGTGAGGCTTACAGCAGGGCCTCAATCTCTTCCCGAAGGGCCTTGCCGTCGGGAATCATGGAGACGTGGCGGATCTGGCCATTGATGACCATGGTGGGCAGGTTGGTGATGCCCATCTTCTTGCAGCGGACCACGTTCTCACGGATGGTGTACTTGTACTCGATGATGTCGATCTTGTCGCCAAAGTAGTCCTTGGCGGCCTGAGCAGCGGCCATCATGTAGGTACAGGCGGCGCACTGGGTGGAGTCCAGGGTGAAGACCTCGATGAAGGGCTTCTCCAGGTGCTCGTAGTCAGGCAGCTCGATGTGGATGCCGCTGTCGTCGGGACCGGTGTAGTCCTTGAGCATCTCACGGCACTGCTCGGTGTTCTTCACCGCCTGGGAGCAGGCCACGGTGTTCTCCACGGGCACGTCATAGGGCATATCGCAGCCGGGACTGACGATCATGTTGCGGTGATCCTCCACCTTGTCCAGCAGGTCAACCACGTACTTCATGTTGTCCTTGGGGGTGCCGTGGAGCATGACGGTGGTCAGCGGGATGTTGCCGCTGATGGCGATGTTGTACTTATCGGACACGCTCTTGCCGTAGACAAAGTCCACGTTCTCGTCCACCGCGATGGAGTCGGGATTGGTCTTGCACATGACCTCCAGCTGAGGCGTGGCGTTGCCGCACACAAAGAAGGAGGAGTACACGCCGCGGCTGCGGATGTAGTCGAACACGGCCTTGAAGGAGTCGGCCAGCATGGCGTCGAAGGACTCGGGGGCGATCTGGCTCACCAGGGGGTCCACCACCGCGATGACGTCCATGCCCGCATTGATGTAGTAGTCGCACATGCGGATGGAGGCCTCGGCGCAGTAGCTCACCAGGTCGCGGACATACTGCTCATCCATCAGCATATCCAGGAAAATCTCGCTGCCGCGCAGGTGGGAGGCCAGGGTGAAGGGGCCGCAGATGAGGCCGTAGAGGGCGATGTCGTCGCCTACAGAGGCCTTCAGCTTGGTCATGGCCTCCAGCATGACGGGAATGCGGCCGGACTCGGGGGTGGGCAGCTTGCAGCGGCAGGGGATGCCCTTGTTGTCCCCCTCAAAGGGGTGGCTGGCCACGGAGGGTGGGTTGTCCTTGGCCCACATCAGGTCGCAGCCCAGAATCTCCGCTTCCAGCTGGAGGTCAAACATGATGGGCATGCCGTCGGGACCGTAGAGACGGGCCACCTCCATCAGGCACTCATAGAGCTTCTGGCCGTCCTGGAGAATCTCCTCGGCAGTATAGCCCTTGAGCTTGCCAGAGTGGATACCGGCGAAGGGCACCCAGGGCACCCGCTCGGTGGGCTCGTGACGCATGGTCTTAAAAATCAGTTCCTTACCCATTTGGCAACATTCCTTTCTCGTCGTGGGAGAGAGTCCCCCCTCCCCCACGGCTGAACACGCAGAATTATTTTTCCGTCTTCTTGTAGAACCGATTCATACCGGCCTCCAGAGTGGCAAAGAAGGGGGCGGAATCGCTCTCAGGCTGCTTGGTCACCAGGCTGACCACCACCATGGTGATGGTGGAGCCCAGCAGGCCGATGGCGCCATACCAGGTATTGCCGATGTTCCAGACGAAGTAGGTCATCAGCACCAGCACCGTGCCCACGATGGAGGAGACGATGGCGGCCTGCTTGGTGGCCCGCTTCCAGTACAGGCCGAAGACCAGCACGGAGAACAGGGGCATAACGATGGCGATGGAGAACATGATGAGGGTGAAGATCAGGTCGGGCGGGTCGATGGCCAGCACGGTGGACACCAGGCCGATGACCACGATGATGGCGCGGTTGACCGTGGTCTCCCGCTTCTCAGGCACCTTGACATGCAGGGTGTTCTTGATGATGTCGGAGGAGACAATGGCGGAGCTGACGCCCAGGAAGGCGTTGGCGGTGGACAGGCCCACAGCGGCGGAGCCCACGAAGAAGCCGACCATCAGGATGCTGGCCAGAGTGGGGTTGAAGCTCAGCACGAAGTTCTTCACCATGTAGGGGATGATGAGCTCGCTCTCGGAGGAGGACAGGTTGTTGACCAGGGCCAGGCCGATAAGGCCGATCATCATGGTGCCGGTCCACACAATGGCCTGGAGCACAGGGGTCAGGAAGGACAGCTTGCGCTGGGTCTTCATGTTGTCTCCGAAATAGCCGGAACGGACAAACACATGGGGCAGCATGATGGTCCAGCCGATGGCGCAGGAGAACGGATAGCCGAAGCGACCGGCGTAGGGCGTCCAGCCGGAGGGGCCGGGATAGGAGAAGAACTCAGGGGTCTCCTCCCAGAGGGTATCCAGCGCGGTGCTGAGGGAGCCACCGAAGCCCACAATCAGGCAGGCGATGACGATGACCCACAGCATGGCGATGAAGAGCAGGCCCTGAACCGTGTCGGCCATGGCGGCGGACTTCATGCCGCCGATGCAGACGAAGATTGTCATAATCAGGCCCACCACAATAACGGCCATACGGTAGTTGATGGCGCCGTCGGTGGCGTACTGGGCCGCCTGGGCGATGGCCACCAGCGTGGAGGTGACGTAGGGCACGGAGGAAACCAGGAAGATGATACCCAGAATGGTGCGCAGCGCGGGGCTCTTGAAGCGCTCATAGTAGAAGTCGGCGGGGGTAACCAGGGTGCCGCCCTTCTGCTGGTTGACCACCCACACCTTGTTCATGGTGAAGTGGGCGATGATGGGGAACAGGGCGATGTAGCTCATCTCAGAGATCCAGTAGCCCAGTCCGCCACGGTAGTAAGCGCCAGGGCCGGCGAAGAACACCCAGGTGCTCATCAGGGACGCGATGTAGGTCATGACCAGCACAGGCCAGGGCACGGAAGCAGTCAGCAGGCTTCCCTTGGCCTTGTTGCGGCGATCCTTAAGGGTCACGTAGGCAGCCACCGCCACCAGGAACAGCATGTAGCAGCCAAAGGCAATCCAGATTGTGTTGGCACTCAGCATCCGTTATCCCTCCTTCTTGTCGGACACGTCATCCGTATCCGTGTCGTCCCGCAGCTTGTAGATCTTATACACCCGGGACAGGCCGATATAGACGACAATCCAGAGAGGAAGTACGGTCAGTGCGGCATGCACCAGCGTGGGCACCGCCTCACCGTAGGGCGGAACGCCCGGAAGGTTATAGAGGATGTAGAGTACGGCGGTCACGATCATCCAGATTTTTTCCGTCTTGGTTAACTTCATGGAACACAAGCCTCCCTTTTCCACGCCTCCGCCGGAGAGCCAGCCGGCCCGGATTGGCGGAACCGTCGGTTGTATGTCTCTTACACGATTTCTGGTGGAATGCAGGGATGAGGGAAATATCCCGGTTTCGAAGTGGTCCGGATGCGCCTCAGGCACATCCGGACCATCGGAGAGGCGGTATTATACGGCGATTACTTCACCAGGGCCTTGTGAGCCTCCTTGAGCACCTTCTCCACCTCGGCGGCCTTGTCGGCAGGCAGCTCGTACACGTCCTCGGAGGCCATGATGGCGTTGAACTTCTCCAGAGCCTTGTCCAGCAGGGTCTTGCTGCCCTCCAGCTCCCAGTTCACCGGGCTGTCACGATTGAACATGTCGGGGCGGTGGGGCTCGGTGAAGTGACGGAAGGTGTGCTCGCTGGTCAGGAAGCTGAAGCTGGGATCCTTGTCCAGGCCGGCAATCAGCTCGTCCCAGTCCAGGGTCTCGTCGTTCACGTCCAGACCGCGGCGGATACGGCGGGCAATGCCGAAGATCTCGTTGTCGATGATGAGCTGCAGGGGGCTGATGGTCTTGGCGGTCTCCAGCTGACCGGCGCCGCCCAGGACGGAGGCCTCGCTCATGGCCATGGCGTCGATGAGGTTGGTGCGCTCGATGAAGTTCTGCTCATCCATCACCACGCTGTCGGTGCCGGTGCCGTAGGAGTGGGCACGGATGTTGTAGCCGCGCTCAAACAGCTCCATGCAGATGAGACGGGCGATGGTGATCTCGGTGTTGGACTGCAGGGTGTAGGTGCTCTGCATGTCCATGTTGAACAGCAGCGTGGTGGCGATGACGGGCAGGCCGGGGCACATCAGCTCCAGCATGACGATCTGGGCAAACACCTCGGCACAGGCCACAAAGGCGGTACCCTGAGCGGTGACAGGGGTGTTGGCGCCGGCGGTGGGCAGAGAGCAGGGCTGCACGGGGATGCGGGACTTGGCGCAGCGGTAGAGGACCTCAGCGTCCATGTGCTTGAAGGTCAGGCTGGGCACGCCGCAGGAGATGAAGCTGACGATGGGCTTCTCCTGCAGGTTCTTCAGGCCGCCCACAGCGGCAGCGGCCATGTCGATGAGCCACTGGACGTTGTCGGACTCATAGGGCTGAATCCAGATGTGCTTGGCGGAGTGCTTCAGGGCCTTCTCCAGGGTGTAGACGTCCACGGCGTCGCCGGGCACGTACTCGCCGGAGGTGGAGGGCAGGGTGACGTAGTCCAGGTTCTCCATCACGTTGGTGATCTTGTACCACTCGTCCACCTCTTCCAGGGTGGTGTAGTGGGTCTCACCCTTCACGGTGCGGTAGTTGGGCGCGCCGGTGTTGGTACGGGTGTAGAAGCTGCCGGTGGGGTTGGGGAACTCCAGGTCATACTTGCCGCTGGGGGAATAAAGGGTGAACTTCTCAGGGACGGCGGCGACCGCCTTGTCGATGAGCTCCTTGGTGAAGCGGACGTCCTTCTTCTCCATGTCCACCACACAGCCCAGCTGGGCCAGCTCAGAGAGCATCTCATCGTGGTCCAGGTGGATGCCCCGCTCAATGAGCAGCTGCTCCATGCGGGACTTCATGAACTGCAGTTCCTGGTCGCTCATCACGTTATATTTAACTCTTCCTACCATGGGAATTCATCCTCCATTTCATTCATATCTGCCCGGCCCCTGAGCCGGAGCGGCGGTTGATGTTCAGCGGATGCTGGTCACGTACTCCTTGGCCCAGCGGGCGGCGGCTGCGGCGTCGGCAGTGAAGGCGTCGGCGCCGATCTTGTCGGCCCAGGCCTGGGTGACGGGGGCGCCGCCAATCATGACCTTGACCTGGTCGCGGACGCCGGCCTGCTTGAGGACCTCAATGACGTGGCCCTGCTCGTTCATGGTGGTGGTCAGGAGGGCGGAGAGACCCACGATGTCGGGGTTGTGCTCCTTGATGGCCTCGACAAACTTCTCGGCGGGGACGTTGGCACCCAGGTCGATGACCTTCAGGTTGGCGCTCTTCATCATCAGGCCCACCAGGTTCTTGCCGATGTCGTGGAGGTCGCCCTTCACGGTGGCGATGACGGCGGTGCCGATGGTGGTGTCGCCGCCGGCGGCCAGCAGGGGCTGGATCACTTCCACGCCGGTGTTCATGGCTTTGGCGGACATGAGCACGTTGGGCACGAAGATCTGGCCCTTGGCGAACCGCTCGCCGATCTCGTTGATGCCGGGCATCAGGCCGTTGTTCAGAATGTCGGTGGCCTCCACCTTCTGCTCCACAGCCTCGGTAACCTTGGCCTTGGTACCCATGATGTCGCCCTTGATGACAAGCTCGGTGATCTCGTTGAGAATAGACATGAATTCCCGCTCCTTTTCAAATATTGTCCGCATGTCTGTTTCCTTCTGGCGTATGTAATTGTTTTTTCTGACGTGTGTAAGTTGGTGCTCAGCGCCGCGGCTTCTCCCGCCGCTCTGTGCTGATTTCGGTGGCCAGTCGGGCTGTGTCCATCATGGTACCGGAGAACTCCACCCCTAACTCTCGGGCAAAGCTGGGTGTGATGGGCCCGCCGCCTACGATGATGTGGACGTGGTAGCCGAAGTCCTCCTGGCGAATCCGCTTCACGGTCTCCTTCATGCTGGCCATGGAGGTGGTCAGCATGGCGGACATGGCCACGATGCGGGAGCCGTCCGCCCGCAGCTGGGCGATGAACCGTTCGGCACTGACATTGGAGCCCAAATCCGTCACATCGAACCCGGCGCTCTGGAGCATGATTCCCACCAGGCTTTTTCCGATGGTGTGGATGTCCCCCTGGACGGTTCCCACCACGACCTTTTCCCGGTGCTCTGCTCCGTCGGCCTGCTCCAGCAGCAGCGGCCGGATGATGGCCACTGCCTTCTGCATGGCTCTGGCGGAGAGCAGGATCTGAGGGATAAACCGCTCTTCCCTGCTCAGCATGACGCCCAGGCGGTCCATGGCCGGAATCATCCCTTTTTCCAGAATGTCAACCGGACGGCAGCCCCTTGCAAGCAGCTCTCGGCACTGTGCTACGGTCTTTTCTTCGTCCCCGTCGATGATGCTCTGAAAAATTGTATTAAACCGATTCATTCTGCTGTTCCTTTCCGCTCCACGCTTGTAGTATATCGAAACCGCCCTCTAATTTCTAAGAAAAATACCATTTCTTTTTGTTCTATTCCAGCGCATTTGCCAATGTAAGGCCATGTCTTTAAAGTTCTTTGTTGCTTTTCACCCAAAAAAGGGGTATAGTGATTTAAAAATTACAAATTGGTAATCTTCATTTTACCAATTCCATCATCCCCCCGCAACTCCGCCGCCCTGACCCGGCGGAAAGGAAATATTCCAGAATGGGAGGAATCTGGTTTGCAAGCCATTGATCAAAAGCGTCTGCACGAATATCTGGACGCCTTCAGCGTCAGTACCGGCGTTCCGGTAACTCTGTTCTCCCCTGACGGCTCCATTCTGGAGGAATTCCAGACGGAGAAAAAATTTTGCCAATTCTTCCCCATCTACCGCCAGCCCGACAGCGTGTGCGGCAGCACCATGCTCTTTTCTGCCAAATCCTCTTACCATCTGGGCGAGCCCTACATCTTCTCCTGTCCCTCAGGCCTGATCCATATCGCCGTCCCCGTCGTCGTGTCGGAAAAATTCTGCGGCTGCGCTGTGGCCGGTCCCCTGTCCATGGGGCCTGTCTCCGCTGAGCTGCTCACCCAGGCCTTTGAGTTCAACCAGGTTTCGCCGGAGCTGCTGGCGAAAATTTCTCTTTTCATTTCGTCCATGCAGGTATATACTCCAGAGCAAATACAGAAGTTCTCCCTGCTCCTGTACAGCGCCGTGGTACACAGCCACAAAAACTGGGATGACTATGAGCAGCTGCGTCTGCGCTACCAGCGCCAACTCACCGTGGGCGACCACATCCAGAAGCGCAAGCAGAGCAAGCCCCAGAACACCTCCGCCGCTCTGTCCGCCCCCACCTGGTCGGATTTGGAGGACCGGCTTGCCCGGGAAATCCAGGGCCGCAACCGGGAGGCCGCCCTGGCCTGCCTGGACGACCTCTTTGAAGAGTTGGTGCTGGTGGAGGGCGGAAACTTTGACAGCATCAAGCTCCATTTCTTCGAGCTGTACATCTCCCTGGCCCGTATGTCCACCGAGCGGGGCGCCTCCCTGCGCAACATCTTCGGGCTGGATTTCAAGTTCATCAACTCCCTCAATGAGCTCAACACCCTGGACAGCCTGGCCCAGTGGAGCCGGGAGCTGGTGGCCCACTTTGTGGATGATATCTTTGCCGACCTGCCTCAGGTGTCCTCTGCCACCACCCGGGCCGTGTCCTACATCAACGCCCACTACATGGACAAGCTGACTCTGCGGGATCTGGCCTCCGCCCTGTTCCTCAACGAGTCCTCCCTGTCCAAACTGTTCCGGCAGGAGCTGGGCACCAGCTTTACCGACTACCTCAACCGCATCCGCATTGAGCACAGCACGGAGCTCATGCGCAACACGGACAGAAGCCTGCTGGAGATCTCCGGACTGGTGGGCTTTGACGACCAGAGCTATTTTACAAAAATCTTCAAAAAAGTGACGGGGACCACGCCCCGCCAGTACAAAAGCCAGCTGAACAACGAAAAACACACCTCTGACTGAGCCTTCGCCCCGCTCCACAAGCAGACGAATTCGGACATGAGGAAAGGATGAGCCTTCCATGGTTTACTTTGCCGACATCACACCCCATTACGACCGGAGCCGCATTTTCCGCAGGCTCCATATTCAGCCGGACACCACCGCCTACCGGTATGCCGAGGCGGCCTTCCCCGCCCTGGAGCGCACCGCCCGGCAGCAGCTGTGCATGACCCACTGCTACGCTGTGGAGGAGGGCGCACCGCCCATGGGCCTGCCCGAGGTAGACCGGTGCCGCTACCGCATCACCTGTCTGTCCACCTGCTCGGAGTCCATCACCAAGGCCATCTCCCAGCTGATTGACCAGGGCGATTTTCTGGAGGGCTACCTCCTCAACGACCTGGTCAACGAGATGCTCTTTGATGGCTCGGAGCAGATGAACCGCCAGATCGCCGCCGCCATGAAGGAGAGCAACTGCCACCTTACCCGCCGCTTCTCCCCCGGTGAGCAGGAGCTGGATTTGGAATATCAGTCCGTGCTTCTGGACGCTTTCCGTGGCATTCCATCCCTGTCCCACGTCCGCCTGACCGAGAGCTACATGCTCTACCCCGAGAAGTCCATGCTCTACCTCTTCGGAGCTGATTGCAGCAATCCGGAGATCTCCGTGGAGCACGACTGCAGCAAGTGTTCCAATACCTCCTGCTTCTTCCGCTCCACGGAAGGACCCGCTGCCTGTCTCTGATTCCGCCCACAAATCAAGACAACTGACAAACGGAGGTTTTCACTCATGTACTGTATCAAGCTGCCCAACCAGAACGCCGCCTTTGAGACGTCCGGCGGTGTCACCATCTCCCAGGCCTGCGCCGCCGCCGGGTTCCCCATGGATCTGGTCTGCGGCGGAAGAGGCACCTGCGGCAAATGCGCCGTCCGGATTGACCGGGACGGCACCAGCGAGACTGTCCTTGCCTGTCGGACAGTGGTGGACTGCGACATGACCTTCTATCTGGAGGATCACCAGCTCACCAGAGATGCGTCCATCGTAACAGAAGGCCGCTCCGCCCACAGCACAAACCTCTCTCCCGCCCTCTCCAAGCGCTGCATGACCAAGACTGAGCTGCTGCCCTCCCACTGCGGTTCCTACCTGGAACCCGCCTCTCCCAGCCTTCTGCGCACCTTTTCCAGGCTGATGGCCGACGCTTCGGTGGACCGTGTCACCTTTGTCTCCTACCGGGATCAGCTCCTGGCAGTGGAGCCCGGCGACACCACCGCTCTGCTCTACGGCGGCGCCATCGACATCGGCACTACCTCCGTGGTGCTCTACGCCTACGACCTGAACACCGGCTCGCTGCTCCACACAGTGTCCGCACTCAACGGACAGATCGTCAGAGGCGCCGACGTCATCACCCGCATCCTCCACACCCGTCAGAATGAGGACGGTCTGGATGAGCTGAACGGCCATATCCGCGACACTATCCACACGCTGCTGGACCAGGCGGAGGAGAAAATCCCCGGCTTCCGCAGCCACCTCTATCATCTGGTACTCTGCGGAAACAGCACCATGCAGCACCTTTTCCTGGGCCTGGACCCCTACGGTCTCTCCCAGGACCCCTTTGTCAACATCACCGCCGGCCCCGTCCGCTGCTCCGCTGCCGAGGCCGGAATCGACATGCCCGCCGGCGGTGTGGTGGAGTTTCTCCCCCTGCTGGGCGGCTTTGTGGGCGCCGATACCGCCGCCGTGCTCCTCACCCTCCCCACCGACAGAGGTCCCTGCCTGATGGTGGACCTGGGCACCAACGGCGAGATCGCCGTTGGCAATGGCGCCGGATACAAGGTGGCCTCCACCGCCTGCGGCCCCGCCCTAGAGGGCGGCAACATTGCCTGCGGAATGCGGGGTATGGAGGGCGCCATCGAGCGGGTCTCCCTCCAGGACGGCAAGCTGACCTACCGGGTCATCGGCGGCGTGGAGCCCCTGGGTCTTTGCGGCTCCGCCATCATCGACGCGGTAGCTGAGCTGCGCCGGGCCGGTATCATCGACGAGTCCGGTCGTCTCCTGCCCCGGGATGAATTTCTTGCCCAGCACCCGGACAGCCCCCTAGCCGAGTATCTGGGCGAGGCCGGTGAGTACAACACCGCCTTCTTCTTTACCCGCGGCGACCGGCCCGTCTACCTCTCCCAGCACGACGTGCGGCAGATTCAGCTGGCCAAGAGTTCCATCTTCTCCGGCTGCATGACTCTTCTGGAGGAGGCCGGCCTCTCCCCCGACCAGCTGGACGCCCTCTATCTGGCAGGTGCCTTCGGTAACTACATCGACATTGACCGGGCTCTGGAAATTGGCCTGCTGCCTTCTGTCCCCCGGGACCGGATTTTCTCCATCGGCAACGGCGCCGGAAAGGGCGTCCAGATGTGCCTGCTGGATCAGGACGAGATGGACCGCTGCAAAGCCCTGCCCGCCTCCATCGAGCATGTGGAGCTGGCCACCAGCCCCAAATTCATGGAGACCTACATCATGAATATGAACTTTTAACTGCCACGGAGGATGAAAGATATGAGCAAACTGGTTCTTCTCACCGGCTTCCTGGGCGCGGGCAAGACCACCTTTCTCAACCATGTGCTCCAGGAGTTTTCTCAGGAGAAAATCGGCCTAATTGTCAACGAATTCAGCGGCACCGGCGTGGACGGCGCCCTCATCCGCCACGATATCCCCGGCGCCAGCATGATTGAGCTCAATAACGGCTCCATCTTCTGCGCCTGCATCAAGGACTCCTTTGTGGACTCCCTCATCGACCTGGCGGGACGGAACCTGGACTATGTATTTGTGGAGGCCTCCGGCCTGGCCGACCCCTCCAGCATCTCCTCCATTCTGGACCAGATCGCCACCCTCTCCTGCGCGGTCTACGACTACTGCGGCGCCATCTGCCTGGTGGACGCCCTCTACTTCCCAAAATACCTCAAGCTCCTTCTGGCCCTCCGTCGTCAGGTGGAGTACAGCCGGGCGGTGATCCTCAACAAGGTGGATCTGGTCACCGGGGAGCAGTTGACCCAGGTGGAGCAGTCCATCCGGGAGATCAACCCCAGCGCCGCCCTCTACCGCACCACCTACGCCAATGTCTCCCTGCGGGAAATTCTCTCCGGCGGCCCCCAGGAGGAGGCCGCTCCCCAGGAGAGCTCCAACACCGAGAGCAGCCGCCCGGTCACCATCACCCTCTCCACTCAGGAGGCCGTCACGCCCCAGGCTCTGCGGCAGTTCCTGGATGAAATCGCCCCCTCCACCTACCGGGTCAAGGGCTTCTGCCGCACCACAGAGGGCACCAAAAATGTCAGCATGGTGGGCACCGTCTGCCAGATAGAGGACTGGGGAGACGCGCTTGGTCAGACCCAGCTGGTTATCATCTCCAACGTGGGCGTGCGCATCTTCTCCGTCACGCTAGAGGCCGCCAAACGCTGCTTCCAGTCCCCTGTGGACCTGCGATAAAGTTCTCTTAACAAGAAACGCCTCCTGGTCAGAGCTCGCTCTGTTCCAGGAGGCGTTTTATCTTGTCTTGCCGTCAGATGGTTCCTCCGCCTGTTTGCCAAAAGCAAGGGAAAACCGTCCTACGATAAAAAATATACCCCTCTGCGTGCCCGTATGAATCCACTGGCCCGGGAGATACTGTAATCAGCGCATTCACAGGGGGGTATCGGCTTGCAGGGAAAGGTGGAAATCTGCGGGGTTAACACATCCAAGCTCAAGGTGCTGAAAAACGAGGAGACCGTGGCGCTGCTCAAACGCACCAAGGAGGGAGATACGGCCGCCCGGGAAGAGCTGATTGCAGGCAACCTCCGGCTGGTGCTGTCCGTCATCCAAAAGTTCAGCAACCGGGGCGAAAACGTGGACGACCTGTTCCAGGTGGGCTGCATCGGCCTCATCAAGGCCATCGACAACTTCAACACCGACCTGGACGTCCGCTTTTCAACCTATGGCGTGCCCATGATTGTGGGCGAAATCCGGCGCTACCTCCGGGACAACAGCTCCATGCGGGTCTCCCGCTCCATGCGGGACACCGCCTACAAGGTCCTCCAGGCCAAGGAGAAATTCATGGCCGAGCACCAGCGGGAGCCCACCATGGAGGAGATCGCCAAGATGTTGGACCTGAAGCGGGAGGACGTGGTCTTTGCCATGGACGCCATTATGGATCCAGTCTCCCTCTACGAGCCTGTCTACTCCGACGGCGGCGACGCCATCTGCGTCATGGACCAGGTGAAGGACAGCAAAAACACCGACGAGAGCTGGCTGGAGCATATCGCGCTGAAGGAGGCCATCTCCCACCTCTCCGACCGGGAACGGCACATCCTCAGTCTCCGCTTTTTTGAGGGCAGAACACAAATGGAGGTGTCGGCCGAGATCGGTATTTCCCAGGCCCAGGTGTCCCGGCTGGAGAAAAGCGCCATCTGGAAAATCAGAAAAAGCCTGTAAACAGACACGGGGGAGCTTCCGCTCCCCCGTGTTCTTTTTATGCTTTTTCCATCCGGTAACGCCGGTAAATGAGACGCAGACCGTCCAGAATCAGGTTCTCGTCCACCAGGTCAATCAGGTCCGTGTTGTCCGCCACCATTCGGGACAGTCCGCCGGTAGCCACCACCTTGATCTCCCCATCAGGGTAACCCATCTCCTGCTTGGTGCGGCGGATGAGATACTCCATGGCGCCGATATATCCCAGAACAGCGCCTGCCTGAATCTGCCCAACAGCTGTACAGTTCAAAACCTTGTCAGGCACTGCAAGCTCTACACTGGGAAGCAAAGCCGCATTCTGGAACAGGGCCTCTGTGGAGATGCGCACGCCGGCTGTGATACAGCCGCCCAGGTAGGCACCCTCCTTGCTGACCGCATCCACCGTGGTGGCGGTACCGAAGTCCAGCACCACCAGAGGGGCACCGTACTTCTCCAGCGCGGCCACGCAGGCCACCGAGCGGTCAGCGCCCAGCCGCTCATCTCCGCCCACTGCGTAGGGCAGACCGGGGTCCACACCGTTGTCGATGATAAGGGGCTTGCGGTTGAAATACTGAACCATGGCGCTGGTAAGGGCAAACATCACAGAGGGAACCACCGAGGATATGATCACGTCCTCTACCCCGTTGGCATCCAGACCGAATTTCTCAAAATACTGGGTGGCCAACAGGCCAATCTCGTCCCCGGTACGGCTGGCATCGGTCTTCAGGCGGAAGCTTCCCAGCAGTTGCTCTCCCTCATAAACGCCGAACACCATATTGGTGTTGCCCACATCAACGGCAAGCAGCATACCTTTACCCCCTTGGAATTTCAAGGATTTCGCAGGTCGTACGCTCCCCATCCAGGCGGATGACCCCGCAGGTGGGCACCAGACCGCCCCGGATGGTACCAGGATTCATAACCCACAGGCCGTCCTGCTCACAGCAGAAGGCCTCATGGGTGTGGCCGAAGAGGAGAACATCCACCTTGGCCTCTACCGCCGCCCTGACCGCCGCGCCGATCCCCAGCTTGACATGGTAGATATGGCCGTGGGTCATGAGAATACGGCGGCCCTCAAAATACAGAATCTTCTGGGCGGGCACGTCGGTGGCGTAGTCGCAGTTGCCGGGCACCAGCTCCAGCGGAATGTTCGGATAGTCCCGGGACAGCTCCACCGCGTCCCGCATCACATCCCCCAGATGGAGAATCTGATCCGGCTTCTCCTGCTCCACCGCCCGGCGCATATGCTCGATATTTCCATGGGAATCGGAAAAAACCAACAGTTTCATCAATGCACCATCTCCCCTGTCGGGCATAGAATGAGAGTGAAGTTCAATGGATTGCATACATACAATGTTGATTGGAGGGATACGCCATGGCAGCACCCAAATCCAACCTGAACGATCTGATGAAATCCCCGGAGGCCGCAACGCTGCTGAAAAACAAGGAGGCGCTGGCCCGTATTATGAGCTCTCCGGACACCAAGGCCCTGATGGAGATGCTCAACCGCCAGGCAGGCAGCGGCCTCAAGGGCGCTGCAGACGCCGCCATGAAGGGCGACACCAAGGCACTCACCGGTATTGTGGAGCGCCTGATGCAGAGCAAGGAGGGCGCCGAGGTTGTGGGGCGCATCAGCGGAGCCCTGCCCAAAAAGTAAGCAAACAGCCGCTGGATTTCCCAGGGAACGGAGGGTGAGCCATGGCCGATCTGGAGGATAAACTGAATGCGATTCTGGGCAATCCGGAGGCTATGGGCCAGATTATGTCCATTGCCCGGTCTCTGTCGGACTCTGGGGATGCCGCAGACTCCGATACCCACAGCGGCGGAGAGGACACCCAGGCGGTTCCGCCCTCAAGTGAGGATTCCGATGGGGACACGGGCGGCCAGACACCAAATTCAGAGGCTGTGGCCGCCCTGCTGTCCGGCTTGACCGGTCAGCCCCGGACAGAACACCAGAGCGACAGCGGAGACAATCCCCTCTCCGCTCTGGGCAGTCTGGACCCCAAACTAATTCAAATTGCCCTCCAGCTCTTCTCTGCGTACAGCGCCGAGGACGACCGGCGCACTGCCCTTCTCAGCGCTCTGAAGCCCTTTCTGAAGGAGGAGCGTCAGGCCAAGCTGGAAAAGGCCATCCAGATCGCCAAGCTCTCCCGGGTCATCCGGGTCGCCTTCCAGGTCTTCAAGAAAGAAGGGGGCGAGGCGGATGTATAACCGATATATCCCCGGCAGCGGCGGATATACCCGGATTCCAGAGGAGGACGACCAGCCCATCCGCCGGTCGGAGACAGGCACACATCGCCTTGAATCTCCTCATCCCCCTCACAGTGAGGCGGTGTCCAAAGCGGAAAAAGCCGCGGGTTCCCTTACCTCACTGCTCAAAAGCCTCAAGCTGGACCAGCTGGACAGCGGTGATGTGCTCCTTCTGCTCATTCTCCTCTTTCTCTTCATGGAGGGCGATGATGTGGAGCTGATGATCACGCTGGGGCTGCTCCTGCTGCTGGGGCTGGACTGAGCCGCTCAGCCCTCTACGACGTGAAGCACGGTGCCGTCAGGGAGCGTAAAGGTGGTATCCGCCGGCACCGGCATCTCCACCGGCTCGGAGGACATGCGCATCACCAACTCATCGCCGCACCAGGTCTCCGCGCCAATCAGCAGGCCGTTGGACACCGACACCCAGTAGCGCTCCCGGTTGCCCAGCTCGTTCTCTGCCGTCTCCACGTAGACACAGGACTCCCCGTTCCGCTCCTCATAGCCTGTGGAGGTAATCAGCTTTACATTCAGCGCCAGCACGTCCTCGTAGGTGGGAATCCGCTGGGCCATGTTGATGTCCCGCTCTCCCTGGTCCCACCTGGTCCAGGTGCTGTCGCCGCCATACCAGCGGTAGACCATTCCGTCCCCCGCGATGGTGTACTCCACCGTCCCGCCGGGCCAGGTGGACTCCACCTGGGTCCAGCCGGCATCCTGCCAGACCCGGTTGACCGTGGCGCCCATGGTCCCGTCTCCCAGGGAGGTCTCCACGGTAATAGCGCGGAAATAGCTCTCGGGCTGGAGGGGAACCATGGTACGGATAACGTTCTGCACTGTCTCCGGCGTCACCTCCACCCGGACATAGCGGTCTGTATCCGCCGGCTGGCCGCTCTGATCCTCCTGGTCCTCCGCCGGATCTGTGACCGCCGGAAGGGTGATCTCAGGGGCGGCCGGCGTGAACAGGTTGAGGCCGAAGCTGGAAAACACCGCCACCACGATGACAATGGCAATGAGCACCACAAAGATGGTCCGGTTTCTCCCTTCCACGCTCCCACCTCCTTACCGGGTCTGCTGCTCTGTGTTTGTCTTAGCGGCCCAGCGTATCAAAGGCCTCGGGCGCCTGCTCCCGCAGGCCAAACTTCCACTCAATGGCGTCGGCAATGCGGCGGCAGGCCTGGCCGTCGCCGTAGGGATTGACCGCATGGGCCATCTCGCCGTAGGCGTTGGCGTCGGTCAGCAGGGTGTGGGCCATCTGGAACACATCCTCTTCCTCGGTGCCCGCAATCTTCACGGTGCCCGCCTCCACGGCCTCGGGCCGCTCGGTCTCCCGGCGCAGGACAAGCACAGGCCGGCCCAGAGCGGGCGCCTCCTCCTGCAGTCCGCCGGAGTCGGTCATCACCAGATAGCACCGGGCCATCAGGTTGTGCATCTCCTCCACGTCCAGAGGGTCGATGAGGTGAATCCTGGGGTGGCCGGAGAGATACTTGGCGGCTGCCTCCCGCACCACCGGGGACAGGTGCACCGGGTACACCAGCTCCACATCCTCGTGGGCGTCTGCCACACGGCGCAGAGCGGTCATGATGTTGGTCATGGGCTGGCCGTAATTCTCACGGCGGTGGCAGGTCACCAGGATGATCTTTTTGCCCTCATAGTCCAGGTGGTTGAGCAAATCAGTTGCAAAGCGATAATCCTTTACAACTGTTGTCTGGAGGGCGTCGATGACGGTATTGCCGGTGATAAACACCCCGTCCTTAATCCCCTCACCGGCCAGATTGGCCCGGTTGGCGGGCGTGGGGCAGAAATGGAGGTCGGCAATGTCTCCCACCAGGGTGCGGTTCATCTCCTCCGGATAGGGGGAGTACTTGTCCCAGGTGCGCAGACCGGCCTCCACATGGCCCACCATAATCTGGTGGTAGAAGGCGGCCAGGGCTCCGGCAAAGGTGGTGGAGGTATCGCCGTGGACCAGCACCAGGTCGGGCTTGGCGGTCTGGAACACCTCCTCCAGACCCAGAAGGCACTTAGTGGTGATAGTGGACAGGGTCTGACGGGGCTCCATGATGTTCAGGTCATAGTCCGGCTTCAGGCGGAAAATCTCCAGCACCGAGTCCAGCATCTGCCGGTGCTGGGCGGTGACGCAGCACAGAGACTCGATGCCCTCGCGGCGGCTCAGCTCCTGCACCAGGGGCGCCATCTTGATGGCCTCAGGCCGGGTGCCGAAAATTGTCATGACACGGATAGGCTTCATTTCTTTTCTTCCTCCTCCCCGGTTCCGGCCTCAGGCTCCGCCGGATTCTGGGGCGGGTTGCCCCGGTTTTTCTTGTTGTTGTTGTGAATGAACAGCTGTCCGGCCACCGCACCGGCGGCACACAGGGCCATCAGCAGCAGCATGGCCTTGACGGGACCCTCGGTGGTCAGCACCACAGCGGACAGGCCCAGGATGGCGCTGATGATGTAGAGCACGGCTACCGCCTGCTTCTGGGAGAAGCCCATGTCGATGAGCCGGTGGTGCACATGGCTGCGGTCGGCGTGCATGGGGCTCTGGCCGTGGGCGATGCGGCGGATGAAGGCAAAGCAGGTGTCAAAGATGGGCAGGCCCAGCATGAGGAAGGGCACCACAAAGGAGATGATGGTGTACAGCTTGAAGAGGCCCTGCACCGAGATCACCGCCAGGACAAAGCCCAGGAAGGTGGAGCCGGTGTCACCCATGAAGATTTTGGCGGGGTTCAGGTTGTAGGGCAGGAAGCCCAGGCAGCCGCCGCACAGGGCCGCCACCATCAGGGCGATGGGCACCTCCCCCACCGACATGGCGATGACCAGCAGGGTCATGGAGCTGATGGTGGACACGCCGCAGGCCAGGCCGTCCAGACCGTCGATCAGGTTGACGGCGTTGGTGATGGCCACAATCCAGATGACGGTGGCCGGATAGGCCAGCCAGCCCAGGTCCCAGTAGAGGTTGGCGGAGAACACATTGGGATTGGAGATGATCTCAATCACATTGCCGGACAGAACCGCCACCAGAGCGGCCACAATCTGAATCACAAACTTGAAGGACGCCTTCAGCGCGTAGATATCGTCAAAGATACCCAGCACCACGATGATCACGGCACCCAGCAGCATGCCCCGGATCTGAGGGGTCATCTCCACAAAGAACAGGGTGCTGGCTATAAAGCCGAAAAAGATGGCCAGACCGCCCATACGGGGGATGGGGTGGTCGTGCATCCGGCGGTTGTCCTTGGGCACGTCCACCGCGCCCACCTTCTGAGCGAGAGATTTGACCACCGGGGTCAGAATAAGAGCGACAATCAGCGCCACGCCCAGGGCGGCCGCCACCATGCCGATCTCGCGAAGTTCTACATTCATGGTTCTTCTCCTTTAGACGGAATCAACTGCCGCTTCAGCGCTGCAGGAAGCCCACCTTTTTATAGACCTTGCGCAGGGTCTTCTCCGCCACATAGGAGGCCTTCTCCGCGCCGGCCCGGTAGACATTCTCCAGGTAGGCCTTGTCGGAGAGCAGCCGGCGGGTCTCCTCCTGAATGGGACGGAGCATCTCCACCACGGCCTCGCCCACCACAGGCTTGAAGGCTCCGTAGCCCTTGCCGTCGAACTCGGCCTCGATCTCCTCAAAGGTCTTGCCGGTGACGGCGGAATAGATGCTCATCAGGTTGGCCACGCCGGGCTTGTTCTCCCGGTCGTACCGGACGCAGTGCTCGGTGTCGCTGTCGGTGATGGCCCGCTTGAACTTGCGCATGATGTCCTCCGGCTTCTCCATGAGGAACACGCAGCCCTCGGGGATGGATTTGCTCATCTTGGTGTCGGGCTGGTTCAGGCTCATGACACGGGCGCCCATCTTGGGGATATAGGGCTCGGGCATCTTGAGCACGTCGCCGTAGACATGGTTGAACCGCTGGGCAATGTTGCGGGTCAGCTCAACGTGCTGCTTCTGGTCCTCGCCCACGGGCACAAAGTCGGGCTGGTAGAGCAGGATATCCGCCGCCATCAGACAGGGATAGGTGAACAGACCGGCGTTGATGTTGTCGGCGTGCTTGGCGGACTTGTCCTTGAACTGGGTCATGCGGGAGAGCTCACCGAACATGGTGTAGCAGGACAGCACCCAGGCCAGCTCCGCGTGCTGGTGGACGTGGGACTGGACGAACAGGGTGTTCTTCTCCGGGTCCAGGCCGCAGGCGATGTACTGGGCCAGCTGCTCCAGGGTGCGACGGCGCAGGTCGGCAGGAGTCTGGCGGACGGTGATGGTGTGCATGTCGGCCATGAAATAGTAGCAGTCAAACTCGTCCGCACGGGCACCCCAGTTCTTGATGGCGCCAAGATAGTTGCCCAGGTGCAGGTCGCCGCTGGGCTGGATGCCGGAGAGCATTACTTTCTTTGTCGTTTCCATTTCTGTTTTACACCTCGACTGCGCCTCCGGAGGCTTTTTCCCTCTTTCGGGGCGCATATTTACATACCAGTTTATCATACCACATGGTGTACCGCTTGACAAGTTTTACCCTTACCTTTAGAATGGTAAAGATCAGAAGAACTTCCGCCTGTCGGCGCAATTCTCACAATTATTACCACTGGAGGCATCACCATGGATATGAAATGGTTTGACGACATGGAGGCCCGCATCCCTAAGGGCAAAGTCCGCACCCGCTTCGCCCCCTCCCCCACCGGCTATATGCACATCGGCAATCTGCGCACCGCCCTCTACACCTGGCTCATCGCCCGCCATCAGGACGGCACCTTTATCCTGCGCATTGAGGACACCGACCAGGAGCGCCTGGTGGAAGGCGCCACCGAGGTCATCTACAAGACCCTCCGGGAGTGCGGCCTGACCTGGGACGAGGGTCCCGATATCGGCGGCCCCGTGGCCCCCTATATCCAGACCGAGCGCCGGGACACCTATGGCAAGTACGCCGAGCTGCTGGTGGAGCGGGGCCACGCCTACTACTGCTTCTGCGAAAAGACCGAGAGCGAGGAGGAGAGCGGCAATTTTGAGCGTGCCGCCGACCCCTGCCGCTCCCTGAGCCTGGAGGAGGCCAAGGCCCGGATTGCCGCCGGTGCTTCCTATGTCATCCGGCAGAAGATCCCCGCCGGTGGGACCACCACCTTCTCCGATGCCGTGTTCGGCGACATCACCGTGGACAACGACACCCTGGACGACCAGATTCTCATTAAGTCCGACGGCCTGCCCACCTACAACTTCGCCAACGTCATTGACGACCACCTGATGGGCATCACCCACGTGGTCCGCGGCAGCGAGTACCTCTCCTCCGCCCCCAAGTACAACCTGCTCTATCAGGCCTTTGGCTGGGATGTCCCCACCTATATCCACTGCTCCCCCGTCATGCGGGACGCCCACAACAAGATGAGCAAGCGCCACGGCGACCCCTCCTACCAGGACCTCATCGCCCAGGGCTTCCTCTCTCAGGCAGTGGTCAACTACGTCACCCTGCTGGGCTGGTCCCCCCGGGGCGAGTACAGCGAGCAGGAGTTCTTCTCCCTGGAGGAGCTCTCCCGTGTGTTCGATATCGGCGGCATCTCCAAGTCCCCCGCCATCTTCGACATTGAGAAGCTGCGCTACTTCAACGCCAAGTACCTGCGTGAGCTCTCCGCCGAGGACTTCTTCGCTCTGGCTGAGCCCTACCTCCAGGAGGCCGTCAAGACCCCCGGCATCGACCTGAAACTCATCGCTCCCCTGGTTCAGCCCCGTTGCGACACCCTGCTGGACATCGCCCCCCAGGTGGACTTCTTCGACGCCCTGCCCGAGTACTCCAACGAGCTCTACTGCCACAAGAAGATGAAGACCAACGAGGAGAACTCTCTGGAGGCTCTCAATCAGGTGCTCCCCGTGCTGGAAGGCCTCACTGACTGGACCTACGACACCATCCACGATGCCCTCATCGGCCTGGCCGAGAAGCTGGAGCTGAAGAACGGCCGGATCATGTGGCCGGTGCGCACCGCCCTGTCCGGCAAGGCTGTCACCCCCGGCGGCGC
Source organism: Pseudoflavonifractor capillosus ATCC 29799 (assembly GCF_000169255.2). Classification (GTDB taxonomy): domain Bacteria; phylum Bacillota; class Clostridia; order Oscillospirales; family Oscillospiraceae; genus Pseudoflavonifractor; species Pseudoflavonifractor capillosus. The sequence goes on from NZ_AAXG02000042.1 coordinate 33,067, forward strand.
GGTGGAGCTGTGCCACATCCTGGGCCGTGACGAGGCTCTGGCCCGTATCCGCAAGGGTATCACCCAGCTGGGCGACTGAGTCTCCCCCATCATTTCCGTGTTCTCATGACAGAGGGCCGGGCGTGTGTGCGCCCGGCCCTTCGTTCTTATGTTCAGTCCGCTCGCTCAGCAGCCGCAGTTATTGCCGCAGCCGTTGTTGCAGCCACCGCCGCAGCCGCCCATGTTCCCGCCGCCGCAGCAGCAGCACAGAATGATGATAAGGATGATGATCCACAGGCAGCCGCAGCCACCCCAGCCGGAACCGTTATTGCAGCACCCCATAATGAAGTACCTCCTGAAATGAAATGGAGACCGGCTGCTGGAGTCTGCCCTGCGGCTTCTCCTGCGCGGCCTCACTTCATACTATGCCCCTCGCCCTGATTGGTGCGGGCCGCGGCTCAGGCAGAATTGGAAATAATAAATCCCCGGCGGTCCGATGGACTGCCGGGGATTTTGTTATACAATTCGCTCTGTAACCACGCTGTCCCGCACCTTCTTGACCTTGGCGGCATCCAGCGTACCCACCGAAGAGAGGTGGCTGAGCAGAGTCCCACCGGACTTCATCTTGGCGTCCAGCGCGTAGTAGGACACATAGGCCACCTGAGCCCGGAGGAAGGGCTCCTCCACCAGAAGCTTGTACTCCCCATCGGTGATGCACCCCAGCTCCAGGCTGCGGAGTAAGGCCGAATCCCACTGGAAATCCGGGTTATCGCCGCTGTCCTGGTAACCCAGGGCACGGAGCACAAAGGTCATGTACTCACCGGCGGTGATGGTGACGTAAGGGGCGAAGTACAGCTCCTCGCTGTCTGCGCCCACGCCCTTGGTGTACCCCTTGGCATAGGCATAAGTCACATAGCTCTGACACCACTCGGGTACATCCACAAAGGGACAGGGGTCCTTGACGGCCAGAGCCGCCTCTTCCTCACCCAGCAGGCGCAGGAACATGATCAGGCCCTCAATACGGGTGGGGGCGTTCTCCAGCATCAGCCCATCGCCGTAGGCCGTATCGCCGCCCTTAAACAGCCCCATTTCCTTCAGGGCATTGGCCAGCTCGTTGTAGTCGGTGGCGCTGCTTTTCACAACGGAGTAAAAGCCCTGGGGGGCCAGCACGGCAGTATCAGAGGTGATGGTCACCTGGCACAGGGTGTTCTCTGCGGCCAGATAGCGGTGCTGAGCCGTCATAGCCGTACCGGAGACCACATCAGCAGCGGTGGTCATATCCACAACGCCGCCGGAGGTGTAGGTGATGGTGGCGGACCCGGCCAGCAGCATACCGCTGGAGCCGGTATCCAGATTGATGACGTCGCCCCGCTTGAACCGCTGCTCGGTGAAGGAGGCGGCATATCCGCCGCCCTCCCCTGCCAGCGCGTTGGCCCTGGCCTGGTACAGCTCCGCCTGGGCCTTCAGCTCGCTGAGCGCGTCCTCGTAGACCTTATTGAGGCCGGACTCGATCTCCTTGTCCGCCTGCTCAACAGTCTCGGGGATATAGGTATTGGTGATATAGGATTGGGTCAGCAGCGGGTCGGACGAGCTTCCGCCCGCCGCCACTGCCGCCACACAGCCGGCCAGCAGGAGCATGGCCAGCAGGGCTGCCGCAATTCGTCTCATTCGTTACTCCCGGGCGTCATCCGCATCGGAGATCATATAGCTCAGCGCCAGCAGGCTGTCGGCAAAATGGACATCCTCGATGATCACATTGTCGCCGTCAGCCAGGCTCAGCTCAATGTTGGTGAAGTTCCAGATACCCTTCACACCGGCGGCCACCAACCGCTCCGCAAGGCCGTTGGCCACCCGGCCGGGGACGGTAAGCACGCCCACACTGGTGGGATGCTCGGCCAGATAGGCCTCCAGTGTATCCGTATGCCGGATGGTCACGCCGCCGATGGTGCTGCCCACAATATCCGGGTGGACATCAAAGGCCGCCGTCAGTTGGAAGCCGTTCTTTTCAAAGTGGAAATTCTCAATCAGAGCACGACCCAGGTTACCGGCGCCCAGAATCACCGCCGTATGGGAGCGGTTCATGCCCAGAATGTCGGAGATCTCACCCCGCAGCTTCTCTACATTATATCCATACCCCTGCTGGCCGAACTCGCCGAAGCAGGACAGATCCTGCCGGATCTGAGAGGCGGTCAGGCCCATGGAGCTGCCCAGGGCATTGGAGGAAATGCGAACGGTACCGGCTTGAAAGAGATCGTTCAGGTGGCGGTAATACCGAGGCAGCCGCCGGATCACGGCGCTGGATACCTTCTGCTTTCTCATCGTTTTATCACACTCACTCTGTTTTGGTTGGCTGTTTTCCCGTCAGGCCGGGTTTCACGCTTATTTCAATAGTTTACCGCAGCAGCATGCACTTGTCAAATTTTTTCACATTCTTTCCCGCTGCGGCCCGTTTATCTTTTGATTTTTTGCGGTGTATGCTATAATTACAGCAGCAAATCTCAAGTTTGCCGTCTCTGTTTCATCCATCCCTATGTGTCAAGGAGGAACCGCACTATGCTGAAAGAACTGTTTGAGCGGCGCAGCATCCGCCGCTACACGGACCGTCCCATCCCGGAGGACGTGCTCACCGAGCTGCTTCGGGCCGCCATGAACGCCCCCTCCGCCCGCAACACCCAGAGCTGGCGCTTCCTGGTCATCACCGACCGGAATACCCTGGACGACATTCCCTCTCTCCAGCCCTACACAGGCATGATGAAGCAGGCCAAGGCCGCTGTCATGGTTCTGGGCGACCGCACCGCCGAGGCAGAAGAGGGATACCTCTACGTCAACTGCGCCGCCGCCATCGAGAATCTGCTGGTGGAGGCGGTACATCAGGGACTTGGCGCCTGCTGGTGCGCCATAGCCCCCAAGCCGGAGCGGATTGAAGGCTTCTCCCGCTACTTCCGGCTGGACGACACCCTGCTCCCCGTTGGCATTGTGGCACTGGGCTGGCCCGCTGAGGAGCGGCCCAGAACGGACCAGTACGACCCGGAAAAGGTCAGCTTCTGGAAGGGCTGACAGGCAAGCCGCAGCGGCGCCCGTTGGGCGCCGCTGCGCTTTTTTCAGTGGTTGGCCAGCTGATAGACCAGATAGAGCTCGTCCTTCTCCATGGGGTGGAGCTGCCCCACCCGGCGGCCGCCGTAGTAGGTGGAGCGCACGGCCAGGTCCCGGAGGGTAGCATCGTCCTGCACGCCCATGGCCTGGCTAAAGCAGATGGGCAGCTTCAGCACATCGTGGAAATACTGCTCCGTGGCCCGGATGGCCGCCAGAGCGGCCCGCTCCTCATTTCCCTCCTGAATGCCCCACACGTTCCGGCCAAAACGGGCGAACCGGCCGGGAGCGTCCCGGTACACATACCGGGCCCAGGCAGGCCACATGATGGTCAGGCTCTCGCCGTGGGGAATGTCGAACATGCCGGAGAGCTCATGGCCCAGGGCATGGGTGGAGAAGTCCTTGGGCTGACCCAGACCGGTGAGGCCGTCATGGGACAGGCTACCGCACCACATAATTTCAGACCGGGCCTTTAAATCCTCCGGGTCGTCCATGGCCACCCGGCCATACTCAATCACCGTGCGGAGCAGTGTCTCGGCAATACCGTCAGTGAGGGCGTTGTCGGTCTGGACGCTGAAATAGCGGTCCATGGTGTGCATCATGATATCAGCCACGCCGCAGGCCGTCTGTCTGGGCGGCAGAGTGCAGGTCAGGGCAGGGTTCATGATGGCAAAATCCGGCTGGTTGAAGGGGGTGTTGATACCCTTCTTCTGGCCGTTGGTCTCGTTGGTCAGCACGGCGGAGTCCGACGTCTCGCTGCCCGCCGCCGCGATGGTGAGGACGGAGCCCTTTTTCAGCGTGACCGTCACCTTGGCCTTGCCACTGTAATAGTCCCAGATGGGCACATCGGGACGGGCCAGGCCGTGGGCCACCGCCTTGGCTGTGTCGATGACACTGCCGCCGCCCACCGCCAGCACAAAGTCGATGCCCTTGTCCCGGAACTTGTCCACCGTCTCCTGGGCCAGGCCCAGATGGGGATTGGGCTGTACGCCGCCCACCGCCTGCCAGGACAGTCCGGCTTCCTCCAGCGAGGCGGTGACACGGTCCAGCAGGCCGCTGCGCACTGCACTGCCGCCGCCGTAGATGACCAACACATTGCTGCCCCCGGCATCCCGGACTGCCTGTCCGGTCTGGGTCTCTGTATTCTCACCGAAAATAACCTTTGTCGGAACATGATAGGTAAAGGCATTCATTTCAAAATTCCTCCTTGCGGCAGAATTGATGTCCGGCAACCAGTATACTACAAATCCAGACAAAAGGCCATATCCGCAAGACTGCGGACATGGCCTTTTTGTATTCAGGTATTGTGGTCGGTGACCCGCATCTGCTTCAGGTTGCCGATTTTGGCGCTGCGGCGGTCCAGCTCGGCCAGAACCGCGTCCAGCGGGATATCCTGGGCCGCCAGCAGGACCATCAGGTGGTAGAGCAGGTCGGAGCACTCGTTCACCGTGTCCTCCTCCACGCCGTTCTTGGCGGCGATGATGGTCTCGGCGCACTCCTCGCCCACCTTCTTGAGAATCTTGTCCACGCCCTTGTCAAAGAGATAGCAGGTGTAGGACCCCTCCTGGGGGTTGGCCTTCCGGTCCAGCACCACCTGGTAGAGTCGCTTCAAAACTTCATCGTTCATATGTCATTCCTCCATTGCGATTTCCCGGAAAAAGCAGCTCTTGGCCCCGGTGTGGCAGGTGGGGCCCACAGGATGGCAGAAGTAGAGCAGGGTGTCGGTGTCGCAGTCGGTGACCATCCGCTCCACATGGAGGAAGTGGCCCGAAGTCTCCCCCTTGTTCCACAGCTTCTGCCTGCTGCGGCTCCAGAACCAGGCGGTCTTGGTCTTGAGGGTCAGCTCCACCGCCTCTTTGTTGGTGAAGCCCAGCATCAGCACCTCCAGGGTGTCCGCGTCCTGGATGATCACCGGAATCAGCTCCGACTTCTGAAACAGCGCTTCCAAATCAAACATGCAGCCGGCCTCCCATCCACTGGCTCTTCTCCGACCGGCGGACCGGGATGTCACGGCTCCGCAGGTAGTCCTTGACCTCCTCCACGGTCAGCTCGCCGAAGTGGAAGAGGGACGCCGCCAAAGCCGCGTCACAGTCGGTCTCCTCAAAGACCTGGGCAAAGTGCTCCAGACTGCCACAGCCCCCCGATGCGATGACCGGGATGCTCACCGCCTGGGTGACAGCCCTGATCATGGGCAGGTCAAAACCAGCCTTGGTGCCGTCGGCGTCCATGGAGGTGAGGAGGATTTCCCCCACTCCCAGCCGCTGGCCCTCTCTGGCCCATTCCACCGCGTCCAGCCCGGTGGGGTTGCGGCCTCCGGCAGTCACTACCTCCCACGTGCCGTCTCCTCTGCTGCGGGCGTCGATGGCCAGCACCACGCACTGGGAGCCGAACCGCTCCGCCGCCCGGGAGATGAGGGTTGGGTCCTTCACCGCCGCGGAGTTCACCGAAATCTTGTCCGCTCCTGCCCGAAGCAGCAGCTGGAAGTCCTCCAGGGTGCGGATGCCACCGCCCACTGTCAGCGGCACAAAGACCTGCTCCGCCGTCCGCTCCACCACGTCGGCCACCGTGTTCCGGTTGTCACTGGTGGCAGTAATGTCCAGAAAGACAATCTCGTCCGCGCCGGCGTCCGAGTAGTACTTGGCCAGCTCCACCGGGTCGCCCGCATCCCGGATATTGACAAAGTTGACCCCCTTGACCACCCGGCCGTCCCGGACGTCCAGGCAGGAGATGATCCGTTTGGCTAGCACTGGTCCCCAGCCTCCTTTACCGCCTCCGCCAGGTCGATGGTCCCGGCGTAGTAGGCCTTGCCGATGATGGCGCCGTAGAGCCCCATGTCCCGCAGGCGCTTGATATCGTCCAGGCAGGACACGCCGCCTGAGGCGGTGATGTTGCAGGACACCGTCTTCTGAAGCTGGGCCAGCTGCTCATAGGAGGGCCCGGACAGCATGCCATCTGTCGCAATATCTGTAAAGATAATATTCTTTACACCAATTGACTCCATCTGAGCGGCAAACTCCAGGTAGTCCAGGCCGGAGTTCTCCTCCCAGCCGGCGGTGCGCACCTTGCCGCCGAGGCTGTCGATGCCCACGGCCACCCGGTCCCCATAGAGCCCCAGGGCGTAGGACACCAGACCGGGATTGGTGACCGCCGCAGAGCCAATGACCAGCCGGTCCACGCCCGACTCGCCCACGGTGATCACATCCAGCTCGGTCTTGATGCCGCCGCCCAGCTCCACCTTGAGGCCGGAATCCTGGATGACCTGATAGATCATGGGGAAGTTCACCCGCACACCGCTGCGGGCGCCGTCCAGGTCCACCATGTGGATGTGACGGGCGCCGGCGTCGTAGAAAGCACGGGCCACGGTGAGAGGATCGTCGGCGACCTGGTGGACCGTTGCAAAATCTCCTTTGTAAAGCCGTACAACCTTACAATCTTTCATGTCAATAGCAGGAAAAAGTTTCATCGGTTCAGCTCCCCAAAATTTTTCAGGATTTGCAGGCCGGTCTCCCCGCTCTTCTCCGGATGGAACTGGCAGCCGTACACATTGCCGCTGCGCACCGCTGCCACCACCGACACGCCGTACTCTGTGCGGGCGATCACGTCCTCTTCCGAGGCCGCCACGCCGCAGTAGGAGTGGACGAAGTAGACCCATGCGCCGTCCTCCAGCCCCCGGAAGATGGGCGCGTCGTTCTGGAAGGTCAGGCTGTTCCAGCCGATGTGGGGCAGCTTGTGAGCGGTCTCAATCCGCTTCACACGGCCATGGACAAGTTCAAGCCCTTTACAGTCTCGTACCTCTTCGCCCATGTCAAAGAGCAGCTGCATGCCCAGGCAGATGCCCAGGATAGGCTTCTTCTCCGCCTGGGTCACCACCACCTTGTCCAGCCCGGACAGGCGCAGCCGCTCCGCCGCGTCGGGAAAGGCCCCCACGCCGGGCAGGATGATGGCGTCGGCCCGCTCCAGGGTCCCGGCGTCGTCGGTGACCTGGGTGGGCAGGCCCAGATAATCCATGGCATTGGCAATGCTCTTCAGGTTGCCTACGCCGTAATCCACGATTGCGGTATAGCCCATCACAACACCCCCTTGGTGGAGGTGACACCGCTCCCCTCTATCTTCACCGCGTCCTTCAGGGCCAGGCCCAGGGACTTGAACAGAGCCTCGGTGATGTGGTGGGAGTTGCGGCCGTAGAGCGCCTTCATATGGAGGGTCAGGCCTCCATTGACGGCGAAGGCCCGCATGAACTCCTCGGTGAGGCAGGCGTCATACTCCCCCATCCGCTCCTGAGGCATCTCCGCCTCGTAGACCAGGAAAGGCCGGTTGGAGATGTCCAGAGCGGTGAAGCCCAGGGCCTCGTCCATGGGCACGTAGGCGCTGGCGAAGCGACGGATGCCCTTCCGGTCGCCGATGGCCCGACAGAAGGCCTGGCCCAGGACGATGCCGGTGTCCTCCACCGTGTGGTGGCCGTCCACCTCCAGGTCGCCCCTGGCCTCCAGCTCCAGGCCGAACCCGGCGTAGAAGGCCAGGGCGTGGAGCATATGGTCAAAAAAACCGATACCGGTGGACACCTTCACCTCTCCCCCGTCCAGGCAGAGGTTCACGCTGATTTGGGTCTCCTTGGTCTTGCGCTCAATGGTATAGGCCCGGACGGGGGCGTCCCCCGCCTTATACACCTGGGTCTCCATCAACATTCCTCCTTGGACGGCGCCTCTTCAAAGCGCACCCGGATGGCGTTGGCGTGGGCGGTGAGCCGCTCCGCCTCGGCCAGGGCGATGATCTGCTCCTTCACCGGCGCCAGCTGCTCCTTCTCGTAGGCGATGACGCTCATGGTCTTGAGGAAGCTGTCCACACTCAGAGGCGAGAAGAAACGGGCGGTGCCGCTGGTGGGCAGCACGTGGTCCGGTCCAGCCATATAGTCCCCCAGAGGCTCCGGGGACCAGGCCCCCAGGAACACCGCGCCGGCGTTGCGGATGGCAGGCAGCAGGTCCCTGGGATTCTCCGTCACAATCTCCAGGTGCTCCGGGGCGATCTCGTTGGCCAGAGCGGCACAGTCGTCCAGGGTATCGCAGACAATGGCGCAGCCGAAGTCCCGGAGAGAGGCCTCCATAATCTCGCTGCGGCTCAGATACCCGGTCTGGCGGATAATCTCCTTGTCCACCGCCTGGGCCAGCTCCATGCTGGTGGTCAGCAGCACGGCGGAAGCCAGACGGTCGTGCTCGGCCTGGCTCAGCAGATCGGCGGCCACATACACCGGGTTGGCGCTGCCGTCGGCGATGACCAGCACTTCAGAAGGACCGGCCACCATGTCGATGTCCAGCTTGCCGTAGGCCATCCGCTTGGCCGCCGCCACAAAGGCGTTGCCCGGCCCCACCAGCTTATCCACTCTGGGAATAAACCCGGCCCCGTAGGTCAGAGCGGCCACCGCCTGAGCGCCGCCCACGGCTATCACCCGATCCACTCTGGCAATTTTGGCCGCCGCCAGCACTGCGCTGTTCAGGTTCTCGGTGGGGGGCGTGACCATCACGATCTCCTCCACCCCCGCCACTTTGGCAGGTACCGCGTTCATCAGCACGGAGGAGGGATAGGCCGCCGTACCGCCGGGCACGTAGATGCCCACCCGGGTCAGACCCCGGACCACCCGGCCCACTACACCGCCGTCAGGCGAGCGCCACTCCATGGTGCGCGAGAGCAGGTGCTCGTTGTAGTCACGGATGTTGGCGGCAGACCGCTCCATGGCGGCGATCAGCTCCGAGGAGCAGGCGGCATAGGCCGCGTCCAGCTCTTCGCTGGAAATTTCCCGGGGTTCCGCCTTGTCAAACCGGAGGGAGTATTCCTTTACAGATGCAAAGCCATTCTCCCTTACATTACTTAGAATATCAGCCACCGCGCGGTCCACGTCCGCACTCACTTCGGCCGCTCTGGCCCGCATGGCGGCGATTTTATTTTTTTCCGCCGTTCCGTCGGCATGGATAATCTCCAGCATCACTTTTTCTCCAATTCCCGCTCACATCTGGCGATAAAATCCTGAATCTCCGCCTTGCGGAGCTTCATACTGGCTGTGTTCACAATCAGCCGGGCGCTCACCGGCGCCACGGTCTCGATGGGCACCAGGCCGTTCTCTTTCAAAGTGGCTCCCGTCTCCACGATGTCCACGATGGCGTCGGCCAGGCCCAGGATGGGGGCCAGCTCCACGCTGCCCTCAATCTTGATGATATCCACGTCCATGCCCTTTTTGGCAAAGAAGGCACGGGCTACGTTGGGGTACTTGCTGGCGATGCGCCGGGTCTTATAGGTGCCGTAGAAGTCGCTGCCCTCCTTCACCGCCAGGGCGAAGCGGCACTTGCCGAAGCCCAGGTCCAGCACCTCATAGAAGGCGCCGCCCTGCTCCAGAATGGTGTCCTTTCCGGCAATGCCCAGGTCGCAGACGCCGTGTTCCACGTAGGTGATGACGTCGGGCGCCTTGGCCAGCACCCCGTCCAGCGGATAGTTGGGGATGGTGTGGATGAGACGGCGGCCCGGGTTCTTGATGGGGGTGCAGTCCAGTCCCATGGCCTCAAAGAGGGACACGGCCTTATCCTGCAGGCGGCCCTTGGTCAGGGCGATTCGTAAATTCTGACTCATACCTCCACCAACCTCTCTCCGCCGTTTTCCAGCACCAGCACCACGGCTGCCCCCTTCTCACGGGCCAGGCTGAGGGTGGACTCCAGAGCCCGGCAGGGGGACAGCTCACAGGAGCCGGGCTCCCGGACATCCAGCACTGCCAGGGCCTTGGCAAACTCCCCGTCTCCGTAGTGGATCAGCATCTCCAGCCCGGTTGGTACCGCTGCGGGCAGGCAGGCCGCCACCGCGTCCACGTCCACGGCAAAGCCGGTGGCCTGAGCGGGCCGCCCGAAGGCGCCCACCAGCTTGTCGTACCGGCCGCCGGAGAGGACGGCGTCCCCCGCCCCCTCCACGTAGCCACGGAAGACTACGCCGGTATAGTAGTCAATCTGGTGGACCAGACCCAGGTCAAAGCGGATGTGGTCTCCGTAGCCCGCGTGCTTCAGCTCGCCGTACAGGTCCCGCAGGTAGTCCAGAGCGTCGCTGCCGCCCGAGAGGGTCTCCGCCTCGTCCAGCACCTCTGCCCCGCCGAAGAGGTAGGGCAGGCGGCGGAGAGGACGGACGGCGGGCTGGCCGTTGTAGGGCTCTAGCAGGTCGTTGAGTGCGGCGAAGTTCTTGCCCTCGATGAGGGAGCGCATCTGCTCCGCCGCTGCTGCGGGCATATCCACCCGGGCGGTCAGCTCCCGGAAGAAGCCCACATGGCCCAGCTCCACATGGAACTGCTCCAGACCGGCGGTCTTCAGGGCGTCCACCGCCAGGGCCACCATCTCCAGGTCGGCCTTCTTCCCCGCTGCGCCGATGAGCTCCACGCCGCACTGGGCGATCTCGCTGCTGCCGCCCCGGTGGGCGTCACCAGAGCGGAACACGGTCTGGTCGTAATAGAGCCGCTGGGGCAGAGGCACGGTGCGCAGCTTGGTGGCCGCCACCCGGGCAATGGGGGTGGTACAGTCAGGCCGCATGACCATAATCTTGCCGGAGCGGTCGATAATCTTCAGCATGGCCTCCTGGGGCAAGGGATTGCCCGACTGGAGGAAGAGGTCGTAAAACTCCACCTCGGGGGTGATGATCTCCGCATAGCTGCGGCGGCGGAAGAGCGCCGTCAGCGCCCGCTGGACCTGGCGCCGCTCCCGGCACTCGGCAAAGAGCCGGTCCCGGGTACCCTCGGGGGTATGTACCGTGTAATTCACCCTAAATGCCTCCTATGCCCGATTTTTGCTTTTTTATAGTAGCACATTACTATGCTAAAGTCAACGATTTTTTACCAGTTCCTCTCCGACCGTTCCTGCGCTACCCGCCCGGAAAAAAGCAGAGCTGCGCAGGCGGCCGGAGCACTCCGGTCACCTGCGCAGCCACAGAGAAAACACCGCCTCAGAACAGAGTCATCTGGCTGGTATCCGGCATTCCATCCATGGCGCCGGCGGCTTTGAGCAGCTCGATATGGGTTTTGGAAACCTTGGGACAGGCAGCGGAGAACTCCTCCACCGAGATGAACTCCTTGCCCTCCCGCTGTTCCATGATGGACCAGGCCGCCGTCTCGCCCAGGCCTGGGATGGCCGAGAAGGGCGGAATTAGCGCCTTGTCGTTGGTCTTGCTGAAGATGAAGTTGATGGCGTGGGACTTGTACAGGTCCACATGCTCAAAGGTGAAGCCACGGAGATAGAACTCGTAGCACACCTCCAGGGTGGTGAGCATGTCCTGCTCCACCGCGGTGGCCTCCTTGTCCTTGGCCTTGATCTCCTTCATCTTGGCCTTCACCACGTCCATGCCACGGCACATGTAGGTCTCGTCGAAGGCCTTGGCCCGGATGGAGAAATAGGCCGCGTAGAAGGCCAGAGGCCGGTGGACCTTGAACCAGGCGATACGGAAGGCCATCATCACGTAGGCCACGGCGTGGGCCTTGGGGAACAGGTATTTGATCTTCTTACAGGAACCGATGTACCAGTCGGGCACACCGGCGGCCTTCATCTCGTCCTCAGCGCCCTCGGGTAGGCCTCTTCCCTTTCGGACCGACTCCATGATCTTAAAGGAGCGCTTCTCCGGCATGCCGCAGGAGATGAGGAAGAGCATGATATCGTCACGGCAGCCGATGGCCTGTCCAACCGGGATACCCTGGTTGACGATGAGGTCCTTGGCGTTGCCCAGCCACACGTCAGTGCCGTGGGAGAAGCCGGACAGACGGATGAGAATATCAAACTCGCTGGGGCTGGTGTCCTCCAGCATGCCCCGGACAAAGGAGGTGCCGAATTCCGGGATGGCCACCGCGCCGGTGGGACCCAGCACCGGGTCATCCACAAAGCCCAGCTCCTCCGAGGAGGTGAAGAGAGACATGGTCTTCTTGTCATCCAGAGGGATGTCCGTCCGGGCGTTGACGCCGGTCAGGTCCTCCAGCATGCGGATCATGGTGGGGTCATCGTGTCCCAGCATGTCCAGCTTCAGCAGGTTGGACTCCATGGAGTGATATTCGAAATGGGTGGTGACAATATCGGTGTTGGGGTCGTCGGCGGGGTGCTGAACCGGGCAGAAATCGTAGATCTCCCGGTTCTGGGGGATGACCACCATGCCGCCGGGGTGCTGGCCGGTGGTGCGCTTGACGCCGGTACAGCCGTGGGCCAGCCGGTTCTCCTCCGCACGGGGCACATGGATGCCCCGCTTCTCCAGATACTTCTTTACGTAGCCGAAGGCGGTCTTCTCCGCCACTGTACCGATGGTGCCCGCACGGAACACGTGGGTCTCACCGAACAGCTCAAACGTGTACCGGTGGGCCTTGGCCTGGTACTCACCGGAGAAGTTCAGGTCGATATCGGGCACCTTGTCGCCGCCGAAGCCCAGGAAGGTCTCGAAGGGGATGTTGAAGCCGTCCTTGGCGTACTGGGCGCCGCAGACCGGGCACACCGCGTCGGGCATGTCCGCGCCGCAGCCAGCCCCCAGCTCCTTGGCGATTTCAAAGTCGGAGTGTTTGCAGTTGGGGCAGCGGTAGTGGGGCGGCAGGGAGTTTACCTCCGTGATGCCTGACATGAAGGCCACCAGAGAGGAACCCACGCTGCCACGGGAGCCCACCAGATAGCCGTGCTCCAGAGAGTTCTGCACCAGCTTCTGGGCGGACATGTAGATTACGTCGTAGTGCCGCTTCAGAATGTCTCCCAGCTCGGCGTTGATACGGTCGGACACAATCTGGGGCACCTCTTCGCCGTAGAGGGACTTGGCCTTCCCCCACACCAGCCGGGACAGCTCACCGGCGGAGTCCTCCAGCTTGGGGGCGAACAGGCCCTTGGGCAGGGGGTTGATGCGGTCGCACCAGTCGGCCACCAGGTTGGTGTTGCGGACCACCACGTTGTAGCAGTCCTCCTTGCCCAGGTAGGAGAACTCCTCCATCATCTCCTCGGTGGTCTTGAAGTACAGGGGCAGCGGTGCGTCGCAGTCCTCAAAACCCTTGGTGTCCAGCAGGATATGGCGGTAAATCTCATCCTCCGGGTCCAGGAAGTGGACGTCGCCGGTGGCGCACACCGGCTTGTCCAGGGCCTTACCCAGAGCCACGATGGTGCGGTTGAAGTCCCGCAGCTCCTCCTCGCTCTGAACCATGCCCTTGCGGAGCATGAATGCGTTGTTGCACAGGGGCTGAATCTCCAGGAAGTCGTACCAGGAGGCGATACGCTTAAGCTCGTTGAAGTCCTTGTGCTTGACCACAGCCTCAAAGAGCTCGCCCGCCTCGCAGGCGGAGCCCAGAATCAGGCCCTCCCGGTATTGGTTGATGAGGCTCTTGGGCATGATGGGGTACCGCTTGAAGTGCTCCAGGTGGGCCTTGGAGATGAGGGTATACAGGTTTCGCAGACCCATGTTGTTCTTGGCCAGCACAATCAGGTGCTTGGGCTGGCGGCGGGCCTTGCCCTTGACCCGCAGGCGGGTCATCTCCGGGTTGATGGACTGGAGGGTGTGGATGCCCAGGTCCTCCAGCATCTTGAAGAAGGGCACCAGCATGTAGGCCACCATGCCGGCATCCGCGTCGGCCCGGTGGTGCTTGAAGGGCGGCAGCCGCAGGTGCTCCGCCACAATGTCCAGCTTGTACTTGCCCAGGTCGGGCAGCAGGTTCTGGGCCAGAATCAGGGTGTCGATGGAGGTCTTTTCAAAGGGAATCCCGTACCGGCGGCAGCCCTCAGCGATGAAGCCCATGTCGAACTCGGCGTTGTGGGCGGCCAGTGGCCGGTCTCCGGCGAACTCCAGGAAAGCCCGGATGGCCTCCTCCTGGGAGGGCGCTCCCTCCAGCATCTTGTCGGTGATGCTGGTCAGCTCCACGATCTCACGGCTCAGGGGACGGCCAGGAGAGACAAAGGTATCGAAGGTCTCGGCGATCTCGCCGTTGCGCAGGATGACCGCGCCGATCTCGATGATCACGTCCCGCCGGTTATCCAGGCCGGTGGTCTCGATGTCGAAGCAGACCACCTCGCCTGTGAAGTCCTGCTCCTGCTCCCCGTGGACCACCACCCGGTCGTCCACGTCGTTGATGTAATAGGCCTCCACGCCGTAGAGCACCTTGATGTTCTTGGCGGCGTGCCAGGCGTCCGGGAAGGACTGGGCCACGCCGTGGTCGGTGATGGCGATGGCCCGGTGGCCCCAGCCCTCCGCCCGCTTGACCACCGCCTTGGTGGGGGTCAGGGCGTCCATGGAGGACATGGTGGTGTGGAGGTGGAGCTCCACACGCTTCTCCGGGGCGTTGTCCTGCTTGCTCTCCTTCTTCCCCTCCATGATGGCGTAGGGCTCCAGCACCATCTCGCCGGAGAACCGGTCCACCGTCAGCTTGCCCTGGACCAGGAGGTGCATGCCCTCTTTTACGTTGTCCACGATGGGCTTGCCCTCGTCGCCGGGGCAGAACTTGTTGATGTGGATGGAGCCGGTATAGTCGGTCATGTCAAAGCCGATGACCCAGGCGCCCCGCTTCTTCAGCTCCTTGTGCTCCACGGCAAAGACGTCGCCCTTGACGATGACCGTACCCATATCTAGGTCCAGCGCCTTCATCTCCGTGGCCTCGCCCTTGATCTCCCGGCGGCCGAAGATGAGCTTGCCAGCGCTCTTTTTGCTGTCTGGCTTTTTGGCGGACGGGCGGCACACCTTCAGCTTCTGGAGGGCTTCACGGCGGATCTCCTCGGTGCGGCGGAAGGCGGCCTCAGCCTCGGTCTCCTGGTGAACAGGCTCCTGGGGCGTGGGGACCGGCTCCACAGCAGGAGGCACCTGCTCCACGGGTGGCGCCGTGACAGGCTGCGGCTCCGCCGTGACGGGAACCTCGGGTGCGGCTGCCGCCTCGCTCTGGGGACACAGCAGCTCCAGCACCACACGGCCCACCTGATAGGCGTCGGCCAGGGAGCGCTCCCACCGCTGCCGCAGATCATCGGCAGGCTGGGACGGGCACTCCACCCAGGCGGAAATGGACCGGGTCGTCCGGTCGATGACCGCCCCGGTCACATTGCACCCGGCGGCCAGGGCCGCCAGCTCCCCCTCCGGCTGCCAGGCGGAAAACAGTTTTAAAAAGGGTATCTTTTGCTCAGGCATAGCACCAACGCTCCCACACACGGTTTCACTCAGGGCCGGGGAATCGTTCTCCCCAGCCCACTCTCTTTACAGTTCGTCAATCATCTTGAACAGCTCGTCCACCAGCTGCTCCTGGGGGACCTTCTTCACAATCTCCCCACGGCGGAACAGCAGGCCCACGCCGTCTCCTCCGGCGATGCCCACGTCTGCGGCGGAGGCTTCGCCGGGTCCGTTGACCACGCACCCCATCACCGCCACGGTGATGGGCTTGGTCACGGTCTGGAGCCGCTCCTCCACCTGCTGGGCCAGGCCGATGAGGTCGATGCGGGTGCGGCCGCAGGTGGGGCAGGAGATGAGCTCCGGGCCCTCCTTCCGCACGCCGGACACCTTCAGGATATCCCGGGCGGCGTACACCTCTTCGATGGGGTCGGCGGACAGGGACACCCGGATGGTGTCGCCAATGCCCATGGCCAGCAGACCGCCGATGCCCACCGCAGATTTCAGCACACCCATTCTGGGTGTGCCCGTCTCGGTGACGCCCAGGTGTAAAGGATAATTACTTTTCTCGCTCATCAGCCGGTAGGCTGCCATGGTGATGGGCACGCTGGAGGACTTGAGTGACACGCAGATGTCATCAAAATCGTACCGGTTCAGCAGGGCGATGTGGCCGAAGGCGGATTCCACCAGGGCCTCAGCAGTGACGCCGCCGTATTTGGCCAGCAGCGGCTTTTCCAGAGAACCGCCGTTGACGCCGATTCTGATGGGAAGTCCTTTTTCTTTACATGCATTGGCCACAGCCTTCACCCGGTCTTCCCCGCCGATGTTGCCCGGGTTAATGCGCACCGCGTCGCATCCGGCGGCCACGCACTCCAGGGCCAGCTTGTAGTCAAAGTGGATGTCCACCACCAGGGGGATGTGAATCTTCTCCCGGATGGCGCCCACCGCCTTGGCCGCCGCCATGTCGGGTACAGCCACCCGGATGATCTCGCAGCCCGCGGCCTCCAGGCGGAGAATCTGCTCCACCGTGGCCGTCACGTCGTCGGTACGGGTGTTGCACATGGACTGGATGGTCACCGGAGCGCCGCCGCCCACAGGCACGCCGCCCACCATAATCTGCTTTGTCATAAGTATCTCCCCCGTTCACCATATGTGTAGGGACAGACACCTCCCCTCCCATACAGGAGGAGAGGTGCCTGTCGGGAGACTGCTGTCTCCCCTTTTATTTTCCGAACAGCTTGAGCACATCGGAGCAGGCCACGAGAATCATCAGGCCGATGAGGAAGATGAAGCCGGCCGCGTTGATGTAGCCCAGATACTTTTGCGGGATGTGCCGCTTGGAAAAGAGGTTGTAAATTTTATCCACGATGAGGAACAGAATCTGTCCGCCGTCCAGAGCGGGAATGGGCAGCAGGTTCATCACCGCCAGGTTGATTGCGATGAAGGCCACAAAATAGGCGATGCTGCTGGCCACAGCGGCCACCCAGTTCTGCCCGGTGGCCTGGGCCGCCTCCTGGGCCTGAGTGCCCACGTCGCTCATCATGGTCACGATGCCCACCGCGCCGGACATATCCCGGAGGCCCACCGTGCCGGTGAACAGGTCGCCCAGGCTGACCCACACCAGCCGGATGGTGTCAATGGAATTATACCAGGCCAGCCGCAGCCGGTCAAATACATTGGCTTCCTTTATGGTGAAATTGATGCCCCGTTTGAGGACCTGGTTGCCGTTCCCGTCCAGCACCGGATTGCCGTTCTCATCCACCATGGCCAGCCAGGGCATGGACAGGTCCTCCAGCTCTACCCGCTCTCCGTCCCGGACCACGGTGATATCCATCACCTCGCCGGCACGGTTGAAGAACAGGCTGATGTCCTCCTGGAGGTAGATGGCGTGGCCGTCCACCTCCACAATCCGGTCGCCCGCCATCAGGCCATTCTCGCCCTGGGAGGCAAAGCCGTCCATAAAGCTGGCGATGACCGGGCTGACATAGCTGGTGGTGCCGGCGAAGAGGATGACGAAAATCACCACGCCGGTGACAAAGTTCATGAACGCGCCGGCGGCCAGCACAATCAGCCGCTGCCAGGCGGGTCTGTTGCCAAACGCCCGGGGGTCACCAGAGTCCTCCTCCTCCCCCTCCATGGCGCAGAAGCCGCCGATGGGAAAGAGGCGGATAGTGTACTCGGTCTCCCCCTTCTGCCGGTGGAAGATACGGGGACCCATGCCGATGGCGAACTCGTTGACCTTGACGCCCACGGCCTTGGCCGCCACAAAGTGGCCCAGCTCATGGACCGCAATGAGCAGCCCGAACATGAGAATTGCGATGAGGATATAGACGATGATCATAGAATGCTTCTCCTAGCGTTGGGTTGCGGCGGACAGTACTGCGTCCCGGGCCTCCCTGTCGGCATCGAGAATCTCCGTCAGGCCGCCGCCGTACACCGGTGACACCTGTTCCAGAGCTCGCTCCACCAGACGGGGAATATCCATAAATCCAATCTTCCGCTCCAGGAACAGCCCCACCGCCGCCTCATTGGCGCCGTTGAGCACCGCCGTGGCGGTACCGCCCGTCCGGGCCGCGCCGATGGCCAGCCCCAGGCAGGGGAAGGCCTCCATGTCCGGCGCCGCGAAGTGGAGGGGCGGACAGGTCAGCAGATCCAGCGGCTTTGCCACCGCCTGAGTCCGGGCGGGCCAGGTGAGGGCGTACTGAATGGGCAGGCGCATATCCGCGCTGCCCAGCTGGGCGATCATGGCATTATCACAGTATTCCACCAGGGAGTGAACTATACTCTCCCGGTGCACCACCACGGAAATTTTCTCCGGAGGCATGTGGTAGAGCCGCATGGCCTCGATAAACTCCAGGCCCTTGTTCATCAGGGTGGCGGAGTCCACGGTGATCTTGGCGCCCATGGACCAGTTGGGGTGCTTGAGGGCCTGGTCCAGGGTGACGTGCTCCAGCTGCTCCTTGGTGTACCCGAAGAAGGGACCGCCGGAAGCGGTGAGAATCAGCCTGCGGACCTCTCCCCTGTCCCGGCAGCCCTGGAGGGACTGGAACAGGGCGGAGTGCTCTGAATCCACGGGGACAATCTCCGCGCCGCAGCGCTCTGCCTCGGACATAACCAGCTCGCCGCCGCAGACCAGAGTCTCCTTGTTGGCCAGGGCGATGCGCTTGCCCTGGGCGATGGCCGCCAGAGTGGGTTTCAGACCCACCATGCCCACCACGGCGGTGATCACCGTGTCGGCGGAGGGCAGAGCGGCGGCCTCCTCCAGGCCCTCAGGGCCAGAGGCCACCCGGATATCCGTGTCCGCCAGACGCACCCGCAGCTCGGCGGCCGCGTCTGAGTCCATCATCACCACCAGCTCGGGCTTGAACTGCCGGGCCTGCTCCTCCATCCGCTCCACATCCCGGTTGGCGGTCAGGGCCGCCACGGTCATACCGCAGGCGGAGATCACGTCCAGGGACTGTGTTCCGATGGAGCCGGTGGAACCCAGGAGGGAAATTCTTCTCATATACAATCCGCTCCTTATCCGTTCTCCCCTGTCCGCTGTTACGCGCTGATGGCGGGCATCCAGTAGATGAGAATCTCAATCAGGGGGGCGCAGAAGATAACGCTGTCAAACCGGTCCAGCACACCGCCGTGGCCGGGGAAGATGTTGCCGAAGTCCTTCAGGCCGTACTGCCGCTTGATATAGGAGAAGGACAGGTCGCCCAGCTGGGACACCAGGCTGCCCAGCAGACCGTAGATGGCCAGGAAGACGTAGTTCACCTTCAGCTGGAAGCCGAACTGCATCACCGCACCGTAGATCAGGCAGCAGACCACCGCGCCTGCCAGGCCGCCCACGGCGCCCTCCACCGTCTTCTTGGGGGAGAGCTCAGGGGCCAGCTTGTGCTTGCCGAAGGCCATACCCGCAAAGAGGGCAAATGCGTCGCTGGTGAAGGCCGCCACCAGTGGCAGGAGGATCAGGTAGTCGGCCAGAGGCATCTGGTCGATCCGCACGAAGGTGGACAGGAAGTAAGGGATGAGCATGGCAAAGAAGAAGGAGCCGCCCATCTTCTCCAGGGTCACCGTATAGTGGCTGGAGATGGCCACCACGAAGATGCAGACAAAGTAGATGAAGATACCGCACAGCGCCGAGCGCATGCCCTGACCGATATACACCCAGAAGGGCACCACGCCGGACAGCGCGATGGACAGCCCGGAAATCCAGGCGTTCTTCACAAAGCCCGTGGACCACAGCACCTCATGGAGGGCTACCATGGACAGGGCGGAGATCATGATGGGAATGAAGATCTCAGGGAGAACAAAAAACACCACAAACAGGAGCGGGATGCATACCACCGCCACCGCAACTCGTTTAACCATTGATGACACCTCCGAATCTCCTCTGGCGGTGCTGGTAGGCAGCCAGCGCCCGGTGGAGCTCGTCTCGATTGAAGTCCGGCCAGAGCACGTCTGTAAAATAGTATTCCGCATAGGCCGACTGCCAAAGCAGGAAATTGGAGATTCGCTCCTCCCCGCTGGGCCGGATCACAAGGTCGGGGTCGGGTACCCCGGCGGAGAAGAGATAGTTGCCGAACTGGGCTTCCGTCAGGTGGTTGGGATCGGCCTTCCCGGCGGCGCAGTCCAGCGCGAAGGCCTTGGCCGCCCGCACCAGCTCATCCCGTCCGCCGTAATTCAGGCAGATGTTGACCTGCACGCCCTCGTAGTGCTTGGAGATTTCCCGGGTCTGCTCGCATAGGTCCCGGAGCTCCTGGGGCAGCGGGGACAGGTCGCCGAAAAAGCACATCTTGACCCGGTCCCGCTCCATCTTGCCGATGGCCTCAATCAGGTACTTCTTCAGCAGGCCCATGATGGCGGAGACCTCTTCGGCGGGACGCTTCCAGTTCTCGGTGGAGAAGGCGTAGACCGTCAGGTATTCCAGGCCGATCTCCTTGCAGTAGGTTGCGATGGTGCGGAAATTTTCCGCGCCGGCGGCGTGACCCGCCGTACGGGGCAGGCCCCGCTTCTTGGCCCAGCGGCCGTTGCCGTCCATGATGATGGCCACGTGCCGGGGCAGGTGATCGAAGTCCACCAGAGCAGCGGTGTCTTCCTTTGGCTTAAAAAATGGCATGATATCCTCTATCCTTTTATCCTTTCACTGACGCAGAGACGGGAGACGCGGATTGCCACGCCGGCACAGACGCGGACTCTTCTCCGGCGGCGCCGGAACGCGCCCACGACATGCTGGCGTGGCAATCTGCTGCACAGAGTCCGGACAGCCGGACTCCGTGTGTATGCGTTCACTGGGCCGGACAGGCCGTTACACGGCCATCAGCTCAGCTTCCTTCTTTTCGGTCAGCTCGTCAATCTGCTTGCACCGCTTGTCGGTCAGGTCCTGGAGCTCCTTCTCCAGCTCCTTGCGGTCGTCCTCGGTGATCTCGGACTTCTTCTCCATGGCCTTGAACTTGTCCATGGCGTCCCGGCGGATGTTGCGGATGGCCACCTTGCCCGCCTCGGCGTACTTGCGGACCTGCTTGGTCAGATCCTTACGGCGCTCCTCAGTGAGCTGGGGGAAGTTCAGGCGGATCACACGGCCGTCGTTCTGGGGATTGATGCCCAGATCGGAGGTCTGGATGGCCTTCTCAATGTCCTTGAGCAGCTTGGTGTCCCAGGGCTGGATGACCAGGCTGCGGGGGTCGGGGGAAGAAATGCCGCCCACCTGGTTGAGGGGGGTGGGCACACCGTAATAGTCCACAGTGATCTTGTCCAGTACGGCGGCATTGGCGCGGCCGGCGCGGACGCTGGCGAAGTCGCTCTTCACCACGTCCACCGTCTTCTGCATCTTTGCGTCAAATTCCTTGTTGGCTTCGTTCATCTCACTGTGCCTCCTTGACAATTGTTCCGATTTTTTCTCCCATAACCACCCGGTAGATGTTCTCCGGGTCCTTGAGGGCGAAGAGAATTACGGGGATCTTGTTATCCATGGAGAGAGAGGTGGCGGTGGAGTCCATCACCTGCAGGTGACGGGCTAGGATCTCATCATAGGTGATGGAGTCGTACTTCACGGCGGTGGGATCCTTGTTGGGGTCAGCGGAGTAGACGCCGTCGATGTTCTTGGCCAGCAGGATGGCGTCGGCGTCAATCTCGGCGGCCCGGAGCACCGCAGCGGTATCGGTGGAGAAGAAGGGGTTGCCGGTGCCGCAGCCGAAGATGACCACGCGGCCCTTCTCCAGGTGCCGGATGGCACGGGAGCGGATATAGGGCTCGGCAATGGAGCGCATCTCAATGGCGGTCTGCACCCGGACTTCCACCTCCATCTGCTCCAGCACATCGGCCAGCGCCAGGCAGTTGAGGGTGGTGGCCAGCATGCCCATATGGTCGGCGCGGGTGCGCTCCATCTTGCCGCCGCCGTCCTTCACGCCCCGCCAGAAGTTGCCGCCGCCCACGACAACGCCCACCTGGACGCCTGCGTCGCTGCACTTCTTGATCACGCTGCACACACTGTTGATCACGTCAAAATTGAGGCCCCGGGAGGCGTCTCCCGCCAGTGCCTCACCGCTGATCTTGATGAGTACCCGCTTATACTGAGGTTCCGTCATAAACTCGACCCTTTCGTTGTTATATTGGCTCCCCCGCAGGGGAGCATTGTAATTCACTTTATTTTAATATAACTTTTCCCTTTTGCATAGGGGTTCAAGTAAGATTTTTCAATTTGTTCTTATTTTGTCTCCCCCTCCCCTCCCATGGATTGACAATCCATTTTTTGACGCTTAAAATAAAGACAGCAGATTCGACTTGCTTTGCACCGGATTTTCTCTCTGTCCGGCCCATTTATTCTTGATTTGTCAGCGCATCCGCGTCCCACTGCCGCTGGAAAGGAGCCGTTATGTCCATCAAAATTACGTCCGACAGCACCTGTGATCTCTCCCCCGAACTGGTCAGCCGCTATCAGGTTGAAATCGTCCCCCTCACCATTGTGAAGGACGGCAAGCCTTATCGGGACGGCCTGGAGATCACCCCCGACGATATCTTCCGCCACGTGGACGCCGGCGGGGACATCACCTCCACCACTGCGGTCAGCGTGGGCGAATACCGGGATGTGTTTGCCCGCCTCTCCCCTGCCCATGACGCTGTCATCCACATCAACATCAGCGCCGAGTTCTCCTCCTGCTATCAAAACGCCTGCATCGCAGCGGAGGAGTTTGACAATGTCTATGTGGTGGACTCCCGCAATCTGTCCACCGGACACGGCCTGGTGGTCATCGAGGCCGCTCTGGCTGCCCAGCGCGGCATGGCCCCCAAGGAGATTGTCGCCTACCTGAACGACCTGACCGGACGGGTGGAGGCCAGCTTCATCCTCAACCGTCTGGACTATATGGTCAAGGGCGGCCGCTGCTCCGCCGTGGCCATGCTGGGCGCCAACCTGCTCCGGCTCAAGCCCTGCATTGAGGTCAAGGACGGCAAGATGGGCGTGGCCAAGAAGTACCGCGGTACCTTTGAAAAGTGTGTGCTGGACTACGTAAAGGACCGGCTCCAGGGCCGGACCGACCTGGAGACCGATCGGATTTTCATCACCTGCTCCACCGCCCCCAAGGAAACCGTCGACCAGGTACGGGCTGCCATCGCCGAGTACGCCCCCTTTAAAGAAATCCTGGAGACCAGAGCGGGCTGCACCGTGTCCACCCACTGCGGCCCCAACACCCTGGGCATTCTCTTTATCCGCAGCAAATAAACACCGTAAAAGCACTGCGGCAGCCAGGCCAATGCCGGGCTGCCGCTTCTTTTGCAATATTCGAATCATTCAATCTCAGTTTACGGAGAAGTATCATGCACACAGAAAGACTGCGCATCCGGAAATTCCGTTCGGACGACCTGGACAACTTATTTGCTCTGCTGTCTGATGAAGAGGTGATGAGATATCTGGAAGCGCCATACACAAGAGAGGCAGCGGAAGTCTTTCTCCGCCGCTGCGGAATGGCAGATGAACCGCTGGTCTATGCGGTCGAGGACCACAGCGGGGCTTTTGTGGGATACGTCATATATCACCCCTACGACGCCGCTTCCTATGAAATGGGCTGGGTCCTGCACAGGAGCCATTGGGGCAAGGGCTATGCCAGTGAGCTGACCCAACGCCTTATTGAGGATGCACGGACCAGGACAGACAATTTAATCATAGAGTGTCTACCGGCCCAGACCGCCACAAGGGAAATTGCGTTAAAGCATCACTTCTCCTTCGTGGAGCACAGGGATGGTCTGGACGTATATAGACTTCCTCTGAATCACAAAACCTGAATCAGCAGAAAACAGGAGCGGCGCAGTCTTACTGCGCCGCTCCTGTCAAATTTCATATGTTCCGTTCACAGACTGCCGCCGCTTATTCCGCCACAGGCTGCGGCACCGACTCGGACCACTCAGGGATCCCCCGTCTCTGCCGCTCCTTGGCCTGCTCCAGCGTCAGTTTCACCGGATCATCTTTCAGATACTCCAGTAACTCATCCACGCCCTCTCGGGTAACATTGTTTACCTCAAAAATGCGCTCACAGCCCGAATTAATCATCCACCTGCGGACCATGGGCACATTGGCAATGGGTGAATCAATTTTGGTGATGATACCAATCAGCGGGCGGTTGGTAAAGCACTGGCAATTGGGCTCAAAGACACCAAAGGGCTCGTCCGCCGCCATCAGCAGCGCCAGCACGTCCGCCTCAAAGGAGAAGCAGGCCAGGGCCAGACCGCACCGCTTGGTCTCAGAGTACTCGCCCGGAGAGTCGATGACGTCCTCCCCGGTGTTGGTGTACTGCGTCTTGTGATAGTGCAGCTCCTCGCCGTTCAGCACCTGGGTCAGAGAGGTCTTTCCCGCCTCGCTTCTGCCCATCAAAAACAATTTCTTCATTGCTATATCAACGCTCCGTAAGGTCGCAAACCGAAAAATGCAGTTCTTCACGGAAGTAGGTCAGGACCGCTTCCAGGGCGCTCTTGACCTCCGCACGGTTTCCCAGAAGGATGACCGCACCGCTGAACCGGTCCAGAAAGCCCAGCTCTACATCTCCGCTCTTCATGGCGATGTCCGCCGCAGCCACCGTGGCCTCCCACGGCGTGATGTGCAGCAGGCCGATGGACTCTCCGGTGTGGTCCTCGCCCTGATGGGTTCCGATATGAAGGCCCAGGTTCTCGTAGATCCGCCGGTCAGACACGCCGATAAGCTGGGCCAGCGAAATCGCCCTGCCGATCACCTTCACCCGGACAATGCGCAGATGCTTCCCTTTCAGATCCTCATACTTTTGAGAAAAGATCCTCTCCAGGAACTCTTCCCGAGTCATCCGGCTCCCCATAGCTGAACTTCCTTATCTCTTCGTAATCTTGCACACCACGTAGCCCATGGTGTCCCGGAAGTAATCCACCACTTCGGTCAGCGCCGTGGTGACGTCTGCGATCTCACCGGCGATGATCATGGTGCCGGTAAAGCGGTCGGCAAAGCCCAGATACACATCCGCGCTCTTGATGGCGATATCCGCCGCGATGACCGCGGACTCCGGCGGCGTCATGTTCATAATACCGATTGCGGCAGCGCCGTAATCAATGGCGGGGTTGAGTCCCAGCTTCTGATAGATAATGGGGGCAGGACCGCCGATTACGTGGGCGAAGGTAATCTCCTTTCCCGCGACGCTCTCCTGTACGATTCTGATCTGGTCGTTCGTTTCGCTCATGTCATCCCATCCCTCTTCATGATTTGCAAAGGTCCGTCTCTGAGAGAAGGCCAGCATAATACCAAAAATTTTATAGAGGTATTGTACTACTTTTACAATAAAAAGTCA
The DNA here is from genome assembly GCF_000169255.2 of Pseudoflavonifractor capillosus ATCC 29799. GTDB lineage: Bacteria > Bacillota > Clostridia > Oscillospirales > Oscillospiraceae > Pseudoflavonifractor > Pseudoflavonifractor capillosus. The sequence goes on from NZ_AAXG02000042.1 coordinate 58,038, forward strand.
AACAGAACGAGATTTTGGACTGTCCGGACCCGTTATACCGCTCCGGATCGGCCCACAGGACCGGTGCTTACGGCCATGCTCTCTCTGCTCTGTCAGAACCAGATTCGGCGTTTGGTGTCTCCGTCTGAGCATGCTTCCTGATAATCTGCCGAATATAAAGAAGCCCCTGCCGGACGGCATATTTCGTCCGGCAGGGGTGTGTCTTCGTTTGTCAAAAAAGCCTTTACAACAGTCTGCCGCGATTTTCAAGCGTTAAAAGTTTGAAAACGCTTTTGTTGGACAAACCTGCCGCTCAGGCGTGCTCGCCGCCCATGAGCAGGAACATGACCGCCTTCTGGGCGTGGAGACGGTTCTCCGCCTCGTCGAAGATCTCGTCGGCATGGGCCTCAAAGACCTCCGCCGTAATCTCCTCGCCCCGGTGGGCAGGCAGGCAGTGCTGCACCATGCAGCCCTCGTGGGCCAGAGACATGAGGGCGTCGTTGACCTGGAAGCCGGCAAAGGCCTTCTCACGGGCGGCCTTCTCCCCCTCCTGGCCCATGGAGGCCCACACGTCGGTAATCATCACGTCGGCGTCCACGGCGGCCTCCTCCGGCGTCCGGCAGAGCTGGAACTTGCTGCCCGTGACGGTCTTGGCGAAGTCCAGCACCTTCCGATCCGGATCGTACCCCTCGGGGCAGGCCACAGACACGTCCATGCCGCATTTCAGACCGCCCACGATGAGGGAGTTGGCCATGTTGTTGCCGTCGCCGATGAAGCACATCTTCAGGCCCTCCAGCCGGGCCTTGTGCTCCCGGATGGTCATCAGGTCGGCCAGCACCTGGCAGGGATGGGCAAAGTCGGTCAGACCATTGATGACCGGGATGGAGGCGTACTTTGCCAGGGTCTCCACCTCGTCCTGGCCGAAGGTGCGGATCATGATGCCGTCACAGTACCGGCTCAGCACCCGGGCAGTGTCCTCAATGGGCTCGCCACGGCCGATCTGGCTCTCCTTGCCGGAGAGGAACAGGGCGTGGCCGCCCAGCTGGAACATACCGGTCTCAAAGGAAACGCGGGTGCGGGTGGAGTTCTTCTCAAAAATCATGGCCAGGGTCTTGCCCTGAAGATAGTTGTGGGTCAGTCCGTGCTTCTGGTTGTACTTCATCTGGTCGGCCACGTTGAGGATTTTGATGATGTCCTCCTTGGTCAGATCCAGCAGCTTCAGCAGGTCCTTCTGCATCTTTCTATACTCCTTCCGTTACAGTTCCTTGAGGGTCTTCTCCATAATCTCCAGACCCTTGTCCATCTCCTCGCGGGTGATGACCAGCGGGGGCAGCAGGCGCAGCGCCTTGCCCGCCGTCAGCACCAGCAGGCCGTTCTCAATCAGCTTGGCGGCCAGCTCCTTGTTGGTTTGTCCGCCGGTCACCTCCACGCCGATCATCATGCCCAGGCCCCGGGTGGCGCCCAGGCAGTCCAGGCCCATCTTTTCAATCCGGGCACGGAGGTAATTCCCCTTCTCCTTGACCTGGGCCAGGGTGTCCTCGTCCAGGATATCCAGCACCGCCAAGGCCGCAGCGGCGCAGATGGGGTTGCCGCCGAAGGTGGTGGCGTGGGTGCCCGGCCCCAGCACGTCCCGGCACTTCTCCCCCGCCAGGAAGCCGCCCATGGGCAGGCCGCCGGCAATGCCCTTGGCGAAGGACACCGCGTCGGGCAGGATCCCGTACTGCTGGAAGGCGAAGAGGGTGCCCGTCCGGCCCACGCCGGTCTGGACCTCATCCACCAGCAGCAGCCAGTCCCGCTCGGCGCAGAGCACCGCCAGCTCGTGGACAAACTCCTGGTCCATGGGCAGCACGCCGCCCTCGCCCTGAACCAGCTCCAGCATAACGGCGCACACGTCGTGCCCCGCCACCTCGGCCACACTCTCCATGTTGTTGGCCTCGGCGTACCGGAAACCGTCGATGAAGGGGAAGAAATAGTTGTGGAACACGTCCTGACCGGTGGCGGTCAGGGTGGTGATGGTACGGCCGTGGAAGGAGTTCTTCAGGGTGATGATGGTCCCCCTTCCCTTCCCGTACTTGTCGAAGCTGTACTTGCGGGCCAGCTTGATGATGCCCTCATTGGCCTCTGCGCCCGAGTTGGCAAAAAAGGCGTCCGCCATGCCCGCCCGGCGGCAGAGCTGCTCGGCCAGCTTGGCATAGGGCTGGGAATAGAACAGATTGGAGATATGGGCCAGCTTGCCGGCCTGGTCAGCCACCGCCTTCACCCACTTGGGATGAGCGTAGCCCACCGAATTGACGCCGATGCCGCTGGAAAAATCGATGTACTCCCGGCCCGCCAGGTCGTACAGCGTGGCGCCGCTGCCGTGGTCCAGGTCCACGTCAAAGCGGCCATAGGTCTGCATCACATACTGGCGGTCCAATTGTTTTAGCTCTTCATGGGTCATTTTGACTCTCTCCCTTGGCGAGTCTGCCGCAGCGCGGCAAAGCCTCGCAGAGTTCGCGTCCGCAGACGCGAAAAAATCCGGTCTGTTTTCTCCGGCGACATGCGCGTCGGAGAAAACTCCGCTCAGCCCGCAAGTGTGGAATTTGTCCGCTGACAGCGGAAAATTCTGCGCGCAGCGGGCTGTATCCCGCTCAAAAAACGGCTTCGCCGTTTTTTTGATTAGAGCAGCATGGTGCCCACGCCCTCGTCGCTCAGCAGCTCAATGAGGATGGAGTGGGGAATTCGCCCGTCCAGAATGATGGTGCTCTTCACGCCGGAGCGCACCGCCTCCACGCAGCAGTCCACCTTGGGAATCATGCCGCCGGTGATGACCCCGTCCTTCACCAGACCGGGCACCTGGGACAGCTCCACCACAGGCAGCAGGGTGTTTTCATCGTGGGGGTCCCGCAGAAGGCCCCGCACGTCGGTGAGCAGGATGAGCTTCTCGGCCTTGAGCGCCACCGCCAGCTTGGCCGCTGCCGTGTCCGCATTGATGTTGTAGGCCGTCTCGGCATCCTCCCCCTGGGCCACCGTGGAGATGACCGGAATATAGCCGTCATTCAGACTGTCGTTCACAATGGCGGGGTTGACGTGGGTGACCTCACCCACCAGGCCGTACTTCTCGTCCAGCTGCCGGGCCATGAACAGCCCCGCGTCCAGGCCGCACAGGCCCACGGCATGGCCGCCCATGTGGTTGATCATGGCGGTCAGGTTCTTGTTCACCTTGCCGCAGAGCACCTGCTGGACCACGTCCATGGTCTCCCGGTCAGTATACCGCAGGCCGTCCACAAAGTGGGACTCCTTGCCGATCTTCTTCAGCATGTCGCTGATCTCCGGCCCACCGCCGTGAACCACCACCACGTGGACGCCCACCAGGTGGAGCAGGATGATATCGGAGATAACCGCATGGCGCAGCTCGTCGGAGATCATGGCGTTTCCGCCGTACTTTACCACCACGGTCTTGCCGTAGTACTTCTGAATATAGGGCAGGGCCTCGGCCAGAACCTTGGCCCGCTCCACATGGGAATCGGACATTGCCTTCGCCTCCATGGGGTCACCTTCTCAGGTTCTGTAATCCCCGTTGATTTTTACATAGTCATAGGTCAGGTCGCAGCCCCAGCAGGAGGCCTCCCAGTCTCCCTCGTGGAGGCACACATCGATGACCACGCTGTCCCGGGAGAGGATGTTCTTGGCCTTCTCCTCGTCAAAGTCCACCCCGGCGCCCTTCTGGCACACCAGGATCTCCCCCAGGTCGGAGGCGAACTTCACGTCCACGTACTCGGGCCGGAAGGGGGCCTTGGAGTAACCCATGGCACACAGCACACGGCCCCAGTTGGCGTCGGCGCCGAACATGGCCGCCTTCACCAGGGGAGAGCCCACCACCGCCTTGGCCAGACGCTCGGCGCTCTCCTCGCTGCGGGCCTGCCACACCCGGCAGGTCACCAGACGGGTGGCGCCCTCGCCGTCCCCGGCGATGCACTTGGCCAGGTACTCGCAGACATGGTGCAGAGCCTGGACAAAGAGAGTGTAGCTGTCGTCCTTCCACTCGATGAGGGGATTGCCCGCCATGCCGTTGGCCAGCACCACGCACATGTCGTTGGTGGAGGTGTCTCCGTCCACAGTGACCCGGTTGAAGGTGCGGGGCACAATCTCGTGGAGGGCGTCCTGGAGCATCTCATGGGTGATGGCGCAGTCGGTGGTAACGAAACAGAGCATGGTGCCCATGTTGGGGTGGATCATGCCCGAGCCCTTGGCGATGGCGCCGATGGTCACGGTCTTGCCGCCGATGACGGTGGTGACCGCAATCTCCTTCTTCTCCGTGTCGGTGGTCATGATGGCGTGGGCCGCGTCGTCAGAGCCGCCCTCCTTCTTCAGCTGTCCCGCCAGCACAGGCACACCCGCCTCAATGGCGGCGATGTTCAGGGTCTGGCCGATGACGCCAGTGGAGGCCACCACAAAATCGGATGGCTTGAGGCCGGTGGCTGCTGCCGCCGCCTCGCACATCTTCTTTGCGTTCTCGTGGCCCTGGGGGGCGCAGGCGTTGGCGTTGCCCGAGTTGGCGATGATGCCCTTGGCCACGCCGTCCTCCAGGTGCTCCATGGTGATGTACAGAGGCGCGGCCTTCACCCGGTTCATGGTGTACATGGCCGCTGCCGTACACTCCTGCTCGGAGAGGATCATGGCCAGGTCCTTCTTGCCGGAGAGATAGTCGGTCATGGAGGAGACAACGGGCTGGTTGCCGTCCGCCAGGCCTTTCTTCACGCCGCAGCGGATGCCGCCCGCTGTAAAGCCGATGGGCGCGGTGACGCCGCCGGAAATCTGCTTCATTGTTCACACTTCCCTTTCGGTACCGGCGCAGACACGCCGGTCTGTTCCTTTATTTTACAGCAAGGCCGGTGGTTTCGTCCAGCCCCAGCATGAGATTCATGTTCTGTACCGCTGCTCCGCTGGCGCCCTTGCCCAGGTTGTCAAAGCGGGAGACAATCAGGGTCTGCTCCCCGGTGCCGGTGACGGAGATCTCCAGGTTGTCGTACCCGGAGAAGGTGTTGGCCGCCAGCATGCCGCTCTCGCTCCCCCAGGGGGCCACCCGCACATGGTCTGGTCCTCGTAGTAGCGGCCCAGCAGCTCGCAGATGTCCTGGGCCGTGGGCTTCCCCTTCAGCAGAGTGTTGTGGAGCTGAATCCCCGTGGCCATACCTTTATAATAGTCGTCCACGATGGGGCTGAATACAGGCGGATATTTCAGCCCGGACAGGGCCTGCATCTCGGGCAGATGCTTGTGCTTGAGGTTTGTCCCGTAGATTCTGGGGCTGTAAAGCTCTTCCACCTTCCCCTCTCCTTCGTATTCGGCGATCATCTTCTTCCCGCCGCCGGAGTAGCCGGTGAGAGAAAAGCAGGTGACGGGATAGTCCTTCGGGAGGATGTCCATGGCCACCAGAGGAGCCACGATGCTGAGAAAACCGGTGGCGTGGCAGCCCGGATTGGCCACCCGCTTGGCGAATTTAATCCGCTGCCGCTGGCCTGCCAGCAGCTCGGGGAAACCGTACACCCACCCAGCCGCCGTGCGGTGGGCGGTGGATGCGTCAATCACCCGGGTGTTGGGGTTGTCGATAAGCCCCACCGCCTCCACTGCCGCCCCGTCGGGCAGGCAGAGAAAGACGATATCCGCACCGTTCAGGTACTTCTTCCGCTCTGTAAGGTCTTTCCGCTTGTCATCATCTATCAGCAGAAGGTTAATGTCCTCCCGGCCGGACAGACGGTCGTAGATCTGCAGGCCGGTGGTGCCCTCCTTGCCGTCAATATACACATTGGGCTTCATGCTTCTCTCGCCTCGATAAACGTCTTGATATTGGCAATCTGCTGCTCCACGGCCTCTTTGGCGGGGCCTCCGTAGACCTTTCTGCCGTTGACACAGGTCTTGAGCTCCAGGGCGTGGTACACATCCTCGTCAAAGACGGCGGAGATGGACCGGAAATCCTTCAGGGGCAGGGTGTCCAGAGTCTCGCCGGTCTTGATGCACATGTTGACCAGCCGGCCCACGATCATATAGGCCTCCCGGAAGGGCATGCCCTTCTTCACCAGGTAGTCAGCGCAGTCGGTGGCGTTGATGAAGCCGCCGGAGGCCGCCTTGCGCATGTTGTTGGGCAGCACGGTCAGGGTGTCCAGCATGGCGGTGAACACGGGCAGGCACATCTCCACCGTGTCGATGGCGTCAAACACCGGCTCCTTGTCCTCCTGCATGTCCTTGTTGTAAGCCAGGGGCAGGCCCTTCATGACGGTGAGCAGAGTGATGAGGGAGCCGTACACCCGGCCGGTCTTGCCCCGGACCAGCTCGGCCACGTCCGGGTTCTTCTTCTGAGGCATGATGGAGGAGCCGGTGGAGTAGGCGTCGTCCAGCTCCACATATTTGAACTCCCAGGAGCACCAGAGGATGATCTCCTCGGAGAACCGGGACAGGTGCATCATCAGGATGGAGCAGGCGGAGAGGAACTCAATGGCGAAGTCCCGGTCGGAGACAGAGTCCATGGAGTTGTCGGCGGGCTTGGCGAAGCCCAGGGCAGAGGCGGTCTGGAACCGGTCCACCGGATAGGTGGAGGTGGCCAGGGCACCCGCTCCCAGGGGGCACTCGTCCATCCGCTCCAGGCAGTCCTCCAGCCGGGTCACGTCCCGGCGGAACATATTGGCGTAGGCCATCATGTAGTGGGCAAAGGTGGTGGGCTGGGCACGCTGGAGGTGGGTATAGCCGGGCATGACGGTCTCCAGGTTGGCCTGGGCCTTCTTCACCAGTACCTTCTCCAGGTCCAGGCACATGCGGATAATGGTGGGAATCTCCCGCTTGACGAAGAGGCGGAAGTCCACCGCCACCTGGTCGTTCCGGCTGCGGGCGGTGTGGAGCCGCTTGCCCGTCTCCCCCAGACGGCCGGTGAGCAGGGACTCCACGTTCATGTGGATGTCCTCGTTGTCGGTGGTCAGCTCCACCCGCTCGGCCTTGATGTCCTCCAGAATGGCCTTCAGGCCGTCGATGATCTTCTCCGCCTCGTGCTCCTCGATGATACCCTGCTTGCCCAGCATGGCGGCATGGGCCATGGAGCCCTCGATGTCCTCCTGATAGAGCCGGGCATCAAAGGTGATGGAGGAGTTGAAGTCGTTTACCAGGGTGTCGGTCTCCTTCTGGAACCGGCCTGCCCACAGTTTCATAAGCCATTACCTCACTTTTCGCTCTTTTGCGGCAGAGCCGGAGAGCAGGCGTCCCCACGGTGGGAGGCGCCCGCCTTCCGGCTTTGTACGCGGTTCCTTATTTCAGCTTGCCCTGCTCCCGCAGCGCCTGGACGGTGTCGGGCAGGCCCCAGAGGTTGATGAAGCCCTGGGAGTCCTTCTGATCGTAGTCGCTCTCCTCAAAGGTGACCAGGTTCTCGGAGTAGAGGGTCTCGGGAGAGGTGACGCCGGCGGTGATGATGTTGCCCTTGTAGAGCTTCAGCTTCACAGTGCCGGTGACGTGCTTCTGGGTCTCGGTGGCAAAGGCGGACAGAGCCTCCCGCAGGGGGGTGAACCACTTGCCGTTGTACACCAGGTCGGCGAAGTCCACCGCCAGTTTGCTCTTCATGTGAGCGGTGTCCTTGTCGATGGTGATCATCTCCAGCACCTCGTGGGCCCGGTAGAGGATGGTGCCGCCGGGGGTCTCGTACACGCCCCGGTCCTTCATGCCCACCAGCCGGTTTTCCACGATGTCCAGCAGGCCGATGCCGTTGGCGCCGCCCACCTCGTTGAGCTTGCGGATGATGTCACTGGCCTTCATCTTCTCGCCGTTGAAGGCCACGGGCCAGCCCTTCTCAAAGTCCAGGGTGATATAGGTGGGGGCGTCGGGGGCCTGGATGGGGCTGACGCCCATCTCCAGGAAGCCGGGCTTGTCGTACAGAGGCTCGTTGGCCGGATCCTCCAGGTCCAAGCCCTCATGGCTCAGGTGCCACAGGTTCTTGTCCTTGGAGTAGTTGGTCTCCCGGGAGATCTTCAGAGGCACGTTGTGGGCCTCGGCGTAGTCAATCTCCTCGTCACGGCCCTTGATATCCCACTCCCGCCAGGGGGCGATGATCTTCATCTCAGGGGCGAAGCGCTTGATGGCCAGCTCAAACCGGACCTGGTCGTTGCCCTTGCCGGTGCAGCCGTGGCAGATGGCGTCGGCGCCCTCCTTCTTGGCGATCTCCACCAGGCGCTTGGCGATGATGGGACGGGCAAAGGCAGTGCCCAGCAGATAGTCTTCATACTTGGCGCCCATCTGCATGGAGGGGATGATGACGTCGTCCACCATCTCGTCGGTCAGGTCCTCCACATACAGCTTGGAGGCGCCGGTCTTGATGGCCTTCTCCTCCAGGCCGTCCAGCTCGGTGCCCTGGCCCACGTCGCCGGACACGGCGATGATCTCAGGATTGTTGTAGTTCTCCTTCAGCCAGGGGATGATGATGGATGTATCCAGACCGCCGGAATAGGCAAGTACAACTTTCTTAATGTCAGCCATGGTGAAAACCTCCGTTTTGCTTTGTTGGACACAGTCTACCACTCCCCGGGAGAAAATGCAAGAGGCAATTCGCATAAATATGCAAATTTACCCCATAATTTTTTGATTAAATTCGTTTTAATTGAATATTCATCCGAATTATACATAGAAATTATTCATTATCCAGGAGAATACACGGCCTGATGCCGCCAAAAGCGCCGCCAGAAGTGCCAACCAGGCCGGACGCACTCCTCACTGAGCACAAAACTCCAGCTGCAGAACCCGAGGGGCGCATATCCGCCACCCCGTCTCCCCTGCTCACCACTTTAAAACTTCGTGACCGGAAACAACCTGCCGGATTCCGCCCTTTCCCCCGTCAAACAACATTTTACACTTGCAACTTATCTCATTTTCCTGTATAATGCAACGATGTGTTAGAGCGGGCGGGCAGAGCGCCTCCCGCCTTCCTATTACAACGAGAGGACTGAGACATTCATGAGCGCATCCAGAGAAAAAAAGCAGCGCCAGAGCGCCGGCCAGAACCTGACTCAGAAAGAGCTCAAGGAGGCCAAGGAGGCGCAGGCCGCCAAGCGCAAATCCATTCTGTACTGGGTGATTGGCGTGGTGGTGGTCATCCTGGTCGCCGCGCTGCTTATTTGGAACTCCAACTTCTTCCAGAACCGTGCCACCGCAGTTACCGTCAACGGCCACAACTTCACCGCCGGTGAGGTTGAGTACTATTACAACAGCGCCTATCAGCAGGAGTATCAGCTCTACTACTACTCCACCATGGGCATTACCGGTCTGACCAACTTCAACCCCGCCACCGACCCCAAGGATCAGTATGTGGACGAGGAGCAGACCCAGACCTACTACGACTACTTCATGGAGTCCGCCCTGGACGCCCTGACCCAGGTGGCTGCCCTCACCGACGCCGCCGAGAAGGATGGCTTCTCCCTGGACCTGTCCGAGAGCGGTAAGGAAACCTACAACTCCACTATCGCCAGCATGAAGGACAATGCCACCACCTCCGGCTACTCCTACGCCTCTTACCTGCAGGCCATCTACGGCTCTCACATGACCACCGGTATCTATGAGAGCTGCCTGAAGCGTGCCATCATGCTCACCGAGTATCAGCAGGCTCACCAGGACACCCTGACCTACACCGACGAGGACTACACCACCTACTACGATGAGAACAAGGACTCCATCGACACCTTCTCCTATGAGGTCGCTTTCCTGAGCGGTTCCGCCCCCTCCACCACCGACGAGGACGGCAACACCGTGGAGGCCACCGAGGAGGAGAAGACCGCCGCCATGGAGGCCGCCAAGGCCAACGCCGACAAGCTGATGGCCGATGTGGAGGCCGGCGGCGACTTCGCCGAGCTGGCTGACGCCTATGTCCAGGAGGACAGCGCCAACACCTTCCGTTCCACCGAGACCACCGGCTCCAGCCTCTCCACCACCTACGGCGACTGGCTGAAGGACGCCGCCCGTGCCGAGGGTGACATCAATGTGTTCGAGTCCACCAGCGGCTACTATGTGGTCCGCTTCCTGGATCGCTACCTGGACGAGACTCCCACCGCTGACATCCGTCACATCCTGGTGAAGGCTGAGCTGACCCAGGAGGACGACCCCGCCACCGAGGACGTGGACGAGTCCACCATCCCCACCGACGAGGCCATGGAGGCCGCCAAGGCCGAGGCCGAGAGCCTGCTGGCTCAGTGGGAGGCCGGCGACAAGACCGCTGAGTCCTTCGGCGAGCTGGCCAAGGCCAACTCCGACGACTCCGGTTCCGCCTCCAACGGTGGCCTGTACACCCAGGTCTCCGAGGGTCAGATGGTTGACACCTTCAATGACTGGATCTTCGACAGCGAGCACACCGAGGGTGACACCGGCCTGGTGGAGAACACCAACAGCGGTATGTACGGCTGGCACGTCATGTACTTCCAGGCCTGGAACGATCCCACCTGGAAGATCAACGCCAAGAGCTCCTTCCAGAACGACGACATGACCAGCTGGATTGAGAGCATCACCGAGGGCTATGAGGCTGTCAAGGCTGACGGCTTCAAGTACGTCGATTAATATCAAGCTTCTAAGAGGGGGCGGGGCAATTGGCCCCGCCCCCTCTTCATCATCAGGAGGTATCCATGAAGGAACAATTTCTGCGCACTGAGATGGTGCTGGGCCCCGAAGCCATGGAGCGCCTTGCCGCCGCCCATCTGGCGGTGTTCGGCCTGGGCGGCGTGGGCAGTTGGGCCGCTGAGGCCCTGGCACGTGCCGGGGTTGGAACGCTGACCCTCATCGACCATGATGAGGTGGGTGTGACCAATCTGAACCGGCAGATTCAGGCCCTCTGGTCCACCCAGGGCCAGCCCAAGGCGGAGGCTATGGCCGCCCGGGTACACGACATCAACCCGGGCTGTAAGGTCTATCCTGTGGTGTCCAAGTATGAACCGGCAAACCGGGAGGACTTCTTCTCCGTCCGGTACGACTATATTGTGGACGCCATCGACATGGTCTCCAGCAAGCTGGACCTGATCCAGACCGCCATAGAGCGGGGCATCCCCATTCTCTCCGCCCTGGGGACGGGCAACAAGCTGGACCCCTCCCAGTTTCGCATCACCGATATCTCCAAAACCCAGGGCTGTCCCCTGGCACGGGTGATCCGGAAGGAGCTGCGCAACCGGGGTATTCAGCACCACCGGGTGCTCTTCTCCCCTGAGCTGCCCCACGCCACCGACCAGCGGGAGACCCCACCTCCGGGACGGCGGAGCGTACCGGCCAGCGTGCCCTGGGTACCGCCTGTGGCTGGGCTGATGATGGCGGGCGACGTGGTACTCACTCTGGCCGGCCTGAACACAGACGGCAAATAAACCATGAATAGAAAATCCCTCCCGGCGGCAGACTAGTGCCGTTGGGAGGGATTTTTTTGCATGTTCCGGTAAAAATTCGGTGTGCTCTGTCTGGCGCCGCGGCAGGCGTGGCCAACGGCTTCTTTGGGGGCGGCGGCGGTATGATTCTGGTTCCCCTGCTCACCCGCTGGTGCGGACTGGAGCAGCGGAAGGCCTTCGCCACCTCGGTGGCCATCATCCTGCCCCTGTGCGCCCTGTCCTCCGCTGTCTACTTCTTCCGGGGCGGGCTGGACTTCCGGCTGGCCCTCCCCTATCTCATCGGCGGACTGATTGGCGGCTTTGCGGGCGGACGGCTGTTCCGGCGGCTGAACATGGACTGGCTCCGTCGAGTGTTCGCCCTGTTCATCCTCTACGGCGGCGTGAAGGCGCTCTTCTTCTGATGATGGAGTGGTTTCTTCCCGTTGCTGCAGGTGCCCTCACCGGGATTCTCTCCGGCTTCGGGATAGGTGGCGGCACGTTGCTGCTCATCTATATGACGTCCTTCGCCGGAGTGCCCCAGAACCTGGCCCAGGGGGTCAACCTGCTCTATTTCCTCCCCACCGCCGCCACAGCACTGCCCGCCCACATCAAAAACGGCTATGTGGACCGTACCGCCGCCTGGCCCGCCATTCTGGCCGGACTGCTGGGCACCGCCCTGTCCGCCTGGGCGGCTACCGGGCTGGATGTGCACCTGCTCCGCCGGTGCTTTGGCGTCTATCTTCTCTATGTGGGCGTCACCGAGCTCTTCCGTAAAAAGCCGAATCCGCTCAGCCCTGAGTCCGGCGGCGGGTGAGATAGCCCTCCAGAATCAGAGTGGCCGCCACTGCGTCCACCGTCTTCTTGTGCTGCTTCATCCGCTTGCCCGAGGCGTGGAGGATGTTGTGGGCCTCCACGGTGGTGCGGCGCTCATCCCACAGGACCGGGGTCAGCCCGGTCACCTGGCCCACCTGCTGGGCAAAGGCACGGTACAGCTCCGCTCTGGGGCCCTCGGTGCCGTCCATATTCCGGGGAAAGCCCATCACCAGCTCCTCCACCCCGTGCTCTTTCACCAGTCGGGCGATCTCCTCCGCCACCACCTCGCTCTTCCGGCTGTGAATCACTGTGGTATACCCAGCCAGCAGGCCGGTAGGGTCGGAAATGGCGATACCTGTCCGGGCGTCGCCGTAGTCAATGGCCATAATTCTCATCTGTTCTTCTCCTTTTCCATCTTCCGTTTCAGCATCGCCAGGGCAATGAGCACAGCAGGCAGCATCAGCACCACGCAGAGCATGGAGAACAGCAGGCTGGCCTCCTCGCTCGTCAGGAGCACATTCCCCACTGCCAGCACCAGGCCTGCGGCCATCATGACGCCACCGCCCACCACCTGACTTCTGCGCCAGTTCTCATCGTTTTCCATGGTCCAGGCCGTCCGCACCCCACACCAGCCGTTGCGCCGGAGCTTAGGCATCACATTGCCCAAGCAGAAGAGCAGCAGCCCCGTGACGCCGAACAGAATCCGGCTGACGGACAGCTCCAGCCCCGTCCCCAGGGCGGCAATCCGGTAAGCCTTGACCAGGAAGACCACGGTCATCACATTGAACACCAGCAGCGCGCCGCATCCAATGGCCAGCACCGCCGTCCGGTTCTCCCCCGTCTGTTTGCCGCTCCACCGGGATACCTTTAAAAGAAAGACGCCCATCAGCAGGGTAATCAGCGGCAAAAGCAGCATCTCATACTTGCTGCCCCAGCGGTTAACCTCCCCCGCAGTGTTATAGTGCATGGGAATCTCCGCCGGCAGCACCAGCAGAGCCGCCAGTGTCACCACCAGCGGCAGCCCCATCAGAATATAAAACAGCGTCCTCCACAGTTTTTCGTGCCTCATGGCGCTCCTCCCCTGCTCCGGCGCACAGCTGGCTCAGCCAGAGCACAGCCTCCTCCAATACGGTAGCGTTCATCTCATAATAGATGTAGTTCTTCTCCCGCCGCTCCCGTATCAGTCCCGCCCGCTTCATACAGGAGAGATGATAGGACGCGGCGGCGGCGGTCATGGACAGCCTGACGGCAATCTCCCCCGCCGGCAGCTCTCCGCCCCGCAGCAGCAGCAAAATCTCCCGCCGCACCGGGTCGGACAGGGCCTTGAAAATCCCTGGCCCCTCCACAGCGCTCCCCCCTCCGGCAAAAGCTATTTCAAATTTTCTTTAAATAGATTCTATCAGGCGGAGCACGCTCTGTCAAGCACACCGCCCCGCCCGCAAAAATCAAAACTTTTTTCTCAAATAACCCTTGACTTTCTGTCTTCCCTATGCTATCCTATTATCACCTATGAAAAGGGCTTTTTTTGTGCGCATTTTTACGGTGTAATGACGTGCAAACCCTTTTGCCGCCGAGAGCGGGCATAGGGAGGCAGATGATGCCGAATCCGCACCGTAGCGTATAGGGGCATAGTGTACTCTGTGCCTGGACGTTGCTGGATTCGGCATATTGGGCCGCATCCGGCATTTTTTATGTCCGGATCGCCCCAAAATGAAAAAGGAGGTGCCGACAAGTGGCAAAGGCAGGCAACCGGGTGAAGGTCACCCTGCGCTGCTCCGAGTGCAAACAGCGCAATTACAACACGTTCAAGAACAAGAAGAACACTCCTGATCGTCTGGAGCTGAACAAGTACTGCCCCTTCTGCAGAAAGCACACGGTCCATAACGAGACCAAGTAATGAGCGCACAAACGGCTCACATGAAAGAAGGGTGTATCTGAATGTCTGAAAACGAGAAGATCGAGCAGGCCGGCCAGGCGGACGCCGCCAAGTCCGCACCCGCCAAAGCCGACAAGAAGGTGAAGGACGAGAAAAAGTCCAAGCCTGGTTTCTTCGCGCGCGTCGCCAAGTGGTTCAAGGAAATGAAGAGCGAGCTGAAGAAGGTACAGTGGCCCGGTTGGAAGCAGGTTGCGAAGAACACCGGTATCGTAATCGCCTGCGTTATCGTGGTGGGCATCTTCATCTGGGTTTTCGACGCCCTGGCTAACGCCATTGTGCAGGCGCTGCTGAACCTTTTCAACCCCGGCGCATAAAGGAGTAAATCATGGCTGAAAGTGCAAAGTGGTATGTCGTCCATACCTATTCCGGCTATGAGAACACCGTTGCCGCCTCCATTGAAAAGGCAGTTGAGAACCGCAACATGCACGACCTCATCCAGGAGGTCAGCATTCCTCTGGAGACGGTCACTGAAATCACCGACAACGGCCCCAAGACCGTGGAGCGCAAGGTGTTCCCCGGCTACGTGCTGGTGAAAATGGTGATGACCGACGAGACCTGGCACCTGGTCCGCAATGTCCGCGGCGCCACCGGCTTCGTCGGATCCGGCAACAAGGCCATCCCCCTCTCCGATGAGGAGATCGCCGCCCTCGGCGTTGAAAAGCGCGAGGTGGTGATTGGCTACGCGGTGGGCGACAATGTCCGCATCACCGACGGCGCCCTCAAGTCCTATCTGGGCACTGTGGATGAGATCGATATGGAGCACGAAAAGGTCCGTATCGTGGTGTCCATGTTCGGCCGTGAGACCCCCGTGGAGCTGGACCTCGACCAGGTCGAGCCTGTCGAGCTGTAAGCCCCGGTACACGGCCCGCGGCAATCGCCGCACGCCATGCCTGGCATGGCCCTTCCCCCGCACGTGGGAGGCGTCCGTCAGACGCCGTTCCAACCACATTTATCGTAGGAGGTGCTGTTTCAAATGGCACAGAAAGTTACTGGTTACGTGAAGCTGCAGATTCCCGCCGGCAAGGCGACTCCCGCCCCCCCTGTCGGCCCCGCCCTCGGTCAGCACGGCGTGAACATCGCCGCTTTCACGAAGGAATTCAACGAGCGCACCAAGAACGACGTGGGCATGATCATCCCCGTTATCATCACCGTCTACGCCGACCGTTCCTTCACCTTCATCACCAAGACTCCTCCCGCTGCCGTTCTCATCAAGAAGGCTGCCGGCATTGAGTCCGGCTCCGGTGTGCCCAACAAGACCAAGGTGGCCACCATCAGCAAAGAGGACGTGCGCAAGATCGCCGAGACCAAGATGCCCGACCTCAATGCCTCCAGCATTGAGTCCGCCATGAGCATGATCGCCGGTACCGCCCGCTCCATGGGCGTCCTGGTGGGCGACTAAGCGAAGGAGGTAGTAGGAAATGTTTAGAGGCAAGAAATATCAGGAGAGCGCCAAGCAGATCGACAAGGCCGCTCTGTACGATACCGCCGAGGCCATGAACCTGGTGGTCAAGACCGCTCCCGCCAAGTTTGACGAGACCGTCGAGCTCCACGTGAAGCTGGGCGTCGACTCCCGTCACGCTGACCAGCAGGTCCGTGGCGCCATCGTCCTCCCCCACGGCACCGGCAAGACCGCCCGCGTCCTGGTGTTCGCCAAGGGCGACAAGGCTGAGGCCGCCCGTGAGGCCGGCGCTGATTACGTCGGCGAGATGGACATGGTCCAGAAGATCCAGCAGGAGAACTGGTTCGACTACGACGTGGTCGTCGCCAGCCCCGACATGATGGGCGTTGTCGGCCGTCTCGGTAAGGTCCTGGGCCCCAAGGGCCTGATGCCCTCCCCCAAGGCCGGCACCGTCACCCCCGACGTGGCCAAGGCTGTCAAGGAGATCAAGGCCGGTAAGGTCGAGTATCGTCTGGACAAGACCAACATCATCCACTGCCCCATCGGCAAGGTGTCCTTCGGCGCTGAGAAGCTGACCGAGAACTTCAACGCCCTCATGGGCGCTATCGTGAAGGCCAAGCCCTCCGCTGCCAAGGGTCAGTATATCCGCAGCTGCGTGGTGGCCTCCACCATGGGCCCCGGCGTGAAGATCAACGGCGCCAAGCTGATGTAATTTCCGCCTGATGAGCAGGATCCAGGGGGATTTCCCCCTGGATTGCTGCCCCCAGGAGAAAAATTCTTCATTTTATAGTTGACAACCCGCTTCCGGGATGTTATACTATATCCCGTGTTCAGAGACAGCAGGTTGTGCTTGCACAGTAAATCCTGCCGAGAATACAGTATAGACGTTTGTTTTGTGCTGTTTTGTGTCTTTGGACGCGGAACAGCACTTTATTTTTCTGGAGGTGAATCCCACATGCCTAACGCAAAGGTTCTCAGCGAGAAGCAGGCTATCGTCGCTGATCTGACTGAGAAGATTAAGGGCGCCGCCAGCGGCGTTCTGGTGGACTATAAGGGCATCACCGTGGCCGAGGATACCGCTCTGCGCGCCGAGCTGCGCAAGAACGACGTGGATTACGCCGTCGTGAAGAACACCCTGGTCCGTTTCGCCATCAACAACTGCGGCATGGAGGCCCTGGACGACGTGCTCAACGGCACCACTTCCCTGGCCATCAGCCACGGCGACCCCATTGCTCCCATGCGTGTGGTGAACAAGTTCGCCAAGCAGTTCAACGGCGCCAAGTTCACCATCAAGGCCGGCTTTATGGACGGCAAGGTCCTGTCCCTGGACGAGATCAGCGCTCTGGCTGAGCTGCCCTCCAAGGAGGTCCTGCAGGCTCAGGTCCTG
>NZ_AAXG02000041.1 GCF_000169255.2 Pseudoflavonifractor capillosus ATCC 29799
AATGCTGGCAAAACCGCCAATCAGGGGGATGGGGCAGTAGATGACGTCGCCCAGAAAAATCAGCCTGGTGGAGCTGTTCTCCAGGGTGTACATGGGGACGGATCCGGAGGTGAGTCGGGCAAGCCCCTCAGGGGAGAGAAACTCGGCTGCGGCAGATGATACGGGCATCCGCCAGCCGTTGGCGGCGATGACCGCCAGGTTGCACAGGCTGCCCAACCCCGCCAGAGCGGTGGTGCGCTTGAGCCTGCGGTTGCGCCACAGAAAGAGGAAGAGCATGCCATAGGAGATGAGAAGGAGCACTGCGGCCCAGGGGAGGTAGTGCTGAGCCGGCAGCAGGCTCAATCCGCGCTGCATCAGCAGGGCCAGGATGGGAAGGGGCAGCAGATAGAGAGGCGTCTCCACAAAGCGGACCAGGCGTCCGCCGGTACACCAGCTCAAAACCAGTGCCAGAAGGACAGCCAGCATCAGCATACGCCGCCTCCCGTCTCCTCCTGAGGAGGAATACAGCGGGTGAGCTCCCCGGACTCGGCCAGAGCGGCGGTGATCTCCGCCACAGCGGGGTGGAACTGCTTTCCGGCCTCTGCCCGGAGGATGCGGCCTGCATCCTGGGGAGTGCGGGCAGTGCAGTAGGGTCGGGCGCTGGTGATGGCGTCGTAGGAGTCGGCAGCGCCCAGAATGTAGACCTCCAGGGGGAGATCCTCACCGGCGGTGCCGTCGGGATAGCCGCCGCCGTCGTAGCGCTCGTGGTGGTTGCGCACGAAAATCAGAATGTCCTTGTAAGCGTCCATGTTCTCCAGGATGCCTACGCCCCGCAGCGGGTGGGTCTGGATGACCGTGCGCTCCTCGGGGGTGAGAGGGCCGGGCTTTTGCAGGATGGAGTCCGGGATACCGATTTTGCCCAGGTCGTGGAACAGGGCACCGGTACGCAGCAGCTCAATCCGCTTGGCGGGGAGCTTCATCTCCCGGGCGATGCGGCAGGCGTAGGCGCTGACCCGGCCGGAGTGACCCTTGGTGTAGGTGTCCTTGGCTTCCAGGGCGGCGGTGAGAGCCTCCACCATGCTGTGCTGCTGCCGCTGGAAGGAGAGGTAGAGCTTGAAGGAGTAGCGGGCCAGCAGCAGGGGGAGCATGAACAGCAGCGCCAGCCACACACCGGACTTCATGGTCAGCAGCATGGAGAGGAAATACCCGATGGGGGAGGCGCAGGCCACGCTGGGCAGCAGGCTCATGAACATCTGGAAGATGGTGGGGTAGAAGGGCGTCCCGTACTCCAGCATATAGAACAGGAGCATGACTACCGCGTTGAAGAACATGGCGGCCAGAAGGAAGAACAGAGCGGGTAGCAGCACGCCGGGAAGGGAGATATCCCCCGGCACACCGCCGGCCAGATAGTAGAAGAGGCCGCCCACCCAGTAGGACAGGGCGTGGTCACCGATATTGAAGAAGGTTTTCAGCGGCGAGGCGTTGAAAATGTGCTGGTAGCCCTTTCCGTCCGGCGTGGAGACCACCACAAAGGGGAAGGAGATGGCGCTGACCAGTACGGCGGCCTCAGGACCCAGCAGAAGGGTGGAGGTGAGGATGCTGATAAAGGACAGGTCCACGGTGCAGTCATCCCGGATGTACAGGGGCAGGCAGCAGCAGACCCAGCTGAGAAACAGCAGGAGGAGCAACGTTCCCAGGGTTTGCGGGCTCAGATTTGGGGAATGGCGGACAAAAAAAGACCAGCCGGACCAGACGAGGGCAGCCGCGCCGAGGCAGCCCACACAGGCCAGGTAGCCTTTCGAAACAGGACGCATAAGCGACCCTCCTACCGGTGAAAATTGAGAAAATAGGGTCCGGGGGGCCGGCGCAGGGCTGGCACCCCCGGTGGTACGGGTTAGCGGAGGGTAAAGAACGCGCCGCCGGCCAGGACCAGGGAAACAAGGGAAGTGAGCGCAACGAGCAGCTTCGCCTTATTCATCGAATACAGCCTCCTTGACAGTGGTACTCTGTCATTCGCTAGAGACAGGCCATATCCGCTTCGCTAACAGTGTTTAAGAGTTGCCGCCCTCCTCACGGGCAAAGGGGAGGGTGAGAATCCGGCGGTTTACGCCGTCCAGGGTGGCCAGGGCCACGGAGAAATTGGGGTCCTCTCCCAGGTAGCAGGCGCCCAGGAGGGCTTCCGCCTTTCCGGCCTGCTCCAGCCGCAGCCCCACCATGACAGCCACCTGGCTGCCGATGGGCACCTGCTTGAGCTCCTCAAAGCAGAAGCGGCAGCCGGCAGCCAGAAACTGATTGATGGCGTCGGTGGTGGCCTGGGCGATAGCCCGGTTCCGTCCGGCAGAGGAGAGGTCGGAGCGGGCGACGCCCTTGTGGTACACATCGCCAACCCGCAGGGAGACCGCCACATCCACACCGCTCCGCCCGGTGGAGAGCTCCAGCTTGTCACAGATCAGCCGCCGCTGTACCACAGTGGGAAGGCCGGGGATCTGCGCCACGCTGATAATCCGGTGGTCCAGATCCAGCTGGAACCGGGCAAGCAGGGCGGACTGAATATCCCGCACAATCTGCTTGGGGGAACGGGACTGATCAGAGAGGACATGAACCTCACGGACGACGGGGCCTTCCGTAACAAACTCCACACTGAGCACGCCGGGGAGCTTTTCAGTCAGGGCCTTCCATGGGGTGGTGTCAGAAGAAAGGACGGTCTGTGCCATGAGTGCCTCCAAAATATCAGGTTTTTCCGGGGAATAAGGGTGGCGTTTCCAAAACATCGCATATGGCTTCATTATACAGAGTTCGACAAAAGTACGCAAGTCACTTGAAGAAGTTTTGCAAAAAATATCGTTGGAAAATGTGACCAATTTTTGTGTGGATATAAATAAGAGGAGAAAGGGGGCGGCACAGTGGAGGAAATGCGCATCCCGCTGCGGAGACCGGATGGGACGGTGCAGGTGCGGGAGGAGGGGCTCCAGGCGGTCATCTCCGCCCGGGCGGCGGATGATGGCGGGGGGCTCTACAAGCTGCATCTGCTTGGAAAGGGAGGCAGCCTGCTGTTAGGGACCATGCTCCCGGAGGGGGGCGTGCTCAGGCTGCGGCGTACCATCCCTGTGGACCAGCTGCGCCGCCAGGGGCTATGGCCGCCCACCGGAGCGGAAATCCGGCTGGCCTACGCCTTCGGACAGCAGACCGGGGAAGAAGCACGCCCCCCTGCGGGCTGGGTCAGGGAGGACCATCCCGCCCGCCTCATGGGTGAGCGGCTGCTCAAGGAGTGTGCCGCTCCATTGAAAGGGGGCCTGCTCAAACAGGAGGGAGAGGGCTTTGTGCTCGCCCTGCCCTGGGAGCCGGGCGGCGTCTTTCCCATGACGCCCCTGTTCTGTTTTGCGTCGGCAGAGCGGATGGACGGCCGGGGCTATGCGGTGTTCCGGTTCACCGCCCGTGGCTGTCCCCGGCTACGGTCAGAGCCAGACAAAAAGGGTGGGTAATCTCCTTGTTCCGGCGGCGTTTGTGTGGTAAACTGCCTGTGACAGTCCGGGAAGGTTGTAACCTGGTCAGCGTTGCTGTATAATAATGCCTGCTTAACCAACCGTCCGGCGGCATTTGCTGCCGGCGCAGACATAAGAGACAGAGGTAGAATACCATGGATTATTTTCATCTGAACGCCGCGCCCGACGATATCCGTGCCATCAGTACCCTGGGCCTGGCCCATCTGGGGGACGGCGTGTTTGAACTGATGGTGCGCTCCTGGCTGTGCCTCCACGGCAAGGCCACCAACAAGGGCCTCCACAAGGCCACAGTGAAGTATGTGGCCGCTCCCGCCCAGGCAGCGGCCGCGGAGAAGATCATCCCCCTGCTCACCGAGGAGGAGGGGGACGTGTTCCGCCGTGGACGCAATACCAGCCCTCACTCGGTGCCCAAGGCGGCCAGCCGTGCGGACTACCAGACCGCCACCGCGCTGGAGGCCCTGTTCGGCTGGCTCTATCTCCAGGGCCGGACTGAGCGGATCAACCAGCTCTTTGAGCTGATGATGGAGGAGTAAACCCATGCCCTTGGACGCGATTTGCCTCTCCGCCGTGGCGGAGGAGCTGAGAGCCGCCGTGCTGGGCGGCAAGATTGATAAGATTTACCAGCCTGTCCGGGACGAGATTGTGATGGCGGTGCGGGGAAGCCGGGAGAACGTGAAGCTGCTCCTCTCCGCCAGCCCCAACCACCCCCGTGTGCAGCTGACCCGTATTACCCGGGAAAACCCGGATACGCCCCCCATGTTCTGCATGCTTCTGCGCAAGCACCTTACCGGCGCCCGGATTCTGGACATCACCCAGCCTCCTGTGGAGCGTCTGGTGGAGTTCAGGCTGGAGTGCCTGGACGAGCTGGGTGACCGGGTGGAGCGCCGCCTGGTGCTGGAGCTGATGGGCCGGTCGGCCAACCTGATTCTCCTGGACAGCGAGGGGCGCATCACCGACTGCGTCCGCCGGGTGGAGGGCGACCTGGCCACAGGCAAGCGGCAGCTGCTGCCCGGTCTGTTCTGCCATCCCCCTGCGCCCCAGGACAAGCGCAATCCTCTGGACCTGGACGAGGGGGAGCTGGAGGGGCTGATTGCCGCCGCGCCCGAGGAGGGAGCGGTGGACAAGTGGCTGCTGGACACCTTCAACGGCCTGTCCCCCCTCATCTGCCGGGAGCTGGCCTTCCAGGCCGCCGGCGACTCCGCCGTCCGCTTCTGCCAGCTGGGGAAGAAGGGGAAGGAACGCCTGCTGGAGCGGATGAATGCCTTTGTAAATTCTGTAAAGAATAAAGAATTTACACCCTATATGATCCTCAAGGAGGGCAAGCCCACCGACTTCTCCTTCCTGCCCATCCTCCAGTACGGCATGACCGTGGAGCTGCGGCGGATGGAGTCTTTTGGCCAGATGCTGGACAAGTTCTACGCCGACCGGGAGAGCGCCGAGCGGGTGAAGCAGAAGGGTCAGGACCTGGTGAAGTCAGTGACCAGCGCCCGGGACCGCACCGCCCGCAAGCTGAACAACCAGCGCCGCGAGCTGGAGGCCACCCGGGACCGGGAGCGGCTGCGGGAGTGGGGAGATATCATCACCTCCAACCTCCACGCCATGGAGAAGGGCATGAGCCTGCTGCGGGCCATGAATTTCTATGACCCGGAGTGCCGGGAGGCGGAGATTCCCCTGGACCCGCTGCTGACGCCCCAGCAGAACGCGGCCAAGTACTATAAGGACTACAACAAGGCCAAAACTGCCGAGCGGGTGCTCACCGAGCAGATTGCCCGGGGTGAGGGGGAGCTGGAGTACCTCAACAGCGTGCTGGAGAACATCACCCTGGCCGAGGGCGAGCGGGACCTCCAGGAGATCCGCCAGGAGCTGACCGACACCGGCTATCTCCGCCGCCAGAACAAGGCGGCCAAACGGGAGAAGCGGGTGTCGGGCAAGCCCATGGAGTTCCGATCCTCCACAGGGCTGCGGATTTCCGTGGGCAAGAACAACGCCCAGAACGACCAGCTCACCACCAAGATGGCCTACAAGAGCGACATCTGGCTCCACACCCAGAAGATTCACGGCTCCCACGTCATCCTCTGGGCCGAGGGCGGGCCGGTGGACGCCCAGAGCCTTACCGAGGCGGCCATGCTGGCGGCCTGGTTCTCCCAGGGCCGGGATGGAAAGAAGGTGCCGGTGGACTATACACCGGTGAAATATGTGAAGAAGCCTGCCGGAGCCCGACCGGGCATGGTGGTGTACACCACCTATCAGACGGCCTACGTGGACCCGGATGAAAATCTGGCGGACAAGCTGAGAATCAAGTAAAACAGACCACCGCAAAGGGGGAACAGCCATGGAGCGCTATAACATTCTCGTGGTGGAGGACGACCAGGACATCAACCGTCTCCTCTGCAAGATTCTGGAGGACGGCGGGTACTGCTGCCGCCCCGCCTTTTCAGGCAGCGAGGCCATGCTCTGGGCCGGGCAGTACGACTACGACCTGATTCTGCTGGACCTGATGCTGCCCGGGCTCACCGGCGAGGAGTTCATCGCCGAGCTGCGCAAGAGCAGAACCATGCCCATCATCGTCCTGTCGGCCAAGGCGGGGCTGGAGAGCCGGGTGAACGTGCTCAAGCTGGGGGCCGACGACTTTATTCCCAAGCCCTTTGACAACGCCGAGGTGCTGGCCCGTGTGGAGGCCCAGCTGCGGCGGTACCGGCAGTTCTCCTCACCCGCAGGAGAGAAGCATGTGCTCACCTGGGGGGACCTGATTCTGGACAAGGAGAGTGTCTCCGTCACGGCGGCGGGGAAGGACGTGACGGTTACCGCCCGGGAGTTTGAGATTCTCGCCCTGCTGATGTCCTATCCCAAGAAGGTCTTTACCCGGGAGCAGCTCTATGAGCAGGTATGGGGCGGGGAGTACTTTGGCGACGACAATACCGTCAACGTCCATATCTCCAATCTCCGCTCCAAGCTGGCCAAGGTCTCTTCCGCCGAGTACATCAAGACGGTGTGGGGCATTGGCTTCAAGATGAACGAGGAAGCGCAGGCGTAGGCGTAGGCCCCCAGCCGAGCCATTCCCCAACTTTATCCTTTCTTCACATTTGCTTAAAGACGAATTGTTGACTTGCCGTTATACTGGCATCACAATCCAGGAGGGACGGCAAGTCGCCCCTCCCCGAAAGAGAGGTTGATGCCGCAATGGCAGAGAGCGTTCTGGTCACCCGGAACCTGACCAAGAGATACGGTCCGGCCACCGTGGTGAACAATGTAAATCTGAACATAGAGAAGGGGCAGATTTACGGCCTGGTAGGCCGCAACGGTGCGGGCAAGACCACCATCATCCGCATGGTCACGGCCCAGACCGTGCCCACTGAGGGAGAGGTTTCCCTCTTCGGCGCTACTGATCCTGGGGCGCTGGGCAAAATGCGCGCCCGTACCGGCGCCATGGTGGAGACTCCCAGCTTCTACCCCTATCTCACCGCCAGGGAGAACCTGGAGTACTACCGCATCCAGCGGGGCATTCCCGGCAAGAGCTGCGTGGACGAGGTGCTCAAGCTGGTGGACCTGAAGAAGGCGGGCGGGAAGAAGTTCAAGACCTTCTCCCTGGGCATGAAGCAGCGGCTGGGCCTGGCTCTGGCCCTGATGGATCGGCCCGACTTCCTGCTGCTGGACGAGCCCATCAACGGCCTGGACCCGGAGGGCATCGTGGAGCTGCGCAACCTGCTGCTGGACCTGAACCGGGAGCGGGAGACCACCATCCTCATCTCCAGCCACATTCTCTCCGAGCTGGAGAACCTGGCCACCCACTACGGTTTTATTGACAACGGCCGCATGCTGGAGCAGATTTCCGCCAAGGCTCTGAAGGAGAAGTGCCGTGCCTGCCTGGAGCTGTCGGTGGACAGCGCACCGGCGGCAGCCCGTGCCCTGGAGCAGGGCCTGGGCGCCCGGGACTACGAGGTCCTGCCCGACAATGTCATCCGCCTGTACTGCCACCTGGACGAGCCCGCCCGGGTGACCCAGCTGCTGGTGGAGAGCGGCGTGGCCCTGCGCTCCATTGAGCAGAAGGGCGCCAATCTGGAGGACTACTTCCTGTCTCTGATCGGGGGTGCCCGCCATGGTTAAGTACATGCGTGCTGAGTTCTATAAGGTGCTCCACCGCAAGTATACCTACGGCTTCCTGGTGGTGATTCTCCTCCTGGAGGCCATGCTGGTGGCGGGCTGGGCCTACACCAACGCCAACGGCAACGACGTGAACTTCTCCTCCGGCGCCAGTATCCTGTGCCTTATGCTGGGCGTGGGTCTGTACTGCACCGTTCTTACCGGCGACATGGTTTTCTCTGACCAGTACAAGTTCAACACCCTGAAAAACGAGGTGTCCTACGGCCTGCCCAGAGCCCGCATCTACCTGGGCAAGCTGATTGTGGCCTGTGTCACCGCCCTGGTGCTCTGCGCCATCGTCCTGTGCGCCTACGTGGCCATGTGCTGGGTGGTGCTGCCCCACGATACAGGGGCGGCTGAGACCATGAGCCTCATCTACTACTGCATCCTGACCGCTCTGCCTCTGTGGCTGGGCTCCCAGGCTCTGGTGCTCATGCTCTATTTCCTGCTCAAGAGCAGCACGGTGGCCTCGTTTCTCTTTATCGGTGTGATTTTGGCGCTGCCTCAGGTTGTCAAGCTGCTCATCACCCTGGTGGGCCCGGTGTTTGAGTATGTGTATGTGTGCATGCTGACCACCTCCCTGGATATGGCGCCCTATGCGCCCTGGGACATGGCGCTGCTGGGCCGGAGCTGGGCCATTGGCGCCGGATGGTTCTTGATTACCACACTGGTGGGCCTCATCTGCTTCCAGAAGCGGGAGATTAACTGACGAAAAGGGGGCGGCCCTGTGCTCAATTATATCAAAGCGGAGCTGTACCGGGCCGCCCACCATATGACGGTCTACCTGGTGTCCGGAATTCTGCTGGCACTGGCGCTTGCCTTCGCCCTCATGTGGGTGGGGCCGTTTACCTTCCCCAATATGGCGGCGCTGCTGTCGGCCACCATGCCGATAGGCCTGTTCATGGCCGCCATCATGGATGTGGTGGTGGTGTCCGGTGTGCACCGGACAGGTACCCTGAAAAACGAGGTGGAGTTTGGCATTCCACGCAGCCGGATCTACCTGGGTAAGCTGATAGCCGCCTTTCTGCTGGCTGTTATGCTGTGTATTCTGGTGATGGGGAGCTTCTTGGGGCTGGGTTGGCTGTTCACAGCGCCCGGTACCCCGGAGGAGACCCAAGTGTCCCTGGCCATTCTGGGCTATGTGACGGCGGCCTCCTTTCCTCTGTGGCTGGGGGCGCTGGGCTTGACTCACGCCCTGTTTCTTGCCCTGAAAAATGAGGTGGTGGCCGCCTGCCTGACGGCCTACCTTCTCCTGCTGGGGGAACCTATGACCGCCATTCTGACCATGATCAACTCAGAGACCATCGCCGGGCCTGCCCGGGTGGTGCGGTCGGCGCTGCTGACGGCTCCTTTCTCACAGTACCATGGCGACCTGACTTGGCAGCTGCTGGGGCAGTGCTGGGTCATCGGTCTGGGTTGGCTGCTGGCCAGTACTGTGGTGGGACTGTGGGTGTTCCGCCGGTCGGAAGTGAAATAACCGTCTCCCTGTACAGCGGGGAGAGACAAAACCGCCGGGGTGTTTCTCCGGCGGCTTTGCCGCATCATCAGCGGCCATTTATCTACCAAAGAGAAGGGAGCGGGGAAGATGCCTCTGCTGATTCTGGCCCTCTCTGTGTTGGGGGCGCTGTGCGTGGGCCTGGGTATCCGGGTCTACGCGGTGGAGCGCGCCCTCCGATCCGCTGCCGGGCAGCTGCGGGAGCGGGAGGAGACGGGCAGCGGCGTCCGCATCCGCATGGCGGCGCCCAACTCCTCGGCAGAGGAGCTGGTGGCCGCCGTCAATGGCCTGCTGGAGCTGCGCCAGAAGGAGGAGGCGGACTACCGCCGCCGGGAGCAGGCACTCCGGCAGCAGATCGCCAACGTGTCCCACGACCTGCGCACTCCCCTTACCTCCATCATCGGCTATCTCCAGCTCCTGGAGGGGGACACCCTGTCCCAGGCCGAGCGGGAGGAGTACCTGAACATCATTGAGGGCCGTGCCCGTGCCCTTCAGAGCCTCATCGGCAGTTTTTACGACCTGTCCCGACTGGATGGGGGTGAGTACCCCATCGCACGAGAGCGGGTGGATCTGTACGCCATTCTCAGCGAGCTGGTGGCGGGCTTCTACAACGACCTGACTGCCTCCGGGCTGGATGTGTCGGTGGAGCTGGCGGAGGGCCTGCCCCATGTGTGGGGAGACGCTGCCGCTGTGCTCCGGGTGTTCACAAACCTGATCCGCAACGCCCTGGAGCACGGGGTTGGGACCCTGTCCATTAAGCTGTACCGGGCGGGGGACACGGTGGTCAGCGCCTTTGCTAACGGGGCGGGCGGACTGACGCAGGAGGACGTGCCCCACGTGTTCGACCGCTCTTTTACCTCGGATAAGAACCGTACCAGTCACAATGCGGGGCTGGGGCTGGCCATCGTGAAGGCCCTGGCGGAGCAGATGGGCTGCCGGACTCAGGCGGCTCTGGAGGGGCCGGAGTTTGTCATCCGGGTATTCTGGAAAATCGCCGGGGAGCGTTAAACCCTGCTGCACCCGCCGGACACCGGTCCGGCGGGTGTTCTTTTGTATGCGGGTTGTTTGACGGGGCGAAAACGCTTTACATAGGTAAAGCATATTGACAATCGAAAACGAACATGCTATTCTTGCGGTAAATGGGTTAGCCTAACAAAAAGTTTGGCACGCTGACTCTTTGAAAGGTGGAGAACGGAATGGCAAAGATTGTACGCAAGGAAGTGCTGAATTCCAGCGTCACGCTGCTGGAAGTGGAAGCACCTAAGATTGCCCGTAAGGCCCTGCCGGGGCAGTTCATCATTCTGCGGATCGACGACGACGGCGAGCGGATCCCTCTGACCATCGGGGACTATGACCGTGAGAAGGGGACCATCACCATCATCTTCCAGAAGGTGGGCCTGACCACCATGCTGCTGGGCGACCTGAATGTGGGCGACGACATCAAGGACTTTGTGGGTCCTCTGGGCGTGCCCACCCACATCGATGAGGGTGTGAAGCGGGTGTGCGTGGTAGGCGGCGGCGTGGGCTGCGCCATTGCCTATCCCCAGGCCAAGTATCTCCATCTGGCAGGCTACGAGGTGGACGTCATCGCGGGCTTCCGCTCCAAGGATATCGTGATCCTGGAGGAGGAGTTCAAGGCTGCGTGCACCAACTTCTACCTGACCACCGACGACGGCACCTACGGCGAGAAGGGCTTTGTCACCGACAAGCTGAAGAGCCTCATTGAGGCCGGCAACCAGTACGACCTGGTCATTGCCATCGGCCCCGTGCCCATGATGAAGTTCGTGTGCAAGACCACCGAGCCCTTCGGCATCAAGACCCTGGTGAGCCTGAACCCTATCATGGTGGACGGCACCGGCATGTGCGGCGGCTGCCGTGTGACGGTGGGCGGCCAGGTGAAGTTCGCCTGTGTGGACGGCCCCGACTTTGACGGCCATCAGGTGGACTTTGACGAGCTGATGAACCGGAACACCATCTACCGTGAGCAGGAGGCCGCGGCCAAGGAGCAGCATGAGTGCCGGATGGAGCGTCTGGGCCGGCAGCTGATTCAGTGAGGGGGAGAGTACAATGGCAAATATGAGTCTGAAGAAGCTGCCCATGCCGGAGCAGGACCCGGTGGAGCGCAGCCGCAACTTTAAGGAAGTGGCCATGGGCTACACCGCCGAGATGGCCATTGAGGAAGCGGGCCGCTGCCTGCAGTGCAAGAACCCCAAGTGCGTGTCCGGCTGCCCTGTGAACATCCACATTCCCGAGTTCATCGCCAAGGTGGCCGAGGGCGACTTCGCCGCCGCCTATGAGATTATCTCCGATACCAACGCCCTGCCCGCCGTGTCCGGCCGTGTGTGCCCCCAGGAGACCCAGTGCGAGGCGCTGTGCGTCCGTGGCATCAAGGGTGAGCCTGTGGCCATCGGCCGCCTGGAGCGGTTCGTGGCCGACTGGTACCGTGAGCATGTCAACGCCATGCCCAAGAAGCCCGAGACCAACGGCCACAAGGTGGCTGTGGTTGGCTCCGGCCCTGCCGGCCTGACCTGCGCCAGCGACCTGGCCAAGATGGGCTACGAGGTGAGCCTGTTTGAGGCCTTCCACGTGGCGGGCGGCGTGCTGGTGTACGGCATCCCCGAGTTCCGTCTGCCCAAGGCCATCGTGGCCAACGAGGTGGAGAAGCTGAAGGCCCTGGGCGTGGACGTGGAGACCAACACGGTTGTGGGTAAGACCACCTCCATCGACGAGCTCTTCGAGGAGGGCTACGAGGCCGTGTTCGTGGGCTCCGGCGCCGGCCTGCCCATGTTCATGGGCATCCCGGGCGAGAGCCTGGTGGGTGTGTACTCCGCCAACGAGTACCTGACCCGCATCAACCTGATGAAGGCCTACGAGAGCGGCACGACACCCCCATCAAGCACTGCAAGAGCGTGGCCGTTGTGGGCGGCGGCAACGTGGCCATGGACGCGGCCCGGTGTGCCCGCCGTCTGGGCGCTGAGGTCCACGTGGTGTACCGCCGGAGCGAGGCGGAGATGCCTGCCCGACTGGAGGAGGTCCACCACGCCAAGGAGGAGGGCATCCAGTTCGACCTGCTGACCAACCCGGTTGAGATTCTGGGTGAGGGCGGCAAGGTTGTGGGCATGAAGTGCATCCGGATGGAGCTGGGCGAGCCTGACGCCAGCGGCCGCCGCCGTCCCGTGCCCGTGGAGGGCAGCGAGTTCGTGCTGGACGTGGACGCTGTCATCATGAGCCTGGGCACCAGCCCCAACCCCCTCATCCGCTCCACCACTCCCGGCCTGGACACCAACAAGAAGGGCTGCCTCATCGTGGCGGATGAAGGCGTGACCACCACCCGCGAGGGCGTGTTCGCCGGCGGCGACGCGGTGACCGGCGCTGCCACGGTCATCCTGGCCATGGGCGCGGGCAAGAAGGGCGCAGAGCAGATTCACGCCTACCTCTCCAAGTAACATACATAAAAAATCAGCGGAATCCGTCGGATTCCGCTGATTTTTTGCTTTTTACCAGTTGAACCAGCCGCCGCTGTCCCGGGCGTCCAGCACTTCCAGTGCGCCCAGAATCATCTCAGCCGCGTCGGCACGGGTGAGCTGGTCATTGAGTTCCAGGGTACCGGTGCTGCCGGCAGCGAGCACGCCGCAGCTCTCCAGATTGGCAGCGGACTGCACCGCCCAGGCGGGAGCCAGCTCATCCACCGTGGCCATGGTCTCGGACACGTCGGACACCTGGAGGGCGCGGTCCAGCAGGACGGCGGCCTCAGCCCGGGTGATGGTATCCTCCGCGTTGAAG
The DNA here is from genome assembly GCF_000169255.2 of Pseudoflavonifractor capillosus ATCC 29799. Lineage (GTDB taxonomy): Bacteria > Bacillota > Clostridia > Oscillospirales > Oscillospiraceae > Pseudoflavonifractor > Pseudoflavonifractor capillosus. Next base: position 12,901 of record NZ_AAXG02000041.1, read on the forward strand.
ACAATGCGGCCCACCTCGTCAGCGGCGCCCTGGACCACCCCGGCCTTCAGGGCGGAGGCGGCGTAACCCTTGGCCCAGGTGGGGATGGCGGCGTCGTCGGCAAAGCCGGTGGTGGTCACGTCCTCCAGGGCATCCAGCCCGGTGGCCTTCATGGTCATGGTGAGGAACTCGCTGCGGGAGACGGGGGTGTCGGGGTTGAAGAAGTATTCTCCGCCCATGCACTCGCCCACAAAGATGCCCTCCTCGGCCAGACGGATGGCCGCCTTGTGGGCGGAGACGCCGTCCATGTCGGAGTAGGTCACCTTGGTGGAGGCCTTCTCAATCTTCACCTTCACGGTGGCAGGCTCAGAGGTGTTGCCCACCGCGTCCACTGCCACATAGGTGAAGGAGTCCTTGCCGGTTTTATTCTCGTAGGGGGTGTAGACAAACTCGCTGGCGCCGTCCTCCGGCATGATGACGGCGCCGCGGGCGGGCTTGTCCACCAGCTGGAAGGTAATCAGGTCACCCTCCGGGTCGGTGGCGGCAAAGCGGGCGGTGATGGCCACGTTCTTGTAGGTGCACAGCTCCAGATTCTCGGCAATGGGGGCGCTGTTGGCCTCGCTGAGCAGGTGGAGCCCCACCTCCACCGGGCTGCCGGAGGTGCCATCGGAGAACACGGGGGTAAAGGTAAAGCTGGCGGAGGTGACGGCGGAGGCGGTCAGGGGCTGGAAGGACAGGCCGGAAACCGCGCTCATGGCCACCACATCACCGGCGTTCAGGGGCTGGCCGCCCAGGGTCAGGATGCCGGCGGCCTGGTCGGGCAGGGTGGAGATGACGATGGAGTCCAGCGCGCCGCCGCTCTGGACCACAAAGTCCTCAGCGGAGAAGGTGATGGCGCTGCCGGCGGGGCCGTTTTTGGAGAAGGCGGCCACCGAGGGCGCCTCTGTCTCCTCACCAATGCCGAACAGAGCGTAGGTGGGCAGGGCGAAGGTGAGGAGCAGGACCGTCAGGGAGAGCAGGGGAAGGGAGCGGCGCAGAAATGCACGATGCTTCACGGAAAAAGACCTCCTTGGTAAATGGATAGGGACTGGATTCAGCCTTATTCTTTACCAACGGAGAGAGATTATGCTAAACAGGCAAAAAACTTCATGCGCCCGGGGAGCACCACGAAAACAGGTAAAAGCCGGGGCGCATGAAGTTTTCGCGCATGTGGGCCGTCCCGGCCCATGCGCTGTGATTTTATGGCCGTGCCGCTTACGGCGGCACATGGCCATTTTTGCTATGCTTTTGCATAGCAAAATAAGCGGCCTGCCGGAATCTCCGGCAGGCCGCCTGGGTATGGGCTTAGGATTGAGGCTCAGCTCTTCTTGTTTTTCTTGTAGAGGAGGTTGAGACCCTTGAGGAGCAGGTTTTTCTCCAGCTTGATTTCCCGCTTGCACAGGGGCACCACAAACTGGGCGATGCCGCCGGTGGCCACCACGGTGGTGGGCTTGCCCAGCTCCTCCTCGATGCGGTTCAGCATGCCGTCCAGCATGGCAGCGGCGCCGTACATGATGCCGCTGCGCATGCACTCCACGGTGTTCTTGCCGATGACCCGGCGGGGCTTGTCCAGCTGGATGCCGGGCAGCTGGGAGGCGTGGCTGGACAGGGCCTCAGCGGAGACCCGGACGCCGGGGATGATGCAGCCGCCCAGGTAGGTGTTGCCGCAGTCCACCACCTCGATGGTGGTGGCGGTGCCCATGTCCACCAGGGTGAGGGGCGGGGCGTACTGCTGGAGGGCGGCCACGGCGATGACGATGCGGTCGCTGCCTACCGAGCTGGGGTCGTCCATGCGGATGTTCAGCCCGGTTTTGATGCCGGGTCCCACCACCATGGGTGTAAGGCCGGTCAGCTTGACAAGACCTGTGCGCACGGAGTTGAACACCGGGGGCACCACCGAGGAGATGATGCAGTCCTCCACCTGGGAGAGGGGTACGCCGAAGAAGTCCAGCAGGTTCTTGATCTCCACGCCGTACTGGTCGGAGGTCTTGATGTGGTCGGTGGCGATGCGGGCTTCAAAGCGGATCTGGTCGTCCTCAATGCCGCCGATGACGATGTTGGTGTTTCCGATATCAATGGCCAGAAGCATGGGCTTCACCTCAAAAAGCAGTTATGGCGCTCAGGCCGCCTGGAGACGGGGCTTGGCGAACCGGAGCAGATTTTTTCCGATGACCGCCACCAGAACAGTGGCCACAATGGCCTCGGGGATGCCGTTGACCACCACGGTGGTGAGAATCAGGCCGGAGACAGCCTCCAGGGCCACCTCCTTGGCCTGGGCGTACTGCTGGGTAAAGAGCAGGAAGATGCTGCCCATGACGGTCACGGTGTTGACCATGGAGCCGGTAAAGCCCACGATGGACAGGGCAGTCCAGCTGTTCACTCTGGTGTGGGACAGGGCCTTCCACAGCCAGCCCGCCACCACGCCGATAAGGATCCGGCAGCCCACCGCCACCCACAGAGCCTTAATGGCACCGGGCAGGCCGGTGGTGCTCATGAAGGGGGAGAAGGCGAAGGAGGTGAGGGCCGGGGTAAAGGTGTTGATGATGACGGAGCAGATGCCGAACACGCCGCCCAGGATGCCGCCCGCCAGGGGCCCGAAGAGAATGGCGCCCAGTATCACGGGGATGTGGACGGTGGTGGCCTTGGTGACCACCAGGGGGATCATGCCCAATGGGGTGTTGGCCAGCAGCACGACGATGGCCGCCATCATGGCCACGCCAGCCATCCATTTGGCGTCTTTCCTGCGGTTTTTCATATTCAATTACCTCCTGCTGTCGCTCCTCTGATGAGGATGCAACGCAATTTTGAAGCACGCTGTCGGCGTGCTTTCTAACCTGCTATTATACCGAATATGGGGCCGGTTTGCAAGGAAAAAACGGAACTCAGAACCTGCAAAGAGGGAGAAAAGGGCGCTTTACAAGGGCGGGTTTCTGTGTCATAATGCCAGTGGAGGCCGTACACGCCTCCATATTTTACGGAAAACGAGGGTTATATCATGCTGCAGGGAAAGACGGTTCTTCTGGGGGTAACGGGCGGCATCGCCGCCTATAAGGCGGCGGCGCTGGCCTCCGCGCTGGTGAAGCAGCATTGCTGCGTGGAGGTCATCATGACCGCCCACGCCACTGAGTTCATTGCCCCGCTGACCTTTGAGCAGCTGACGGGGAACCGGACTATGGTGGACACCTTTGACCGGAATTTTGTCCACCAGGTGGAGCACGTGTCCCTGGCTCACCGCACCGACCTGGTGCTGGTGGCGCCTGCCACAGCCAACGTGTGTGCCAAGCTGGCCCACGGTCTGGCCGACGACATGCTGACCACCACGGTGCTGGCCTGCAAGTGTCCCAAGCTCATCGCCCCTGCCATGAATACCAATATGTTTGAAAATCCGGTGACCCAGGACAATCTGGGCATCCTGCGCCGGTACGGCTGGGAGGTCATCCAGCCCGCCACCGGACGTCTGGCCTGCGGGGACACAGGGGCTGGCAAGCTGCCCGAGCCGGAGCAGCTGCTCCAGCACATTCTGCGCCGCCTGGCCCTGCCCCACGACCTGGAGGGCAAGCGGGTGCTGGTGACGGCGGGCCCCACCCAGGAGGCACTGGACCCGGTGCGCTACATCACCAACCACTCCACCGGCAAGATGGGCTACGCCATTGCCAGAATGGCCATGCTGCGGGGCGCGGATGTGACCCTCATCTCCGGTCCCACCGCCATTGACCCGCCGCCCTTTGTGGAGGTGGTGCCGGTGGTGTCGGCCGCCGACATGTTCGACGCGGTGGCGGAGCACAGCGCAGATGCCAACTGGATTTTCAAGTCCGCCGCTGTGGCCGACTACACTCCGGCGGAGTACAGCGGCGACAAGGTGAAGAAGAAGGACGGGGACATGAGCATCCCCCTCACCCGGACCAGAGATATTTTGCAGTATCTGGGCGACCACCGGCGGCCGGGGCAGTTCATCTGCGGCTTCTCCATGGAGACCCGGGACATGCTGGAAAACAGCAGGGCCAAGCTGGAGAAAAAGCATGTGGACATGATTTGCGCCAACAATCTGAAGGTGGCGGGGGCCGGCTTCGGGGTGGATACCAACATCATCACCCTCATCACCGCCGATGGCGCGGAGGAGCTGCCCCTGATGAGCAAGGAGGCAGCGGCCAACCGGATTCTGGACGCGGCCAAGGCCCATGAAAAGGCTGAACAGGAATAATGCTTTACAGACGATAAAAACAGAAAAAGGGTTCCATCCGTTAAGCGGATGGAACCCTTTTTGCATACTGTTATGACTGCAGGTTGCTCCGGTCGGACAGCCAGCTGGGCAGGGAGCGCATTTTGATGCTGGAGACCAGGCCCATGGCGGCGTACATGGTGACGACGGAGGAGCCGCCGTAGCTGATGAAGGGGAGGGTCAGGCCCACCACGGGGAAGATATACAGGCACATGCCCACGTTGACTGCCACCTGGGCCAGCAGCATACCGGCGAAGCCCATGGAGATGAGGGCGGACTGGAGGCTGCGGGCCCGTTTTGCCACCCAGATACACCGGAGGATGATAAGGGACAGAATCAGCAGCAGGAGCACGCAGCCCACCAGGCCGAACTCCTCACCGCAGACGGCGAAGATCTCGTCGGTCTCCCGGGCAGGGAGGGAGGATTTGGAGAGACTCTGGGTCTGGGGACCCTGAAGGTATCCCATGCCGGTGAGTCCGCCGCTGCCGATGGCCATGATACTGCGGGTCTGCTGCCAGCCGGTGCCCTGGGTCTGCTGATAGATGGTCTCCTCGTTGCCGGTCAGGTGGTCGACGACCACAGTAAAGCGCTGGAAGCGGTAGTCGTCACTGACGTGGGGCCAGATGAGCACCACCGCCGCCACACACACCACGATAGCCAGGATAAACCAGCGCTTTTTCACGCCGCCTGCCCAGGCCACCACCACAAAGATGAACAGATAGGTGAGCACCATGCCGAAGTCGCCGGAGGAAATTGCGATAAGGCCTGCCATCACCAAAGTGTGTCCGGCGATTTGAAACACGGACGTTGTCCGGGAGATACCTCGCTCTCTGAGCTTGAGACACTGCCAGGCCAGCAGGAGCACGAAGGACAGCTTGACAATCTCAGCGGGCTGAATGTTGAAGGGAACACCGGGTATGTGAATCCAGCTCCGGTTTCCGTTGACCTCCACGCCCAGAGGGGTGCGGGTGAGAAGGACGAACACGGCGTTGAAGGCGAGAAGGAATTTCCAGGATTTTTCCGTAATCAGCTCCACATCCACAGAGGAGATGAAGATATAGACCACAATCCCCAGCACAATGGCCACGGACTGGATGATCATATTTCGGTAGGTCTGGAGATACCGGGTGGCGCTGTAAATCAGCACCAGGCCGTAGCCGGAGGCGGCGATGCATAATGTGAGCAGCAAAAGATCTCCCTTTCGGAAGAACTCACGCAGGGAGTCGGTAAACCAGGACAAGAGGGGGCCTCCTTTCAGGGGAATGGGGATAGAACCAACCTATTCTACCATCTTTTTTAAAAAGCGTAAACAAGTTTTGCGCACTCTTCACACATATGTTATAATGACCCTCAGAAGCAAGACTGCCGGAGGTGTTCCGGCAGGAATCCGAGGTGTGATATGGAATATGTTTCAAATTCCCCGGCGGAGACCGAGGACCTGGGGGCGGCTCTGGCGGAGCGGCTGAAACCGGGGACGGTGGTGGCCTTCAGCGGGGACCTGGGGGCGGGCAAGACCGCCTTTGTCCGGGGCATGGCCCGTGGCCTGGGCATCTCCGAGCGGGTGACCAGCCCCACCTTTACCATTGTCAACGAGTACGAGGGGGGCCGCCTGCCCCTTTTCCACTTTGACATGTACCGCCTGGGCAGCTCCGATGAGCTGTTCGACATCGGCTGGGAGGACTATCTGGTCCGGGGCGGCGTGTGCGCCGTGGAGTGGAGCGAGAACGTCTCCGACGCCATGGAAGGGGACTGCATCCGGGTGGATATCCGCCGGGGTGCCCACGACAATCAGCGGCTGATTACCATTGAAGGAGGGGACGCGGCATGAAGATACTGGCTCTGGAGACCTCTGCGGTGGCCTGCTCAGTGGCCCTGTGCGAGGATGAGAAGCTGCTGGCCCAGTCCTTTCAGAACAACGGCCTGACCCACAGCGTCACCCTGATGCCTATGTGCCAGTCCATGCTGGCCGGGTGCGGCGTGAAGCTGGAGGACGTGGACGTGATCGCGGTGGCAGCGGGACCCGGTTCTTTCACCGGTCTGCGCATCGGCGTGGCGGCGGCCAAGGGTCTTGCCTGGCCGGGGGACAAGCCCTGCGCCGGGGTGTCCACCCTGGAGGCCATGGCCTGGACGGTGGCCCATGTGGAGGGCGCGGAGATCTGTGCCGTCATGGACGCACGCCGGAACCAGGTGTACAACGCCCGCTTTGCCGCCGTGGACGGCGTGCCGGTGCGTCTGACCCCGGATCGGGCCATCAGCCTGGCCGAGCTGGGGGAGGAGTTAAAAAACAGCGGGAAGCCGCAAATAATAGTTGGAGACGGCGCCGTGTTATGCTATAATAATTTGAACGGGTGTGGGCCGGAGCTCCGGATGGCGCCGCCCCATCTGCGCCTTCAGACGGCGTGGGGCGTGGCCCGTGCCGCTCTGGAACAGGCGCGGGCGGGTACGCTGACCACAGCCCAGGGCCTGACGCCCGACTACCACCGCCTCTCCCAGGCGGAGCGGGAACGGCTGGAACGGGAACGTACGCAGGAGCGCGCGGAGACCGCCGCGCCCACGAAATAAACAGACAAAGGGGACGTTGATGATGGAAAAGATGGACAAGGTACATGTGCTGGACCACCCTCTTCTGCAGCATAAGCTGAGCATTCTGCGCGACGAGCGCACCGGCGTGAAGGACTTCCGTGAGGTCGTGTCCGAGATCGCCACCCTGATGTGCTACGAGGCCACCCGGGACCTGCCTCTGGAGGACGTGGAGATTAAGACTCCCGTTGCCACCGGCACCTTCAAGGCGCTCTCCGGCAAGAAGCTGGCCATTGTGCCCGTTCTCCGTGCCGGCCTGGGCATGGTGGACGGTATTCTCACCCTGATTCCCTCCGCCAAGGTGGGCCACATCGGCCTGTACCGTGACCCCCAGACCCTGGAGCCTGTGGAGTACTACTGCAAGATGCCCAACGACATCTCCGAGCGTGACGTCATCATTCTGGATCCCATGCTGGCCACCGGCGGCTCCGCCTCCGCTGCCATCCAGTTCATCAAGAACTACGGCGTCAAGCACATCAAGCTGATGAACATCATCGCCGCGCCCGAGGGCATCGAGCGGGTGCACAAGGACCATCCCGACGTGGATATCTACTGCGCCGCCGTGGACGAGAAGCTCAACGACCACTGCTACATTGTCCCCGGCCTGGGCGACGCCGGCGACCGCATCTTCGGCACGAAGTAAGTTTTCTTTCGGCGTCGCCCGGCACCGCGCCTTTTGGCGCGTCCAAGGTTTTGCCTCAGGCAAAACCTTGCCGCAGGGGCAATTCATTTGCCCCGAGGATGTAAGATTCGGGGTCCCCGGCTGGCATCAGCCGGCTGGGGCTGACGCCGGCGACCGCATCTTCGGTACCAAGTAAGACACCCATACAGCTTCAATATACAGCACAGCGGCCTTCCGGCATTCAGCCGGAGGGCCGCTGTGCTGTATTGGCAGGAAAATTTTCGGCAGACCAACCGCCGGGGGGAGAAAACGGTTGAGTATTGGCAGAGGAAGTGCTATAATATTTTCCAAGTGCGTAAACATAAGAAAGACTGTTCCGAGAGGAGTTTCTTATAATGAAAATCGTAGTTTTGGCCGGCGGGCTTTCGCCGGAGCGAAATGTATCCCTGTCCACAGGCACCATGGTGGCCGAGGCCCTCACCAGCCTGGGCCATGAGGTGGCCCTGGTGGATATGTACTTCGGCGTGAAGGAGAAGGGGGCGGAGCTGTCCGGCCTCTTCGGCGCGCCCATCTCCGAGGAGCACAAGCGGGTGAGCCGTCAGGCTCCCGACCTGGCGGCGGTGAAGGCCAGCCGCACCGAGGGCGGAGACAGCATGTTCGGTCCCGGTGTCCTGGAGCTGTGCGGCATGGCCGACCTGGTGTTCCTGGCGCTCCACGGCTCCTGCGGCGAGGACGGCCGGGTCCAGGCCGCCTTTGACCTGATGGGCATCCCCTATACCGGTTCCGGCTATCTGGGCAGCGCCATCGCCATGGATAAGGACCTAACCAAGCGGATGGTGGCCGACGTGGTCAGCACCCCCGGCTGGAAGACCGTGTCCTACACCGCCGACGATATCGACGGCCTGGTGGAGACCGCCCGGCTGCCTCTGGTGGTGAAGCCGGTGGCCAGCGGGTCCTCCATCGGCGTGTCCATCGCCCACACAGCGGAGGAGCTCCGCACCGCCCTCACCGAGGGCCTGGCCCTGGGCGGCCGGACCGTGCTGGAGCAGTACGTAAAGGGACGTGAGCTCCAGGTGGCCATCCTGGAGGATAAGGCCTTGCCCTCCATTGAGATCATCCCCAAGCAGGGGTTCTACGACTACGAGAACAAGTACCAGCCCGGTGCGGCCGAGGAGGTCTGTCCGGCGGACATCAGCCCCGAGGCGGAGCAGAAGCTGCGGGACGCTGCCGTGCGGGTCTATGAGACCCTGGGCCTGGCGGTGTACTCCCGTGCGGACTTCATCCTGGACGCCGACGGGGAGCCCTGGTTCCTGGAGATCAACACCCTGCCCGGCATGACCCCCACCAGCCTGGTGCCCCAGGAGGCCGCCGCGGTGGGTATTGACTACAACACGCTGTGCCAGCGCATTGTGGACGCGTCCCTGGCGGCGCGGAAGCAGGGACGGTAAGCGTTACGGTGTAAGAAAAAGACTGGACACAAGGAGAAGCATATGGAACCGATCACCATACGGGATATTCTCACGGCGGTAAAGGGCCGGATTCTGGGCGATTTTGACAACCTGGACCTGGAGATCAGCCGGGTGGAGACGGACAGCCGTACCATCCACGAAGGCTCCCTCTTCGTCCCCCTCATCGGCGAGCAGTTTGACGGCCACGCCTACATCACCTCTGCGCTGGAGGGCGGCGCTGCGGCCTGCTTCACCCAGCGGGACCGGGAGAGCTACCTGCCCGGCAAGTGCTATATCCGGGTGGACCACACCCAGCGTGCCCTGCGGGACCTGGCTGTGTGGTACAAGAAGAAGTTTGACATCCCGGTGGTGGCGGTGACGGGCAGCGTGGGCAAGACCACCACAAAGGACATGGTGGCCGCCGTCCTGGGGGAGCACTACAAGGTGCTCAAGACCGAGGGCAACCTGAACACGGACATCGGCACCTGCCGCACCCTGTTCCGGCTGGATAAAAGCTACCAGATCGCCGTGCTGGAGATGGGCATGAACCACCCCGGCGAGATTGAGGTCATGTCCGCCATTGCTCAGCCCGACGTGTGCCTCATCACCAACATCGGCGACTCCCACATTGAGCACCTGGGCTCCCGGGAGAACATCCTCAAGGCCAAGTGCGAGATTTTCAGCCACGCCAAGCCGGGCTGCCTGGCGGTGCTCAACGGGGACGACCCGCTGCTGCGCACCCTGGAGGGCAAGCTGCCCGAGCCCATCCTCTGGTGCGGCGGCGCGCCCGGGCTGGACTACACCGCCGACCACCTGGTGAGTGACGGTACGTCCAATGTTTGCTGTGAAGTGAAAACCCCTCACACCAGCTGTCAAGTGGAGATTCCTGCTCTGGGCAGCCATATGATTTACCCCACGCTGATGGCGGCGGCGGTGGCAGAGCATTTCGGTGTCACAGCGGAGGAGTTCCGCCGGGGCGTGCTCCACTTCGCTCCCACCAAGATGCGCATGAACATCATCCAGCGCGGGGAGGATATCACCATCCTCAACGACACCTACAACGCCAACCCCCAGTCCATGCGGGCGGCGGTGGAGGTGCTCTCCAAGACCCACAGCGGGCGTAAGATCGCCGTGCTGGGCGATATGTTCGAGCTGGGCACCCTGGCCCCCGCTCTCCACGCCGGTATCGGCACCTATCTGGGCAAGGCGGGCATCGACTGCCTGGTGGCCGTGGGTGAGCTGGCTAAGAATATCTACGACGCCGCCAGAGAGGCCATGGTGCCGGAGGTCCACTACTGCGCCACAAAAGAGGAGGCCCTGCCCGTCCTGGCGCAGGTGGTGAAACCACACGCGACCATTCTGGTCAAGGCCTCCCGGGGCATGGCGTTTGAAGATTTGACGGAATACCTGAAGAGCATCACCCAGGAGCCCTGAGTCAGCCAAAGAGCTTGGCCAGGTTTTCCTTGAAGGGCGGATAGATGACCCCGCGCTCAGTGATGATGCCGGTGAGCAGCTGGTGGGGGGTCACGTCAAAGGCCGGGTTCCAGGTGCGCACCTGTTCCGGTGCGGTCTGGACCCCCGCCAGATGGGTGACCTCCACGCCGGGACGCTCCTCAATGGGAATGCCGCTGCCGTCCTCAATGGACAGGTCGATGGTGGAGGAGGGCAGGGCGGTGTAGAAGGGGATACCGTGGTAGCGGGCGTTGACCGCCACCGAGTAGGTGCCGATCTTGTTGGCAAAGTCCCCGTTGGCGGCCATCCGGTCGCAGCCCAGAATCACCAGATCCACCTTGCCCTGGGCCATGAGAAAACCGGCCATGTTGTCGGTGATAAGGGTGCAGGGGATGTTGTCGTGCACCAGCTCATAGGCGGTGAGCCGGGCTCCCTGGAGCAGGGGGCGGGTCTCATCGGCGTAAACCATATCCACTTTACCCTGGTTGAAAGCACTGCGTACCACGCCAAGGGCGGTGCCGTACCCGCCGGTGGCCAGGCTGCCGGCGTTACAGTGGGTGAGAATGCGGGCGTGGGCGGGGACCACAGCCGCGCCGAAGTCACCCAGAGTGCGGTTCATCTCCACATCCTCTTCGTGGATGGCCTGAGCTTCCTGGATGAGGACGTCGATGGCCTCAGGTGTGCTGCCGTTGGCCTTCAGGCAGTCGGCCATGCGCCGCAGGGCCCAGAACAGGTTGACAGCGGTGGGGCGGCTGGCGGCAAGCACCTGCTCCGCCTGTTCCATGGCGGCGGCAAAGTCCGGCGCATTGCGGAATTCCAGCGCGGCCAGACAGTAGGCGTAGGCGGCCGTTATGCCGATGGCGGGGGCGCCCCGTACCACCATGTCGGTGATGGCTCTGGCCACAGAGCGGAAATCGGTGTAGGCAATCCAGTCCTCCTGGACGGGAAGCCTTGTCTGGTCGAGAAGGTAAAGTGTATTTCCTTCCCAGCGAATAGCATCCATAGCGCAGCCTCCTAAGAGAACCGGCCGTATGGAACGGCCGGTGATATAGGTTAATTGTAGCACAAAGGACTGACAGGAGACAAGAAATGATAGATATATCCGTCTCAAACCTGACCAAGGAGTTTGAGGTAGGCAAGAAAATACTGGACGGCCTGACGTTCCAGGTGGACCAGGGTGAGCGGGTCGGTCTGCTGGGCAAGAACGGCGCAGGTAAAACCACGGTGTTCAAAATCATCACCGGCGAGATGGACTACGACGACGGCCAGGTGATGACCGCACCCGGCAAGACGGTGGGACTCATCTCCCAGATTCCGGTCTATCCACCGGAGTACACCGTGGAGGACGTGCTGAACACGGCTTTCTCCAAGCTCCACAAGATGGAGGAGGAGATGGCCGTCCTCACCGTCAAAATGGGGGAGGACAGCGACCCGGCGCTGCTGCGGCGGTACGGGGAGCTGTCCGCCGCCTTTGAGGCAAAGGGCGGGTACGACACCGCCACTGAACTCAACAAGGTGTGCAACGGCCTGGAGATTCCCCAGTCCATGCGGGAGCAGCTCTTTTCCGCCCTGTCCGGCGGTGAAAAGACCCGGGTGAACCTGGCCCGGCTGATTCTGGAGGACACCGACATCCTCCTGCTGGACGAGCCCACCAACCACCTGGACCTGCGGGCCACCGAGTGGCTGGAGGAGTACCTGGACAAGTTCAAGGGCACGGTGCTGGCCATTTCCCACGACCGGTGGTTCCTGGACAAGGTGGTCCGCCGGGTGATTGAGATCGTGGAGGGCAAGGCCGAGTTCTATGAGGGCAATTACAGCTTCTACGTGGTGGAGAAGGAGCGCCGCTACCAGGAGAAGCTGAAGCAGTACGAGAAGGAGCAGGCCAAGATAGAGCAGCTCCAGACCGCTGCGGACAAGCTCCACCTGTGGGCCTTCATGGGCAACGACAAGCTGCACAAGCGTGCCTTCTCTATGGAGAAGCGCATTGAGCGCATGCGCACCACCGACAAGCCCAAGAAGGAGCGGAAGCTGGACATCCGCTTTGGTGAGCGGGACTTCCGTGGCGACGAGGTCATGGTCATCAAGGGCCTGGCCAAGCGGTTTGACGACCGGACATTGTTTTCCGACGTAAACCTGCTGGTGGAGGGGGGCGAGCGCATCGCCCTGCTGGGCGACAACGGCACCGGCAAATCCACCCTGATTAAAATTATCATGGGGGAGGAGCAGCCCAGCGAGGGCAAGCTGCGCATGGGCCCCACGGTGAAAATCGGCTACCTGCCCCAGATTATCCACTTCTCCCACCCCGAGCGCAACCTGGTGGACACCATGATCTACGACCTGGACTGCTCCACCCAGACTGCCCGCAACCGGCTGGCCGCCTTCAACTTCCAGGGTGAGGATGTGTTCAAGCCGGTGTCCGCCCTGTCGGGCGGCGAGCAGAGCCGCCTGCGGTTGTGCATGCTGATGGACGAGAAGATCAATCTGCTGATTCTGGACGAGCCCACCAACCACCTGGACGTGGCCAGCCGCGAGTGGATTGAGGAGGCGGTGGAGGACTACGAGGGCAACCTGCTCTTTGTCTCCCACGACCGCTACTTCATCAACCGCTTCGCCACCCGCATCTGGATGCTGGAGGACGGCCACATCACCGACTTTGAGGGCACCTACCAGGAGTTCCAGGCCGCCCGGGAGCGGAAGCAGGCCCAGGCCAAGGCTGCGCCGGTGGTACAGGAGGAGAAGCCCAAGAAGGAGAAGCCCAAGCGCCCCGGCGGCACCAAGGAGCTGGAAAAGCAGGTGGCGGCGGCGGAGCGGGCGGTGGCCAAGGCGGAGGAGAAGCAGTACGAGCTGTCCCTCAAGGCCGAGGAGGTGGCCTCCAACTATCTGGAGCTCCAGAAGGTGTATGAGGAGCAGAAGGCTCTGGAGGACGAGATTGCTGCCCTGTATGCCAAATGGGAGCAGCTGGCCGCTGAGCTGGAGGAGGCCCAGGGATGAAGAGACAGAACGCATACCGCCCCTACGGCGGGAAGAAACTTCATCCCGTTCTGCGGGTTATCGTGGGGCTGATTGGACTGGGCCTTATCTGCTTTGCCATTCTGGCTGCCATCGTGTACGCGGGAGAGCGGACCAGTATGCAGGGTACGCCCAAGGCCATGATCATCCTGGGCTGCAAGGTGGAGAAGAGTGGACCCTCCCAGCTGCTGAGAGACAGACTGGACACGGCGCTGGACTATCTCAACGGGCTGGACAGCCCCATCCCGGTCATCGTCAGCGGCGGTCAGGGCCTGGATGAGCCGGTGAGCGAGGCCGCCTCCATGGCGGACTACCTGATTGAGGCCGGCTATTCCGACGATTACATCTATCTGGAGGACAACTCCCACAACACCGCCGAGAATCTGGGCTACTCCGTGGCACTGCTGGAGTCCCTGTCTCTGGACCCGGCGGAGGATGAGATTCTCATTGTCTCCAACGGCTTCCACCTGACCCGGGCCCGGATGTTGGCGGAGCGGTTTGGGTATGGGCATGTGTCCACTCTGGCCGCACCCTCCAGCCACCTGCCCTCCCGGATCAGTATGTTTTTCCGGGAGCCTCTGGCGCTGGTGAAGTCCTTCCTTTTGGACCGGGAGATGCCCCAGATTGCCACACCCACGGCTGAGGTCAGCCAAATGATTTACGGAGGTTAACATGCTGGACAAGCTCAGAAGCCTGGAGCTCCACTATGAGGACCTGGTAGCCCGGCTCAACGCCCCGGAGACTTACGGCGACCCGGCGCTGGTGGCAAAGCTGAATAAGGAGCAGAGCGAGCTGGAGCCTCTGGTGGAGACCTACCGGCGCTATATACGGCGCCAGCAGGACATGGAGGAGGCCCGGAGTCTCATGTCCGACCCGGACATGAAGGAGCTGGCCCAGGAGGAGTTCGCCCAGGCCAAGGAGGAGGCGGAGGAGCTGGAGCAGAAGATGAAGATTCTGCTGCTGCCCACCGACCCCAACGACGGCAAGAACGTCATTGTGGAGATCCGGGCCGGCGTGGGCGGGGAGGAGGCGGCATTGTTTGCCAACTCCCTCTACCGGATGTACTCCATGTACGCAGAGACCCGACACTGGAAGGTGGAGGTCGCCAGCCTGAACGAAACGGAGCTGGGCGGTATAAAGGAAATTTCCTTCACAGTAGAGGGCGGCGGTGCGTACAGCCGCCTGAAGTTTGAGAGCGGCGTCCACCGGGTGCAGAGGGTGCCCGAGACCGAATCGGGCGACCGGATTCACACCTCCACCGTCACGGTGGCGGTGTTGCCCGAGGCCGAAGAGGTGGACGTGGACATCAACCCGGCCGACATTGAGATGCAGGTGTTCCGTTCTTCCGGCGCCGGAGGACAGCACATCAACAAGACCTCCTCCGCCGTCCGGCTCATTCACAAGCCCACGGGCATGGTGGTGGAGTGCCAGCAGGAGCGCAGCCAGTTCCAGAACCGGGACAAGGCCATGCAGATTCTCCGCTCCCGGCTCTATGAGGCGGAACAGCAGCGTGTGAGCGCTGAGTGGAGCGAGGAGCGGCGCAGCCAGGTGGGTACGGGTATGCGCAACGAGCGCATCCGAACCTACAATTTCCCCCAGGGGCGCCTGACCGATCACCGGATCGGACTCACTCTCTACAAGCTGGAGGACGTGATGAACGGCGACCTGGACGAGATTATCGACAGCCTGATTACCGCCGACCAGGCGGAGCGGCTGAAACAGAGCGGAGAGGCGGACTAAGGGCCATCCCGCGAAAGGAGATTTTTACAATGGAAATGCTGATTCACTATACCGGACTGCCCCAGGGCATGGATCAGGAGGAGTTCAAGCTGGCCGTGGCCAATCTGCTGGAGGACGACGGCTGGCTCACCGGTTCCGGCGAGGACGAGAACGGCCACTATCTGGAGCTGGAGCTGGAGGACGAGAAGGTGAATCCCAAGCACTGCATCGTGGCGGTGCGGGGTTATCTGTGCGGCGCCGGTTTCCCCCGGGACACCGCCCTGGAGCTGGCCGGCGTGGCCACCAATATCTACGGCTGACCCATTCAACCAACGGATGATAAGAAAGGAGTCCATGCTATGAAAAAAGCCACTGCGATTCTGAACATTCTCACCGGTGCGGTGCTGATCGCCGCAGGCATTCTGGGTCTGATCCAGGCGTGCACGGAGCGGAGCACGGACGGCTGGAACTGAAATTCTGATTTTCGAGGCGAACAAGCGTGATAACACAACGACTGACAGCCCAGGATATCCAGGAGGCTGCGGAGATTCTGAAGCGGGGCGGTCTGCTGGGCATTCCCACCGAGACGGTCTACGGCCTGGGGGCCAGCGGTCTGGACCCGGAGGCGGTGGCCCATATCTTTGCGGCCAAGGGCCGTCCCCAGGACAACCCGCTGATTCTCCACGTCCCCTCGGCGGACTGGCTGGAGCGGTACTGTGAGGACATCCCCGACGCGGCCTATGCTCTGGCGGAGCGGTTCTGGCCCGGTCCCATGACCATGATCCTCCGACGCAAGCCCATCGTGCCCGACGCGGTGACCGCCGGGCTGGACACAGTGGGTATGCGCTGCCCGGACCATGGGGTCACCCGCGCCATCATCGCGGCGGCGGGTGTGCCGGTGGCGGCCCCCTCGGGCAACACCTCCGGACGGCCCAGCCCCACCAGTGCGGCGGATATGCTGGAGGACATGGATGGGAAGATTGACGGTATTGTGGACGGCGGCCCCTGCACGGTGGGGGTGGAGTCCACCATCATCGACCTGACCCTGACCCCTCCCCGGCTGCTTCGGCCCGGCGGCGTGACCCTGGAGCAGCTCCGGGATGCCCTGGGAGAGGTGGACGTGGACCAGGCGGTTACCCGTCTCATGGGTAAGGACGAGCATCCCCGGGCGCCGGGCATGAAATACCGCCACTACGCCCCCGAGGCGCCGGTGACGGTGGTGAAGGGGCCGGCGGACAAGACCGCGGCCTACATCCGGGACCATCTGGGTCCCAAGAGCGGCGTCATCTGCTTTGACGAGTTTGCCGGGGACTTCTCCGGCTACCCGGTGGAGACCATGGGCCCTGCCGCCGACAAGGAGGAACAGGCCCGGCGTGTCTTTGACGCCCTGCGGTACTTTGACAGCACCGATGTGGAGGAGATCTGGTCCCAGTGCCCGGATGACGGCGGCATCGGCCTGGCCGTGTCCAACCGGCTGAACAAGGCGGCCGGGTTCCATATCGTGGATCTCAATGAAAATTCATAACAGACCGGGGCGGTGAGGACCATGAAAATCGTCGGCATTACCGGCCCCACCGGGGCGGGGAAGACCACTGCGCTCCGGGCGGTGATCGCCCTTGGAGGCTGCGTCATCGACTGCGACCAGGTGTACCACCAGCTGCTGGAAGAGAATGCCGCCATGAGAAACGAGTTGACGGAACGCTTCGGAAGGGGTATCCTAGACAGTGAACAGCGTCTGGACCGGAAGAAGCTGGGCGCCCTGGTCTTTCAGGACAAAGCACTGCTGGCCGACCTGAACGCCATCACCCACCGGTATGTCCGCCAGCGGGTGGAGGAGCTGCTCCGCGCTGCCCGTACGGAAGGACGGCCGCTGGCCGCCGTGGACGCCATCGCCCTCATTGAGAGCGGCCTGGGTGAGCTGTGCGACGCAGTGGTGGGCGTTCTGGCCCCACCGGAGGTGCGGGTCAGGCGCATCATGGCCCGGGACGGCATTTCGGAGGACTACGCCCGCATGCGGGTGAAGGCCCAGCAGGATGACGCCTTTTTTCGGACAAACTGCACCGCGGTGCTGGAGAATACCGGAGAAGAGGCGGCGTTTGCCCGGCAGGCGACAGCGCTGTTTGAGAAAATACTGAATCTCGGAGCGGAATCTCGCTCCGGGCAAGGAGGAAATATCATGGAAGAAAAACAGAAGACCCTGGGTGAGCTGCGCCGTGAGGCTCTGCTCTACAAGCCCAAGAACGGTTACGACCGCCTGACGGCGGAGGACGAGGCCGCCATGAAGTCTTACTGTGAAGACTATAAGAAGTACCTGGACGCCGGCAAGACCGAGCGTGAGTGCGTGGACGAGACTGTCCGCCAGGCCGAGGAGCGTGGCTTCAAGCCCTTTGTCCGTGGCATGGCCGTCAAGCCCGGCGACAAGCTCTACCGGGTCAACCGGGGCAAGGCCATCATGCTGGCTGTGGTGGGCAACGCCTCTCTCAGCGAGGGCGTCAACATCGGTGCGGCTCACATCGACTCTCCCCGCCTGGACATCAAGCCCAATCCTCTCTATGAGGACACCGAGATGTGCTTCCTCAAGACTCACTACTACGGCGGCATCCGCAAGTACCAGTGGGTGACCATCCCCCTGGAGCTCCACGGCGTTATCGCCATGAAGGACGGCAGCGTGATTAAGGTGGCCATCGGCGCCGGCGCCGGCGACCCCGTCTTCACCGTGGACGACCTGCTGCCCCACCTGGCGGCCGACCAGAGCAAGAAGCCTCTGTCCGAGGCCATCCCCGGCGAGAGCCTGAACGTGCTGGTGGGCAGCCGTCCCTTTAAGGACGACGAGGGCTCCGAGCGGGTGAAGCTGGCCATTCTGGACCTGCTGAACCAGAAGTACGGCATTGTGGAGGAGGACTTCATCTCCGCCGAGCTGACCGCCGTGCCCGCCTTCCGGGCCAGCGACATCGGCTTTGACCGCTCCCTCATCGGCTCCTACGGCCACGACGACCGGGTGTGCGGCTACGCCGCTCTGGCCGCCCTCTTCGCTCTGGACGGCGCGCCTGCCCGTACCGCCGTGTGCATGCTGGCCGACAAGGAGGAGATCGGCTCCGAGGGTGTGTCCGGCATGAAGTCCGCCGCCTTCGATACCTTCATGAGCGACCTGTGCGACGCCCAGGGCGTGTCCCTGAAGGCCTGCTATGAGCGGTCCTTCTGCCTGTCCGCCGACGTGTGCGCCGCCTACGATCCCAACTTCCCCGAGGCCTTTGAGAAGCGCAACAGCGCCTATATCAACCGCGGCATGGGCCTGTGCAAGTACACCGGCGCCCGCGGCAAGTCCGGCGCGTCCGATGCCGCCGCTGAGCTGGTGGCCTACACCCGCCGGATTCTGGACGAGGCCGGCGTGGTGTGGCAGATGGCCGAGCTGGGCAAGGTGGACCAGGGCGGCGGCGGCACTGTGGCCGCCTATATGGCCGAGCGCGACATCGACACGCTGGATGCCGGCGTGCCCGTGCTCTCCATGCACGCCCCCTATGAGACCGTCAGCAAGCTGGACTGCTATATGACCTACAAGGGCATGAAGGCTGTTTACGAGGCGAAGTAATGAAATAAAGACGGGCTCCGCAGGCTGATGCGGAGCCCGTTTTTTGCGCGTAGATAAAATGTGATAGTGCATAATTATGATCGAAAATGATTGAATATGTGCTGGTTGTCAGGAAAAGAACCATTTATATCGCAGAGCGGGAAAAAATGAGCTGAAAAAAGCCATTTAAAATTGCAAAAAGCCGAGAGTTTTGCTATAATTTTAAAAGACTCAGCAGAAGTGCAGGTGAGGGCATGGGTGGGCACCGAAGCAAGAACAATATAAGATTTGCAATTGCGTTGACAGCATTCCTGTGCTATCTCGTAGCGGCATTTATGGTGTTCTTTGCCAGTGTTGACAATGCGGTCAATAAGAATACAGTGGAGCTGCTGCGGTCCAACGTGCAGCAGCAGAGCTACCACTTTGAAGAGGTCATCGACCTCCAGTTCAATACGCTGGAGGTGGCGGCCAGCTATATCGGCATGCAGCCCCAGCGTCTGACGCTCGAACAGATGGAGGATGTCCTCCAGTCCCTGTCCTCCACGGACACCTTTGGGCGGACCATGCTGATTTTGCCGGATGGAACCGGATATACCAGCGACGGAGTTAAAACCCAGGTAAAGGACCGGCCGTATTTTATAACCGCGATGAGCGGTAAGCGGGCTCTGAGCAACCCCATCTCCAGCTCGGTGGACGGGGATAATAAGGTGGTTCTGGCTGTGCCGGTAAGGCGCAACGGAGAGGTGACTGCCGTACTGGGCGGTTCCTATGACGTGGGTGCTCTGAGCAACCTGCTATTCGCGGATATCTATGACGGAAAGGGATACTCCTTTATTGTGACGGCGGCCGGCTCCGTTGTGAGCAGCGGCACTACCTATGCCGACTGGTCAGGGCGAAATTTCTTTGACGCATACGGAAAGGTGAAGTACTCCAAGGGCTCCCTGGAGCAGATGCGGGAGGATTTTCAGGAGAGAAGCGGCGGCAGCATCATCGTGGACAATCAGGGCGTGGGCAGCTACCTGGCCTATGAGCCCCTTGACTGCAACGACTGGGTGCTCTGCTATGTGGTCAGCGAGGAAGATGCTAAGGCCAGCTATGTGTTTATCACACACTATGAGCTGCTGCTGGGTCTGGCGTTCCTGGCGGGTGTGGGTGCCCTGCTGCTGACCATGCAGCGCCTGAACGCCCGGGATCGGCGCAGACTGATGCAGAAGGCCGAGGAAGACCCGCTGACCGGTCTGCTGAACAAGGAGAGCACGGCCAGGAGCATTACGGATTGGCTCAATGAGGAGCGGTGTAAGGGCTTCCAGGTGCTGCTGATGGTGGACCTGGACCATTTTAAGGAGATCAACGACACCTACGGCCACGCTACAGGCGATCTGGTGCTGAAGAAAGCGGCTCAGGTCCTGCGGGGCGTGTTCCGTGAGACGGATATCGTGGGCCGTGTAGGCGGCGACGAGTTCATGGTGTTCCTGAAGAACGTGGGCAACCCGGAGGTGGTGCAGCGGCTCATGAGCACCCTGAACAGCCGGATTCGCTCTGTGACGGTGGACGATCTCCCGGAGGAGACCCTGTCGTGCAGCATCGGTGCGGCGTTCTATCCCCGCCACGGAAAGGACTTCACGCTGCTGTATGAGAACGCGGACCGCGCCCTCTATGAGGCCAAGCGGGCCGGACGCAACGGCCATGCGGTCTTTGAGTCGGGCAGCTGAGCCGCAGGGCCTGTCCGAAAAACAACAGAAATACGAAAGCCCCCGGCGGATGCGATTCCGCCGGGGGCTTTTTGGATGAAAATCTCTTTGTCTGCAAACACTAGCACCAGATTTCAAGGAGGTGCTGAACCATGGCAGACGAGACAAAGGAGACGACCGAAACCGGAAGCGGGGAAGAGGAGGAAAATCTCAGCAGCCGCCAGCAGCAGATTGTGGACATGGGTTCCACTACCATCAAGACGGAGCGTGGGACGGTCCATACCCTCACCATTGTGGGGCAGATTGAGGGCCACCAGCTGCTGCCCTCCACCGCCAAGACCACCAAATATGAGCACGTGATGCCCCTTCTGGCGGCCATTGAGGAGAGCAGCGAGGTGGACGGCGTGCTCATCCTGCTGAATACGGTGGGCGGCGACATTGAGGCTGGGTTGGGCATCGCCGAGCTGATTGCCAGCATGCGCAAACCCACCGTGTCCCTGGTGCTGGGGGGCGGCCACTCCATCGGCGTACCGCTGGCGGTGTCGGCCAAGACGTCCTTTATTGCTCCCTCTGCCGCCATGACCATCCACCCGGTGCGGCTCAACGGCCTGGTCATCGGCGTGCCCCAGACCTTCTACTACTTTGAGCGCATCCAGGACCGTATCATCCAGTTTGTCACCAAAAACAGCCATGTGGACCGGGAGACCTTTACCAGAATGATGCTCCAGACGGGCGAGTTGGCCGCCGACGTGGGCAGCGTCATCTACGGGGAGGAGGCGGTAAAAATCGGCCTCATCGACCGGATTGGCGGCCTCTCCGACGCGCTGGACTGTCTCCACGGCATGATGGAGGAGGAGCAGCAGCGGCGGATGGACGCCCTGAAAACCTGAGAAGCGAAATGCCCCCGGAGGAACTTAACCTCCGGGGGCGAGTTTTCAGGCAGAGACTTATTCCATTCCCCTGCCGTTGTTCCACTTCCAGTCCTTGATCTCGGGCATGTCCTCGCCGTAGGTGGTGATATACTGCCGGTGCTCCACCAGCTTGTCCCGCATGAGCTGGATAAGGAAGGCGCCACGGTTGCCCAGCTGGGGCAGACGTTTGACGGTATCCATCACCAGATGATAGCGGTCGATGTCGTTCTGCACCCGCATGTCAAAGGGCGTTGTGATGGTCCCCTCTTCCTTGTAGCCCCGGACGTGGAGCTTCTTGTTGTGGCGGCGGTAGGTCAGTTCGTGCACCAGGGTGGGATAGCCGTGGAAGGCGAAGATGATGGGCTTGTCGGTGGTGAAGTAGGCGTCGTAGTCCTCGTCGGTGAGGCCGTGGGGGTGCTCCGTGTGGGGCTGGAGCTTCATCAGGTCCACCACGTTGATCACCCGGATGTGGAGCTCGGGCAGATACTTGCGCAGAATGGTCACAGCCGCCAGAGTCTCCAGGGTGGGGGTGTCACCGCAGCAGGCCATGACCACGTCGGGCTCAGCGCCCTGGTCATTGGAGGCCCACTGCCAGATGCCGATGCCCTGGGTGCAGTGCTTCACCGCCTGATCCATGGTGAGCCACTGGGGCCGGGGGTGCTTGGAGGCGATGATCACGTTGACATAGTTGCGGCTCTTGATGCAGTGGTCAAAGGTGGACAGCAGGCAGTTGCTGTCGGGGGGCAGATAGAGCCGCACCACGTCCGCCTTTTTGTTGGCCACGTGGTCCAGGAAGCCGGGGTCCTGATGGGTGAAGCCGTTGTGGTCCTGCTGCCACACGTTGGAGGCCAGCACGTAGTTCAGGGAGGCGATATCCTGCCGCCAGGGCAGCTGGGAGGCCACCTTGAGCCACTTGGCGTGCTGGGACACCATGGAATCCACGATGCGGATGAAGGCCTCGTAGCTGACAAAGGCGCCGTGACGGCCGGTGAGGAGGTAGCCCTCCAGCCAGCCCTGGCACATGTGCTCGGAGAGCATGGCGTCCATGACCCGGCCCTCGGTGTCCAGGTTCAGGTCGTTGTCGATGAAATCCGTGTTCCAGCGGCGGCCGGTGACTTCAAAGACCGGCTCCAGCCCGTTGGACTTGGCCTCGTCAGGGGCGAAGATGCGGAAGTTTCTGGCCTCCATGTTGAGGCGCACCACATCCCGCATGTACTTGCCCAGCTGGTGCATGTCCTCGCCCAGGTGGTCGCCGGGGGAGGGGACGTCCACCGCGTAATTGCGGAAGTCGGGGCGGCGGAGGTCCCGGAGCACCTGGCCGCCGTTGGCGTGGGGGTTGGAGCCCATGCGGCGGTTGCCCACAGGGGCCAGCTCCCGCAGCTCGGGGATGAGCCGTCCGTTTTCGTCAAAGAGCTCCTCCGGGTGGTAGCTGCGCATCCAGGACTCCAGCAGGGCGATGTACTCGGGGTGGGCGGCGTCGGCGGGGAAGGGGATGCGGTGGGCCAGGCAGGTGCCCTCCACCGGGAAGCCGTCCAGAGACACGGGACAGGTCCAGCCCTTGGGGGAGCGGAACACAATCATGGGCCACCGGGGACGGGTGGGGTCGTTCTGGGTGCGGGCGTGCTCCTGAATGCGGCTGATCTCGCGTACCGCCCAGTCCAGAGCGGCGGCCATGGTCTGGTGCATCTGGGGCGCGTCGTCCCCCTCCACGAACCGGGGCTCCCAGCCGCAGCCCTTGAAGTACATCTCCAGCTCCTCGTGGGTGATCCGGCCGAAGATGGAGGGACCGGCGCTCTTGAAGCCGTTGAGGTGGAAGATGGGCAGCACAGCGCCGTCGGTGATGGGATTGATGAGCTTGTTGCTCTGCCAGGCGGCGGCCAGGGGGCCGGTCTCGGCCTCGCCGTCGCCCACCACGCAGGCGGCAATCAGGTCGGGGTTGTCCATCACTGCGCCGAAGGCGTGGGACAGGGAGTAGCCCAGCTCACCGCCCTCGTTGATGGAGCCGGGGGCCTCGGGGCCCACATGGCTGGGGATGCCGCCGGGGAAGGCGAACTGGCGGAAGAGCCGCTTCATGCCCTCCTCGTCCTGGCCCACGTTGGGGTACACCTCGCTGTACGTCCCCTCCAGATAGGTCTGTGCCACCACGGCCTCGCCGCCGTGGCCGGGTCCGGCCAGGTAGATCATGTTCAGGTCATTCCGGGTGATGACCCGGTTGAGGTGGGTGTAGATAAAGTTCTGCCCCGGAGCGGTGCCCCAGTGGCCCACAGTGTGCCGCTTGAGGTGTTCCGGCTTGAGGGGCTGGCGGAGCAGGGGATTGTCCAGCAGGTAGAGCTGACCCACGGACAGATAGTTGGCGGCGCGCCAGTAGGCGTCCATCTTGCGTAGCTGCTCCTGATCAAGGGGCCCCCGCTTTGACATACGGGCGGCGGATTTAAGTACGGGCTTAGATTCGGGCTTTGCGGTCTTAGCCATCGGAAGAGCCTCCTCGAACGCTTGAAATCACTATTATTATGCTAAATTATAGGGAAGAAGTCAATAGTTACGGCGGCATAAAAGCGAAAAAAGAGGCTGCAACGAAGGCAGTCTCTTTTTTCACGGCTCAAACGCCGCCCAGAGCGGTCAGATGGAAATCGTTCAGAGTGAGGGATTCTCCGTCATAGGTCACCTGAGCGGTGAGGGTGCCGATGTCCATGGGGGACGCATCCTCAGCGGTGATCTGAAGGCCGAACACGGCAGTGTAGGCCCCGTCCTCCCAGCGGAAGAACACCAGATTGCCCACGGGGGCCAGACCGTCAGGCTCGGACGGACCGTCATACCAGGCGCTGATTTTTTCTGTTCCGGCGGTGATGGTGACGGTGTTTTCCTCGTGGTCATAGGAGAAGGAGAGTAGGTCGCCCAGCAGGGGGACATAGTAGTCGGACAGCAGGCCGCAGTCGTTCCAGCTGCCGTCAGGCTGGGGCTGATAGACGTGGAGCTCAAAGACGCTGCCCTCAGCGGTGTTGGACACCAGATAGACCACGGCCAGCTCCTCGCTGCCGTCTCCGTCCAGGTCCTCCCACCGCAGCTGGGGGAGCATGGGGTGCTCGGCGGAGAGGTAGACCTGGTCAAAGGGGGTGAAGGTGTCGCCCTGGGCCAGGAGAACGCCGCAGGGGGCGCCGTCAGAATCGCCGCCGTAGCCGTAGAGGGCGATGCCCTGTTCGGCCAGTTCGGCCAGCCGGTAGAGGCTGCCGCTGCCGGCTTCGATGTCCTCAGCGGCGGACAGGGTGTCGGGCAGGTCGTCGGCGGAGATGTCCTCCCACCAGGCGGGTTCCTCCGGAGCCTCCGAGGAACTGGGCGGCGCAGCGGAGGGCTGGACGGAGGAGACGGGGGCGGATTGGGACGGGGCAGAGGAGACAGCCGCCTCTCCGGTGCAGGCGGAGAGCAGCAGCAATGCGGCCAGCAGGGCGGGGAACAGGGACTTCATAAGATACCTCCTCGGGACGCTGCCCCCAGGGGCAGGATTCTGGTGTGATAGACCCAGCGGTACAGGACCAGGGCCACGGCGCAGGAGATGATCTCAGCTGCGGGCAGGCACCACCAGACCTGGGCCGGGGCGATAAAGACCAGGGCCAGGCAGACGGGCAGCACAATGACGGCCTGGCGCAGCACGGAGAGAATCAGGCTGAACAGGGGCACGCCCAGGGCCTGGAAGGCGGCGCCCAGGATGATGGACACGCCTGCGAACAGGAAGGAGAGGGAGATAATCCGCAGGGCCGGGACGCCCATGGCCATGGCCACCTCGGGTGCGCTGAAAATCTGCATGAGCAGCTGGGGGAAGAGCAGGAAAATCACCATGCCCACGCCCATGATGCACAGGGCAGCGGCCAGGGCGAAGCGGATGCCGCCGGCAATGCGCTTTTGCTTCCGGGCGCCGTAGTTGTAGCTGAGGATGGGGGTAAGACCGTTGTTCATGCCGTAGACGGGCATAAAGACAAAGGACTGGAGCTTGAAGTAGGCGGAGAGGACGAACACCGGGGCGTCGCCGTACAGCTCCAGCATTTTGGGCAGGCCGAGAATCTTGTTCATGCCCAGGCTCATCACGGTGCTGAGGGACTGCATCACAATGGCGGGGCCGCCGATGCGGTAGATGTCCCGGATGGTGGCGGGACAGGGGCGGAAGCCCCGCAGGGTGAGCTGTATCACGCCGTTGCGGGCTACCAGCACAAAGCCCACCACCATGCCCACCAGCTGGCCCAGGACCGTGGCGATGGCGGCGCCGGACACGCCCATGGCGGGGAAGGGGCCCAGGCCGAAGATGAGCACCGGGTCCAGAATCAGGTTGATGACCGCGCCGATGCCCTGGATGATCATGGGCCCCACCGCATTGCCCGTAGCCTGGAGCACCCGCTCGGCGGCGAACTGCATG
The DNA here is from genome assembly GCF_000169255.2 of Pseudoflavonifractor capillosus ATCC 29799. Taxonomy (GTDB): domain Bacteria; phylum Bacillota; class Clostridia; order Oscillospirales; family Oscillospiraceae; genus Pseudoflavonifractor; species Pseudoflavonifractor capillosus. Next base: position 38,543 of record NZ_AAXG02000041.1, read on the forward strand.
CAAACGCCCAGGGAGAACACCGTCACAATGGTGAGGTACTGCGCGCCATACTCCACAACCAGGGGGTCGCTGTTGAAGAAGCCCACAAAGCTGGAGCCCAGGGTCAGGCCGAACAGGAGGAAGGCAACCCAGGTGAGCAGATAGAGAAAGTATCCGTTCAGCGCCACCGCACAGGCGGCCTCCGGGCGCTTTTCTCCCAGACGGCGGGAGAGCATGGCGTTGACGCCCACGCCGGTGCCCACGCAGATGGCGATCATCATGGTCTGGGCCGGGTAGGCCAGACCCAGGGCCACAAAGGCGCTGTCGTCAACCAGGGAGACGAAATAGCTGTCCACCATGTTGTACAGGGCCTGAACCAGCATGGAGAGCATCATGGGCCAGGACATGTGGATGATAAGCTGCCGGATGGGCATGGTGCCCATCTTGTTTTCCATTTCCGCCAAATTCATCTTCCTTTCGTAAAAAAGAACGGGTTTCCCTCTGTTGAGGAAAACCCGTTGGTACAGTGGTTTTGCATCCCTGCGGGCCGCCGGGAAGAACCCGGCCAGCCATTCATTTGTGGGACTATTATAATGCCCTTGTGTACCGCAAGTCAACACATATTGCGTCAGGCGGAAAGGGAATATCCGCGTGGGTGCCGTCCCACTGGAAGCCGTGGGCGGCATAGAACCGCCGGGCGCCGCTGTTCTCCCGCAGGACGAACACAAAGGCGTTGCGGAAGCCGTCGGCCTTCAGGCGGCGGAGGGCCTCCTCAAAGAGCAGGCCGCCGTACCCCTTGCCCCGGTGGTCCGGGTGGGTGTAGAAGGAGATGATCTCCCCCCAGCCCTGATAGGCCTCGTTGGGGAAGGCGGAGCCCTCGCTGGTGCCCGCGTTGTAGTTCTCAGTCCGGGCGGGGCCGTAGTTGATGGCGGCCACCGGGGTGTCTCCACTGTAAAGGAGAAGCCCGTGACAGCGCCCGGTTTCGTAGTCCTCCCGGAAGAACTTCACCCACCGGTCATCAGTGATTTCCCGGGCCATATAGTCGTCGGGCACATAGCCTACATAGGTATCCCGCCAGCCCAGAGCGTGGATGAGGGACATGGCGGCAAAGTGCTCGTCGGTGCAGGCGTCCACAAAGCGAAGCTCGCTCATACGCCGGCGTGCTCCGCTTCCCGGGCAACCTCTTCCTCATGCTGCTTCTGGAGGCCACGGGCGTTGGCCAGCATGAGCTTGATCCGGTTCTCCTGGTTGATCTTGGTGGCACCGGGGTCGTAGTCGATGGCCACGATATTGCTCCAGGGGTAGTCGTCCTTCAGCTTGCGGATCATGCCCTTGCCCACGATGTGGTTGGGCAGGCAGCCGAAGGGCTGGGTGCACACGATGTTAGGTACACCGGTGTGGATGAGCTCCAGCATCTCGGCGGTGAGGAGCCAGCCCTCGCCCATCTTGTTGCCGTCGCCCAGATAGCCCTTGATATAGCTGTGGAGCTCGTCGAAGTCGCCGGGGGCACGGAAGCGGCCGGAGCGCTTGAGGGCGTCAATCATGGCCCGCTGCTTCTTCTTGATGTACCCGGCGAACACGCGGCACACGGCCTGCTTGATCCACTTGCCGCCGTAGATGTCCACGTCCACGTCACGGTTGAAGATCTTGAAGATAACGAAGTCAGCCAGACCGGGCACCACGGGCTCAGCCCCCTCGGAGAGGAGGAACTGCTCCAGGTTGTTGTTGCCCAGGGGGGAGTACTTGACGTAGATCTCGCCGACCACGCCCACCCGGACCTTCTGCTCTCCGGCCACGGGGATGGACTTAAACCGGTCGATGATGCGCTCAAAGTTGGCGATCATGCTCTTGTGGTTCATGCCCCTGCCCTCGTTCATCTCGGAGAGGAGGAAGTCCATGCAGTCCTCAATGGCCTTGTCGGTATCGCCGGCGGTGACCTCGTAGGGCCGGACCTGGTTGGCCACGTTCATGAGCAGGTCGCCGTAGAACACGGCGAACACGGCCTTGCGGATGAAGCCCAGGGACAGCTTGAAGCCGGGGTTGTGCTCCAGGCCGGACAGGTTCACCGAGATGACGGGCACATAGGCCAGGTCGGCCTTCTCCAGGGCCTTGCGGAGCATGTGGATGTAGTTGGAGGCACGGCAGCCGCCGCCGGTCTGGGTGATGACCAGGGCCACCTTGTGGGGGTCGTACTTGCCGCTCTTCACCGCGTCGATGAGCTGGCCGATGACCAGAATAGCGGGGAAGCAGGCGTCGTTGTGGACGTACTTCTGTCCGTAGTCCAGGATGCTCTTGCCGGTGGTGTTGAGCATCTCCACCTTGTAGCCCTCGGTCTGCATGATGCGCACCAGCATGGCGAAGTGCATGGGCAGCATCTGGGGCACCAGAAGGGTGTACTCCTCCTTCATCTCCTTGGTGAAGAGAAGGCGGCCGGTCTTGTCGTATTCCAGTTTTGCCATAGAAAGATAAGTCCTTTCCGCATACGTTACGCCGTTCAGGCGCGCGAGATTGTGTAGAAAACAGGAGCCCTGTCAGGCGTTGGCGGCATTCCGGTCCTGCTGCTTGCGGGCGTCGATGGCGGCGATGAGGGAGCGGATACGGATGCGCACCGCGCCCAGATTGCTGATGTCGTCAATCTTCAACTGGGTGTACAGCTTGCCGCCCTCCTCCAGGATGGACCGCAGCTCATCGGTGGTGATGGCGTCGGTGCCGCAGCCGAAGGAGACCAGCTGAACCACCTGCATGTCGGGCTGAGTGCAGACATAGCGGGCGGCGTTGTACATCCGGCTCTGGAAGGTCCACTGGTTGAGGACCTTCCGGGGAGCGTAGCCCTTCAGGTAGGAGAGGGCGTCCTCGGTGATGAGCACGAAGCCGAAGGAGGTGATGAGGTCATTGATGCCGTGGTTGATCTCGGGGTCAATGTGGTAGGGACGGCCGCAGACCACAATGATGGGCATGTTCATGGCCCGGGCGTACTCGATGTACTTCTTGCCGGTGGCGCGCACGTCGTGGACGTAGGCGTCATAGGCCTCATAGGCGGCCTTGGCGGCGGCCACGGACTCCTTCTTGGGGATGGAGAACTCCTCCTCCATCATCTTGGCGATGCGCTTGGCAAAGTCCTTGTGCCGCCACAGGCCCACATAGGGGTTGAGGAACTTGGTCTGCTTCAGGGCGGGCACGTTGGCGGCCAGTAGTTCGGGGTAGTAGGCCACCACGGGGCAGTTGAAGTGGTTGTCGCCGATGCCCTCGTCGTTGTTGTAGGACATGCAGGGGTACCAGATGGCGTCCACGCCCTCCTCCACCAGGGCCTCCACGTGGCCGTGGAGCAGCTTGGCGGGGTAGCACACCGTGTCGGAGGGGATGGTGTGCTGGCCCTTGATGTACAGCTTCCGGGAGGACTCGGGGGAGAGGACCACCTCGAAGTTGAGCTTGGTGAAGAAGGTGAACCAGAAGGGCAGGTTCTCGTACATGTTCAGGCCGAAGGGGATGCCGATGCGGCCGCGGACGCCGGTACCCTCGCCCTTGCCCTCCATGGCCCGGAGCTTCTTGTACTTGTAGTTCATCAGGTCGGGCAGCTCCACCTTCTCCTTGCCCAGGGGGCGGGAGCAGCGGTTGCCGGAGATGAACTTGCGGCCTCCGTCGAACTGGTTGACGGTGAGGGCGCAGTGGTTGGTACACAGGCCGCAGGTCACAGGCTTTGCGCTGTGGGTGAAGGACTTTAAAGCCTCTTCACCGAGCAGGCCGCTGGCGTTCAGGTGCAGGTCACGGGCGGCCAGGGCGGCGCCGAAGGCACCCATGATGCCGGCGATGGTGGGGCGGGTCACATTCCGGCCCAGCTCCTGCTCAAAGGCCCGGAGCACGGCGTCGTTGTGGAAGGTGCCGCCCTGAACCACGATGTGCTTGCCCAGGTCGTCGGCGCTGGCGGCGCGGATGACCTTGTACACCGCGTTCTTGACGATGGAGATGGACAGACCGGCGGAGATGTCCTCCACGCTGGCGCCGTCCTTCTGGGCCTGCTTCACGCTGGAGTTCATGAACACGGTGCAGCGGGAGCCCAGGTTTACCGGGTGCTGAGCGAAGAGGCCCAGCTTGGCGAAGTCGGCGATGGAGTAGCCCAGGGCCTTGGCGAAGGTCTCGATGAAGGAGCCGCAGCCGGAGGAGCAGGCCTCGTTGAGCATGATGGAGTCCACCGCGCCGTTGCGGATCTTGAAGCACTTCATGTCCTGACCGCCGATGTCGATGATGAAGTCCACGTCGGGGTTGAAGTGGCGGGCGGCGTTGTAGTGGGCCACGGTCTCCACCAGGCCCAGGTCGCAGCCGAAGGCGTTCTTGATCAGGTCCTCGCCGTAGCCGGTGACGGCGGAGCCCTTGATGGTGATACGGTCGCCGCAGAGCTTGTAGATCTCCTTCAGCTGCTCCAGCACCACAGCCACCGGGTTGCCCAGGTTGGAGTGGTAATAGGTGTAGAGCAGGCCGCCGTCGGGGGCGATGAGGGCCACCTTGGTGGTGGTGGAGCCTGCGTCAATGCCCAGGAAGGCGTCGCCGGTGTATGTATGGATATCCGCCTCAGGGGGATGGTTGGCGTTGTGGCGGGTGACGAAGGCGTCATAGTCGGCCTTGTCGGTGAAGAGGGGGGGCATGGTGTCCACCGTGTTGGTGGCGTCCACGCTCTCCTCCAGCCGCTTGAGCAGGTCGTCAAAGGACTGCTCGGGGTAGTCAGAGGAGCACAGACCTGCGCCGATGGCGGCGAAGCAGTCGCCGTCCTCGGGGAAGATGGCGTGCTCCTCGTCCAGCTTCAGGGTCTCCACGAACCGCTGACGCAGGCCCATGAGGAAGTGGAGGGGGCCGCCCAGGAACACAATCTTGCCCTTGAGTTCCCGGCCCTGGGTCAGGCCGGCCACGGTCTGGTCCACTACGGCCTGGAAGATGGAGGCGGCCACGTCCTCCTTGCGTCCGCCCTGGTTGAGGATGGGCTGGATGTCGCTCTTGGCGAACACGCCGCAACGGGAGGCGATGGGGTAGATCTTCTCGTGCTTCAGGCTCAGCTCGTCCAGCCCGTTAACCGAGACGCTCATCAGGGTGGCCATCTGGTCGATGAAGGCGCCGGTACCGCCGGCGCAGGAGCCGTTCATCCGCTCCTCCAGGGCGCCGCCGAAGAAGATGATCTTGGCGTCCTCGCCGCCCAGCTCGATGACGGCGTCGGTGTCCGGGTAGTAGGCACGGACGGCGGCGGCGGTGGCGTACACCTCCTGGACAAAGTCCACATTGGCGGCCTTGGCCACGCCCAGACCGGCGGAGCCGGTGATGACCATCCGGACCATCTGCCCCTTCAGCATATCCTGAATGGAGTGGAGGGTCTCACAGGCTCGTTCCCGGGCCTTGGAATAGTGCCGCTCGTAGGAACGGAACAGCAGCTTGTTCTGTTCATCCAGCACCACAACCTTGACGGTGGTGGAGCCGATGTCGATACCGATGCGCAGGCTCATAGGGTCACTCCTAAAATCCCATCTGGGTTATTTCGCTTGTTCATTACATAATATAACAAAAATTAAAAGATTACAACCCTAACCTAGTAAAATAGAGGATATTCCGTACATGGAAATTTGGGACCGGGAAGGGGCAGAAATTTGGTGAAATCGCAAGGAAAAGAGAAAAAGCGGAATTCTCTTCCGAATGCGGAGGAAACAGCCACAAGGGGGCGGAAGGGCTGGATATGGCGGATTTTCATCTGATTTTAAGAATTCCTCCCTAGTAGAATAAAGAAAAGGGCGGTATGATAAAACCATAAAATAACCGCACTGGGATCTGCGGCGGAACACAGGGGGAATAGACGTGGAGGCACAGGCGTACCTGGATGAGCTGTCGGGGTATCTGGCCGGACGGATGCCGCGCCGGGAGCTGGACAGCGTTCTGGAATATTATAAGGAGTATTTTGAGGAGAAGGGGCCGGATGGGGCCTGGCAGGCGGAGGAGGAGTTGGGTACGCCTGACGAGGCAGCCGCCCGTATCCTGGGGGCCACATCCCGGCCGGGCGGAAGAGAGCGCCGCCGCTGGAGCACAGGGCAGATTGTGGCGGTCATTGTCCTCTCACCCATATGGGTGCCGGTGCTGCTGGGGCTGGCCGCAGTGGTGATAACCCTGGCCCTGGGCCTGCTGGGCACGGCAGCCTGCATTGCCGCCGGCGGAATTGCCTGCGTGCTGGGCGGACTGTTCGTGGTGTGGTGCGGCATCACCCAGATTTTTTACAGTGTCCCCACCACACTGTTTTTTACCGGCCTGGGCTTTGTTGCAGCAGCGCTGGGACTGCTGATATTCCTGGGCGGCGCGGCTCTGTGCGTGCTCTGGTGTAAAGGAGTGGCCGCTCTGGTCCGCTGGATCGCCCGTGGCGGAAGAAGAGAGGAGGCGGCAGCATGAAGGGACTGACCAAGCTGATTGTGGGCATTGCGGCGCCCCTCCTTGCGGTGGGCGTGGTGCTCTCCGGCGTGGGCTGGGCCATGGGGGCCGATACATCCATCCAGGTCCCGGTGGGAAGCGAGCAGATTCATGTGGGCTGGGACGGCGTCGGCCTTACCGGCTGGAGCAGCTCATATGTGACAGACACAGCCGTGGTGGAGGATCTGGCGCTGCCTTCCTTTACCAGACTGGATGTGGAACTGTCCAACGGAACCGTGACCGTCTCTTCCGGAGAGACCTACGGCATCCGGCTGAGCAGCGGAAGCCGGAAGCTGCAGTACAGCCTGGAGGACGGTACATTAAAAGTGTGGGACGAGGATCTTATCGGTGTACAGTTCTCTGAGCGGGGCGGCAGCGTTGAAATCTTCCTGCCCGACGGCGCGGAGCTTGCGGATGCGGATATCACCAACTCCCTGGGCAGCATTGAGCTGAAAAACCTCAGCACGGAGACCCTCACAGCCGAGGCGGACCTGGGCGATATCACGGCCGATGGGCTTCGGGCGGACAGCGCCACGCTGACAGCGGAATGCGGCGCCGTGAACCTGACAAGCGTGGAGGCGGACGAGCTGGAGGCGGATCTGTCCCTGGGCGACATGACCGCCACCGGGCTGGCAATTACGGACCGGCTGACCGTCACCAACGACATGGGAGGCGTCTCTCTGGAGGGCGAGCTGGGCGAGAAGGTCAGCGTAACAGCGGACATGGGCGATATCAGCGCGGTCTCTTCCAGAGCGGAGCAGTGGTATGGGTACGAGCTGAGCACCGACATGGGTGAGATCACCGTGAACGGGCAGAACCGGGGCGCCTCTGTCTCCCAGAAGGGAGGAGAGGGAACCATGGAGCTCCACACGGATATGGGCGGCATCACGGTCCGCTTTTCCTGAAGCGGGCGGGGGCCGGAAACGCATCCCGAACTATTTCGGGATGCGTTTCAATTATTTTTGGGGGGAAATGCCGTTGACACGGGGGAGGAAGGACGATAAAATAGCACCTGATTGTAATCATGAATTTTGACCCTGAGGGTGAATCATTTGGCCAAGAAAAAGGGAAAACATAACGCGCTGGAGGCACGGCGGCGCAAGAACCGCCGGCGGCAGAACGCCGAGCGGGCCGCACGGCTGGCGCAGGAGGGAATGCTTCCGGACAGTGGGGAGCAGACGGCAGTCCTGACCGCTGTGGCGGAGCCGGACAGTCCGGTCACACCGCCGGCAGCGGAAGCGGGGACGCCTGAGTCCGCCGGAGCGCCTCAGGAGCGCAGACGGCGTTTTTCGCTGCGCAGGAAGGAGACAAAGGCCAGGGCGCCCTGGCGGTACCACACCTGGGTATGGTACCTGATGGTATTCCTCCTTCCGCTGGCAATCCTGACGGCCACCCAGCTCATTACCGTCCAGTCAGTGGAGGAGACGATGGCCTGGGCGTCCGGGAATATGGCGGCTTTGGGCCTGGGCTATCTGCTGCTGCTTGCGTGTGAAGGCGTTTTACTTGCCATTACTAGCGGCATCTTTTCTGCCGGCCTAATTTTGGCGGTCCCCATGCTGACCATGTCCATCTCCAGCTATTTTAAGGAAGTGGTCAACGGTGTGCCCCTGATGGTCAGTGACCTGGCCATGGCCACCCATATGGGCACCATCGCCGGCTTTATGAAACCGGGCATGAGCTTCGGCGCCTGCACCATCCCCGCTGTACTGCTGGTGTTTGTCCTGCTGGCGCTGACGCTGCTCTTTGCCCGGCGGCCCCGGCGCATCCGGTGGTATGCCTCGCTGATTGTGGGGCTGTGCGGCGTGCTGGTGCTGGTGGGGTCGGCCAATCTGCCTCTGACCCGGGACTTTCTCAGCGGGCCGGAGGATGAGATTCAGGCCGAGCGCAACGACCGCCTGGGCTTCCTGCTGGGCATGTACAGCGGCGTGCTGGACAGCGCGGTCCAGAAGCCGGACGCCTACAATGAGAACAACATGAACGGCATCCTCCTGAAGGTGAAGCGGAACGCGGCGTCCACCCAGACGCCGGAGGTGCAGCCCAACGTGATTATGCTCATGTCGGAGAGCTTCTGCGACCCGGAGGCGGTGCTGCCCGGGGTGGAGTTTGAGGACGACCCCATTCCCAACTACCGGGCGCTGGCGGAGGAGTGGCCCTCGGGCAAATTCCTGTCCAATACATACGCCGGCGGCACCGGAAACGTGGAGATGGAGGTTATGACCGGCATCCCCATCGCCTTTGTGGGGGAGGGGGAGGACCTGACCTCCCTTCAGGACGAGACGGCCTATGACCGGGCGCCCTCCATCATCAAGGCCTTCTCCGCCCAGGGGTACGCCACCGAGTTCGTCCACTCCTATACGGCACGGCTCTATAACCGGGAGGAGAATTTTGAGAAGATCGGCTTTGATAAGCTGGTGTTTGAGGAGGACTTCCCGGAGGATGCGGAGTGGGAGGGCCCCTATCTCTCCGATATGGCCCTGACCGAGATGCTGATTTCGGAGTTTGAGAACCGGGACAAGAGTAAACCGCTTCTCCTTTACGGCCTTTCCATGGAGAACCATCAGCCCTACTATGAGGGGAAGTTTGAGGAGAGCTCCGGACTGGATTTCTCCAGCGACAAGCTGGGGGACCAGGAGTTGGGTTCCATTGACGCGCTGCTCCACGGCATCCACGACGCGGACGCCGCGCTCGGAAAGCTGCTGGAGTATTTTGAGCAGTGCGAGGAGCCGGTGATCGTGATTTTCTGGGGTGACCACCTGCCGGGCCTGTCCATGGACGAGGAGAACACCATCTACTCGGAGCTGGGCTACTCCAGCACGGCGGACACCAAGTCCTGGTCGCCGGAGGAGCTCAAGCGGATGCACACTACCCGCTTCCTGGTGTGGAACAACTACGGAGCAGAGCTGGAGGTACCCGAGACTGTGAGCGCCACCAGCCTGGGCGTCCACATTCTGGACTGGGCCGGAGTGCCCCGCCCGCTGTACTTCCAGTGGGTGGACATGGCGCTGGAGGATATGCTGCTCTACCGCCAGCGGCTCTATGTGTCGGCGGACGGAACGCCGTACTATGAGCCGCCGGAGGAGGACGCGGACACGGTGGACACCTACCGCACCATTGTCTACGATATCCTCTACGGCCAGGGCTACATTGCGGATGCCATGACAGCGCCGGTACAGAGAAAATAAGAGAATTGCCATTAGAGCGGCGGCTCCCTGAGCCGCCGCTCTGCTGTCCGCAAAGAAGCTGTTGACATAATTCAAAGAAAAATGATGGAAATGTCAGGCTGCTTGTGGTAATATATTTTATATGCGCCCGCCTGTCCCTGATGAGGCGGGACTACATATGCATGGAGGAAAACTTATGAACTATTTGATGTCCATTCTCATGGGCTTTATTCAGGGTGTGGCGGAATTTCTGCCCATCTCCAGCTCGGGACACCTGACCCTCTTTCAGGCCTTCTTCGGTATGGAGAACATGGAGGAGACCCACATGTTCTTCACTGTGCTGCTCCACTTCGGTACCCTCATCTCCGTATGCATTGTGTACTGGCGGGATATTATCGACATGATCCGGGAATTTTTCCTGGGCATCCGGGCCCTGGTGGTGCGGGATGAGAGCGTGGGCAAGCCCCCGGCTGCCCGGCGGATGGTGATGCTCATTGTGGTGGCCACCCTGCCGCTGTTTGTGATGGTATTTTTCAAGGACGCGCTGGAGCAGTTCTTCTCCAATCCCATCCCCGTGTCCTGCATGCTGCTGCTGACCGGCTTTATCCTCTTCTTCTCCGACCGGATGGCCCGGGGCCATAAGACCGCCAAGAACGCCACTGTGGTGGACGCTCTGGTGGTGGGCTGCGCCCAGGCGGTAGCCATTATCCCCGGCATCTCCCGCTCCGGCGCCACCATCTCCACCGGTATGCTCCGTGGCTTTGACCGGAACTTTGCCGTCCGCTTCTCCTTCCTCATGTCCCTGCCCGCCGTTGTGGGCGCCACGCTGCTGGAGCTGAAGGACGCTGTCACCGCCCCCAACTTTGCCGAGCAGGTGGTGCCTCTGCTGCCCGTCTATCTGGTGGGCGTTGTGGTGTCCGCCGTTGTGGGCTATTTCGCCATCCGGCTGATCAAGTCCCTGGCGGACAAGGGCAAGTTCGGAAGCTTCGCCTACTACTGCTGGGCGGTGGGCGCCGTGTCTCTCATTGCGGGCATTCTCAAGTTTGTGATTTTCGCCTGAGCGGACCTGCCCTCTGTTTAGTACGCAGTACCATACTCTCCTGAAAGGAATGACATCCATGGCCACGGCACAAAAGAAAAGCACCGGAGGGAAGCGCACCGCATCCTCCTCCGGCAAGCGGACAGGCACTTCCGGGAAGAGTGCCTCAGCCGGCCGAAAGAAGGCGGCCAGCCAGCCCAAGCCCATCCGCAGGGAGGTGGGGGCGGCAGTCTGTTTCCTTCTGGCCATCTTCGCCGCCTTTGGGTACTTTAATGTCCACGCCATTTTCATCGACTTCTTCTGCGGCATTGCAAAGGGCATGATTGGGTACGGCTTCTGGCTGGTGCCTCCAATGCTGCTGGTGTCCAGCGTGGTGCTCATGTTCCACCGGGGGCGTCCCGTGCGCCTGCGGGTGTGGTGTGCCATGCTCTTCCCGGTGCTGGTGGGCGCTCTGCTCCACCTGATGCTGGCCAAGGGCAGCTACCAGTGGGACGGCGCTCTCATCAAGACTCTGTGGACCCAGGGCCAGGCCATGTCCAGCGGCGGCCTGCTCAGCGGCATCATCGCCATGGGCTTTACCGCCGTGTTCAGCAAGATTGGCGCCGGTGTGGTGTTTGTCCTGTGCGGCGCCATGATGGTGATGGTGGTGTGCAACGTGACCATCGTGGACATTGTGGACGCCATCCGCAACCGTCCCCATCCGGAGTACGAGGAAGAGGAGCTGCCCGAGCCCCGTCCTAGAAGCAAGCGGCCTGCTCCCGCCCCTGCGCCTGCTCCTGTTGAGAAGCCTGCCGCAGGCGGACGCCGGCGTCCTGTGATTGACATCCCGGTGGACGAGGCCCCGGTGGAGGCGGCTGCGCAGGAGACAGCGGAGCAGCCTCGGGAGGAGGTCAAGCCCAAGAAGGAGCGGCTGTTCAACCGCCGTCCCTCTGTGCCCACCCCCGACCAGGTGCTCACCGCTTCGGTGGCCGAGGCGGCGGAGGAGGAGCGGCCCTTTACGGCTCCCGAGCCGGAGCCTCAGATTGAGGAGCCTGTGGTCAATCCCACGCCTGTGCGCCAGCCCGAACCCTTCCAGCCCGCTCCTGTTGCCCCCGTCACCCCGGCCCCTGTGCCCCCCATGCCTGAGATTGAGCGGGAGCCCGCCGTGCCCAAGGTGAAGGGTAAGGAGACCGAGCAGGCCGCCGCGGAGGTGGCCCAGGAGGTGGAGAAGAGCCTGAGCCAGACCGGCGGCGCTTACCAGTATCCGCCCCTCTCTCTGCTGAAGGAGGGGGACAGCATTGTGGGCGCCGAGGCCATCGGCGAGCTGAAGGCCAACCAGGCCCGGCTGTCCGACACCATCCGCTCTTTCGGTATCGACGCCAACATCGTCAACGTGACCCGTGGTCCGTCGGTAACCCGGTACGAGCTGGAGCTGGACCAGGGCGTCCGGCTTAACAAGCTGACCAACCTGTCCGATGACATCGCCCTGGCCCTGGGTGCCACCGGCGTACGTATTGCCCCCATCCCGGACAAGATCTCCATGGTGGGCATCGAGGTGCCCAACAAGCTGGTGTCCCCGGTGTACATCAACGAGGTCATTGGCTCCCGGGAGTTCCGGGATAACCCCTCCAAGGTGGCCTTTGCCGTGGGCAAGGACATCGGAGGCAACTGCATTGTGGGCAATATCGCCAAGCTGCCCCACCTGCTGATTGCCGGTACCACCGGCTCCGGTAAGTCGGTGTGTACCAACTCCCTCATTATCTCTCTGCTCTACAAGGCCACCCCCGACGAGGTACGCCTCATCATGGTGGACCCCAAGATGGTGGAGCTGGGCATTTACAACGGCATTCCACATCTGCTCATCCCCGTGGTCACCGACCCCAAGAAGGCCGCCGGTGCCCTCCAGTGGGCGGTGGTGGAGATGATGAAGCGGTACCGTGCCTTCTCTGAGGTGGGTGTCCGTGACCTGGCGTCCTACAACGCCCACGCCGCCCGCACCGAGGGCATGGAGAAGATGCCCCAGATTGTAGTGGTCATCGACGAGCTGGCCGACCTGATGCTGGTGGCGGCTAAGGAGGTGGAGGAATCCATCTGCCGCGTGGCCCAGATGGGCCGTGCCGCCGGTATGCACCTGATCATCGCCACCCAGCGTCCCTCCGCCGACGTCATCACCGGCCTGATGAAGGCCAACATCCCCAGCCGTATCGCCTTCGCCGTGGCCTCGTCCCTGGAATCCCGCATCATCCTGGACACCACCGGCGCCGAGAAGCTGGTGGGCAAGGGCGACATGCTCTACTTCCCCCTGGGCACCGGTAAGCCCAAGCGGGTCCAGGGCTGTCTCATCTCCGACGAAGAGGTGGCCTCTGTGGTGGACTTCATCAAGAAGCAGAGCGGCTCGGCCGAGTATGATGAGTCCATCATCCACGAGATTGAGAAGCACGCCGCCGAGAAGGACAAGCAGGGCAAGGGCGGCGGAGGCTCTTCCGCCGCCGAGGAGCCCGGCGGGGATTACGACGAGCTGCTGCCCTCCGCCATCGAGGTGGTGGTGGAGACCGGCATGGCCAGCGTCTCCATGCTCCAGCGCCGCCTGAAGCTGGGCTACTCCCGTGCCGCCCGGCTGGTGGACCAGATGGAGGAGAAGGGCGTGGTTGGACCCTTTGAGGGCTCCAAGCCCCGCCAGGTGCTCATCACCAAGGAGCAGTGGCAGGAGATGCAGTTCCGCCAGGGCATGGTGGACACCGCACCTGATGCCGGTCCCGTCCCCGACGAGCTGGCCTTTGAGGGGGACGCCATCCCTCAGAGCCGGGAGATGCCTCCCTTTGATATGTAATATGTAATGTAAAATGAGGTCCCACCGGAGTTTCCGGTGGGACCTCATTTTGTTATTTGCTTTTCAGGGCCCTTGTGGCGTTGAGAATGGCGATGACCGACACGCCCACGTCGGCAAAGACAGCCTCCCACATGGTGGCGTCGCCGAGGGCGCCCAGAAGGAGCACCAGCAGCTTGACAGCCAGGGCAAAGACGATGTTCTGGAGTACAATACGGCGGGTCCTGCGGGCGATACGGATGGCCGCTGCGATTTTGGAGGGCTTGTCGTCCATGAGTACCACGTCGGCGGCCTCAATGGCGGCGTCGGAGCCCAGAGCGCCCATGGCGATACCCACGTCGGCACGGGAGAGGACGGGGGCGTCGTTGATGCCGTCGCCCACAAAGGCCAGGGTGCCCTTGGCGCTCTTCTCCTTCAGCAGAGTCTCCACCCGGTCCACCTTGTCCGCCGGGAGCAGCTGGGCGTGGACCTCGTCCAGCCCCAGCTCAGAAGCCACCGCCTTGCCCACAGCGGCGGCGTCACCGGTGAGCATGACGGTCTTTCTCACTCCGGCGGCTTTCAGGTCACGGATGGCCTGGGCGGCGTCGGGTTTCACCTGGTCGGAGATGACGATGTGGCCCAGATAGGTGCCCTGGGAAGCCACGTGGACCGTGGTACCCACCTTGTGGCAGGGGTGCCAGGTGACACCGATCTCGTCCATCAGCTTGCCGCTGCCCACCCAGACGGGCACGCCGTCCACCAGAGCCTGAACGCCCTTGCCCGAGCGCTCCTCCACGCCGGTCACCCGGCTCCGGTCCAGCTCCGCGCCCCAGGCATCCCGGATGGAGCGGGAGATGGGGTGGTCGGAGTAGGACTCGGCCAGGGCGGCCAGCTCCAGCAGATGCTGTTCGGAGCACTGGTCGGGGTGGATGGCGGTGACGTTGAACACACCCTGAGTCAGGGTGCCGGTCTTGTCAAAGACCACAATTTCCGTGTTGGCCAGGGCCTCCAGGTAGTTGCCGCCCTTGACCAGGATACCCTGCCGGGACGCGCCGCCGATACCGCCGAAGAAGGAGAGGGGCACCGAGATGACCAGGGCGCAGGGGCAGGAGATGACCAGGAAGATGAGGGCACGGTGGATGCTCTCCGCCCAGGTGACGTGGATGAGGAAGGGGAGGAGCAGGGCCAGCAGAGCGGCGGAGATGACCACCACGGGGGTGTAGATCCGGGCGAACTTGGTGATAAAGTGCTCGGCCTTGGCCTTTTTGCTGCTGGAGTTCTCCACCAGGTCCAGAATTCTGGCCACCGTGGACTCCTCAAAGGCCTTGGTGACCTGGACCCGCAGCAGGCCGGTCAGGTTGACGCAGCCGCTGATGACGTCGCTGCCCGCGTCCACCTCACGGGGGAGGGACTCACCGGTGAGGGCGGAGGTGTTGAGTGTGGAGGAACCCTCCAGCACCACGCCGTCCAGGGGCACCCGCTCACCGGGCTTGATGACAATGACGTCACCCACGGCCACGTCCTCCGGGTCCTCCTGGACCAGCTGGCCGTCCCGCTCCACGTTGGCGTAGTCGGGCCGGATGTCCATCAGCTGGGCGATGGATTTGCGGGACTTGTCCACGGCGCAGCTCTGGAACAGCTCACCCACCTGGTAGAAGAGCATGACGAACACGGCCTCGGGGAACTCGCCGGTGAAGAAAGCGCCCACCGTGGCCAGGGCCATGAGGAAGTTCTCGTCAAAGACCTGTCCGTGGGCGATGTTGCGGACCGCCCGCCACAGCACATCCCAGCCGATGACCCCGTAGGGGACCAGGAATACCGCCAGGCGGAGCAGAGGAAAGTCGCTGAGAGGGAGGAGAACGGCGGCCAGAAGAAGGACCGCGCTGAGAAGGATGCGGAAGAGCATCCGCTTTTGTTTCTTACTCATAGTGCCTCCTGAGAGACGGAGCCGCTGGCTCCGGGCGGATTCGGGCGCCACCCGTAATCAATCAGAGGACAATGGTGCAGTCGGGCTCCACCCGCTTGCAGACCTTGACCACCTGGGACATAATGTCGTCCAGGCGGCTCTCATCGGCGTCGATGGTCAGCTTCTGGGAGAGAAAGCTGACGGATACCTCGTTAACGCCGTCGATTTTACGGATGGCGTCCTCCATCTTGGCGGCACAGTTGGCGCAGTCCAGGTCAATCATCTTGTAGCGCTTCTTCATGGGGAAAACTCCTTTCCAAATCTCTGTTTATCAGTTGCGTGGTCAGCGGGGAAGGGGACTTACTCCGCCACGTGCTCCATGCCCTGGTCCAGGATGGAGCGGACGTGGTCGTCGGCCAGGGAGTAGAACACGGTCTTGCCTTCACGGCGGTACTTGACCAGCTTGCTCTGCTTCAGGGCGCGCAGCTGGTGGGAGATGGCCGACTGGGTCATGTTGAGCAGCTGGGCGATGTCGCACACGCACATCTCGGCCTCAAAGAGCACGTAGAGAATTTTGATGCGGGTGGAGTCGCCGAAGATTTTGAAGAGCTCGGCCAGGTCGTAGAGGATCTCCTCGTCGGGCATGGTCTCGTTGACCTTGGCAATGATGTCCTCGTGGGCGTGGATATAGTCGCAGCGCTCAATGGTGTTTTGCTCGTCCATGGAACCCCTCCTTGAAAAACAAATGAGCTATTGTTCATATGTTATTATATGCTGCAGATAGGAAATGTCAAGAGGGAAACCGCTCTTTCTTGAAAAAAGACCGTGACGCCTGAGTTCAGGCATCACGGTCTTTTCGAAATATGGGGGTTAGGAGGGTGTTCCGGCCGGTTCGCCAGACTTTTTGCGGCTACGCCGCTTCAACAGAAGCAGCAGGAGCACCAGAACCACCACCCCGCCGCCAGCCACGCCGGAGACAATGAGCGGCACGGGGGCAGTGGGGGAGAGGACGGCGATCTGGCCGGAGGCAGGGGCGGAGAACACCAGATAGCTGCCGTCCCGGATGCCGTCCACCAGCACCAGCTTGCCGTCCTGGAGGATGGCTGCCTTGTCCTTCTCACCGCAGCGGAGCCGCAGGGTGACGCTGCCGCTGCTGTCGGCGAGACCGTCGATTTGATAGCCGTATCCGGCGGACACCTGATAGCCCTTGGGGACGGAGACGTCCGGCGTCCAGTCCTGAGTGGTGATGGAAGCATCGGGGGCAAAGCTGCCCTCGGCCAGCAGGATGGGCTGGGCCTCGGCGGTGGAGATGGTGGAGACAAGGGGCGTATAGACCGCGTGGATGACGGTGCTGCGGAAGATGTTGTCGGTGTCAACGTCTTCCCAGGCGGCGGAACAGCCCTCCTGCTGGGGTAGCTCCGGGAACTGGTCGGGGCTGACGCTGCCGCCGTACTCTACGGCGATGGTCTTGAGCACCTGGCCGTCGGCCTCAAAGGTGACCTGGAGGGTGTGGAACTCCTCCGGCATACCCTCCAGAGCGATAAACTCCTCGTAGGGCAGGGAGACGGCCTGGCCTTCGTAGTTCACGCCGTCAATGCCGCCCAGGGACTCCCGGACAAAGAAATTGTTCTGTGCTGTGCCGTCGATGCCGCCGGCGATGGCGCCGATGCGCTCGCCGTCGCTGTCAATGCGCACCATGGCACGGCAGTCCTCCACGTCCCGGCCTGCGCCCACAATGCCGCCCATGTCGTCGTGGCCGGTCAGGTCGCACAGGGCGTAGCACCGGCGGATGGGGATGCGGGCCTGACCCGCGATGCCGCCGCACAGATTGCCGCCCGTGGTCTCCACAGCGCCGTAGCTCCGGCAGTCCAGCACCGCGCCCAGGTCGCCACGGCCGGCGATGCCGCCCGCACAGTCGTTCTTAGCGGTGACGGTGCCGTCATTCCGGCAGTCCAGCACCGTGGCCCGGATGATTGCCGTGGTGTCCACCAGCAGCTTTCCGGCGTCCAGGTCCAGGTCCTCCTCCGGGTCCGGGTCCAGCTCCAGGGCCATAATGCCGGTGATACCGCCCACGTTGGCGTCGCCGCTGACGGCGGCATCGTTGCTGCAGGAGACCACACGGCCACTGCCGCTGACCTCCTCCTCGTCGTCCGACACATCGTCAACGGTCTTGGTGGGCGTCTCCTTCAGACCGGAGGCGGCCAGACGCACCGCATCCAGCTGGGCGATGATAGCGTTGGTGGTGGCGGTGATGGAGGCGTTGGAGGCGGAGAGCTGGTCGTTCAGAGAGGTGACGTGGGTGTTGATGGTGTCCAGCTGGCTGTCAATGCTGTCAAAGGCAGCTCTGCCGCCGGTGTCGGTCTGGTCGTACCACACGCTCAGCGTGTCCTCGATGACATTAACCGCAGTGTTGACGGCGGACAGACGGTCTGCCGCCCCGTCGGAGAAGTTGTTGAACTTGTTTTCCAGGGTGGTGGAGGCGGTGCTCAGGTCGTCCAGGGCCTTGTTGACCTGCTTGTAGACCTGATCCCCCAGATCGGAGAGGTTGCCCTCTGACAGTTCCAGTCTGTCCCGGATAAAGCCCGCCTGGGTGAAGATGTCCTTCAGCGCACCGCTGATGGTAGAGATGGGGGAGGCCAGGTCAAAGCCGTTGAGCAGCTCCACCGCCTCATGGATGGCGGCCAGCTTTTCAATGGGGCCCATGGTGTTGTCGGCGGAGATTTCGTTGAGCCGCTGCTGGAACTGACGCAGCTTTTCCAGGGAGGCGGCAAGACTGTCCAGACCCTTCTGGAGGGTGGACAGGTCGCCCTCGATGGCGTCCAGATAGAAGGAGAGGAGGCTCTGGGTGGTGTCCAGCTCGTCGTCCGCGCCGGTAATGCCGGAGTTGACGGCCTTGCGCAGGTCGGAGAGGGCGTTATCAATGCCGGTCAGGGCGCTGTGGGCATTAGAGCGGAAACTGTCTGTCTCTTCAATGAGGGAACCCAGTGCGCTGTTGATCTTCTGGGACTCCCGGTAGATGGTGTCCAGAGCGGTCCTGGCGTGGTCAGCACCCTGGGTGCCGCTGGTGTGGGCGGTGTCGGTAATGGAGCCCAGCGCGGTGTTGATAGCGGACACCTCCTCCGAGACACTGTTGCCCGCACTTGACACTTGGGCGGTCAGCTGGGAGAGAAGGGGTGTCAGGCCGCCCAGTGCGTTGGAGAGTGCCTGGGTGGGGTCCTGGCCGTAAATCAGGTTGGTGTCCGGCTCGAACTGGCCCACAATGCCGCCGATGTCCTTCCGGCCCTGGATGACCCCGTGGTTCTGGCAGTTCTCGATGACGCCCTTCTGGCGTCCCGCAATGCCGCCGGTGTTGTAGCCTGTGTGCTGGTAACCCACGGCGGAGTGGTTGACACAGCCGGTGACGGTGCCGGAGGAGTACCCGGCGATGCCGCCGGTGTCCATGGCGTTCTCGTTTTCGGTGATGTTGACCTGCCCCTGTCCGGTACAGCTCTCAATCACGCCCTCGTTGGAGCCTGCAATGCCGCCGGTGTGCAGCTCACCGGTTACCGACGCCTGGCTGACACAGCCCGTAATCCTTCCGGTGACTGTGTTGTAGCCGGCGATGCCGCCCACATCCTCGTCGCCAGTCACGGTGCCGGAGACGGTGCAGCCGGAGATGGTGCCGCTGTTCTCACCGGCGATGAGGCCCAGGCTGGACCTGCTGCCGCCGGGGGTGAGGGTGCCCTCCAGCGTCAGGTCCCGCACCACGGCTCCGGCCTGGAGGTAGCGGATGAAGCCCTGGTCCGAGCCTTTCTCTGTAAAGGAGAAACCACTGACAGTATGTCCTGCACCGTTGAAATCGCCGCAGAACACGGGGATGGGGGCGAAATCAACGCCGGAGAGGTCGATGTCCGCGGTGAGCACTACGGTCAGGTTCCGGGAATAGGCGTCCAGGGTGCAGTCTTTGGACAGAAGCGCCAACTCGGCGGCGGTGGAGATGTAAAGGGTTCTGGGGCTGTTTTCTGCGGCCCGTGCGGCAGGCGCGGCGGGGAACAGCAGCCCAAGGCACAGGACCAGCGCGGCGGCCAGGGACCCGATGCGCTTACACATGTTCCGTCTCATCGTCGGACACCTCTCTTTCCTGGTATTTGCTCTCAATCAGCGCGTCCACGCTGCCCCGGATGACGCCCTTGATCTCGCAGTCCACAAAGCCGGACACGTGACCACGGATGTGGCCGTCCAGCCGGACCACGCCGTTGTTGAAGCGCTGCTTCCGGTTGCGGTTCAGGGTGATGGCGGTGCGCTCAATGAGGGCGTCGCCCAGCAGCAGGAACTGGGGCAGCACGGTCATGACCAGAATGATGGAGGTCAGGGTGCCTCGGCCCAGAGTGGTGCCGATGGAGCTGATGATGGAGTCGGTAGAGAGCTTGCCGATGAGGAATCCGGCCACCGTCATAATGGTGCCCGAGGTAAACACGGTGGGGAAGCTCTGGTTGAGGGATTCAATCACCGCCTCCCGCCGGTCCATGAACTGCTTGAGGTCAAGGTAGCGGTTGGTGATGACGATTGCGTAGTCGATGGTGGCGCCCATCTGGATGGCGCTGACAATCAGGTAGGACAGGAAGTACAGGTTGGTGTGGGTCAGATAGGGGAAGGAGAAGTTGATCCAGATGGAGCCCTGGATGGTGAGCACCAGCAGGATAGGCAGACCGGCGGATTTAAAGGTAAAGAGCAAAATCACCATGACGAACAGCACGGTGAGCACGCTGATTTTCAGGTTGTCGCCGGAGAAGGACTCAGACAGGTCACGGGCGTTGGTGGAGTTGCCCACCAGCACCACGTCATCCCCGTAGTACTCGGCGGCGATGGCGCGCATCTGGTCCAGCAGGGCGTAGGTCTCCTCGCTCTCCTCGGGCAGGTCTGCGGTGAACACCAGACGGCTCCAGTGCTCGCCCTGGAGCTGGCTGAGGCCGTCTTCCAGGGTGTCCTGAAGCTCCTCCACCTTGGCGGCCTGGTCGCCGCTCAGGCTGACCACGCCCTTGTCCTTCTGCTCCAGCAGGAACTGGAACACGTCCAGCAGGGGGACGGAGTAGCTGTCCGGGTCCTGGAAGATGGCGCCGTACTCCTCCACGCTCAGGCCGTAGGCCTGGTAGAGCAGCCTGGCCAGCTCGATGTCCACCCCCGCCAGCTCGGCAAACTGCCTGGGGGTGGTCTTGTCGGTGAGCATCCGGCCCTCCTCTACTTCAATGTTGGCCAGGCCTGTGGCGCTCTTGATGCCGGGCAGCGCCTCAATCCGGCGGAGCACCGCGCCTTCCTTGTCGTAATCTCCACGGGGGACCAGTACGGCGATGGTGTTGTTGTAGCCGAAGGTCTCATCTATCTTGTCCATGGCGATGCGGTAGGCGGGCTTGTTGCCCGAGTTGGTGGAGTTGGTGGAGAAGACATAGTCGCAGCGGTTGGAGCAGAAGATGCCGCCCACCACAATCACCGCGAAGATAACGGGCAGCACGAACCGGGTCTTGACCACGGCCTTGCCCCACAGGGAGATACGGGGCACGAAGTTCTTGTGCCGGGTGCGCTCAATGCCCCGGTTGAAGAGCATCAGCAGGCCGGGCATCAGCAGGAACACGGTGAGCATGGAGCAGATAATGCCCTTGGACAGCACCAGGCCCATGTCCAGGCCGATTTTCAGCTGCATCAGCATCAGAGCCACCAGGCCGGAGATGGTGGTCAGGCTGGAGGAGGAGATCTCCACAATGGCCTTGGACAGGGCGGTCACATCGGCGTCACGGGCACACAGGCCGTTGTCCCGCTCCTCCATATACCGGTGGCAGAAGATGATGGCGTAGTCGATGGCCAGGGCCAGCTGGAGCACCACGGCGATGGCGTTGGTGATAAAGGAGATGGAGCCGAACCAGTAGTTGGTGCCCATGTTCAGGACGGCGGAGACCACGAACACAATCAGGAACACCACTACTTCCAGATAGCTCTTGGAGGTGAAGAGCAGCACCGCCACAATGACCACAGCCGCAATGAGCAGGATGTAGCTCATCTCTCTCATCAGGGTGTCGGAATCATAGGGGTCGGCGTTGAAGGTGATGTAGTTGTCGTAATCGGCCACGGCTTTCTCTACCTCGTCGGTGGCCTGGGTGACGATGGGGGTGCCGTTCTCATCGTCGAAGCTGACGTTGAAGAGGGCGGAGGCGTCCTTATAGTGGTCCTCGCTGTCGTCAAAGGTGACGGAGGATACGCCTTCGATCTGGGACAGCTGGGCGGAGAGCCGGCAGGCCTGATCGTAGGTGATGTTGGAGACCATCACGTTGGCAGTGGCCAGGGTGGTGAACTCCTCGTCCATCAGGGTAAGACCGCGGCGGGTTTCGGTGTTGGCGGGGAGGTAGGAGGTGATGTCGTTGTTGATGACCACCTTGCTGATGGACGCGCCGCAGAAGATGACCGCCGCCAGGAAGACCAGATAGAAGGCCTTTCGCTTGTCGACAATGAAGCCTGCGATTTTGTCCATGGTGCTTACGCTTTTTTTCTCGCTGGACATAAGAAGATCAGCCTTTCTGGGAAGAGAGTTCCGGGAACAGCCCCGCCTGGTCCATCAGCTGAAGCAGAGCCTCTTCGGGGAGGTCGGCGCCACGTTCCAGCCACCACCGGACAATGGCCAGGAAACCTCCGGCGTAGAAGTGGGCGGTAATCTCTGCGCGGGCCGGATTGGTCTCATCGGCGGGGAAGCGGGAGAGAAGCTGTTCCGCCACCAGGTCCTCCAGGGTCTGGATGTCCACACTCCCGCTGGAGACGGCGGAGCGGTACAGGCCATTGTGGGTGCGCACAAAGGAGAGAGCGCTCTGGAATACAGAGAGGAAATAGCTCCGGGGGTTGGCACGCAGGTCCTCGGCGGTGGATTCAAAGGCCCGGTAGAGCCGGGCAACGGCGTAGCGCAGGAGTGCGTACTTGTCCTCGAAGTGGGCGTAAAAGGTGGTGCGGTGCACCATGGCCCGCTGGCAGATGTCTACCACGGAGATTTCGCTGAAGGGCTGTTCCTCCATCAGAGAGAGGAGCGCCTCGGTGAGGAGCTTTTTGGTTCTTCGCTGCCGCAGGTCCTCCTTGGACGCTTCGGACGGCTGGTTCCGCATGGTAATGCCTCCTTTTAAACAACATATCAGTTAGATGTGAAGGTTATCTGTACAGGATGAGCTGATGGAGTGTCCCGTAAGGTGGAGGCACTATACCACTTAGGACTTCAGATGTCAAGATAATATACACTTGTATTTTAATTTACGGATGTATTGCAGAGGAGGTCATCAGGGGGTGAGAGAGGGGATAAAACGGATGAAAAGAAAATTTTGAAAAACTTCGAAAAAACACTTGCATAATCTGGGGAGGTGTGCTATTATATCAAAGTCGCCTGAAGCGACAACGAAATGAGATATCCGGGTGTGGCGAAGTTTGGTATCGCGCTTGAATGGGGTTCAAGAGGCCGCTGGTTCGAATCCAGTCACTCGGACCAAACTCATAAAAGAAGTTGACAGCCAACAATCTGTCAACTTCTTTTATGAGGAAAAATTATAAAAAGTGAATATCCGGGTGTGGCGAAGTTTGGTATCGCGCTTGAATGGGGTTCAAGAGGCCGCTGGTTCGAATCCAGTCACTCGGACCAACTAAGGTTGCTGAAAAAGATGCAACCCCTGAAACCCTTGCTGCGGCAAGGGTTTCAGCCGTTTCAGAGGACAAAATCGAGCACCAGACGAGATGGAGATGCAAAAGGCCATTTTCGTGATGTGGGGTGATTCGAACCTCTGAGCAAAGAGAAAACAGCGAGAGAAGCCCCCGCTGGCAGTTCAAATCGAACTGCCAACGGGGGCTTCTCTCTTTTTATTGCATAGCTGTTTCACTTGGTGGTATTGCTTGCTTTGTCCTTGGTTCCTTGGTGGTCTTGGTAATAGCTTTCTGACATGGTTTTGGATATACTTGCGTTGCAAAACGAGGAAAGGAGAGCAGACCATGGCAGACAAGAAAAACCTATGCGCTCAAATCGACATCGCCCTGCACAACCGGGTAACAGAAGAAAAAGACCGCCTGGAGATGACCACCAGCCAGTACATCGCAGCACTGCTCACTGAATACTACAAGATGAAAGATGAGAACGGAGGAATTAGCATGGCAGGCAGCAGAACAATGGCATTCCAGATCCCCGAGGAACTCTTCCAGCGCATCAAGGCCCATCTGGCCAGAGAAACGGCTCGGACCGGCGTAAAGCTCACCCAGCGGGACTTCGTCCTGGGCCTGATCGAGCAGGCGCTGGAGGAAGCCGAAGCCAGCCTGGCCCCACAGGAGGCCCCTGAAAGCACCGAGGAAGCCCCGGAGGACAACGGAGCCGCCGGTACTACCCCAGACGCCAGCGAGGCCAGCACGGAGGCGGAAAGAGATACCGCGGACATCGAACAATAGCACAAGGAATCAAAGCAAGGGGCCGGAGGACACATCTCAAACAGATGCGTCCTCCGGCCCCTTTTTTGTTTTTCCTAGAAGGGGGTGAACATGATACAAACGTCAGAAAAAACTCGTTTTACAGAGGCTGAAATGGCCACTGTCCGAGACACGGACCTTCCAGATCTGCTGTTCTCCCTGGGCTACCAGGTGAAGCGGATCGGCAGGTACTACACCACGCAGGAGATGGATAGCATCCGGATCAAGGACAGACGTACCTGGTTCCGCTACTCAGAGGGCATCGGCGGAGATGCCATCACATTCCTCCAGCGGTTCTACAACAAAAGTTTTCTGGAGGCCGTGGAGTACCTGCTGACCTGGCATGGCCGCGCCCGTGACTCTCCCCCGGTGAGCACTCCGCGGCAGACCAAGGAAAAGGAGGAAAAGGTCCCCTTTACCCTCCCCCCTGCCAACGTGGATCACCGCAGGGTGTTTGCCTATCTCCGCAAGCGTGGGATCGCACCCCAAGTGATCCAGGGCTTTGTGGAGGCTGGATTGCTGTACGAGGACGCCCAACATCACAACTGTGTCTTTGTTGGCCGGGACCAATCAGGAGCGCCGGTATTTGCCAATCAACGAGGAACCTATGATTGGAACGGCAGCAGCTTCAAGGGGGATGTCCCAGGCAGCAATAAGGATATCGCATTTCGACTTCACTGCAGCAAGAAGCATGATGCAGTTCTTGTCTTTGAGGCCCCAATCGACCTGATGAGCTTCTGCACCCTGCACCGGAAAGTAACCTCCAACGCGGTTGCGCTGTGTGGGCTGTACGAAGGAGGACTGCGGACCTATCTGCGAGACAACCCACACATACGCCGGATTATTCTGTGCCTGGATAACGATGAACATGGTCAGCAGGCAACCCAAAAGCTCCGAGAAATGTTCTCCGCAGAGGACTATGAGGTGTCTCAACAACTTCCGCCACAGGGAAAGGATTGGAATGAGTATCTGCTGCAACGAAATGTGCTCCGGGAAAGGGGGTGACAATTTCCAAAAGAAAAAATAACAATATGATTTCCGGCAAATCAAAAGAAAAATTGTTGTAGGAGGAATCCAGTATGAAACGCATTTTGACCACGATGTGCGCCCTGACCCTGCTCCTGGCGGCATCTGTCCCTGCTCTGGCCGCTGAACCGGAGCAGAGTGCCAGTTACTACCCCATATCCGTGGAGGAGTATATGGAGGGAGACAGCCCCAGGATCAAGAAAGTGTACCAGCTGTCCCTGGCAGATGACCCATCCCAGATTCCCACCGAGGATTTTGAGCGGGATGGCCGCCTCTATTATCTGCTGGATATGACGCGGAAGGACGAGGTTGGGGTGGACATCCAGACCATCACCCAGACCAAAACTCTGGCCAGTGAGACCAACAATATGGAGAAGATCCTCCAGAGTCTGGAACCGCAGATGGAGGTAACCACAGAGGACGGTTATACCGGCACTCTGACACTGGATCATACCACTGTCAAGGTAGCGGCAGACGGTTATGCTACCCGGACAAAGGATCTCTCCGCCACCCGCACCTATCCCAATCTCTCGGAAGCGGATGTATCTTTGATTCCAAAGAGCATTGAGGACAATGGAAAAAGCCTGACTCTGGCAGACGTCCAGTGGGCCGAGACCAGTGAAGCTGGGGCGGATGGGGCCGTCACCCGTTATACCGCCACTGCCAAATATACCGGCACTACCAGCAGCACCTATGCTACTGGCTACACTGTTACGGCAGACTATACCGGCCAAGTTTCCAAAACCAACTGCTCTGTGTTGACCTATACCGCCATTTTTGGCAGCATGGAGATCCCCGCGGAGCAGACTGACCCGGCCCCCACAGATACCCCTTCCAGCGAAAACTCAAACGGGGCCATGGCAGATATCGACATCAAACAGCCCCTCCTGATTGGCGGCGCGATTCTCTTGTTGACTGCAGGTGGGGTTTTCCTGTTCAAGCGGTATAAAGGAAGGAGCTGATTCAACTGAAGCTGAGAGCACTTCTGCTGGCCACAATGCTATGCACCCTGTGCGTGGGACAGGCCAGCGCCCTGGAATATACCATGGAGGCCCCGGACGATTACCTATTCGGCAGACCTACCAGCAATGACACCATCTACGAATGGGAAGATCCCAATGTAGACCGGAGTAAGAACACCGCCCTGATCCCGCCTGGATTTGGCACACCTACCAGTTACCTCCCCGGCAGCGGCGACCCTCTGACGCCCAATCTCATCCCCGGTGCTCTGGATGGTGGCGGGCTGGTGTCCCAGACCGGGAGCGTCAACTATCCTGTGATCGACACAGGAAATGGGGGCAGTTCTGGCCAGGACGTCGGCTATACAGCCGTCACCAGCGATCTCTACTACTCCGGCGGACACCTAGGGACACTCAAGATCCCGGCCATCGGCCTGTCTACCAAGGTCTACGAAGGGACAGACAGCAACACTCTGGCTAAAGGGGCCGGTCATTTCCCTGGCACTAGTGTCTGGGACGGCAACTGCTGTATTGCGGGTCACAACCGCGGTGTCCGGGATGATTTTGGAGACCTGCATACCTTGGAGCCAGGGGACTCGATCACCTGGACCACCAAGCTGGGCACACGCACCTATCAGGTAGTCAGCGTGGAAAAGGTACTGGAGACAGACACCAGCGACACAGCCTCTACCACCGACAACCGCATTACCCTATTTACCTGTGTCCGTGATCAGCAGGAATACCGCTGGTGCGTCCGGGCCGTAGAACTTTAAGCGCAGTGCGTTTTCTCTCAACACAAGGAAACGCACTGCGCTTTTTTCTTTGCTTCTTCTGAATCTCAACTAAATCATGTTCAGAAAGAGGTGGTGAGCAACGTATTGTTCAACACCTCTTTCCGCCCATTATTAAAGGAGGCGCTATGAAAAAACTATTATCCCTGTTTTTGGCCTGTATCCTGCTGCTTGGCATCCTGCCTACATCGGTCTTTGCCGCAGACAGTGTGGAAGAAGCCCTGGGCGAGGTCAACATCTACAATGGAGACTATGAACTGGGCTATCTCTCTATCAATGGAGCAGTCAAAAAACAGACATACACCTACTTTTTGTACGAATCCAACGATGGAACAACAAAGGAGTCCCCAGCCTACTGCGTCAACCCCACCACCCCCGGCGTCCCGCAGAGTGTAGGCCCTGGTGAGAGCATCAAGTACCTGGCCGAGGAAAAGGCCAGCGACCCCAAGGTGGTGGGCATCATCTCCAACGGCTACCCTCACCGCAGCCTGGGGGAGCTAAACCTGGACAACAAATATCAGGCATATTACGCCACCAAAATGGCCCTTTGGTGCTACCTGCTCCCCAACTGGAATATCGCCAATCTGAAGGTAGCCCCCGGCCTGACCGGCTCTGAACTGGACATTGGCAATCGCATCCTAGCCGCTGCCAAGGACATTTATAAGCGGGGTACGACCTACAACTATATGCTCTCCCCCCGGATGACCGTCACAGCGGACAAGTCTACGGCCTACCCCGTGACCATCGACGGCCAGGCATACTTGCAACAGGTATTTACTGTCTGGAGCGAGACCTGGGTGTACGACTATGATGTGACCGTATCGTTCTCTGATCCCGGCAGTGTTCCGGATGGCACAAAGATTGTGGATGCCAACAACAACGAGATCACCGCCGTTACCACCCAGCCCACCTCGGATGGCTACGCGGGCACATTCAAGGTGCTCTATCCCGCCAGCAGTGTGGAGGGACAGTCCGGTAATGTGCAGCTCTCCCTTTCCGCACCGGTAGCCCAGTATGCTGCCATGTACGCTGTGTGCCAGGAGAAGGACAAGTACGGCGAACTGCAAAACTACATCTGCGACCTGGACAATAATGTGCGGCTGGATGTGGCCGCCATCAGCAGTTATGCGAACGGCGGGGAACCCGGCCCGGACGAGACGGCCCTAAAGATTGTAAAGCTGGAGGAAGGGACCGAGCTCCCTCTGGAAGGGGCTGTATTCTCCATCTATGACCCGGAGGGACGCAAGGTAGGCTCCTTCTCCACCGGCCCGGACGGAACCGTGGTAATCCCCCTGACCCTTGAGGGCCACTATACCGTAACCGAGGAGATTCCGCCCCAGTATCACTTGCTCCCGGAGGAGCGCACCCAGCACGCGGATGTGGAGTATGACAAGACCGCCACTCTGACGTTCTGGAATGCCCCCTATGGTTCCCTGCGGGTGGAGAAGCGGAGTGACACCGGTGACGCTCTCTCCGGCGTCACCATCCAGATTAAGCACATCGAGACTGGCGAGACCCGGACAGGCCAGACCAATAATGGCGTAATCGTCTTCGATGAGTTGGCCCCCGGCGGCTGGGAGGTCCGGGAACTGGCTGGCATTGAGGGTTGGATCGCGGACACGGACACGGTACAGACCGTGGCGGTCGTGACCGGGGAGGAATCCACCGCCACGATTATCAACCAAGAATTGCCCGGCCTGCGGATTACCAAATATGAGCGAGGCAGCATGGAGCTCATGCCCAATGTCTCCTTCGAGATTTTCCGGGACGCCGAAAGCCTGGGCATCTTTCAGACGGACGAGTTTGGCCAGATTCTCCTCACCAACTGTCAGCCCGGCACCTACCGGGTGGAGGAACGGAATACGGGCGGAGACAGCCATGTGCTGGATACCACTCCCCAGGAGGTGGAGTTGGAGGCCGGAGATGGCATCAAAGACCTGGTGTTCTTCAATGACCGCCTGCCCGGCATCCATCTTATCAAGGTAGACAGTTCCGACCTCTCCCAGCCTATCGCCAACGCCCGATTCCGTTTTGAGGCAGTGGATGGCAGCTTCGGGCCGGAGGAGTACACCACTTCCGAGGACGGGACCATCGACCTCTCCAAGCTCCCCGTGGGCACTTATGTAGTAACGGAACTGGAGTGCCCCGGCTATGTGGTAGACGATGCCCAGCGGATCATCCACCTGGACGGCGGTGACCAGGCCCAATTTGTGTTCACCAATTCCAAGCTGCCCTCTCTGCATCTATACAAAGAGAGTGCGGATGGGACACCCCTGGGCGGCGTCACCTACCGGCTGTCCAAGATCGAGGACGGCTCTCGATATTTGGATCGCATCACCTCCAGCACAGGAGAGATCACCTGGGATGGTCTGGAACCTGGAGTGTATTCCCTGCAAGAGGTTACCACAGTATCGGACCATATCCTGGACCCCACAGAGTATCATGTGCAGCTATTCCCCGGTAAAGATGCCACGATTTGTCTGCAAAATGACAAGCGGCCCAACCTGACCATCTGGAAGCACGACGCCGATACCGGCGCGCCGGTCCCCGGCACCGTGTTCTTGGTGAAGGGCGCGGACGGACATTCTGTGGCCGAAGTAACCACTGGGCCGGATGGTTCTGCCACTGTCTCCAACCTCATGCCCGAGGTGTACGAGGTGATTGAAAAGTCCGTCCCGTCTCCCTACCTCCCGGATGCAGACCCCCAGTTAGTCACCCTCTATCCCAATCGGGACCGGGATGTGCATTTTGAAAACCACAAGCGGCCCACCGTCACCATCCAGAAAGAAAGCTCCGTCACCCATGACCCCATCCAGTACGCCGAGTTTCACATCACATGGTCCAGCAATAAGACGGAAACTGGGGAGCAGCGGGACCTGGGGACCTTCCAGACAGACGAGGCGGGTCAGATCATCCTGGATGGCATCGAGGACGGCTGGCTGACCATCAAAGAGACCAAGCCAGCCCCCGGCTACCAGCTCCCGGATGACCCTGTTACAGAGGTCTACGTCAAGGGCGGCGAAAACAAGACTGTAACCATTCCAAACACGCCCCTGTCTGCATTGGTGGTTTACAAGCAGGATAGCGTGACTGGAGCTGGGATCTCCGGCTGCCGCTTCCAGCTGAAATACCTGGGTGGCGAGGTCAGCGGCAGCGGCGGCACTGTGATTGGCACTTACACGACTTCGGCCAACGGCTCTTTCACCGTCACTGGGCTCAAAAAAGGCTATTACATCTGCGAGGAGATGGAGAGCGACAGCGGCCACGTGATCGACGCCGCGCCCCAGTCCTTCTATATCTCCGGCGAGGACCAGGACATCGTAACCCTCTACTTCTCCAATGCCCCCAAGGGGGCCATTTTGGTGAAGAAGGTGTCCAGCGCAGACAACAGCCCCTTGAGTGATGTAGAGTTCCTAGTGACAAAATCGGACGGCTCCGTGGTGGGTGATGCCAACGGCAAGTTCGTGACAGACAGCACCGGCACTTTCCTGGTGGAAGGAGTAGAACCCGGGACCACGCTGATCATCAAGGAAACCCGTGCCAAGCCAGGCTATCTGCTGGACGATACGCCCCAAACCGTCCAGGTCAAGGAGGGGCAAACCGTCACGGTAGAGTTCCGCAACCAGCCTATGGGAAACCTCATCATCCACAAGCTGTCCAGCAAGGACAAGACCCCGCTGGAGGGGGTGCAGTTCAAGATCACTTATGCGGATGGCACCTATCTCCCAGACGAGGGCGGTAAGCTGTCCTCCAATGGCCTGTACTGGACCAATGCGGAGGGCCAGATCGTCCTCTCCGGCATCACCGGCATAGTGGTAGTAACTGAAGTGGAAAGCATCCCTGGGTACATCATCGACCCCAACACCCAGAGCCAGACGGTGGTGGTCAACCCGGACGATACACAGGAACTCTGGTTCTACAATTCGCCGGTAGGCGGTGTGGAGTTTACCAAAGTCAATGAGGCAGATAAAACGGAAACCATCTCCGGCGTCACCTTTGAAATCCGCCGCGTCAGCGACGACGCTCTGGTGGACACTGTGACCACCGGGAAGGATGGAAAGGTATTCCTGCCCTTAGAGGCTGGCGACTACTACGCCCAGGAAACCAAGGCTGCGGATGGATTTAAGCTGGATGATACGCCCATCTATTTTACCGTCAAGGACGGAGAGACCACCCGCAAGACGGTGACCAACAAGGCATTCTCCGGCATCCTGCTGCACAAGATCGACGCAGACACCCGAAAGGGCATTTACGGCGTGACCTTCCTCCTCTACGACGGCAATATGAATCCTGTGGATCAGTTCACCACCGACCAGAACGGATACGCCTACATTGACACCCTGGATCTGTCTGGCAAGGTGTATCTGCGGGAGCTGGAGAACGAGGGCTACATCGTAGACGAACAGCTGAAAACCGTCTATATAAAGCCTGGCGAGACCACGGAAATCACCTGGGAAAACCGGGCCATCACAGGCCAGATCCAGATCGTCAAGAAGTCTGCCGACTACAACCCCACCAACGGCCTGCCTGCCGGAACGCTGCTGGAGGGGGCCGTATTTGAGATTTATGATAAGGCGGGTAATCTAGTGGACACCATCCGCTCCGACAGCCGTGGGCTGGCCGTGTCCAAACCTTTGCCTCTCTCCCGCTATACTATCCGGGAGGTCAAGGCTCCGGCCAATTACGGCGTAAATGAAACGGAACTCACCGCCTATCTGGAACATGAGGGACAGATCGTCAAATTTGAGGTGACCAACAAGAGCCTTACCACCGGCGTGTCCATTACCAAAACCGGCCCCAAGGAGATCATGGCGGGCCAGCCGGTGCGCTACACATTCTCTGGGATTGCCAACACATCCAATGTCCGGCTGGATAGTTTTTATTGGCGCGATACCCTTCCCGCAGAGGTGCGGTTGGATACGGTGGTCACCGGAACCTATAACTTCCCCGGCACCTATAAGATCACCTACCGTGTGAACGGTGGCGAGTATCGGACCCTGGCAGACAACCTGTCCACCAGCAAGAACTACACCCTGGCTGCCTCGGCCACCGCACTGGGCCTTGCCAGCAATGAACGGGTCACAGAGGTCATGTTCGTCTTTGGACAGGCCCCTGCTGGCTTTGCCCAGGTAGAAAAGCCGTACCTCCACTGCACCGCCGTGGCCAACCTGGCCTCCACCTCGTTTGTCAATGTGGCCGACGTGGGTGGTGTCTACAACGGCCAGTGGGTGCAGGCCATCAGCCGCTGGGTGACCACGGTGTACGGCAAGCCCGTCATTCCCACCCTGCCCCGGACGGGGTATTAAGCCCTTGGGGGACTCGCAGAAGCTGTGAGTCCCCCTCTTTCTTACAACCAATTATTCTAACAGAAAAAGGAGAAATGAACGATGTTGAAGATCACTGCCACTGGAAATCTGACCAATGATGTGGAGCTGAAGATGAACGAAACCACGGGCAAGCCCTATGCCATCCTGCGCATCGCCTCGGACCGCCGCTATCGGGATCAGGACGGCAACCGGCTCACCGACTTCATCTCCATCAAGGTGCGCGGCCCCCTGGCCGAGTTCTGTGCCGCCTATGCCTGGAAGGGCTGCAAGCTGGCCGCCTCCGGCGACTTCGAGACCATCACTTTTTCTGACGATCCCACCCGCCAGCCCGGCTTCCTGATCAAGGCTACGGAGGTGGAGCTCCTCTCCCCTCGTCGGGCAGAGGAGGCGACCGCTGCCGAGCAGAACCAGTCCGAGTGTGAGGCCGCCTGATGAAGAACACTGGGATCATTTACAGCAGCACAGAGCACACCCCTGTTGTGCTGCCTGAGATGGCCGAGCTGCTCCCGCCTTTGAGCGAGGAGCAGCTCGGCGCGCTGGAGACGGACCTCCTGAAAAATGGGTGCTATACCTCCATCATCGTCAATGAGGATCTGGTCGTCATCGACGGGCATAACCGAAAATCCCTGTGCGACAAGCACGGCCTGCCTTATCAGATGCTGGTGTTCGCCTTTGACGATCTGCTGGAGGCCAAGCAGTGGGCGCTGGATACCCAGAAGGGCCGCCGCAACCTGGACAAGTGGGAATTGGGCAAGATTGCCCTGAAGCTCAAGCCGGAGATCGAAGCCAGGGCCAAGGTAAACCAGGGTACGCGGACTGACCTTTCGGCAACATTGCCGGAAAGTTCTCCTCCCGTGGACACCCGCAAAGAACTGGCAGACTCCGTTGGTCTGGGTGAGCGGACCATGGGCAAAGTGATGCAGATCGACGAGCACGCCCCCGCAGCGGTCAAGGAGGCGCTGGACAAGAAGGAACTGTCCATCAATCAAGGTTACCAGATCACCAAGCAGGTGGAGGATCTGCCGGAGGAGCAGCGGGAGCAGGCCGCCCAGGAGGCGTTGGACATCCTGAGAGCAAAAAAGGAAATCCAGGAAAAGGACGCGGAGATCGACCGAGAGGGAAAGATCGCCGGAGTCTTCTGCAAGGCGTATGAAAAGGCGGTCCTGCTGGACCCCACAGAGGAAAATGTCCGGATCTGGGCTAAATGCACCCGCATGACCAGGGACGAGATGGAAGATACGGTGAAAGAATCCCGTGAATTGGCGGAGGTGTTTCGGACCATTGCCGACCTCATGGAGCGCCTCCTGCCCGAAAGGGGGACGCTATGACGGAAATGAGTGTCCGCCAGTGGCAGGAGCGATTTCGTTCTGGGGATTTTTCCTCGAAAGATCGTGCCGTTCAGTGTGAGGCCGGGTGGTATGACTGGTTCTGTCAGGATGACGCGCTGGCCGGACGGCTCCAGAAGTTGAGCAAGGTGGTCATGGGGATCACCGACCCCTATATCCTGGACAACTACTATGTCTGGTTCAAGAACAACTGCCCGCTGTCCGGCCCGCTCTATGATGACGTGCGGTTTGAACCTCTGCGTGGCGACCGCAACGGGAAGTATTTTGTGGTCATTCGGGACAGTCCCCATGAGACCCATAAGTGGACGCTTTACACGGAACGCCATGGGTTTGAGCAGCCGGAATTCACCTGTGCAAACGTGCGGGATATGCTCCGCCATATTAATTCCATGGCTCCAGAAACCTGGCGCGGTGATCCGCAGCCTGCAAAAGCACCGCGTTCCCCTCAAAATAAGCGAAAGGAGGCAGAACGATGAACCGGGAAAATGAGGGTGCCAAGCCGACTGCTCCGCCCAGACTGCCGCCAGAGGCGGAGCAGGAGATCCTGGAGGCGTTGTTCGAGGGAATGGAGATCCACTCCAGCGAGATCGCCGCGATCCTGAAAAAGCATGGCGTGTGCGGAGATGCAGAGGCCCTCCAGGACAGCTACCGCAAGCGCCTGGGTCAGCGTCTCATGGCCAGTCTCCGGGATGATACCGGGCGGCGTGAGGTGCTGGCCAACGGAAAAGGCAGCTATGTAGTGCTGGAGGGCTGCGGCGACAGGCGGCAGCTCAAGCAGATCCACCGCCGTATCCAAAACCAGATGAAAGGACTGGATCTCTCGGCGCGGAAAGTGTCCGGCAGGCTGACTGTTCTGGAACGGCTGACCCAAAAGTGGAGAGGGGCTGGTTGAGATGGACGCAAAGACATTCTATGAACAGATCGCCCCAGAACTGGACCCAGGGGGCTTCAAGCTGTACTTCACAGCCCAAAGGCTGACAGGCTTTGAGCTATATAAGCAGTTCCCTTATGAGGACTCCCGCGGGATGTTTGAAATGATGAACGGTCATCAGCTCATGCGCTATCTGCTGGCGGATCAGTTCCATGCCATCCGCTGGGAGATCGTACCTGGAACCTGCTACGAACGGGCCGTCCTTCTCCCTATCGACCGCACCACACCGGCATATCGGGCATTTGAGCAAAAGCTGTACACAGCGATACTGCAAAACTACCTTCTAAATCCTCAGAAACAACATGATCGGAAGGAGCACGATACCAGATGAATGATGTAATTGTGATCGGCGTGGATCATGGCTATGCAGCCATGAAAACTGTCCACTTTTCCTTTCCCACCGGGTTAGTGGAGTACGAACATGAGCCGTACACCCAGAAAGATGTGCTGGAATACGGCGGCAGATACTATGTGGTGGGCAGCGGTCGTCAGCCCCTTCAGAGGGATAAGACCCAGACGGAGGACTACTATCTGCTTACCCTGGCAGCCATCGCCAAGGAGCTGGAGCACCGGGGTGCGGAGCACACCGCCAGCATCCACCTGGCGGCTGGTCTGCCCCTGACCAGCTTTGGCCGGGACAAGAAGTCCTTCCATTCGTATCTGTACCGGGATGGGAGCGCCATTCCTTTTCGCTATGAGGGGCAGGACTATACCATCACCATCCAAGAGGTGTCCCTGTTTCCCCAGGGCTATGCTGCCGTCCTGACCCAGACGGAGCTGCTGGACGAGCCGTCCGTCATCGTGGCCGACATAGGCGGCTGGACGGTGGATCTGATGCGTCTGGACAACCGCATCCCCAACGCTGCCTCCTGCCGGAGTCTGGAACTGGGCATGATCCGCTGTGTCGATGAAATTAGCGAACAGGTGCGCCGGTTGTTCGGACTGTCCATGACGACCGCTCAGATCGAAAGCGCCCTGCGGGGCAGCTCCGGCGGGATGGACGAGCGGATCAGAGCGGTTATCCATGCCCAGGCGAGCAAGTACGCCCGAAATCTGCTCTCGGCAGTCACAGAGAGCGGCCTGGACATCCGAGCCATGCCCGCCATTTTCCTGGGCGGCGGAGCGGCGCTCTTAAAGCGCCACCTTTCGGCCACAGACGGCCTGTGCCGCCCGCTTATCCTGGATGACGTATCCCTGAACGCTAAAGGATATGAGCGCCTTGTGGGGCAGATGTCGCGGGGTGTCGGCAATGGCAGGTAAGCGGCGGCTCAACCTTTCTTTTTCTCTGACATCACCCCAACAGCGTGATGCATGGCACATTCTCAGCTCCATTCCTGCCGGGAAACGGACAGACGCTGTGTGTCGGATGGTGTGTAAAGCCCATGAACAGGATGCCCTCCTGTCTGCCATCCGTGGGCTGATTCGGGAAGAGTTGCGCAATTTGGATATGACAACAGAAAAAAGCCAGCAGGCACAGGCCGAGGACATGGATGAGAATGTCCTCGGCTTTCTTCTTGCCCTGCAGCAGGAAGGAGATAAGATCACCTGATACGCCATTTTTATATGTTCGCCGGGATCAGCGGTTTTCGAACGGATACAGTGTTTACAAGGTTTTGAAACATCTTTTAGAAGGGAGCAGTGACATGAATGAAGTAGGACTAAAAGATCAGTGCTTCGGCGTGGAAGTGGAACTGACCGGAATTACTCGTGAACAGGCGGCCCAAGCCTTGGCAGATTATTTTGGTACAGAGCCTCGCCGTGGCGATGACTACTACGACAGCTGGTATGTGCGGGATGGGGAGGGAAAAGAATGGCGGCTTATGAGTGACAGCAGCATCCGCGGCGAACACAAAGTGGGGGCAAGATACACCTCCACCTCAGATCCGAGGTATCGTGTGGAAATGGTCACGCCCAAACTGACCTATGCGGAATTGCCCAAATTTCAGGAATGCGTCCGCCGCGTCCGCACCGCAGGGGGAAAAGTCAACTCCTCCTGCGGTATCCATGTCCATGTGGATGCCGCAAACCACAACCGGCAATCGCTAAAAAATCTGATCGGAATCATGTACTCCAAAGAGGATATTTTGTTCAAGGCATTGCAGGTCAATGAGTCTCGGGCCTCCAGGTGGTGTCAGAAGGTACGGGAACCCATGCTGCAAAAGGCACGCAAGCTTTCATCTGAAGAAACCAAAAACCTGACACAGCTGGAAGCCATCTGGTACGAGGGGGACAACGGCAGTACAGAGCACTACAACTGGACGCGGTACTATGCGCTCAATCTCCATTCTGTGTTTTACCGAGGGACCGTGGAATTTCGCTGTTTTAACTCCACTCTCCATGCGGGCCGGGCTGCCGCTTATGTGAATCTTTGCCTTGCCATATCGGCCCAAGCCATCGCCCAGCGCAGCACCGTTATGCGCAAGACGCAAAGTGACAACGAACTGTTCACCTTCCGGGTGTGGTTGGTACGCCTTGGGTTGAATGGACCGGAGTTCAAACACACGCGGGATCATCTTCTGGCCAACTTGGACGGGGATCGGGCATGGCGCTATGACAAGGACAGTTACGATGTCAATAAGAAAAAGAAAAACCGAAGCAGTGAGGTGGCACGATGAAAATACGCATTGAAGATACCGTGTACGAGGGTACCGGGACAGAAATCATGGACCAGCTTCGGAAAGCTGCCTTTGATCCTACGGAGTTTCCGGACACGGAGAGCTATATCTGGCAGCTTCGCAGCAATTTCATCCGCATGACGGATCAGGACTGCATTCTGCCGGATCGCGGCGTGGAGGCGCAGGCGCAGACCATGATCATGGCGCTGGCGAAGATCGGCGCGCTGGAGGTGTTGAACCATAGCTGAAGATAAATTGTATTTCGCCTACGGCAGCAACATCAACCTGGATCAGATGGCCTACCGCTGTCCCGCGGCCCAGGTGGTGGGGCCGGTCGTGCTGGAGGGATATGAACTGCTGTTTCGCGGCAACGCAAGCGGAAATGGCGTTGCCACCATCAAGCCCAAGGAAGGGCAGCAGGTACATGGCCTACTTTGGCGGATCACACCGGGCTGTGAGCGGTCTCTCGATCTCTATGAGGGATATCCCCACCTATACGAAAAAGAGTCTGTTGCTGTGCGGGATAATGCAGGGCGGCAGCTGACCGTCATGGCCTACGTGATGACAGATGGGGATCGGTGGCGCTCTCCCGCCCTGCCCTCGGAATATTATTACCAGGGCATTCGGGATGGCTACCGCCAGAACGGACTGCCACTGTCCAAATTAAAACAGGCGTGGGAATATTGTGCCAAAGAACTGGATCAAGAGAGCAGTAGACTCAACCGTATCTGCGGCGGGCAGGCCAAATCGCCCAAGAAGCAACGTGGGAAAGAGCGATAGGGGGAATGAGCGCACATGAAAGTATTAGTTGTAGAACCGCAAAAGCCCTGCCGTGTGCAGGAGATCAATAGTCTCGCAGATATGCAGCGGATCGTAGGCGGAGATATTGAAGCCGTGTACCCGTTCCAAGAGCCGGTTGCCCTGGTGTGCAATTCTGAGGGAAAGCTCCTTGGTCTGCCGATGAACCGCCCGCTGCTGGATGAAGATCGCCTGCCCTATGACATCATCTGCGGGACCTTCTTCATCGCTGGGCTTGGTCGGGAGGACTTTGTTTCCCTGACGGATGAGCAGATCCAGCGGTACAAGTCCCTATACGACAACGTGCAGACCCTTCCTGTGCGAACGGCAACCGGAGAACAGGGACGGATCGTTGGCGATCAACACATAAAAAAGAAAGGGAAAACTGACTATGAGAGATAAATACATTCTGACCGCAGAGTCTGTTACCGAGGGCCACCCTGACAAGCTCTGCGACACCATCGCGGATTCTGTTCTGGATGCCTGTCTGAAGGGTGGCTCCTCCGCCCATGTGGCCTGCGAAGTACTGGCCACAGCTGGCAAAGTGCTGGTGGCCGGAGAGATCTCGGCAAAGATCATGCCGGATATCCCCTCCATTGTCTGCCGGACCATCCGGGAAGCTGGGTACACTGGGCTGAACTATGAGATCGAGGTCATCACCCACAATCAGAGCGACGATATTGCTCACGCTGTGCGGGAAGGAGTCCAGACTGGGGCTGGCGACCAGGGGATCGTGTATGGCTTTGCCTGTGATGAGACAGAATCCTATCTTCCTCTGCCGGTCATCCTGGCCCACCGGCTCACCCGGCTACTGACCAACGCCAGAAAAACCGGGATGATCCAGGGCTTACGTCCGGACGGTAAGGCGCAGGTGTCTGTGGAGTACAGCTTCGATATCCCTGTGCGTCTTGCATCGGTAGTTCTGTCCTGCCAGCATGCCCCTGAGAAAGATCTGGGCCAGCTGCAGGCGGAACTCATGGACCATGTAATCCAGCCCGCACTGCGGGAGCTGCCGCCTGATGTGGAAACGGAGATCCTGATCAATCCATCGGGGCGGTTTGTCTATGGCGGATTTGAGGCGGATACCGGCCTCACGGGCCGCAAGCTGATGGTGGATACCTATGGCGGACTGGCACCTCACGGCGGCGGCGCGCTGTCTGGTAAAGACTCCACCAAGGTGGACCGCAGCGGAGCCTACATGGCCCGCTATATTGCAAAAAACATTGTATCTGCCGGTCTGGCGGATCGCTGTACCGTCGCCCTGGCCTATGCCATTGGCAAGGCTGAACCCGTGGCGGTCAACGTGGACACCGATGGGACCGGCGAATACCGGGATGATGTGCTGGAACAGGCCGTCCGGGCGGTCTTTGACCTGACCCCCGCCGGGATGCGCCACACCCTTGGACTGGACAAGCCCATCTTCGCTCAGTTCTGCAACTATGGCCACTTTACCCATCCGGACGCTCCCTGGGAGCAGACGGACAAAGCGGAGGTACTGTGCAACGCCTGTCGCATCAAGGAAGCAGGTGTGTCGGACCGTTGAAACATATCGCCTCCTGTTCCTTTGGTAAGGACAGTCTTGCCACCATATTACTGGCTCTGGAACATGGGGAGCCTCTGGATGAGGTAGTATATTGTGAGGTCATGTTCGACAAGGAGATCTCCGGCGAGGTGCCGGAACACCGAGATTTTATCTACACCACCGCCATTCCGTCTTTAGAACGCAGGGGTGTGAAGGTAACCGTCCTGCGCAGTGAGAAAACGTATGTGGATCTCTTCACAGGCAAAATCACCCGCGGTCCCAAGAAGGGCCTTCTGCGTTCTTTCCCCATCTGCGGACGGTGTGCTGTTCAGAGAGATTGCAAGCTGAAACCGATCCTGCGATACCAAAAATCGCTGCCGCCCGACACAGTTCAGTATATTGGGATCGCCAAGGACGAGCAGGAACGGCTGCTTCGATTGGCCGGGAACCGGGTCTCCTTACTGGACAAGTACAACTGCACAGAGGAAGATGCAAAGCAGCTCTGCCAGCGGGCAGGGCTGCTTTCGCCTGTCTACACATTTACAAACCGCGGGGGCTGCTGGTTCTGCCCTAACGCCAAAAGAAAAGAACTGCGCCATCTCTATGACTACCACCCGAACCTGTGGGAACGGATGTTGGAGCTGCAAGCCTTGCCCAACAAGGTGAGCGAGAAATTCAATCGCAGCGAGACCTTCTCCGACATTGACGCGGAGTTCCGTCGGGAAGATACGCAGGAGAGTCTGTTCCAAAATGCTGCATAAAAAAGGAGATGAGAACAACGAGCAATCAGAAATATGAACTCACGGAGATCTCGCACGAAAAGTATCCCTTCCTTCATCGTATCCGGGCACTCCGAGATGTGAGTGCGGAGGTCAGAGCCGGTGATTTAGGTGGCTTCGTGGAGAGCGAGAGCAACCTTTCCTTTGAGCCGGACGATACCGCATGGATCTTTGACGATGCCATTGCCTGCAATGACGCCTATGTTGACAAGGGGGCTGTTCTGCGCGGAGAGGCGGTCGTCTGCGACAACGCTTATATCTCTATGGGCGCTGTCCTTTCCGGCCATGCGCGGGTAGAGGACAATGCCTATATACGCGGCGCTGTGCTCAGCGCCTCTGCCAGGGCCTCCGGGTTTTCCATGATCCTCAATGACAAGGATACCATGGGCGTTCCCATTCTGTCCGGCCACTGCGCGGTCTATGGCAAAGTATCCGGGGATGTGCGTCTGACAGGCAGCGCATTGGTGATCAGCGGTGAGGAGATCCGCAACGATACACTGGATACTCTGGTGATCAGCGGGAAAAACCGTTCTGTGATCCGGGATTCGTCCCGAGACGAACTGGCTCCTCAACAGCCAGCTCCTTCTCCCCCTAAGAAACAGAAAGGCTGTGAGATGAGCAGATGAGCAACTTTTTTGAGCAGGAACTCCGCAAACTGTTTGCGGACGGGGCTGTAATCCATGATCCGGTCTTTGTAGGCCGTGCTTGCCTGGGTGGCTTGGACAGAAATCGTCAGGTGAGGGCTGAATTTGTTACACTGGGCCATGCGGATCACTATGCAGCTCTTCGCCTGACGCTGCTGGACAGCAATCAGGGTGTGGTGGACAAGCTGACTCTTCGGTTCAAGGATGTATGGGGAAAACAGAAGATCCCCAACAACCCCTACCTGCGGGATGGCGTTGATCCGCATATTTGGGTAGATGGTGACCGGATCGATTGGTATGCCTACCATCCCTCCCAGGAGGACTACCGGCAGCTCCGGCAAATGGCCAGCGACTATGTGGAGACTTTTCGCATTCAAGTCCCGGCAAAAGACCACGGACCCCAATTGGTGTACATCTGCGCGCCCCTCCGAGGTGAGGTAGAGAAAAACATTGCGTTCGCCAGGCAGAAAGCCCAGGAAGTCTTTCAGGCGGGCGACATCCCAGTCTGCCCCCATCTCATGTTCCCGCCCATCGCAGATCCGGGCGATCCGGTGCAGGATCGGGCCGCACGGGAGATGGGCCTGCGGCTGGTAGAAAAGTGCCAGCAGGTCAATGTCTATGGACCGGTCACGGAAGGGATGTGGGCGGAGATCCATCGCGCCAATAAACTGGATATCCCAGTGGTAACCGATTTGAAAACGAAGGGACGTACTTCGCCCAGAAGAAAGAAAAACGCCAAGCGCGAGGAGGTCAAATGATCCGAGAAAAGACCACGGAGGACTTGCGGCACATGACCGATGAGGAGGGGCTGATCCTCCAGGGCTGCGGCGGCGACCTTCAGGAATGGGTGGACGGCATCAACGAGCTGCTTACTCAGGAAGGAATCCTGCTGAATGGCACCAAATTTGAACATGCGGCCACATTCCAGCACGACGGCCTCACAAACCTGCTGTTCTCTTTTGAGGGGGTACAGCTGAATGTGGGAAAGCTTGCGATGTGGCGGATTCAGACACACAGCCAGTTTGGCAGCACTTGGCTGTCCGACTATGTGCCCAATCGGCTGGGTGGTTTCCTGGATCAGCCGAACCAGCAGGAGCGAGCAAAAC
Organism: Pseudoflavonifractor capillosus ATCC 29799; assembly: GCF_000169255.2. Classification (GTDB taxonomy): domain Bacteria; phylum Bacillota; class Clostridia; order Oscillospirales; family Oscillospiraceae; genus Pseudoflavonifractor; species Pseudoflavonifractor capillosus. Next base: position 80,140 of record NZ_AAXG02000041.1, read on the forward strand.
CGTACTGTTCGCTGATTGAACAAGACGGTAACATCTTCAACCTGATGGGGGCAGCGTCCAGAACGCTCCGGGAGCATGGCATGGGTGACCAAGCCAAAGAGATGTGCGACCGCATCACCGGAGGGAATTGCCACAGTTACCATGAGGCGCTGTGTATCATCAGCGAATATGTGGAGACGGATCTGCCCGCGCTCCAAAATCAATCCAAAGGAAAGAAGGAGAAACATGCCTATGAGCGATAACATCACTGCGATCCGTCCCAGCTGGGAGATCATCCACGGCGACGCGCTGAAAGTCCTGCGCGAATTCGCCCCCAACACCTTTGATGCAGTCATCACCGATCCCCCCTATGCCTCTGGGGGTCGAACCCAGGCGGAGAAAAACAAGTCCACCGACAAGAAATATTCCAGCATGGGGGAAAGCGCACCCCCTCCCTTTGATGGCGACTCCAAGGATCAGCGATCCTGGACCCGCTGGGCCGCTGAATGGCTCTATGACGCCCGCAAGGTCTGTAAACCCGGTGCCCCTGTGTGCATGTTTATCGACTGGCGGCAGCTCCCCGCAGCCACCGATGCGCTCCAGTGGGCGGGGTGGATCTGGCGCGGCACAGCTGTCTGGGACAAAGGCAACAGCCGTCCTCAGAAGGGCCGCTTCCGCCAGCAGGCTGAGTACATTGTCTGGGGTTCCAACGGGGATATGCCTATCAGCAGACCTGTCCCCTGTCTGCCCGGCGTATTCAAGTATGGCAATCCCCAGAACCGCATCCACCTGACGGAAAAGCCCTTGCAGCTCATGCGGGATGTGGTAAAGATCACCGAGCCGGGAGGGCGTATTCTGGACCCCTTTGCCGGTTCCGGCAGCACGGTGCTGGCTGCCGTGCTGGAGGGTTACTCCGCCACTGGCATCGAGGTTACGGATGCCTATGCCGCCCTGTCCAAGGAACGGATTGAGCGGGAACTGGCCTAGGGTGTGTGACGGCGTACTGTCTGCCGATTGTCCTTGATGAGTTTTCTGGTAGTATATTGTAGTTTGGGCAGGGTGTCACATTAGACACCCTGCCCGGATTTTTTAACCTTCAGGGTGCTAACATAGACACCCTTGTATGGAGATGATCATGTCAGAGGAATATTGAGCATTCCAGCCTGCAAGGCAGACATCACCGCTCTGGCCCAGAGCGGTGATTTTTCTTTTTCGATGAGTTGGCAGGCTCTGCCCGCCATGATCATAATCCACTTACCGCTTGAAAATAGGTCCCGCTTCGGCGGGGCCGAGCCAACGCCGCCTAGGGCGGCGTTGGGCAAGCATAGCGCAAATGTACATTTTGCGCGCTTGCAGGGGAAACCCCTGACCCCAATGCCGCCTGCAGGCGGAAGGTTTGCGGCAAAGCCGCAGAAAGGAGGCACGCTTGGGACTCCCAAAAGAAAAACACCATCTGCACATCGAACTGACGGCGGAGCAGTATCAGCAACTCTGCCAGCAGGCCAAACTCTGCGGGCTGTGTAAACGGGCTTATATCGTCCGGCTCATCAACGGGACTCCGATCCGGGCCAGACCCTCCCAGGAAATCAAAGACCTCCGCACGGAGATCCATCACATCGGCAATAACATCAACCAGATCGCCCGCAGCGTCAATGCCGGTATCGCCACGGCAGAGGATGCCAGGCGTGGACTGTTCCTGCTGGATAAAGTCTATGAGTTGATGTACCAGGTGGCCAATCCGTAATGGCTGTCACCAAGATCCTGGCCCGAAAAGGTCGGCTGGATATCGGGATCGACTACATCCTCAACGGCGATAAGACGGAGCAGAAGATCCTCACCGCCCATCAGGGCTGTGAGCCAGGCCGGGAATGCCGTCAGATGCTGGAGACTAAACGGGACACCGAAAACATGGGGGGCGTCCAGTATTACCATATTGTCCAGTCCTTCAAGCCCGGTGAAATCTCTCCCGAGCTGGCTCTGAAAATTGCCAAGACTTTCGCTGCGGAGCATCTGGACGGTTACGAGGCGGTAATTGCCACCCATGTGGATCGGGGGCATATCCACTCACACATTGTGTTCAACTCTGTGAACGCGGACACCGGCGAGAAATATCATAGCAATGCCAGAAGTTATTACTGCCAGATCCTGGCCATCTCAGACCGGCTGTGCCGGGAGCACGGCCTCTCCGTGGTCCTATCCGGAGAGACCTCCAAATCCATGAGCTATGTGGAGTGGCTGCGTCAATCCAAAGGTCAACCCACCTTCCGCTCCATGCTGGAGGCGGATCTCCGGGAGTCCATTGAGGACGCCAATGACCTGGGGCACTTCTTCCTGCTCATGGAACACAAGGGCTACGAGATCCGCCACGGAAACCGTCTGGGATTCCGTCTGCGGGGCCAGGAGCGGTTCCAGTATCCAGGCAGAAAAAATGCCGCCTTCACAGAGGACGGTATCCGCGCTGCCATCCTTGGCAATTTGGAGGAAATCGAGACGGGTCAACGGGCCGCTTTTGCTGACAGGCCCATGTTTCGTCCCTACCGCAGACACCCCAAATACACGGGCTTTTTGGCCCTGTACGTTCATTATCTCTATCTGCTGGGAAAAATCGAACAGCGACAGTATCCCCCCAGGATGACGCCGCACCTGCGGCAGGAAGTCATGAAATTTGAGCAGTACCGGACACAGTTTGCTTTCCTGCGAGAGAACAGCATTTCCACCACTGACGAAATGACCGCCTATCAAAGCCACACAGAGGAAACACTGGCCACTCTGATGAAGCAGCGCACCATCCTCAATGTGCGCAAAAAGAAGCGGCAGGCGCTGTACGACGCCCTGGCGGATGTGGAGGCCCTGGCACCGGCCAAGGCACTCTATGAGAACGGGCTGTCCGGCATGGAAGATGAGTTTGCCCGCTACATGCAAGCCGTACGCCTATTGGAACAGTGCGGCACCCCTCCAGAGCATCTGACACAAGAAAAAACGGAGGTGTATAACCAACTTGCCGATTTGAACCGGCAGATCCGCGCAGAACGCAAAAAGCTGGCCTTGTGCCGGGAAATCCAGACGGCAAGCCAGCAAATGGGAGAAGATATCCGCAAAACCGAAACAAGAGGAAAAGAGGTGGAACACGATGAACATCGGAGGCGGTGAGGCTGCCGACCAGATGGTTCGCATGATGTTGACCGGCACAGAAGTGACGGTTCGGCTGGGCGCGTCCGCTCTCAAAAATCTACTGGCCATCACGCTGGCTTTGGCAAAGCATCACAAGGCCCTGTCCGGGAAGGTCAACATGGGAAAAATGCTCCGGGAGACACGGGATATCCGAATGTTCCCCATGTCGCCGGAACAGTATCAGGCATTCAAGCAGAGGGCAGTCAAACAGAAGATCCTGTTTTCTGTCATCCGGGATTCGGACGGGCGGGGCAAGGTGATAGATGTGGCCATGCCAGTCACAGAGCTGGAGCGCGCCAATCTCATTTTTGAGCGCATCCGATACCTTCCGCAGGTTCGCCAGAGTACACCAGTCAAGGAGCAAGCCCCCGTGCGGGATTCCGTGATCCGGGAGGAAAGAACGCCAAAAAAAGAGTCTCGGTCGGAGTTCGACTTGGCCGGTATCAGCGGCAGCTCCAGTATCTCCAAGAGCGAAATCAGTACGGAGACGACCCATGAGCGCCCCTCTGTTCTGGCACAGCTAAAGGGATACCGGGAGCAGCTGAATCGGCAGCACAAAGCGGCTCCGGTCAGAAACAGACAAAAAGGGCACCCCAAACAGAGATAATGCCCCTACTGTTGGGGAGTATGTTCACACTCGCAATCGATTACAAACAAGTCATTTGGTGTGCAGTTTAGCAATAAACACAGGGTTTCAATTCGCTCCAATTTGATAGACTGAGTTTCATTGTTTACCATTCGGTTGAAATTCTGATAGCTCATTCCAAGTTGCTTATAGAGCCAATATTTTGTCCTGCCCTGTTTCTCCAGCAATTCCAACACATTTAGTTTTACCATATCTCATGCTCCTATTATCTAATGTTGTAGTTAGATAATATGGAACTGCCCGCCTAAAGGTATAGACTATTTCATTAGATAATGTTATAGTCTATACCTAGGGAGGAGTGGTTTATGCATGAGCAAGAACTACGGCAGCACCGTTGCTGCTTTACGGGACACAGACCAGAGAAGCTGAACATCTCAGAAGAACAGCTATGTGTACGATTAGGACTGGAAATCGACCGAGCGATAAAGGATGGGTTTACTACATTTATTTCAGGGATGGCAAAGGGGGTAGATATTTTCGCGGCAGAGCTGGTTCTTAAACGCAGAGTATCAGATGCCCGACTGAAGCTGATCTGCGCACTTCCGTATGAAAATTTCGGACTTCATTGGAGTGTGACGTGGACTGAGCGTTATGTGGAGGTAATACGGCACGCAGATCTGGTGCGCTACATTAGTAGAGAGTTCTCCTATTCCGCATACCAGCGCCGCAATGAATGGATGGTAGATCACTCCGGACGGGTGATCGCGGTCTATACGGGTGAGAGCGGCGGAACCAGAAATACCATCGTTTATGCCAAACAACAGCACATTCCGTGTGTTATCATCACGCCATAAATAGGGGGACTCAGCAGATGAATCCATCTGCTGAGTCCCCTGTGTTTTGCTTGTGTGCGATAAAGAAGCAATAGAAGTGTAAAAATTTTGCCGTTCTTATCCGGCACTTGCCATTGTGTCGGATAGGTCGGGCGGTTATTCGGGCAAGTCAATCTTGCCGACAAAGCTGCAATAAATATCAATGTTCTGCCTGGGGGTGCCGTTCTCGTCATAGCTGCACTTATGCACCACGATTTTCTCAATCATTTCCCGCAAGAGGGTGAGGGTCAGTTCTTCGAAGGCAAGGTGCCTGCGGACAATGCCCATGAATTTCTCGGCGTTGACGGTGGCTACCTGTGACTTGTCCAGTTCGGCTTGCAGGACGACCGCTCTCTTTTTCAGCTCCGCTTGCTCGGCTTCGTAGTCAGCCGACAGTTCCACGAAACGCTCGTCGCTGATTTTGCCGTTCACATTGTCCTCATACAACCGCTTAATCAAATCATACGGCTGATTTCAGAAATACGTTCCCGCGCCAGCTGCTTGGTGGCTGCGGCGGTCTTTCGCTTGCCGCCGATCTCGTTCTGCTGGACAAGTACACCAAAACATCATGCGCTAAAAAATGCCATGCCGAAAATAGTTCACAAAATGTTCTCATCCACACTATCGGAGTAGTGTTGACAACTGAAAACTATTGTGGTAGTATCATAGCGTAAACTATTGCAATAGTTCAAAGAAAGGATTTGATGATATGGCAATTAAGCTCTTTGATTCCGAGCTAAAGGTCATGGATGTGCTATGGAAAGAAGGTGACAAGACCGCAAAGCAAATTTCTGATATTCTCAAAGAGGAAATCGGCTGGAACATGAACACCACCTACACCGTGATTAAAAAGTGCATCGCGAAAGGCGCCATTGAGCGTAGCGAGCCAAACTTCATGTGCCATGCGCTGATTGCAAAAGAGGTTGTGCAAGAGGCGGAGGCAGAGGAGCTGATTGGCAAGCTGTTTGACGGCTCCCCCGACAAACTGTTTGCCGCCTTGCTGGACAATCAAAAGCTATCCAAGGAGCAAATTGAAAATCTGCGCCGGATGGTGGCTGAATTGGAATAGTTGGAATAGGAGGTAACACATGAGCCTATTTCAAATGAGCGTGGCCGGAGGAGTATTGATCTTATTCATTGTGGTTATCCGCGCATTGGCAATCCATCGTTTGCCTAAAACAACCTTTTTAGCGTTGTGGATGATCGCGGCTCTACGCTTGCTCCTGCCATTCTCCATCCCGCTGCCTTTCAACATCCATATCGGCCTTGATGTTTTTTCAGATGTGGTTCAAGAATTACCCTCTGGAAATATCGCTTCTACTTTACCGGGGGATAGTCCGCCGTCTTATGATATAGGTACGGCTGTTCCAAGTCCTGCAACAGAACACATTTCTACCTTTGAGATACTCTGGTTGGTTGGCGTGCTGCTGTTGGCAATCTACTTTTCCATATCCTATTTTCGGAGTATGCGGAAGTTCAGAATGTCTATCCCCGACAACACGCCGTATATCCAAAATTGGTTGACCGCACACCAAATTTCCAGACCCCTTGCGGTGCGGAGCTCCGATTTGATTTCCTCTCCGCTGACCTATGGCATCCTGCATCCGGTGATCCTCTTGCCCAAAAAACTTGATCGGAATGACCAAGCGGCATTGAAGTATGTACTGACCCATGAATATGTCCATATTCGTCGCTTTGACGCAATCACAAAAATTCTCTTTGCCGCTGTACTCTGCATCCATTGGTTTAATCCGTTGGTTTGGGTCATGTATGTTCTCGCCAACCGGGATATGGAGTTATCGTGTGATGCCTGGGTTATCCGTATGTTGGGTGAGAAAAATCGTTCCTCTTATGCATTGATGTTAATTAAAATGGAGGAACGGAGAAGCGGTATGTCCGCTTTATGTAGCCATTTGGGGAAAAATGCAATTTCAGAAAGGATTGAAGCAATTATGAAATTCAAAAAGACGTCTATTTTAGCCTGTGCCTTTGCGTTGGTTTTGGTAGTCGGTGCAACAACTGCCTTTGCAACATCTACGGGTGCTTGGCGGGAGTTTGATCTAGATGACCTTAACCTCACAGAAGGGCATACCGGGACAGAAACTGATAATATGAAGATTGTTGATTCTGAGGACATCCCTGACCAAGTTAAAGATCTGGATCAGTTCGATCTTACGGAAGGACAAGTGGGAACGCAATCTAACGGCATGAAGATGATTGATCCATCTGATACTCGCGGCCAGATTTTGGATACTGATGACTTAAACCTGGTAGAAGGCAATGTGGGGACTGAAACCAGCAGTATGAAAATGTTTGAATATACCCCAGAAGAGTGGAACGACATTCAGCAGAAAATTGATAACGGTGAGCTCGTTTGGCAGTACTAATTTCTGGCTTCGCTGAGTACCGCATGGAGAATAATAACCCGATAAATAGTATTGTGCAATAGTATAGGGGCAACAGCAAAAATTGCTGTTGCCCCTTGTCTGCTCACCAGCAAAGGCAGATGCGGCTGTCAGCGGCGGGCGTAGCCCGTTTATCTTGACCGTTAACTGGCTTGGCTGGATTTGCTATTTTACCACCGGTTATGAATTTTTCTATGGCGTATCTTTTCTGCGGAATAGCGGAGGCGTCTGTCTTTATCTCGTAGTGCTTCTCTATGCAACATGAACATGTCTGGAGGTGAATTTTCCTGAAACAAAGTTCCAGGGCCGGGGACATTGTCCTGGCCCTGTTTTTCTACGTTCCGGTGGTCTGGGGTGCATTGCTCATTGCTCAATCCTTGGGACATGGATTGCCGGAACTTCTTACCAACCTGACAGCGGCGCTTCAGCACCCGCTGGATATCCATTGGACAGACAAAAGCATGCTGTCCATCCTGATCTGCACCGGCCTCTATATCATGGGCCTATGCGTCTACGCCTCGGAACAGCGGCGCACGCGGGACGGCGAGGAGCACGGCTCCGCCGCCTGGGGCTCTCCCCGGCAGGTCAACGCCATGTTCCGCCAAAAAGAGAACAAGATCCTGACCCGCCATGTCCGCCTGGGCCTGGACACCCACAAGCACCGCCGCTCCCTCAACGTCCTGGTTATTGGCGGCAGCGGCGCGGCTAAGACCCGCAGCTATGTCAAGCCAAACATTCTGGAGGCCAACACCAATTATGTCATTACCGACCCGAAAATGGAGGTGCTCACAGCCACCGGAGGGTGGCTGAAAAGCAAAGGGTATGACATCCGGGTGCTCAACCTGGTCAACCTGGAGGAGTCGGACGGGTATAACCCATTCCGCTATCTGAGAGATGAAAAAGATGTCCTCAAGCTGGTTAATAATCTCATCCAGGCCACCACACCAAAGGGCAGCCATGAATCTGATCCGTTTTGGACGAGTGCGACTCGTTCGCTGGCGGTAAGAAGTCAGCGGACAAACAACAAAATACCGTTGTTTGGATAACTGGTAATTCGACAGGTGGAATGACGGGGTAACGCCCTGAAACGCCTGCCCTCGGTGGGCGTGCATCGGCTGCAAAGCCGGTGTACGAAGCCCCACGACAACGGCTGAGAGCAACCGTAGCCGCCGCCAACGGCAGCCGAAAGCGGTCTGGAGGCAGACTGTGTTGCCTATAGGCCAAGGGTCTACAAAATACCCATGGTTAGAATGTTCGCCGTAGCGGGCGGACTGACGAATCTGCGAATGTACGGGTCTATAAGAAGACCATATAGAAATGTATGGGTGCGTTCAAGCGCAGCCGGTGTGGTTTAGTAGAAATTTGCCCTACGAACGACCATGTTGTGTTACAGGCACATCCCAGCCGGCAGGCTCATAGCAGAAACCTAAAGGTATAGATGCACAGATAGAATTACCGGAACGAGGAAAGGCAGCGGCTTTCGCAAGGAAGAACCCGGCGAAGAACAATAAGCGGGTGAACCGCTGCTGAAAAGTAGTGATCGAACCGGAAAAGTCCCTGTAATGGGGATGGAGGAATGGTCACAAGTCGAATTGTGGAAACAGGCATTATTCAATCCAATCATAAGGATTCGAGTAAGACCAAAAGGGTCACTTTTCCAAACGGGAGGTGATGCCTTATGCCAAAAGAAAGGAAAAAAGTCCTGTGTATGGACGCCCAGCGGCACGCCGAGTATTACGGCATGCAGCGGACATTTGACGAACTGTACGCCAAAAGCAAAGCCGGAGAAACTTTCACCGGCCTGATGGAACTGGTATTAAGCCCGGACAACATCCTGCTGGCCTACAGAAATATCAAGACCAACACGGGCAGCTACACAGCAGGAACAGACAAGCAGAATATCGGTGACATTGGACGGCTTCCACCGGCTGAGGTCATCGGTAAGGTCAGAAAAATTGTCACAGGCAGCGAACACGGCTACCGTCCCAAATCAGTGCGCCGGAAGGACATTCCAAAGCCAAACGGCAAAACCAGGCCGCTGGGTATCCCCTGTATCTGGGACAGATTGGTGCAGCAATGCATCAAACAAATCCTGGAGCCCATCTGTGAGGCAAAGTTCAGCAACAACAGCTATGGGTTCCGCCCGAATCGGTCAGTGGAGCACGCAATTTCCCGTACTTACTCCCTGCTGCAACGGGCGCATTTACACTATGTTTTGGAGTTTGACATCAAAGGATTCTTTGACAATGTGAACCACAGCAAACTGATTAAGCAGCTCTGGACGCTGGGCATCCAGGACAAACAGCTTCTGTTTGTCCTCAGGCGTATCCTGAAGGCCCCCATCCGTATGCCGGACGGCAGTACCGTTTATCCGACAAAGGGAACGCCCCAGGGCGGGATCATTTCCCCGCTGTTGGCCAATGTGGTGCTCAATGAGCTGGATCACTGGATCGACAGCCAATGGACGGAACACCCCGTGGCAAACCGCTACGGAACATGGCGCACTATCCGCACCTCTGAGGTCTTTGACAAGAGCAAGGGCTACCAGAAAATGCGGAACAGCAATCTCAAAGAAATGTTCATTGTGCGCTATGCGGATGACTTCCGTATCTTCTGCCGGAACCGAGAGGACGCGGAGAAGACCATGGTGGCTGTCACAAGGTGGATTACCGAACGGTTGAAGCTGGAGGTCTCCCCAGAGAAGACACGCATTGTCAATGTCCGAAAGCGATACTCCGAGTTTCTCGGCTTCAAAATCATGGTGTACCGCAAGGGCGGAAAGTATGTCGTGAAGTCCCACATCTGTGACAAAAAGCTACAGTTGGAAGAAAGCAAGCTCGTGGAGCAGGCAAAGCGTATTGCAAAACCAGCCCAAGGGCGGACACAGCCGGACGAAATCGGCCTGTTTGACGAAATGGTGTTGGGCATCCAGAACTACTACAGGATTGCTACCTGTATCAGTCTGGACTGCCGGAAAATTCACCGCAGAGTTATGACAGTGCTAACCAACCGTCTAAACACGGAGACCGGCTGTCAGCTCGTCCGGGAGGGCGGCGCTATGACGGACAGCGAAAAGGAGCGTTTTGGCGCTTCTCAAATGGTGCGGTATGTGTCCGGTATCAACCGGCCAATCTACCCCATCGCGTTCATCAAGTATAAAACCGCAATCGGAATCAGCGCCGCCGTCTGCTGCTTCTCTCCGGCGGGACGGAAAAAGATACACGATAATCTGGAGATGGATGCGACCCTGTTTGCATATCTGCGGAAACATCCGCCGGAAGGCCACAGCCTGGAATACGCCGATTGCAGGCTCTCCCTGCTGTCTGCCCAGAAGGGCAAGTGCGCTGTCAGCGGCGAATGGTTCTTGCAGCCGGACAGTATCGTGTGTCACATGAAGGTTCCAAAGGAGCAAGGCGGCCAGGAGCGATACAGCAATCTGGTGCTGCTCCACAGGCGGTATCTGCCCTTGCTGACCGACCAGGATGCTGCTGCCCTCAAGAGTATCTGCAAACAACTGACTGTAACAAGAAAACAACTGACCAAAATCAACGGCCTGCGCACCGCCGCAAAACTGGCGGCAATCTGAACGACTTTCTATTGGTGATTGATTAAATGCCTGATAACACAATCGATGGAACGCCGGATGCGGTGAAAGTCGCATGTCCGGTGTGGAGTGGGGGAAAATCCGGCGATTACTTCAAAGGATTACCTATCACTATAGGCGGAAACGCTCTCCCTCTACGAACAGGAAACCATTATCCTCTACAACCAGGCCGAGGCTACCGCCGAAGTCTATACCCATGATTCCCGGCTGCTGGAGAAATTGCGACGGCTGGCGGAGAAATACCCGGACCAGATCGTGAAAAAGGACCGCCAAACCTTTCTTGTTCCCAAACGCTGCGTGTCTGTCCGGGAACCGTACAGCGCCGAGCGTCGTAAGGCTGCCAGTGAACGAGCCAAGGCTGCCGGATACAGGCCGCCCACAAGAGAGTTATTTTCTAAAAGGATTTTGCCGGAAAAGCCCATCTGGTGAACTATATGGGATTGTGCTATAATTTGTATATCAACTTAATTAGGAGGTGTTATGATGGCAAAATGCGTTCGGTGCGGGTGTGAATTTGATGTATCTTCTGCCAGACGCAGCATTGGTCGAAGCTACGGAGCTGGTACATACGATGACTACTATCCTAATGGCGATGTGTGTGCATCTTGTGCAACCATGGAAGTAAGTGCTGATGTGGGCACAGGCGAAGAAATCATGGAACTCATGGGCGATTCGTGGGACGACGATTAAAGTACAACTCTTGCCCCTGCGAGCACCGACAACAAAACAGAATATCAATAGCATCAAGCAGGAAATCTTTCGGGATTTCCTGCTTCCTTTTTGCCCATAGAAAACTGGAGGAGTGCATGATAAAGCATGGTGGAAAGTGTCTTTGAGGCCGTCAAACAGTCTGTCACCGTCCGGGATGCGGCGCAGATATATGGGATCGAGGTCAACCGGAGCGGCATGGCCTGTTGCCCGTTCCACGATGACAAAAATCCCAGCATGAAGCTGAACGAGGAATACTTCTACTGCTTCGGCTGCGGAGCCACCGGTGATGTAATTGACTTCACAGCGAGGCTCTACAATCTGTCCCCCAAAGAGGCCGCCGAGAAGCTGGCCCAGGATTTTGGCCTGGCTTATGACAGTCAGGCCCCTCCCCGGAGGCGCTATATCCGACAGAAATCCGAGGCCCAGAAATTCAAGGAGGACCGGGACCATACCTTTCGTGTCCTGGCCGACTACTTTCATTTGCTCCGCAAGTGGGAAACGGACTACACATCTATAAGCGCCCCCTGCCTGCCCACCGGATGCGGTTCCGGATTCCCGGAGGTGTCAACGCCGTGATGGGCCACACGCGCCTGACAACCCAGGGCAGTGAGAAGCGTAACCGCAACAATCACCCCTTTTACGGAAATGCAGGAGGGACAGCCTTTGCATTGGCCCACAACGGCGTGCTCCAGAACGATGTGGAGCTGCGCTGGAGAAACGGTCTGCCCAGGACCAGAATCCAGACAGACAGCTATATCGCGGTACAGCTGATAGAACAGAAAAGAGCCCTCCATCTGAACAGCCTGAAAGACATGGCGGAACAGGTGGAGGGCACATTTTCGTTTACGGTGCTGGACGAGCGGGACAACCTATACTTCATCAAGGGGGACAATCCACTGTGCATCTACCGGTATCCCCGCACGGGCTTACTGCTGTATGCGTCCACAGAGGATATCCTGGTCAGAGCATTGAGCAGCCTGAAGCTGACACTGGAACAGCCGGAGCAGGTGGTTCTGGCCTGCGGAGAGATTGCAAAAGTAGACGCTACGGGCGCCATTGACTGCTGTACCTTCTGTACGGACAACCTGTTTGCAGGGTGGTATCCGTGGCACCGCGCGGACTATCCCCGCAGCCACTGGCATTGGCCCTGTTTCCCGGCGTCCGGTGAGACAGAGCACGGCTATGTCAAGGAGCTGAAGTCTGTGGCCGGGCATTTCGGATACTCCGCAGATGATGTGGACGCACTACTGGATGAGGGATTTTCTCCGGAAGAGCTGGAGGAATATTTCTACTGTTCCGGGCGCTGAGGCGTCCCACTGGGGTATACCCTACTGACAGAAGAAAAAAGTCTCCCATTGGGGTCGGTTTCTGACTTTCGGCATATGCCAGGTCAGGAGACCACCCTAATGGGAGGCGCAGCAATTACAACTGATGGTCTGAAAGCCATTTCAGAAGATCCTCATAGGTATTTTCGCCGGCCGCCAGCTTCAGAATGACCTCTGCCAGTTCTTCCTGAGTGTAGGCAAGTTCCACGCCGTTGACAGCAAGAAAGACAAGCATGGCGTGGGCGCCAATCCGCTTGTTGCCGTCTATAAAGGGATGGTTTTTGACAAGGCCATAGCAGAGCCGGGCGGCTTTTTGCTGGAGTGACGGGTAGGCGCTGGTATCACCGAAACTTTGGAAAGGTGCGTTAAGTGCGGATTCCAAAAGCCCTTCATCCCGCAGGCCGGGACTTCCGCCGGTTTCTTCCACCAGGTGCTGATGAAGCATAAGGATTTGACGTTTGGCCAGTATCTTCATTTGGCCAGTTCCTCATAGGCGGCTCGGTTCTGCTGAATCAGACGGGCAGACGCCTGCATGATGTCCTCATCTTCTGCGGCCTGCATCTGCTCAGCCTGGCTGAATTCCATAACCAGATAGCGGGGGACATTATTTTTTAGAATCACGACGGCACCGCGCTCGTCTACCAGCCGGGCCACCTTGGAGAAGTTCTGATTGGCCTCGGTAATGGAAACCAGGGAATTTGTGTTGATCATCATAGGGGATACCCTCCTTTCGCTTTTATTATACGGCAGTTCTAGGAGAAATACAACCTATATAATAGGGGGACAGCAATATGAAAATCGGTTATATCCGCGTCAGCACCAGAGAACAGAATACCATCCGGCAGGAGTATCTGATGGAATCGCTGGGGGTGGATGAGGTCTATATCGACCGCATGAGCGGCAGAAATACCGACCGCCCGGAGCTAAAAAAGATGCTGGACTATGTACGCAGAGGGGATACGGTCATTGTGGAGTCCATCAGCCGCTTTGCCCGCAATACCCGGGACCTGCTGGACCTGACAGAGCGGCTCTCCGCAAAGGGAGTGGAGTTTGTCTCCCAAAAGGAGAACATCGACACCACCACCCCGACCGGGAAATTCATGCTCACCGTCTTCGGCGCTGTGGCGGAGCTGGAGCGAGAGTACATCCTCCAGCGGCAGCGGGAGGGCATTGCAATCGCCAGAGAACAGGGCAAGTATAAAGGAAGAAAGCCTATCCAGCCTCCGGATTTTGACATCGTGGTCAGCCGGTGGCGAAAGGGCGAGCTCACCGCCGCCCAGGCGATGAAACGGCTGGGCATGAGCTCCAGCACCTTCTACCGGCGGGTGAAGGAGGAAACGAGCAAGGCGTAGGTGGTGTCAGAAGCAGCGCCAGAAAGGTCACACTATTCTTCGGATAAAGAGATTACAGTATTTAGAGAGTGAAATATAAAAGTGAAAAGCGCATTGTCCTTTTTGCCTGTGCTTGTTATAATTTGTCTGTCGAAATTACAGAGCAGGGCATAGAGACCTCAAGTTATGACCTGTTGTACAGGAGGGACTGAGGATGACAGAAGCACAGATTATTGCCAGAATGGTTGACTATCTGCATCAAGCGACCACTACTCTGGCGGGATGGCTGGAGAAAAAGCTGCCCCGCCTTTCGAAGGACTGGTGGCAGGACTGTATCCTGAATGTTCTGAATGAAGGGCAACTGGAGAGGCTTTCCTCTGGGGAGCATGTCCTGGCTTCGCTGGATTTGGCAATGCTCCTCACGGTTACAGATCGAAATTGGATCAACCTCAGAGACATGTACCGTCTCAACGGGCAGGACCGCAGAGCGATCACCGCTGTTCGGGGCGTGAGGAACACCTGGTCCCACTGTGGGAGTGTACTGCCGGGAAAAGAGACGGTTGAGACAGATCTGGAGACTCTGTATACCTTTTTTGAGTGTTTGAGTGCGGATTGGGCTTTTCTGGGAAAGATCCGGACGTTCCAGAATGAAATCCGCCGGACAGAATTCTTACAGCCCGTGCACACCGAATCGCAGGGGGAGCAGAGGGCTGAAGGGATGCAATCTGAGATTGCCCCTATGAGTGAGGTGTTCCTGGTCAGTAATCCAAAGGAGAAGGGCCTTGTCACAGGGGTAACGGCCATTGGCGGCGAAAAGTGGTACACTGTTTTTATCAACGGGGCATCCCAGAAATTCCACGAAAAACAGATCGCGCCGGTAGAGCAGGGGGAGACATACCAGAAGGTCAGCGACAGCGAACTGCGGCACCATTTGACTGCCTTCCAGGTAACAAACCCCGCTCGCGGCAGCTTGTACTCCATGAATTCGGCCCGTATTGACTTTGTACCATATCAGTTCAGACCAGCCCTCAAGGTGATTCAGGCCGAACAGCCCAGACTGCTGGTTGCCGACAGCGTCGGTGTCGGCAAGACAATTGAAGCAGGCTTGATTATGAAGGAGCTTCAGGCCCGCTCCGGTGCGGAATCCGTCCTGATCATCTGCCCCAAGCCGCTGGTAGCAGAGCGGAAGTGGGAGCTGGAGATGAAACGCTTTGACGAGACATTTACCCAGATGAACAGCGAAGACCTGCGTCGGGCAATCTCCGATACCCACCGGGATGGCGTGTGGCCGGATCGATACCGAAAGGCCATTGTGCCCTACTCCATCCTTACAGGGGCGACCCTGGACGGGGTGTCGGCCCGGCGCGGAAAGAAAAATTATGGCCTTTTTGACCTTGACCCGGCACCTCAGTTCGACCTGGTCATCGTGGATGAGGCGCACCACATCCGGAACCGCAGTACCCTTGCCTATGCGGGCGTGGAATTTTTCTGCCGTAATGCGAATGCTGTGGTGCTGCTCACAGCCACGCCTGTGCAGACAGGGGACGACAACCTCTATACACTTCTGAATCTGCTGCGGCCTGATGTAGTGACCGATCCGGGGACATTTCAGCTCATGGGTCGGCCTAACCCATACATCAACAAAGCCGCTCATATCGCACGGTTGGCCCAGGACGGCTGGCAGCGGGAGTCTCTCCTGGCATTGGAAGAGGCCTGCAATACACAGTGGGGAAGCCGCGTCATCAGGAATAACCCCAGGTATCAGTCTATCCGGGAGGTGCTGTCTCAGCCGACAGTCTCCCGTGAGGAGAGGGTGGGGCTGATCTCTGACATTGAAAGTCTTCACAGCTTTTCCGGCATGATAAACCGCACCCGCAGGCAGGATATTCAGGATTTCTGTGTGCGGCATTCCCACACCCTGGAGGTTCCCTTTACAGACAGCCAGCGGGTTCTGCACGACGCCCTTCTCACATTTGAAGCAAAGGCGCTGGCAGCCCTTCATGGCAATCAAAACGTTGCATTTATGATGGGCACACTGCGCAGACAGGCTGCAAGCTGTATCTTCGGCCTGGCCCCGTTCCTGAAAAACATCCTCTCCCGCAGACTGGAACAGATCTGGGACGACCCTGATTTCGAGATAGAGGACAGCGGCATGGATGACAAGGAAGTGACTGGTACGCTTCAATCTCTGGCAGCCGATATCCTCAAGCTGGCGGAGGTTCTGCCGGAGGATGACCCCAAATTTGAAGCCATGCTGCGTGTGATAGAAGAAAAGCAGGCGGAGAGTAATAATAAGGTCATCATCTTCAGCTCCTTTAAGCACACCCTGGCATATCTCCGGAGGAAACTGGAGTCTCAGGGGCTGCGCGTTTCGCAAATTGATGGCAGCGTAAGAGACGAGGACCGGGTGCTGCTCCGGGACCGGTTCAAGCAAGACAGAGACTGCCCGGAAGCGCTGGATATCCTGCTGTTTACTGAGGTTGGATGTGAGGGCCTGGACTACCAATTCTGCGATATGATGATCAACTATGACCTGCCCTGGAATCCTATGCGGATTGAACAGCGTATCGGCAGAATTGACCGCCGTGGACAGAAGAGCGAGGTAGTCAATATCTACAACATGATTACATCGGGTACCATAGACGCAGACATCTACTCCCGATGCCTGCTCCGCATAGGTGTCTTTGAGGGCAGCATCGGCGAATGTTCCGAGATTCTGGGCCAGCTGACAAGATCCATTCAGGACATCTCTCTGGATTTCCGGCTGACGGACGAGGAGCGGCGGGCAAAGCTGGAGCAGATGGCTGACAACGAGGTCCGGAAAGTCCAGGAAATGCGGCGACTTGAGCAAGAGGAAAAGCAGCTCTTTGGATTTGATCTGTCCGGATTTGCCATCAACCAGGAGATCCAGAATGCGGAAAATCAGTGGGTTGTGCCGGAATTCCTGGAGGACATGATAAGCGGCTATCTGCAGGCCCGCCTGGAGAGAGAACATTCCATCCAGGGAGAGCACATGCTGAAAAATCTCAGGCTTTCCGCGGAAAACAAGCGGCGGCTGCTGGAGGACTACCGGAGCCTCGCACTCCCTGTCTCTCAGGTAGGCCGTGAATGGGAGCGATACCTGAAGGATGCGGTCCCCAACTGCCAGATTACCTTTGACAGTGAGTGCGCCGATCAGAACCGGAAGGCGATGTTTATTACCGTCGGGCACCCCTTGACACGTCAGGCGGCCGCATATTTCTCCGGTGACAAGCCGCTGCATTTTGCAGTAAAGGCTAGCTGTGACGATGTGCCGACGGGAGAGTATCCCTGTGCGCTGTATGTCTGGGATTATCAGGGGAACAGCCCCCAGCACAGGCTGGTGGCTGTCTGTCAAAACACTATACTTCAGGGAGAGCTGTTGGAGCTTCTGCAGACTGCCAGGAGCACAACTGCCGCTGAGCAGGCCGAGGCGACGTGGGATGAGCTGGAGACGCTGCAGCACAGGCTTTGGTTCCAGGCCCGCGAGGAGTATCAAAAGGACGCCGCGACAAACCGGGACTTCAAGCGTGAGAGCTTGGCGTATCATTTTGAAAACCAGCAGCGGGAGCTCCAATTCAAGCTTCAGGAAGCAACAGATGAGCGGATCCGCCGCATGTACGCATCCAGACTTGCTACTTGCCAGCGAAATTATACCGAAAAGCTGGAAATGCTGGAGGAAGACGTAAAGCGGGCGGACATCTATGTCCATCTTATCGCCCGGGGTATATTCCGTGTGGAATAGAGAGGAAGCACATGGGGATGATTGACTATAAAAAAATCGCCGATGAGCGACACGCGGGCTGGAGAGACGCCACCTCCGGTAAGAACCGGAGCTTCGAAAAACTGCTTACAGGGCTATACTCGGAGAACAACCACTTCATTTACGAGTTCCTTCAAAACGCGGAGGACGCAGAGGCAAGTTTTCTCACGTTTATTTGCCAGAAAAAACAGCTACTGGTTCTCCACGACGGCCGCCCTTTCAATGAGGCGGACGTCTGGGGCATCTGCTCGGTGATGGAAGGAACCAAGAGAAGGGAGGATGCGCAGAAAATCGGCCACTTCGGCGTGGGCTTCAAATCCGTATTCAAGTATACCGAACGACCCGAGATATACTCCAATGAAGAGACTTTTGCCATTGAGAATATCCTGCTCCCGGTGGCCATACCCAGGGGGGACTTTCCTACCGACTGCACGTACCAGCTGGACGGCCAGACTGTTCACCCCTTTAAAGAGAAGGAGAATTGCACGAAATTCGTTCTGCCCTTTCGGGATAGAGAGGAACTGAGCCGCTCCGGCATTGATCCGGATGATATCCCCCGGAAGCTGCAAGAGCTGGAGCCGGAGATTCTCCTCTTCCTGCGCCACGTCAGGACGCTTACATGGGTGGATGAGACTACAGGAGCGTATGGTACCTATCAGAATATTCCCTCCAAAACAGATACGAATACGCACACCTGTAAAAAGCGCTGCGTGAGCGCCGGGGAGGAGGAACTTGAGGCACAGAAATATCTGGTCTTTGAGGACCGCTTTGACTGCGGCGAGATGAAAAATGCCTGCGTAAAAGCGGCATTTGCCATGGATAGAGCCATAAAGCCTGTCAAGGATACAAGGGTGTGGGTGTTTTTTCCGACTACGGACGAGAGCGGCCTGAGATTTCTGCTCCATGGCACCTATCAGACCCCCATCTCCCGGGAAAAAATCATTTCCGATTCGTCATTTAACAAGATGCTTCACGAGCGGGCGGAGGAACTGGTCGTGCGGAGCATGGAGGATCTGCGCAAGCGGGGGTTACTGACCCAGGGGTTCCTGCGGCAGATCTTGTTTCCATCGTTCCAATCTCCCTGGCTCACTGGGTTAAAAGAAAAGATAACCGATGCGTTCCGGAATGGACAGCTTCTGCCCGCGTACAGTGGAAAAGCATACCTGACAATCGAGCAGGCGCGGCTTGCTGTTCCGTATGCTCTTCCCGAGCTGGTGGAAAGAGAACTACTGTCCCGTACCGTTGGCGCCGGCAGTGATTTCGTCGCGTTCAGCGATGTGAGCGGAGGCGGAGGTAACGAGTACTACCGCTGGCTGCGGGATGATCTTCAGGTGGCCAGTTGGACAGTCCTGGACCTGGCTGGTCTGCTGCCTGAAGCGCTGGAGGACATAGCGGGCGGGCTTCCGGGACTGTTTGCCTTTTTCAAGTCTGTGGCGGATGAAACCAGAGGAACTCCCTGGGGGAGCAGAAATGAGTCGTATTATTTTGATGTACGAAAGCTATGCAATATCGAAATGCGGAAGAAGCTCAGAACAAAGGCCATCTTCCCCAACCAGGTGGGTGATCTGGTTCCAGCCTGGATTGAAAATAAAAAGAACCTCTATTTACAGGAGCAAGACGGCAGACTAGAGCTCTCCGCAGAGAAACTCGTAGATACCCGCAGACTGATCTTTGGCAACCCGGACAGTAGTGGAAAGACTGTCACGGAAGAGGAGATCTGTGATCTCCTGAAGAACTATTTCGACATTGCGGTATATGACCACACCCAATATGTGGAGGAGAGCATTTATCCGAAGTACAGAAAGGACACCTCCATTGTGAAACCTGAAGCGGATATTGAGGTGACACCCGAAGAGCATATTGAGGATATGCGGCAGATTCTCCAGATACCTGCGGCTGAAATTGACCAGAATACCCCATTTATCCGGGCCAGAGAAGGAGAAACAGAGCGGATTTTCTATGTCAACCCGGGTAATTCATCGCTGTATTTCGAGCAGGATGCAGAGGGCGTGTCAATCAAAAACTATTTTTCCGGACTGCCGTCCACATACTACTTTGTGGACCTGGCCTTTTATGAGGAAAAAGGCATTTCCCGGGAGACACTGAGACGGCAGCTGAATGTGAAAGACAGCCTGATTTTGAATGGCTCTGAGCGGCGCTCCGGCACATGCACCGGTCAACGGGAGAAGCAGTTACGGTATAACGGAAGAAACTCCTGGAACTGCGGAGGAAAATTTTGGTATAAATTTTCGCTTGTGGGGCTGGAAAATGTATTGAAATATATTGAGGACCATCCAGCCTCAGACCGGGCTAGAGAAAAGTCAAGGATTATTTTTCACATGCTCAGAAGCAACGAAGAACATCTGCGGGGCAAAATTGAATTTTCAACCGGAGTGGTAATAGAAAATCAAGTCTGCGATGCAATCTGGAGCATTAGCCAGCGAAAGTGGCTTTTTACAGCTGTTGGCGAGTGGGTGCGTGCATCCGAAGTTTCTCAGCTGGATCTGGACCCTGAATTATATGAACGGCTGCCCTATGAGTCCACGCTGTATCAGTGCCTGAACTTTAGAAAGGATGCGGGAGACAAGGTAGAAAAATGTAAGCAGCTCATCCATGAGATACCTGCAGAAGAGCTGATAAAACTGCTTCGTATTATTCCGGAGGAGCTGCAGCGGCAGGGACATCTGCCACAGACGAATATGCAAGTGCATGAGTGGGAATTTCCCTGGCAGCCTGTGCAGGATGAAGAACGGCTACGAAATCATGTCCTGGGGCAGTATGCCCTCTCCTCAAGGACCCGGTACGAGTACATCATGCGCAGGATACGTGTGACGGGCAATGACGGCAGGGCCTATTTGAGCGGTCTGTACAAGCGGGATGGAACATACGCCTGCCAACTGTGCCACAGACCCGTGCCCTCCTTTGAAGCGGTTGAGCTTGAAAACACGCCTCAGCGGGAGCTGGAACAGATGAATCTGTGCCTGTGCCCTGATTGTGCGAATCGGTACCGGGAAATCCGCAGGGATGCGGACGCGGTTGCCGAACTGAAGCGGCAGATTCAGGAACAGGATACGAACGGAGCAGACAGGCCCATCCAGATTTCCCTGGAGAGCGGTGATGAGTTGCTGTTCAGCCCGGTCCATCTGGCAGAAATTCAAATTCTGCTGAAACTGCAAAAAGAAGAACTGGAGCGGGACAATTAAAAAGCCGCTAAGCAAGCGATAGGAGGGTATGAGTAAACTGTTTCACACAGAGTCTCATACCCACCATCTGTTAGCAGACAGTAGAGGATGGGCAAAAACACTGTTGTCCAGACAACAAATGGCAGTACATTGAGATTTGAATCTTCAATGTACTGCCATTTTTAAAGATGTTTTGTTTCCCAGGGGATGCCGTATCCGGTCTGAAATCTCCTTGTGCTTAAACAGACGAATGAGTATAATAGAGACAATACTCGACAGTCTGAAATCTTTTTAACATAGATGCTTTGTATCGTGGTCTGTCACAAAACCGGAGGAGAAATATGATAAATATTCGCAAATTGGAAGCCGAACTGTGGGAATCCGCTGACCTGCTGCGAGCGGGCTCTAAGCTGACCTCGAATCAGTACTGTATGCCCGTTCTGGGGCTGATCTTTCTGCGCTACGCTTACAGCCGTTTCAAGTTGGTAGAGGCGGAGATTCTAAAGGACCGTCCCATGCGAGGCGGGCGGGTGCTGCCGGTGGAAGCCAGCGACTTTGCCTCCCGTAGCGCCTTGTTTCTCCCCCGCGAGGCCCAATATGCTTATCTGGTGGAACTGCCGGAGAATATTCCCGCCGCCGGGCTGACCAACTGGCGGGGCGAGGTCATGAACAGCCTGGGCGAAGTGGTGAACAACGCCATGGAGCTGGTGGAGCAGCAGAGCGAACAGCTCTCCGGCGTCCTGCCTAAGGACTACACTATGTTCTCGGATGAACTGCTGGCCGAGCTGCTGCGCATCTTCAACAACAGCGCTTTGGACGAGGTGGGCGGCGACATTGTGGGCCGGATTTATGAGTACTTCCTCAATAAATTTGCCAAGAATATCGCCCAGGATGACGGTGTGTTCTTTACCCCCAAGTCCCTGGTCAAAATGATCGTCAACGTGTTGGAACCTACCCAGGGTATCCTGCTGGATCCGGCCTGCGGCAGCGGCGGTATGTTTGTCCAGACCGGCGACTTTGTGGAGCACGCCGGAATGCTGGCCAACAACACCATGACCTTTTACGGACAGGAGAAGGTGGAGTACAACGCCAAGCTTTGCCTGATGAATCTGGCTGTGCATGGCCTTAACGGCATAGTCAAGTCTGGGGATGAGGCCAACACCTTCTATCACGACGCCCACAACCTGGAGGGCTGCTGTGACTATGTGATGGCAAATCCGCCGTTTAACGTGGACAAGGTGAAGTCGGAGTCCGCCCAGAGTGCCGGACGGCTGCCCTTCGGACTGCCTTCGGTCAATAAGAACAAGGAGATCGGCAACGGAAACTATCTGTGGATCTCCTATTTCTACGCCTACCTGAACGAGCAGGGTCGGGCAGGCTTTGTCATGGCCTCCTCCGCCACTGACAGCCAGGGCAAGGACAAAGACATCCGGGAGCAGCTGGTAAAAACCGGCCATGTGGCTGTGATGGTCAGCGTGGGCAACAACTTTTTCTACACAAAGAGCCTGCCCTGCTCCCTGTGGTTCTTTGATAAGGGCAAGAGGGAAGAACTGCGGGACAAGGTGCTGTTTATTGACGCCCGGAACTATTATACCGTGGTGGACCGCACCCTGAACGAGTGGAGCGACTGGCAGCTCAAGAATCTGAACGCCATTGTGTGGCTGTATCGGGGTGAAGTGGACAAGTATCAGGCGTTGGTGAAGGAGTATGACCGGGCACTGGTACATCATGTAACGCTGATGCATGCCAATGAGCTGCTGCCTGCCGTCCATGAGCGAAGGAACTTTTCTGAAGTTGTAACTGTTTTTGAGGAATACCGGAAGCAGCAGCAGGAGCTGGCCAAATTTGATTTGGAAAAGGTCGTTCGGAAAGATAAGAAAAAGACCCAGGCCCTGTGGGATGAAAAGCTGGCTGTCATTGACGAAGCCATTTCAACTGCAAAAGAGGCCGTCTGGCTGACGGAGAAATTCGGCGAGGGCGAATATGCCGATATTCCCGGCCTGTGCAAAGTGGCGACGCTGGAGGAGATCGAGGCCAAAGGCTACTCCCTCACCCCCGGAGCCTATGTGGGGGTGGCACCCACCGAAGATGACGGCGTGGATTTCCACCAGCGCATGGCCGAGATTCATAAGGAGCTGCTTTCCCTACAGGAGGAATCCAACCGCCTGATGGAGACCATCTCGAAGAATTGGGAGGAGATGGGGCTGTGAGCTGGGAGAAAAAAACATTAGATCAACTTGGTAGTGTTTCAAGAGGAAAATCAAAACACCGCCCTCGAAACGATCCTAAATTATTTGGTGGGCGGTATCCGTTTATTCAAACTGCGGATGTAAAAAATGCGAATTTTTATATTACAGAGTATTCCGACACTTATAATGAAACAGGCTTGGAACAGAGCAAATTATGGGATATTGGGACTCTCTGTATAACGATTGCAGCCAATATTGCTGATACTGGTATTTTGGGAATTCCTGCGTGTTTTCCTGATAGCGTCATGGGTTTTATTCCCTATGACGGGATTTCAGATGTCCGGTTTGTCAAATACTGCTTTGATATGCTCCAACGGGACTGCAAACAGATTTCTCAAGGGACAGCACAAGACAATTTGTCATGGCAAAAACTATCGACAATAGAATTTCCGGCGCCACCGTTTGAAACCCAGCGCCGGATTGCCGACATTCTCTCCGCCTATGACGACCTCATCGAGAACAACCGAAAGCAGATCAAACTGCTGGAAGAAGCGACCCAGCGGCTGTATAAAGAATGGTTTGTAGACCTGCGCTTCCCCGGCTATGAGCACACCAAAATCGTGGATGGCGTACCGGAGGGGTGGAAAAAAAGCAGAGCTGACACTTTTTTTAATATTACAATTGGAAAAACGCCTCCAAGAGCAGAGCAACAGTGGTTTACGGATGCTAAAAAGGGAATTCCATGGGTATCTATTTCAGATATGGGAGATACAAGCGCTTTTATATTTGATACTTCCGAAGAATTAACTGCTGATGCTATAGTGAAACATAATGTGACAATTGTTCCGGCAGGAACTGTACTGCTGAGTTTTAAGTTAACAGTAGGGCGAGTTTCGATCACTGGTGCGGATATGTGTACTAATGAAGCAATCGCTCATTTTAGAATAGCAGACCCATCAAATAGAGAATATGCTTATTGTTACTTGAAAAATTATCACTATGATACTTTGGGCAGTACCTCTTCAATTTCAAAAGCTGTCAATTCGAAAATTATAAAAGCTATGCCATTTGTGATGCCAAATCATGCAATAATGGATGAATTTTCTGAGCATTGCAGACCTTTGCTGGAACAAATCAAAACCAAACAACAAGTAATACTAAATCTGCAACAAGCCCGTGACCGCCTGCTGCCCAAACTGATGAGCGGAGAAGTGGAGGTGTAATATGGACAAGCTTGATATCCTTAATAGAGCTGAATTTGTTGAACAGCTCTTAAAGCTGGTTGAAAATGTATCCGCCAATAAGGCATCCACATGTTTTGCTATCAATGGACCATGGGGGTGTGGAAAAACATTTGTTTTGGATATGTTTCAAAAAGAATTAGAGCAGATCCAATCAGAAGAAACTTTCATGGATAAATACTTTGTGGTTCGATATGACTGCTGGAAATTCGATTATTATGAAGAGCCTCTTGTAGCAATCGTTTCCTCAATGATGTCTATTATTGAGGAAAAAACAAAGCTTTTTCCAGATAGCGAAAAAAAGCGTGAAGTCTTAGGTGTGTTGAAAGCTGTCGGTGTCACATTGTTATCCATCGGAAATACCGCATTGCGAGAGACAACTCATTTGGATATTCAGAAAGCGTATGAGACTATTCGGGATGGAAAAGAAGAGGGAGCAGCTGATTACGAAAATGAGCACGATTATGATGCTTATTTTAGTTTCAATAAGGTTATGCATAAGCTAACTGGCCTGATTCAAAGTTTGTCAAAAGACCATACGATTATTTTCTTAGTGGACGAACTTGACAGATGCTTGCCGGAATACGCAATTAAAGTTTTGGAACGTCTTCATCATTTAACTGAAGGTCAATCTAATATATTAACAATTATTTCGATTGATAAAAATCAATTACTATCCAGTGTTGAACAGATTTTTGGGTTTAAAGATCCTAAAAAATATTTGGAGAAATTTATAAACTTTGAAATAAAACTGGATTGCGGGACAGTATCAGAAACAATTGTCGAAAAATACACAGATTATATTGCATTATTTGATAAAGACATATTTCCATTTGATGATTCATTAGAAGAATATTTGCAGGCAATTTTTAAAGAAATAGACATTCGTACACAAGAATTGCTTATAAAAAAAGCAACACTTGCGCATAAACTGCTTTATTCTACTAAGAAGGATTATTCTTTTATGTGCATGGAATTGCTTCTTGCTGTGATGATTTGCGTTTATGAAGACAATTCTTGTTTCTCTGATGCTCCAATTAACGCAACCTCATTTGATAAGATATTTACAGCAAAGCCCAAAAGTCTACAACCAGTATTTGCAGAATTTTTTAAGAATAAATTTGAAACAATTCAATTTTCACGAGGCTTTGCACTATCTGATGAGGCTAGTTCTTATGTATTACCTGCGCAACCTAACTTATATTGCGCAATACTCTTTACATGGTATTGGATGCATAAAAATAGTCGTGATGTTGCTTTTCGATACAGACAAGGCTCTGTATATGAAGTTATTTCCCAAAACCATGAAGAATTGAAAAAATATGTAGAACTGATTAAAATGATGTCTTAACACCTTAGAAAAGGAGGGAGATTATGAGCTACGACTACTCCGAAAATGTCCTCGTTCAGGAGAGTGCGGGGCACCTGCTGGAACGGGAGCTGGGCTGGGAGGTAGCCTATGCCTACAACACGGAACAGCTGGGCAAGGACGGTACCTTTGGCCGGACGAGCTACCGCGAGATTCTGCTCACCCGGTATTTTCGGCAGGCCCTCCAGCGGCTCAATCCGTGGCTTACCTCCGCCCAGATGGACGAGGCCCAGAAGAAGATGGAGAGCCATCTCTCCACTGCCTCCCTCATGCAAATCAACGAGGAGAAATACGCTCTGATCCGGGATGGGATTTCCGTGACCGTACAGCGCCCCGGAGGCAGAACCGAGGAGAAGAAAGCGGCTGTTATTGACTTTCAGCACCCGGAAAACAACCACTTTTTAGCCATCAAGGAGCTGAAAATTCACGGCGACCTCTACCGCCGCCGCACAGATATTGTGGGCTTCGTCAACGGGATTCCTTTGCTGTTTGTGGAACTGAAAAAAACCTCGGTGGATGTGGAGGAAGCCTACACTCACAACTACACCGACTACCTGGACACCATCCCGCACCTGTTTTACTACAACGCCTTTCTCATCCTCTCCAATGGGGTGGAGGCCAAGGTGGGAACTCTGGGCAGTAAGTATGAGTTTTTTCATGAGTGGAAGCGCCTTAGCGAGCAGGAGACAGGCAGCGTAGCCCTGGAGACCATGCTGCGGGGTATCTGCAAAAAGGAAAACTTCCTGGATTTGCTGGAAAACTTCATCCTCTTCGACCACTCCGGCGGACGCACCGCCAAAATCCTGGCCCGCAATCATCAGTATCTCGGCGTCAACGAGGCGGTGAAGGCCTACGAGGCCCGGAAACTGAACAATGGCAAGCTGGGCGTCTTCTGGCACACCCAGGGCAGCGGCAAAAGCTATTCCATGGTATTCCTGGCCCAGAAAATCCGGAGGAAGTTCGCAGGCTCGCCCACCATTGTTGTCCTCACTGACCGGGAAGAATTGAATAAGCAGATCAGCGACACCTTCGAAAATTGCGGCCTGCTGGGCAAGACCAAAGCAAGCCAGTTTATCGCCACTAGCGGCGAGGATCTGATACAGAAATTGAGCGGCAATCCCAGCTTCATTTTTACCCTCATCCAGAAGTTCAACAAAGCCGACCCGGAGCCCATCTATCCCGACCATGATATTCTCATTATGTCTGATGAGGCCCACCGCAGCCAGAACGGCATTTTTGCCGACAACATGACAGCACTGCTGCCCACCGCCTCCCGCATCGGGTTTGCCGGGACACCCCTGCTGTCCAACGACAATATCACCGCGCGCACCTTTGGCGGCTACATATCGGTGTACGATTTCAAGCGGGCGGTGGAGGATGGCGCAACAGTGCCGCTGTACTACGAGAACCGGGGCGACAAAATCGCGGACCTGCACAATCCGGAGATCACCGACCGGATTCTGGATGCCATCGAGCGAGCCGATCTGGATGTGGACCAGCAGGAAAAGCTGGAGAGGGAGTTTGCCAAGGAGATCCATCTGCTGACCGCCCAGCAGCGCCTGGAGTCCATTGCAAAGGATTTTGTAGGTCATTATTCCGACCTGTGGACCAGCGGCAAGGCCATGTTCGTCTGCCTGAACAAGGTCACCTGTGTCCGGATGTATGATCTGGCGCAGAAGTACTGGGCAGAGGAAATTGCCAGACTGGAAAAGGAAATTAAGTGCGCCACTCAACAGGAGGCCCAGGAGCTGAACCGCAAGCTGGAGTGGATGAAAGAAACCGAGATGGCGGTGGTCATCAGCCAGGAGCAGAACGAGATTCAGACCTTCCAGAAGTGGGGCCTGGACATTAAGACACACCGGCAGAAGATGGAGAAGCGGGAGCTGGACAAAGAGTTCAAGGACCCGTCCAATCCCCTGCGGGTGGTGTTCGTGTGCGCCATGTGGCTCACCGGCTTTGATGTGAAGTGCCTGTCCTGTCTGTACCTGGATAAGCCTCTCAAGGCTCACACCCTGATACAGACCATTGCACGGGCCAACCGTGTGGCAGAGGGGAAGAGCAACGGTCTAATTGTGGACTATATCGGCATTGTAAAGGCTCTGCGAAAGGCCTTGGCGGACTACACTGCTAATGTAGGCGGGCAGGGCGGTGCCGATCCCAC
Organism: Pseudoflavonifractor capillosus ATCC 29799; assembly: GCF_000169255.2. Lineage (GTDB taxonomy): Bacteria > Bacillota > Clostridia > Oscillospirales > Oscillospiraceae > Pseudoflavonifractor > Pseudoflavonifractor capillosus. The sequence continues at coordinate 108,047 of NZ_AAXG02000041.1, forward strand.
GGTGGACAAGGAAGAGCTGATTGCCCGAATTCTGGATACCATCTCGGCTGCAAAGGACTATCTGCTTCAGCATGATTTCCGTTTGCAGGATCTGGTTGACGGAAAGGATTTTGAAAAATTGGCGCTGCTACAGAAGGCTGCCAATGCAGTGAGTGGCACCTTGGAGGAACGAAAGCAGTTTCAGACTTATGCTACCGAACTGGTGCGCCTGATGAAGTATGCTGACCGCCAGGATGTTTCTTCGATATCCAGGAAGGAATATGAAGCCATCGTGGCCATCTTCCACGAGCTGCAGAAAAAGCGCAAGAGCGCCAGCAATGTGGATCTGATGGTGGAAATCAACAGCATTATCAGCGAATATGTGCAGGTGGATGCACCCGGTGAGGGAATTGTCCCCTCCCGACAGTTTGACATCAGCAAAATTGATTTCGATTTGCTCCGGAGAGAGTTTGCGAGGGTAAAGAAGAAAAATCTGATTCTCAAAGACCTGGATGACCTCATCCAAGAGCGTCTTGATAAGCTGCTCTTTTCCAATCCCCAGCGTATCAATTACTACGAGCGGTACCAGCAGATCATCGAGGACTACAACAGCGAACAGAATCGGGCTACCATCGAAAAAACTTTTATGGATCTGATAGATCTGGCCAACAGCATGGATCAGGAGGAGCAGCGATATGTTCGGGAGGGCTTCTCCAGTGACGAGGAACTGTCTCTGTACGATTTACTATTTTTGGAGAATCTGTCCAAACAGGACATTCAGAAAATCAAACAGGTGGCGGTGGATCTGCTGGCAAAGGTAAAGGCGAAAATTGCTGAGCTGGATCACTGGAGAGATAAAATTGAAACAAGATCCATCGTAGATACGCTTATTCGAGATACGTTATTTCTAGAACTTCCGGAATGCTATAGTGACAACAGCATTACAGAGTACAAGCAGAAAATCTATGAATATGTGTATACGAGATACCCGGATGCGGCATAAAACATTTCTTGCGATTCTATAAGAGGGGGATATATGTGCTCCAGGAAATTCAAATCCTGCACCAGTCGCCCAAGAGTACTGTCGCCCTGATGCGGGACACGGACAGCGGGGAAAAGATCGTCTGCAAGACTCTGAGAGGGAAGCACGCGGTCTATGAAAAGCTGCAGAAACTGGAGCACCCTTATCTGCCACGTATTCTGGCTGTCAAACAGGAGCAGGGGAATACCACTGTCATAGAAGAGTACATTGAGGGGGCGCCGTTAGATCGGGTTTCTCTGCCCGAGCGGGCGCTGACAAAGGTGTTTCTGGAACTGTGCCAGGTGTTGGAGTTTCTTCACGGCCATGATATCCTCCACAGAGACATCAAGCCGGATAACATTTTGCTGGCCCCCGACGGACACATCCGCCTGATTGACTTTGACGCAGCCAGAGAACCCAAAGAGGGTGAGACACAGGATACCCGCTTGCTGGGGACCAGAGGATATGCGCCGCCGGAGCAATACGGCTTTTCCCAGACAGATGCCCGGGCGGATCTCTACGCCCTGGGTGTCACGTTCCGGCAGCTGCTGGGCCCTGTGGCACGTAAGGGCAGATGGAAGGGAATTCTGCGCAGATGTACTGCTCTGGATCCCAAGGACCGCTATGCCTCCGCCGGGCAGATAAGGTGGGCGGTCTACCGCGGACGGCTCTTCCGGTGGGGCATCCGCCCGGTATGCATCTTCATAGCTGGAATGATAGCAGTGATGGCTGCCATGCTTTTTGCGAACACGTCATCCCGGCTGGCTGTATTGTCCATACTCGGTATGGCGGATACCCAGGTATGGCAGGAGAACGGAATTAATATGGAAGCGCTGCAGGAGGCGATTTCAGACGGAACAGCGCCGCTCATGTATGAGTATTCCGGGACAGAAGCTCTGAAAGCATATGACCTAGTGAAGGAGCAGTACCCGGAACTTCTCATCCTGTATTCCGGTTATATGGCTCAGGACGGCGCAATGGTATTTGGGTGCCTGGAGAGTACATTCCTGATTCGATACGGCGCTTATACGTTTAAGGGGCTTCACTGCATTGTAAAAGTCACCGTAGACGGAGCCATAGAGCAGATAGAGCAGGAAGATTACGACAGCTATGCGCCTGCGGTTATGGCAATTTATGAGGCAATTTATCAGATGCCGAGAGTAGAAACAGAAAGCCGCTGACCCGATAGGTCAGCGGCTTTCTCTGTTATTCCAGGACTTCAATTTCGTGGTCAAAAAGCAGCTCATTGGCCGAAATAATATCCATTCCGCGGCCCAGCGCGAACAGAAGCAGTGCGTCGCGGGGGTCCCGGGGATAGAGTTCCCGATATCCGGCCTGCTTCAGCAGCGTCTGCGTCTCCTCAATGGTCAAGTGCAGGCCAAAGGTTAATGCAATGACCTTATCCCGGGATGGATATTTCTTGCCGGAGAAGATCTGATAGACATAGGCCTTGTTCAGATTGGAAGCTCGCACAACCTCGGCTCTGGTCAATTGCTTTTTACGGAGCCATTGCTCCAGATATTCAGAAAAGCTGTCGGTCTGCATTTCTTCACGGTTTCTTTCAAAGTAGCTGATAATATCATTGGATTCCTGGATTTCGTGGGCCAACTCATCTGTATTTTTCATCCCATACAGCACCCCCGCTCCAGAATACCACTATCATAACATAAAAAGGTTAGCCGGTGGCTAACCTTTTTTTCATAAGAGACTGTTATGCTTTAGACGTCGTCGGAGGATTTCATCAGGAAGAGCTTTAAGACATCTTCCGCCAGCTTCAGCTCCCGGGGCGTACAGCGATGGAGCAGGTCGATGACAGCCGAAGGATCGCCGGGAATATATCCATCGCCAAAGAGGATGTACTCCATCGGCAGATGCATGGAGTGGGAGAGTTTAATGAGGGTATCAATGGACATCTGGGAGGTCCCTACCTCCAGCTGTCCATAGTAGCCGGTCCCAATGTCGGCCAGTTCGGCCATTTTCTCACGGGTCAGACCCAAGTCCTGCCGCCGCTGCCGCAGGCGCTGACCGATATCAATCAATTGCTGCTTTTCCATTACGCTGTATCACCTCTTTTTTGCTATTGTAAAACTTTACAGGTTATGATAAAATGTGTTATAAGATAGCTAAAAAAGTTACTTTATAAACAACGTAAGAGATGATTGATTTAAAACTACAGGTATGAACTTGAGGTGAGACAAAGTATTTGAAGTCGGTCAATATTGCGACGCATATCAACAGGAGGAATTGAGATGAAAAAAGTATGGCAGAGAATAATGGCGCTGCTCCTCTGTATTTCCGTTGTTCCAACAGCATTTGCCGTAGAATACGGGACAGAAAACAATCCGGATGAGAAGGTCTATGCTCAGACCTTTGCAGATGTGCCGACCGATCACTGGGCGTTTCAATACATTGCCGAGCTGGTGGAGCGCGGAGCAATCAACGGGTATCCGGACGGAAACTTTTATCCCAACGAAACCGTTACCAGGGACCAATTTGCTAAAATTATGGTAAAGGCAGCCGGATTGACCGCTGCACCGGCCAGCTCCAGCAGTTTTGCGGATGTTCCTCTGACCCACTGGGCCAGTCCCTTTGTTGAGGCGGCAAAGGCTTATATGACTGCATACAAAAGTGCCTCCGGACAATTGCTCTTCAAGCCCAACGAAGGGGCCTTGCGGGAAGATATTGCTGTTGCAGTCGTGATGCTCAAAGGGTATGACACCCGTCTGGCAGATCTGAGCCTTCTGAATGTGATGTTCAGCGATGTGGATACCATTTCTGAGGCGGCAAAACCCTATGTGGCACTGGCGGTAGAGAACGGCATTATCAGCGGATATCCCGGCAAAAATGGAGAAAAGGGGACCTTTGGTGGCCAGCGC
>NZ_AAXG02000040.1 GCF_000169255.2 Pseudoflavonifractor capillosus ATCC 29799
CATCTCGCCCTGTGGTGGATTCCAGGTGGATGACGGGGTAACGCCCTGAAACGCCTGCCCTCGGTGGGCGTGCATCGGCTGCAAAGCCGGTGTACGAAGCCCCACGACAACGGCTGAGAGCAACCGTAGCCGCCGCCAACGGCAGCCGAAAGCGGTCTGGAGGCAGACTGTGTTGCCTATAGGCCAAGGGTCTACAAAATACCCATGGTTAGAATGTTCGCCGTAGCGGGCGGACTGACGAATCTGCGAATGTACGGGTCTATAAGAAGACCATATAGAAATGTATGGGTGCGTTCAAGCGCAGCCGGTGTGGTTTAGTAGAAATTTGCCCTACGAACGACCATGTTGTGTTACAGGCACATCCCAGCCGGCAGGCTCATAGCAGAAACCTAAAGGTATAGATGCACAGATAGAATTACCGGAACGAGGAAAGGCAGCGGCTTTCGCAAGGAAGAACCCGGCGAAGAACAATAAGCGGGTGAACCGCTGCTGAAAAGTAGTGATCGAACCGGAAAAGTCCCTGTAATGGGGATGGAGGAATGGTCACAAGTCGAATTGTGGAAACAGGCATTATTCAATCCAATCATAAGGATTCGAGTAAGACCAAAAGGGTCACTTTTCCAAACGGGAGGTGATGCCTTATGCCAAAAGAAAGGAAAAAAGTCCTGTGTATGGACGCCCAGCGGCACGCCGAGTATTACGGCATGCAGCGGACATTTGACGAACTGTACGCCAAAAGCAAAGCCGGAGAAACTTTCACCGGCCTGATGGAACTGGTATTAAGCCCGGACAACATCCTGCTGGCCTACAGAAATATCAAGACCAACACGGGCAGCTACACAGCAGGAACAGACAAGCAGAATATCGGTGACATTGGACGGCTTCCACCGGCTGAGGTCATCGGTAAGGTCAGAAAAATTGTCACAGGCAGCGAACACGGCTACCGTCCCAAATCAGTGCGCCGGAAGGACATTCCAAAGCCAAACGGCAAAACCAGGCCGCTGGGTATCCCCTGTATCTGGGACAGATTGGTGCAGCAATGCATCAAACAAATCCTGGAGCCCATCTGTGAGGCAAAGTTCAGCAACAACAGCTATGGGTTCCGCCCGAATCGGTCAGTGGAGCACGCAATTTCCCGTACTTACTCCCTGCTGCAACGGGCGCATTTACACTATGTTTTGGAGTTTGACATCAAAGGATTCTTTGACAATGTGAACCACAGCAAACTGATTAAGCAGCTCTGGACGCTGGGCATCCAGGACAAACAGCTTCTGTTTGTCCTCAGGCGTATCCTGAAGGCCCCCATCCGTATGCCGGACGGCAGTACCGTTTATCCGACAAAGGGAAACGCCCCAGGGCGGGATCATTTCCCCCGCTGTTGGCCAATGTGGTGCTCAATGAGCTGGATCACTGGATCGACAGCCAATGTACGGATCACCCCGTGGCAAACCGCTACGGAACATGGCGCACTATCCGCACCTCTGAGGTCTTTGACAGAGCAAGGGCTACATAAATGCGGAACAGCAATCTCAAAGAAATGTTCATTGTGCGCTATGCGGATGACTTCCGTATCTCTGCCGGAACCGAAAGGACGCGGAGAAAAACATGATGGCTGCCCAGGTGCATTACCGCACGTTGGAAC
>NZ_AAXG02000039.1 GCF_000169255.2 Pseudoflavonifractor capillosus ATCC 29799
TTGCTGTGGGTTCGAGCAGTCACACCGATCAGGTGCCCTACCTGAGAATGCTGGTGCCCGTGATCCGCTAGCGGTGAAATTTCGTTGACGCTGGAGTAGCAGCAGATGACACAGTGCAAGTTCTTGTACGGACAAACACGCGGAACCGATTATGAGGCAACAGGGATAGCATGGTTTTCCTTCGCGGAGCGAGAAAGCTCCAGTTTCAAGGAAATATACGAGAACTGACTGGGAAAGGCGACAATCTCCATGCAGACCGAGGGCCGCTCTCGTGGGCAGTCGGAAAGCTACAACCAGAACACGCAGCGGCTGGGCCGGGAGTTGATGAAAAGCAGCGAGCTGGCTACCATGCCGGGCGATAAGTGCATTTTGCAGCTTCGGGGCCTGTCTCCGTTCTTTTCGCCCAAATACGATGTGAAGCAGCATACTAACTACAAGTACACGGCTGAGGCCGATAAATAGAAAAACGCCTTTGACCTTGATAAGCTCATAATACGACGCAGGCGGCTTGGGCTGAACGAGGCTTATGAGGTGTACGAGGTAGACGTATCGGACACGGGGCCCGTAAGCGAGGACGAGGACATCCTCAACTACGACGATGTGGACGATCCGGATGCCTATCTATAAAGCACATCTGGACAAAGTGTTGTTTGGGACGTAATTGGGCTCTCAAACGCACGGCTCTCTTCATAGCCGGGGAAAAACCCGGAGAAACTGAGGCTATAGCCAGTTTTTTTCTTCCGCTACCGATACTGTGCAGACCCACCTTGTTTGTTCGGAATAGTGTAGTGCTCCCGGAATATTTCCAGTACAAATTACGTCTTTATCGTCTCTGTCGAAGGCTCGCCACGTCAGAAACATAACCGATCACAGTCGACGCTACCTGAT
>NZ_AAXG02000038.1 GCF_000169255.2 Pseudoflavonifractor capillosus ATCC 29799
ATCACCTGCTGCGTGGCGCGGTGATCCTGGTGGATATGGAGCAGGCGGCGCATTACTGCCGTGTGGTCTACGATGCGGGCTATTCCCCCATCTGCCCCATGCTCTATCTGCCGCTGTTCCTCAATGACGCGGTGCCGGAGGAGCACAAGAACGGCATCGACATGGGCCGCGATCTGCTCCGGCGCTCCCGTGTGCTGGTGGTATGCGGCCATTCCGTGACCGAGGCCATGAAAAATGATATTGCCGTGGCCCAGCGCCTGGGGCTCACCGCGACTACCCTTGAGGGCATCCTGACCGTCAAGGGCCAGGGCCGCCGCTGATATGGCGTCCCTGTTTGAAGCCTACATCACGAACCTGGGAAAATACAACGAGGGCGAGCTGGTCGGTGAAACCTTGAAATTCCCCACTACCACGGAGGAGGTGCAGGGACTTCTGAAACGCATCGGCGTGGACGGGGTGCGGTATGAGGAATTTTTCATCACCAGCTTTGACGGTGATGTGCTGGGGCTCTATGACTATCTCACGGAATATGAAAACCTGGACGAGCTCAACCATCTGGCCTGCCTGCTCTCCGAGCTGGATCAAGGCGACTTGGAAAAGTTTGAGGCGGTCATTGACAGCGGCGAATATACTTCCAGCGTGGCTGACCTGATCAATCTGGCGCAAAACCTGGATTGCTTTGAGTTTTATCCCGGTGTGGAGGACGATGAAACCCTGGGCCGCATTTATGTGGAGGATATGGAGGCCATTGACATTCCCGATCACCTGCTCCCTTACTTCGACTATGAAGCATACGGGCGGGACGTGCGGATCAACGAGGACGGCCACTTTGCCCCCGGCGGCTATGTGCTGAACAACGGCGGCAAATTCATCGAGCACTACCACGGGATCGAGGACATTCCCGCCGAGCACAAGGTTTTCGCGTTCCCGCAGCTCTCGGTGCGGGAGCAGATGGCGGCCTACAAAGAAATTATTGACGGCTCCTCCCTGGAGGGCTATCGGAAGATTGCCAAAAAGGAGCATGAGGAGCGGTAGCAGCACTTCTGGACACTTTGTCCAGAGGTGCTTTTTTCATGGAAAGGAGGGATACGGCTGATTGATGAGGACGTTTCCAGACGTACCATAGCAGTTTCCATCAAGGCGACAAAGCTCACGGGCCGGGTGCTGGCCCAGGCGTGTCTGGCGGTGGGCCGGAAGATCAAAAAAGCTCACCGGGCCCGCCAGACGCCCCACGGCAAACAGACGGTGCGCCAGCTCATGGGCCACGGGGCCACTACGAACAGCATCGAGGTGGAGTCCCCAAAGGACTTTGACCGGGTAGCCCGGAAATGGAATGTAGACTATGCCTTTTATAAAACCGGGCCGGACAAATACCTGCTGTTTTTCAAAAGTGGGCAGGCCGATGCCATCACCGCTTGTTTTTCGGAATATTTCCGGCGTGTGATGAAGCGTTCCAAGTCCCGGCGCGTCCCGATCCGGGAACAGCTCAAACGGGCCGCCGCTGAACTGGCCCGCCAGCCGTCCCACAAGAAAGAACGTGCAAGGGAGGCGGTGCATGAGGACAGATAGCGTTAAGAAATATGTGATACCCAACATCCCGTACCTGTTTATCCTGTGGGCCTGCCTAAAGCTGGGGACGGCCTACCGCCTGGCTCCTGGAGCGGACTTTGCTCACAAGCTGATGGGCCTGGGCCAGAGCATCGGCCCGGCCTTTGCCGACTTTGCGCCGGGGCTCCATCCCCTTGACTGGCTCATCGGCATTATAGGCGCGGTGGGCTTCCGCCTGCTAATCTACTTCAAAAGCAAGAACGCAAAGAAATTCCGGCGGGATGAAGAATACGGCTCCGCCCGCTGGGGAACGGAAAAGGACATCAAGCCCTTTATCGATCCCAAATTTGAGAACAACGTCATTTTGACAAAGACGGAGTTTCTCACCATGAACACCCGGCCTAAAAACCCGGCCAACGCCCGCAACCTCAACGCCTGCATCATCGGCTCGTCCGGGTCGGGCAAAACCCGCTTCTGGCTCACTCCGCAGATTTTGCAGGCCAGCGCGGATAAAAACGGCGGATGCAGCTATGTGTGCGTAGATCCGAAAGGCGGGGTGCTCTCCCAGGTGGGTGCTTTCCTGCAACGCCGGGGATATAAGGTAAAAGTGTTCAACAGCATAGATTTTTCAAAATCCATGCACTACAATCCGCTGTCCTACATCCACAATGAGGCGGACATCCTAAAATTCGTGGACACCCTCATAGCGAACACGAAAGGCGAGGGCAAGGAGGGCGATCCGTTTTGGACAAGTGCGACTCGTTCGCTGGCGGTAAGAAGTCAGCGGACAAACAACAAAATACCGTTGTTTGGATAACTGGTAATTCGACAGGTGGAATGACGGGGTAACGCCCTGAAACGCCTGCCCTCGGTGGGCGTGCATCGGCTGCAAAGCCGGTGTACGAAGCCCCACGACAACGGCTGAGAGCAACCGTAGCCGCCGCCAACGGCAGCCGAAAGCGGTCTGGAGGCAGACTGTGTTGCCTATAGGCCAAGGGTCTACAAAATACCCATGGTTAGAATGTTCGCCGTAGCGGGCGGACTGACGAATCTGCGAATGTACGGGTCTATAAGAAGACCATATAGAAATGTATGGGTGCGTTCAAGCGCAGCCGGTGTGGTTTAGTAGAAATTTGCCCTACGAACGACCATGTTGTGTTACAGGCACATCCCAGCCGGCAGGCTCATAGCAGAAACCTAAAGGTATAGATGCACAGATAGAATTACCGGAACGAGGAAAGGCAGCGGCTTTCGCAAGGAAGAACCCGGCGAAGAACAATAAGCGGGTGAACCGCTGCTGAAAAGTAGTGATCGAACCGGAAAAGTCCCTGTAATGGGGATGGAGGAATGGTCACAAGTCGAATTGTGGAAACAGGCATTATTCAATCCAATCATAAGGATTCGAGTAAGACCAAAAGGGTCACTTTTCCAAACGGGAGGTGATGCCTTATGCCAAAAGAAAGGAAAAAAGTCCTGTGTATGGACGCCCAGCGGCACGCCGAGTATTACGGCATGCAGCGGACATTTGACGAACTGTACGCCAAAAGCAAAGCCGGAGAAACTTTCACCGGCCTGATGGAACTGGTATTAAGCCCGGACAACATCCTGCTGGCCTACAGAAATATCAAGACCAACACGGGCAGCTACACAGCAGGAACAGACAAGCAGAATATCGGTGACATTGGACGGCTTCCACCGGCTGAGGTCATCGGTAAGGTCAGAAAAATTGTCACAGGCAGCGAACACGGCTACCGTCCCAAATCAGTGCGCCGGAAGGACATTCCAAAGCCAAACGGCAAAACCAGGCCGCTGGGTATCCCCTGTATCTGGGACAGATTGGTGCAGCAATGCATCAAACAAATCCTGGAGCCCATCTGTGAGGCAAAGTTCAGCAACAACAGCTATGGGTTCCGCCCGAATCGGTCAGTGGAGCACGCAATTTCCCGTACTTACTCCCTGCTGCAACGGGCGCATTTACACTATGTTTTGGAGTTTGACATCAAAGGATTCTTTGACAATGTGAACCACAGCAAACTGATTAAGCAGCTCTGGACGCTGGGCATCCAGGACAAACAGCTTCTGTTTGTCCTCAGGCGTATCCTGAAGGCCCCCATCCGTATGCCGGACGGCAGTACCGTTTATCCGACAAAGGGAACGCCCCAGGGCGGGATCATTTCCCCGCTGTTGGCCAATGTGGTGCTCAATGAGCTGGATCACTGGATCGACAGCCAATGGACGGAACACCCCGTGGCAAACCGCTACGGAACATGGCGCACTATCCGCACCTCTGAGGTCTTTGACAAGAGCAAGGGCTACCAGAAAATGCGGAACAGCAATCTCAAAGAAAGGAATGTGCGCCGACTTCGCCATCCATGACAAGGGAACCGGCAACCCCCATGTCCATATCATGCTGACCGTCCGGCCCTTAAAAGAAAACGGTGCATGGGGCGCGAAGTGTCGCAAGGCATACGACCTGGACGAGAACGGCCAGCGCATCCCAGACGGGAAAGGCGGTTGGAAGAACCACCGGGAGGATACCACCGACTGGAACGACAAAGGGAATGTGGAGATTTGGCGGGCGGCATGGGCGGCCTATACCAACCGGGCATTGGAGGCCGTCGGTCAGCCTGCCCTGGTAGACCACCGTAGCTACAAGCGCCGGGGCATTGATAAAATCCCCTCTGTCCACCTGGGGCCAGCAGCCAGCCAGATGGAGAAGCGCGGCATCCGCACCGACAAGGGAGAAGTCAACCGGCAGATCGCCGCCGACAACAAGCTGCTGAAAGAAATCAAGGCCCGCATTACCCGTCTCTACAACTGGTCGAAGGCCGAGGCGGAGAAGCCGGAGGGCCAGCAGCCCAGCATGATGGACTTGTGGGAGGCCCAGCAGCAGCTCAAGCGGCCTGACACCCGTACCGGAAAAATCCGGGCATTGCAGGAGAGCGCCGCCCTGTTCAATTTTCTGAACGCCAACGGCATCCAATCCATGCAGCAGCTCCATGAAAAAATTTCCGATATGAACACCCGCTACTATGACCTGCGGCGAGAGATCGTCAAGGCCGAACGCCGGATCGCTGTTCTCACCGAGCGCGGGGAGATGTGGGCGCAGTACAACGAGTACAAGGCCATTCATAAACAGCTTGCCAGGGTGAAGCCGGAAAAGCGGGAACTGTTCGAGCAGCGCCACAGCCGGGAACTGATCCTCTATGACGCGGCGGCCCGGTATCTGAAGGAACTGAAAGCCAGCGGCGAGGAACTTTCTCCGAAGGAATGGCGGCGCGAGATCGACCTGCTGACCGCCCAGAAGCAGGTGGACAGCATCGACATGAAGGCCATGCGGGAGGAACTGAAAGCCGTTGAACGGCTCCGCAAGGCCGCCGACCAACTGGCCCGCCAGGAACGGGACAAGCCCCGCGACCGGGGGCCGGAGCGGTAAAGGGTACGGTGTTTTGCCGACCCCTTGCGGCGCGTCGCGTTTCACGACACACCTTTGCACAGAATTGTCAACATTCACTCATGGAAGGAGATTGCCTTATGAAGCAGATTATTTTACCCGTCACTGTCCACCTGAATATCCGCCTGCCCCTTGCCCTCTTGCAGCCGGAACCGGCAGACGCGCCCACCGGCCCGGAGCCGGAGGCCCATGCCTGCCAGGGCTGTGGCAACTGCGGCGGGTGCGGGAAATGCCAGCATGAAGAAAAGCAAGCCTGAACCCATCCCCGTCATGGACTACCGCCAGTACCGCAGAGCGCGGCGGCTGGTACATGAGTGCTGCAACTATGACGGCGGCAACTGTATTGCGCTGGATGATGGGGAGGAATGTGTCTGCGTCCAGTCCATTTCCTACTCCCTGTTGTGCCGGTGGTTCCGGGCGGCGGTGCTGCCGCTGGACAGGGAACTGGAAACGGCCCTGTTCCACCGCCTGGACGCCAAGCGGTGCGCCGTCTGCGGGGCGCTGTTCACCCCCGGCTCCAACCGGGCCAAATACTGCCCGGAATGTGCCGGACGCATGAAGCGTATCAAGGCCGCCCAGCGCAAGCGCAAACAGAGGGCTAAATGTCACGCTTTAGGGGCCGAAACCCCCTTGTAAATCAAGGACTTTTTCGAGGGTGTCGCTGGGGACCTGATAGATTTATCCTCTGGCCCCCAAAACAGCCCTCTAAATGCGTACAGAAGCCCAAAACGAACCCCAAGGAGGAACCCATGTCAGACAATCGAAAATATTACTACCTGAAACTCAAAGAGAACTATTTTGACGATGACTCCATCGTGCTGCTGGAAAGTATGCAGGACGGTGTTCTGTACTCCAACATCCTGCTCAAGCTGTATCTGAAATCCCTGAAACACGGCGGGCGGCTCCAGCTTGACGAGAATATCCCCTACACGGCGCAGATGATCGCCACCATCACCCGCCAGCAGATCGGCACTGTGGAGAGAGCCTTGCAAATCTTCCTGAAGCTGGGCCTTGTGGAAGTGCTGGACAGCGGCACTTTTTACATGAGCAATATCGAACTGCTGATCGGCCAGTCCTCCACCGAGGCCGAGCGAAAGCGGGCGGCGAGGCTCCAAAACAAGGCTCTTTCCGCGCCCCGGACAAACGGCGGACATTTGTCCGACATTCGTCCACCAGAGATAGAGATAGAGTTAGAGAAAGAGATAGAGATAAAGAGAGAGATAGAGAAGGGAAGCACCGCCCGCGCCTATGGCCGTTACCAGAATGTTTTCCTGACGGACGAGGAACTGGCAGACCTGCAGGCCAGCTTTCCCACCGTATGGGGCCAGTACATCGAAAAGCTGTCCGAGTACATGGCCTCTACCGGCAAGCGGTATCAGAGCCACGCCGCCACCATCCGGCGCTGGGCCGGTGAGGACGCGAAGAAAGCAGCCCCGCCCACCCGCAACCGGGATTACAGCGTAAAGGAGGATGAAACCGTATGATGGAGATTACCGCAGAAATCCGGGCGCTGATCGACAAGGCAGCCGCCGGTGTGGAGCTGGCCGGGGACGAGTACATAGACCCGGCAGACGGCCTCATTCACTGTAAGAAGTGCGGCGGCCAGAGGCAGACTGTTGTGCCATGCTTTGGGAAACCGGGCTACTTCATGCCCCGCTGTATCTGCCAGTGCCAGCGGGAGGCCGAGGAACAGAGCAAAGCCACCGAGGAACGGCAGCGCCGCATGGAGCGTATCAAGCGCCGGAAGGCCCAGGGCCTGCAAGACCGCTATCTGTACGACTACACCTTTGCCAACGACAACGGCCAAAATCCTCTGATGGACAAGGCCCGCGCCTATGTGGAGAACTGGAAGGAGGCTTATAAGAACAACACCGGCCTGCTGCTGTTTGGGGATGTGGGAACCGGCAAATCCTTTTTCGCCGGTTGTATCGCTAACGCCCTGCTTGACCGGGATGTGCCGGTGCTGATGACGAACTTTCCCACCATTCTGAACCGCCTGACAGGGATGTTCTCCGAGGACAGGGCAGACTTTATCGCCAGCTTTGACGAGTACGACCTGCTTATCATTGACGATTTGGGTGTGGAGCGCAGCACCGAGTATGCGATGGAGCAGATGTTTTTCGTCATTGACAGCCGCTACCGCAGCCGCAGGCCCATGATTATCACCACCAATCTGAAGCTGGCTGAACTCAAAAACCCGCCTGACTTGGCCCACGCCCGTATCTATGACCGTATTCTGGAACGGTGCGCCCCGATCCTCTTTGCGGGGAAGAACTTCCGGGAGGAAAACGCCGGAGCCACCAGGCAGGCGGCGAAAGACATTGTAAACCGTAAGCATGAGTAATTTTTTGCCGGACGATATAACCCCGCCCGGAGAAAGGAGCGCCATGAGCGAAGAAACCCGTACCATGCAGACCGCAGATACCACCCCGGCCAGAGCGCCGGAGGACGCCCCCGCGCTGGTAAAGAAAATCGGCAAGACCACCTACAAGGTGCGCGTCCATTTCAGCGATACCAGCACTGAAACCATGAGCGACAAAATCAAGCGTATGCTTAAAAACGAGATACAGCAGATGTGACCGGCTGATAAAGCCAGCCGCCTTGTGTTAAACTGATGATGGTACACGCCAAAACTTTTAGTCAAGGAGGACACAAAAATGCTATACACAGAAAAAGAGAAAAATGAGATTGAGCGCGTCCGCAAAGTATTTGAGAAACATATCCAGCAGATGACCGCTTATGATTTGGTTTGGTCGGACAAGGTCGGCTATGTGTGGCTGGCAATATCTATCGACCCGGTCTATATTGATACCGGCAACTGGATAGAGTCCGCTACTGGCCTTTGTTATGAGTGCTTGAATGATATAGCACTGGATGTTTTTGGAATGACCGGAAACGACCATGACTTCGAGGACGCCGATCCGCTGGAACTGGCCGAGATTAAGCGGCGCTGGAAACCCTATATCGACCAACTGCCGGAATATGCGTACCTTTGCGACGAACTGTTAAGCAGGAGAAAATAACCCATCCGCAAAAGTGTCAGGAGCTAAAATCTGCTTCTGGCACTTTTTTTGTGGCTTTTTCGTGAATTTGATTAAAAAGTCCTTGACAACTCGTTTCGGGCAAGACCGCAAAATCAATCCTTATTTCCTGCGGTTCCCGGCTGGCCCCCTTTGACATCCCCCAGCTCCGGGAGATCATGAGCTATGACGAGCTGGAGCTTGACCGCATCGGGGATCGGAAAACGGCGGTTTTCTTCACGATTTCCGATACAACCCCGACTTATAACTTCATTGTTGCCCTGGCCTTTTCGCAGATGTTCAATCTCCTGTGTGAACGGGCGGACAATGTTCACGGGGGCCGCCTGCCCCATCATGTGCGGGTGCTGTGGGACGAGGCGGCCAACACGGGCCAGGTGCCCTCGCTGGAGAAGCTGGTGGCCGTGATCCGTTCCCGTGAAATATCGCTGACGCTCTTTTACCAGCAGATGGCACAGTGCAAGGCCATTTATGACAAACACGCGGAAACGATTTTAGGCAACATGGACAGCGTGGTTTTCCTGGGCGGGCGGGAAAGCTCCACCATCAAGGAAATTTCCGAGAACTGGCTGGGAAAGGCCACAATCTCCATGCAGACCGAGGGCCGCTCCCGTGGGCAGTCGGAAAGCTACAACCAGAACACCCAGCGGCTGGACCGGGAGTTGATGACCCCAGCGAGCTGGCTACTCATGCCGGGCGATAGTGCATTTTGCAGCTGCGGGGCCTGCCCCCGTTCTTTT
>NZ_AAXG02000037.1 GCF_000169255.2 Pseudoflavonifractor capillosus ATCC 29799
ATTGCAATCTCGCCCTGTGGTGGATTCGTGCTTACACATGCAAGTCGAACGGAGAGCTCATGACAGACGATACGTCCAATGGATTGGGTTTCTTAGTGGCGGACGGGTGAGTAACGCGTGAGGAACCTGCCTCGGAGTGGGGAATAACAGTCCGAAAGGACTGCTAATACCGCATAATGCAGCTGAGTCGCATGACACTGGCTGCCAAAGATTTATCGCTCTGAGATGGCCTCGCGTCTGATTAGCTAGTTGGCGGGGTAACGGCCCACCAAGGCGACGATCAGTAGCCGGACTGAGAGGTTGGCCGGCCACATTGGGACTGAGACACGGCCCAGACTCCTACGGGAGGCAGCAGTGGGGAATATTGGGCAATGGGCGCAAGCCTGACCCAGCAACGCCGCGTGAAGGATGAAGGCTTTCGGGTTGTAAACTTCTTTTATCAGGGACGAAATAAATGACGGTACCTGATGAATAAGCCACGGCTAACTACGTGCCAGCAGCCGCGGTAATACGTAGGTGGCAAGCGTTATCCGGATTTACTGGGTGTAAAGGGCGTGTAGGCGGGACTGCAAGTCAGGTGTGAAAACCACGGGCTCAACCTGTGGCCTGCATTTGAAACTGTAGTTCTTGAGTGCTGGAGAGGCAATCGGAATTCCGTGTGTAGCGGTGAAATGCGTAGATATACGGAGGAACACCAGTGGCGAAGGCGGATTGCTGGACAGTAACTGACGCTGAGGCGCGAAAGCGTGGGGAGCAAACAGGATTAGATACCCTGGTAGTCCACGCCGTAAACGATGGATACTAGGTGTGGGGGGACTGACCCCCTCCGTGCCGCAGTTAACACAATAAGTATCCCACCTGGGGAGTACGATCGCAAGGTTGAAACTCAAAGGAATTGACGGGGGCCCGCACAAGCGGTGGAGTATGTGGTTTAATTCGAAGCAACGCGAAGAACCTTACCAGGGCTTGACATCCGACTAACGAAGCAGAGATGCATTAGGTGCCCTTCGGGGAAAGTCGAGACAGGTGGTGCATGGTTGTCGTCAGCTCGTGTCGTGAGATGTTGGGTTAAGTCCCGCAACGAGCGCAACCCTTATTGTTAGTTGCTACGCAAGAGCACTCTAGCGAGACTGCCGTTGACAAAACGGAGGAAGGTGGGGACGACGTCAAATCATCATGCCCCTTATGTCCTGGGCCACACACGTACTACAATGGTGGTTAACAGAGGGAAGCAATGCCGCGAGGTGGAGCAAATCCCTAAAAGCCATCCCAGTTCGGATTGCAGGCTGAAACCCGCCTGTATGAAGTTGGAATCGCTAGTAATCGCGGATCAGCATGCCGCGGTGAATACGTTCCCGGGCCTTGTACACACCGCCCGTCACACCATGAGAGTCGGGAACACCCGAAGTCCGTAGCCTAACCGCAAGGAGGGGCGCGGCCGAAAGGTGGGTTCGATAATTGGGGTGAAGTCGTAACAAGGTAGCCGTATCGGAAGGTGCGGCTGGATCACCTCCTTTTCTAAGGAGACTTCAGTAAGACCAGTTCTTGCTGTAACGTCCTAAGGTCAGACTCTTTGGTGCGAATGGCTTCACGTTGTTTAATTTAGAGGGTACACGCCTCCATGGGGGTTTAGCTCAGCTGGTAGAGCACCTGCTTTGCAAGCAGGGGGTCACCGGTTCGAGTCCGGTAACCTCCACCAGACGGGCCCATAGCTCAGCTGGCTAGAGCGCGCGACTGATAATCGCGAGGTCGGTGGTTCGAGTCCACTTGGGCCCACCACTTACTCTTTCTTGAAAGAAAGAGTAAGCAGAAAGAACTTCCACAAGAGAATATGCGAGATTGGATTGAAGCATTCAAGCATTGAGTGTTTCAATCTGACCTTGAAAAAGGTTGGAAGGCTGCACCTTGAAAACTGAACAATGTAGATTCAAAGTATGCGAAGCAAGCAACAGAGGGCAAAAACAGCAATGTTGTGGAACTTTTAAATAGAATGGCGAAAGCCGTTCTAGTGAATGGGTAAAACAATTAGCCAATTTGCAAAACTTCTGTGAAGCCTGCATAATTTCATGATCAAATGTAGAACCAGAAACGGTTCTACGGAAGGTCAAGCTAATAAGAGCGCAAGGGGAAATGCCCTTGGCATCAGGAGCCGATGAAGGACGTGGCAAGCTGCGATAAGCTTCGGTGAGGCGCAAACAGCCTTTGACCCGGAGATTTCCGAATGGGGAAACCCGGCGGAGCAATACTCCGTCAACCTGCGTTGAATAAAATAGGCGTAGGTAGGGAACCGCCTGAACTGAAACATCTAAGTAGGGCGAGGAAGAGAAATCAACAGAGATTCCGCAAGTAGTGGCGAGCGAACGCGGAAGAGGGCAAACCGGTGGATTTATCCACCGGGGTTGTGGACTGACATCACGGCACAATAGTTTAGCCGAACGGCATGGGAAGGCCGGCCATAGCGGGTGAGAGCCCCGTAGGTGAAAGACGAATTGTGTCAGTCGGTATCCAGAGTACCGCGGGACACGTGAAACCCCGTGGGAAGCTGGGGGGACCACCCTCCAACCCTAAATACTACCTGATGACCGATAGAGGAGCAGTACCGTGAGGGAAAGGTGAAAAGGACCCCGGGAGGGGAGTGAAATAGAACCTGAAACCTTGTGCTTACAAGCACTCAAAGCCCGTTAACGGGTGATGAGGTACCTTTTGTAGAATGGGTCCGGCGAGTTATTGTTACTGGCAAGCTTAAGGTATTGAGTACCGGAGGCGAGGGAAACCGAGTGTGAACAGCGCGTATGAAGTCAGTGGCAATAGACCGAACCGGGTGACCTATCCATGGTCAGTGAGTGGGGTAAACCCATGAGACCGACGCACGCCCGTTGCATGTCGCGATGACCTGGTGATAGCGGGT
>NZ_AAXG02000036.1 GCF_000169255.2 Pseudoflavonifractor capillosus ATCC 29799
CCAGCGAGAAGGGCTTTGCCTACAAGATGAAGCTGGAGGCCATGAAGCACCAGGGGGAACGGTCCGATTTAACTTGTGCCCAAGTTGGGCACAAGTCAGATGGAAAGAAGTCGCGGGATATTTTGGCCGAGCAAGTTGGTCAGAGCCGAAATCAAATTCAACGCTATATCCGCCTGACGGAGCTGATTCCCGAACTGCTGGATATGGTCGATGAAAAGAAAATCGCCCTCAACCCGGCTTATGAGCTGTCTTTCCTCAAAAAAGAGGAACAGCGGGACTTGCTGGACGCGATGGACAGCGAACAGGCTACTCCCTCTCTCTCCCAGGCCCAGCGGCTCAAGAAATATAGCCAGGAGGGACATCTGACCCTCGACATGATGCGTGTCATCATGGGTGAGGAAAAGAAAAGCGATCTGGACCGGGTGACTTTTACCTCAGATACCCTACGGAAGTATTTCCCAAAAAGCTACACGCCCCAGCGGATGCAGGAAACCATCATTAAGCTGCTGGAGGCGTGGCAGAAAAAGCGCCAGAGAGACCAGGAACGATGAAAGGAGCCAACAATGAGGGATATTTCAGCCCGCGAGCTGAAAGGACACAACATTCTCGCCGTGGAGCGTTTTCAGGATAACACCCGCTGGATGATCGAGTTTGCCGTCCTGCGTCCTTGCTCCTATGGCAGCCCCGGCGATGAAACACGGCTGTTTCTCACGGAGGACGAATATCAGGCCGCTCTCGCCAGTCAGAAAGGCCGGGAAATCAAAATTAAGCGGTATGCCCATGTGATCGAGGGTCATGTCCTCGATTTCAAACCAGGCAAGCACCGCCGCCACCTGTAAACCCACAATCACTACGAAAGGAAAGGAATGAATATGTGTACTGTCCAGAACATCAAGGACGCCATCTGGGAAAGTTGTCAGTCCCAATATGACATGGAATCCACCGATATTGACCTGGTTTTACAGACCCTCCCGTTTTCGGAGCATGATTTCCCATTCAGCCAGCCGCCAAAGCGCAAGCGTCCCTACTGGCGCTGGCAGAACAAGAATAAAAGCTAACCGCCACAGTCTTTTTACGAAAGATTGTGGCTTTTTTCATGCCCAGAAATGAGGAAGGAGTGAGGTCAATGGCGGTCTTTCGGATTGAAAGAACCCGCGATTATACGGTAATGAGCAATCATCACCTGCGAAACGAAAAATTGTCCCTCAAGGCCAAGGGACTGCTTTCCATGATGCTGTCCTTGCCGGAGGATTGGAACTATACCACCAGGGGACTTGCAAAAATCTGCAAGGAGGGCGTAGACGCCATCGGCGGCGCGTTGCGTGAGCTGGAAGCTGCCGGATACATTGTCCGCTATAAGCTGAGAGACCGCCATGGTCGGATCAGCGATACCGAGTATGTCATCTACGAGCAGCCACAGCCGAAGAACCCGGATACGCCTGGGCCGGAGACGGCTTCACCAGATACGGAAAACCCGTATATGGAGAAACCGGATACGGAAAAGCCCGCAGAATTAAATATAGAGAAATCAAATACTCAAAAACAAAATACTCAGGGATCAAGTACCGATTCCATTCCCTTCCGAGAGCCAGCTGCGGTGAGACCGCCGGAACGGAAAGGAAGGGATGCGATGTCCCTTACGGAGATGGAAAGTTATCGGGATTTAATTCTGGAGAACATCGAGTATGACTATCTATGCCGGGAGGTTGACCCTTACCAGGAGAATCTGGACGAGATTGTGGAGCTGATGGTGGAAACCGTCTGTGCAAAGCGGCAGACTACTCGGATTGCTGGCAGCGACTTCCCCCATGAGGTGGTCCGCTCCCGATTTTTGAAGCTGGATAGCGAACACATCCGGTTTGTCATGGACTGTATGCAGAAAAACTCCTCTGAGATCCGCAACATGAAGCAGTATCTGCTGACCGTCTTGTTCAATGCCCCCACCACTATCAGCAATTATTACACCGCACAAGTGAATCATGACATGAACGCAGGCGGCTGGTAAGGGCCGCCTTTTCTCATGCCAAAGGAGGTATGACATGAATCAAATGGAAATCTTCAAAAGCCCGGAGTTTGGGTCTATCCGGGTCATCGAGGAAAACGACAAATACCTATTCTGCGGTTTGGATGTAGCAAATTCGCTGGGATATAGCAATCCCCGCGATGCAATTATCCGCCATTGTAGGTGCGTCGTGAAACGCGACGCACCTCATCCGCAAAGCCCTGACCGCAAAATCAGTATGACTTTCATCCCAGAAGGCGATGTGTACCGCCTAATCGTCCACAGCAAGCTGCCCTCGGCGGAACGGTTTGAACGATGGGTGTTTGACCAGGTGCTACCCATCATCCGCAAGCACGGGGCCTATATGACCAGGGAAAAGCTCTGGGAAGTAGCAACTTCCCCG
The DNA here is from genome assembly GCF_000169255.2 of Pseudoflavonifractor capillosus ATCC 29799. Classification (GTDB taxonomy): domain Bacteria; phylum Bacillota; class Clostridia; order Oscillospirales; family Oscillospiraceae; genus Pseudoflavonifractor; species Pseudoflavonifractor capillosus. The sequence goes on from NZ_AAXG02000036.1 coordinate 2,406, forward strand.
GAGGCGCTGCTGAAGCTCTGTTCCGATCTGCTGGCTGAGCGGGAAAAAAATACGGCGCTGCGAGAGGAAAACGCCATGTTAGAGGGCAAGGCCGCTTTTTATGACTTGTTCATCGACCTCAAGCACAGCACCAACCTCCGTACCACCGCCAAAGAGCTGGTTGTGCCGGAACGCCAGTTTGTCCGATTCTTGCTGGAACAGCGGTTCGTTTACCGCACGGCTTCCGGGAATGTGCTTCCCTACGCCAAGCCCTCCAATAACGGTCTGTTCTGTGTCAAAGACTACTGCAACCACGGGCATACCGGTTCTTACACGCTGGTAACGCCCCAAGGCAAGCTGCATTTTGCCCAGCTGCGGGACAGCATCCTGCTGATGATATGATGACCCGTTATCTTTTGCGGCGGCTGATGGTTCCGCCTTAGCAGCTTACTCACGACTGATTTACTTTCAAAAATTTGATGATAGGAGGATAACGCTATGAAACCGAAAAAAACTCTGAAATCTGTTGTGGCGCTTTCCCTGGCTGTACTGACATTATTCTCCGCTCTGCCCACAGCCTTTGCCGCCCAGCAGAACAGTTACCATGATCCGGCTGACCATTGGCAGGAGGCCAACAATCGAACCAACGAGCTGGACGCCAACGCCACCGTCACCCATGAAACTTTTAATTGTAGAGAATGCGGACAGGCAACTTCGTTTTTAGCTTTCCGTACTCCTGAATACACCCGTGATGGTCAAACGGCTATGACCCGAAATGTCCGCTATTCGGATGGCACAATGATCGGCGGCGAAGGGAAAGGCTCTATCCTGGACGGTGTTCCCGGCAAGGATGCCTACTATACCGGGTATCATTGGACCAAAGCAGTTTGTGAAACCTGCGGCGGTATCAATACCAATATGGCCAAAAGCGATTACTGCTATCAGACCAATGTGTACTGGCTGTACGACTGCGCCAGTAACTTCTTTGAGGAATTGCCGGAAACAAAGACCATTGAGCAATCAGACAGCAGCTACCATCGTGTGACCATTACCAGCGGTGAATACTGTGGGTTCTGCTACGGCACCTACAAGGAAACTTCCTCCTCCCTGGAGCGGCACAACATGGAAACAGCCATCCGCCCGGAGCTTGCCCATGACCGTTTTGTGGAAATGGACACCTGCGCCGACTGCGGATATGCCGAAACCGACTATACCGCTGCCAAGTCTGTTGTGGCGGACTATTTCGGCGTGGTAGACGGGCAGCCCCACACCGTTACTGTATCCGATCTCTCCGAGGCAGGTGTTACCACCGCTATCCGCTACGGCCATAGCGCCGACGCTTGCACCCTGACCAGCGCCCCCAATTACACCGAGGCCGGAGACTATGCGGTGTACTATGAGATCACCTACACATTCCAGAACACCGATATGGTGGAGGACGGCGTGGCCTATGTCCACCTGCGTGACGAAAGCACCGAGGAAACAGAAGGTGACGGCACCTGTGGCGAGGATCACAACTGGACGCTGCTGGACAGCGTGGACCCCACCTGCCTGACCCTGGGCTATGACCGCTATCTGTGCGTAGATTGCGGCAAGATCGAAAAGCGGGACTATGAGGCTGCCCTGGGCCATGCGTTCCAGCGTGTTGTTATCCGGGACGCCACCTGTGAAACCACCGGCAAGGTGCTGGAAATCTGTGAGCGGTGCGGCACCGTCCAGGAAAGCACCACCCCCAAGGGCGAGCATGAGTTCTCCGTTACCACCGTCCCGGCCACCTGCACCAGCCCCGGCTACACTCTGCGGGAGTGCGCCGTCTGCGGAGAGCGCCACATCACGGACATCACGGCGTCCCTGCCCCACAACTATGTTGCCAAAACCACCCCGTCCACCTGCGAGGGCGGCGGCAAGACCATCCATATCTGCGAGGGCTGCGGTTCCAGCTTTGTGACAGACTACACCGACCCCCTGGGCCATTCCTGGGACGAGGGCACCGAGATCACCGGCTCCACCTGTACCGGCGAGGGCATGATCGAGTATCGCTGCGTCCGCTGCGGCTATCACCGACTGGAGGGCGACCCGGCGGCGGGCCATGTTCCCGGCGAGGCGGCCACCTGCACCACGCCCCAGCTCTGTACCAAGTGCGGCGCTGTGATCGTCAACGCCCTGGGTCATGACTACCAGGAGGAAGTCACCGCCCCCACTTGCACGGAAATGGGCTACACCACCTATACCTGCTCCCGCTGTGGCGACACCTATAAGGGTAATTACACCGATGCTGCCGGACACAAGCCTGGTGACTGGATCATCGACCAGGAACCCACCACTGACAGTGAGGGCAGCAAGCACAAGGAATGTACCGTGTGCGGCGAAACCCTGGAAACGGAAGAAATCGAGAAAATCTACAATCAGGCCACCACGGACAGCAAGGGCGAGGCCGTTGTGGGTGGCTATCTGGTGATTGTCACCGATACGGATAGCAAAAACCCGATTACCAATGCCACCGTTGCTCTCCATACGGACAACACCCTGTCTATCCGGCTGCCCTCTGGCCGCCTGCTGGACTATGCCGACCAGACCACCATCCAGGTTCAGCTTGTGAAGGACAAGTCTCCCGTGGCAGGCATGGGCATTTCCGTCACTGACCGCAACGACAATTTCAGCAGCGGAAAAACCGATGCCGCCGGTCAGATTACCGTCCCAAGCACTATCGGGACTACCAATGGCGATGGCAATGCTACCGTAGGCTGGGAGGATGCTGACGGCAACCGTCATACCCTGACCGTCAAGGTGGAGCGCACCGAGACCGGGCGGCCCATCCAGGGCAGCGAGGTCAGCATGGGCAGCACCGGCAATATCACCGTGAATCTGCCGGAGGGACAGGACATGGACGCTAAGAACCGTGTCACTGTCACTGTGACCGACAACGAGAAAGCTCCCGAACCTGACAAAACCGTAATTGTTAAGTCCGATTTGGGCGGTACGGCCCAGGGCCAGACCAATAAGGACGGCAAGCTGACAGTCCCCTCTGTGGATAGCGCCTACACCGATGAAAGCGGCACCGCCGTGGTAGGCCAGTACACCGTGATTGTCACAGATACCGAAAAAGCCCCCATCAAGGGTGCGCTGGTGACGCTGCTGCCCGGTGAGGACGATGAAGCGGATGCGTTTACTGTCCTGCTGCCGGATGGCCGCCTGCTGGACGGTAACGACCAGACCGTAGTGACGGTGCTGCTGCCCAGCACCGATCCCGCTAAGGGACTGAATATGGCAGTGTCCGATTCCAAGGACAACCACGCCGCCAGAGACACCGACAAGAACGGTCAGATTATTGTCCCGCAGGCCACCGGCTCTGCTGGTGAGATCGTTGGCACGGATACCGGTAACGAGGATAAGTCCAACACGGTCAATGTGAATGTGACAGATCAAGATGGCAAGCCCGTAGATGGCACACAGATTGCCGTGGACGAGGACGGTAAAGTATCTGTCACCCTGCCGGATGACTTTGATTTTGACGAGGACGGCCCTGTGACCGTCACTGTCACAGACAATCAGGGTGAGGCCAAGCCCGATGTATCCGTCACCGTCACCGACGGCACCGGCACCACCGCTGCCGGTGAGACAGGAAAGAACGGCGCTGTTACGCTGCCGGACGAGTACCACTTTGCTTATATCGTTGGCTATGGGGACGGAACCGTTGGCCCGGACCGCAACATGACCCGTGGAGAAGCTGCCACTGTATTTGCCCGGATTCTGGCAGAATACCGTGGGGATTCGCTGGAGGGTGGCTATACCAGCAAATTCCCGGATGTTGCCGCAAACGCATGGTATGAGGACTATGTGGCATATTTGGAAAAGCTGGGGGTAGTTGTTGGCTTCGATGACGGGAAATTCCACGCTGAGGCCAGTATCACCCGCGAACAGTTTGTCACCATGTGTGTCCGTCTGAACGATTGGATGGCACTTACTATCTATGAGAGTGAACAAGCTGGATTCCCTGATGCAACAGGCAGCTGGGCTGCGGAGTATATCCATACCGCCACTCGGAATGGCTGGATTGTAGGCTACCCGGACGGCAAGTTCCACGGCGAGGATGAAATCACCCGCGCTGAGGTAGTTACGATCATCAATCGGATGCTGGGCCGCACGGCAGACGAGACCTTTATCCGCCGTAACGAGGACAACCTGACCACCTTCAGTGACCTTCAGAATCCCCACTACTGGGCCTACTATGACTTGATGGAGGCGGCCAACGGGCACACGATTGTGTCTGGCGCAGAGGAAGAAACCTGGCATAAAGTAAAGTGAGATTGCCAAAGGGCGGCCTATCAGGGCCGCCCTTTTGGTGCAAAAGTGAGGTGAAATAAAATGCAGGAAGAAGTGGAAAACAGAACTTTGACGCTGGTTGTCAGTGGCTCCAAATTCACCGGCAGGCTGTTCAAATCTGCCATCACCAAGTATCTTGCCCACCGCAAGGAAAAGAAGCTGCAAAAGCAGAGAATCCGGGACGCGCCCGTGAAGCCCCAGGGTAAGCAGACGGTAAAGCAGCTGATCGGCCAGAACCAGGGCGTTTCCAACATCGAGATCACCGACCCCTCCATCAAAGAGTTTGAGAAGATCGCCCGGAAATACGGCGTGGACTATGCGGTAAAGAAGGACCGCAGCAGCTCTCCGCCCAAGTACCTGATTTTCTTCAAGGGTCGGGACGCGGATGCCCTGACCGCTGCTTTTACCGAGTACACCGGGAAAAAGGTCAGGAAAGCGGAAAAATCCGAGCGTCCGTCTGTGCTGGCAAAGTTGAGCCAGTTCAAAGAGCTGGTGAAGCACGCCGTCGTGGACCGGAACAAGCGGAAGGAGCTGGAACGATGAAAAAGCAGCTGAATATCAAAAAGCTCCTTTTGCTGAATATGCCGTACATCCTGATGGGGCTTTTCTCCACCAACTTCGGTGAAGCGTGGCGGATGGCCGTGGGTGCGGGTGCTTCGGCAAAAATGTTCTCGTTCTTCTCCACGCTGCCGGTGGCGCTGGTCAGCTGGTGGCCCAGCCTGCACCCACTGGATCTGCTGGTGGGCCTGTGCTGCGGCGGTGGCCTGCGGCTGGCGGTCTATCTCAAGAGCAAGAACGCTAAGAAGTACCGGCACGGTATGGAGTACGGCTCCGCCCGCTGGGGAACCCATGAGGACATCGCGCCCTACATCGACCCAGTGCCTCAGAACAATGTGATTCTGACCAAAACCGAGAGCCTGACCATGAACAGCCGCCCCAAGGACCCCAAAACGGCGCGAAATAAAAATGTTCTGGTAATCGGCGGCTCCGGTTCCGGTAAGACCCGGTTCTGGTTGAAGCCCAACCTGATGCAGATGCACAGCTCCTATGTGGTGACAGACCCCAAAGGCACCATCCTGGTGGAGTGCGGCAAAATGCTCCAGCGCGGGACGCCCAAGCTGGGCAAGGACGGCAAGCCCATGAAGGATAAGCGCGGCAAGGTCATCTATGAGCCGTACCGGATCAAAGTCCTCAATACCATCAACTTCAAGAAGTCCATGCACTATAACCCCTTTGCCTACATCCACTCGGAAAAGGACATTTTGAAGCTGGTCACGACGCTGATCGCCAACACCAAGGGCGAGGGTAAGGCCGGGGACGATTTCTGGGTCAGTGCGACTCGTTCGCTGGCGGTAAGAAGTCAGCGGACAAACAACAAAATACCGTTGTTTGGATAACTGGTAATTCGACAGGTGGAATGACGGGGTAACGCCCTGAAACGCCTGCCCTCGGTGGGCGTGCATCGGCTGCAAAGCCGGTGTACGAAGCCCCACGACAACGGCTGAGAGCAACCGTAGCCGCCGCCAACGGCAGCCGAAAGCGGTCTGGAGGCAGACTGTGTTGCCTATAGGCCAAGGGTCTACAAAATACCCATGGTTAGAATGTTCGCCGTAGCGGGCGGACTGACGAATCTGCGAATGTACGGGTCTATAAGAAGACCATATAGAAATGTATGGGTGCGTTCAAGCGCAGCCGGTGTGGTTTAGTAGAAATTTGCCCTACGAACGACCATGTTGTGTTACAGGCACATCCCAGCCGGCAGGCTCATAGCAGAAACCTAAAGGTATAGATGCACAGATAGAATTACCGGAACGAGGAAAGGCAGCGGCTTTCGCAAGGAAGAACCCGGCGAAGAACAATAAGCGGGTGAACCGCTGCTGAAAAGTAGTGATCGAACCGGAAAAGTCCCTGTAATGGGGATGGAGGAATGGTCACAAGTCGAATTGTGGAAACAGGCATTATTCAATCCAATCATAAGGATTCGAGTAAGACCAAAAGGGTCACTTTTCCAAACGGGAGGTGATGCCTTATGCCAAAAGAAAGGAAAAAAGTCCTGTGTATGGACGCCCAGCGGCACGCCGAGTATTACGGCATGCAGCGGACATTTGACGAACTGTACGCCAAAAGCAAAGCCGGAGAAACTTTCACCGGCCTGATGGAACTGGTATTAAGCCCGGACAACATCCTGCTGGCCTACAGAAATATCAAGACCAACACGGGCAGCTACACAGCAGGAACAGACAAGCAGAATATCGGTGACATTGGACGGCTTCCACCGGCTGAGGTCATCGGTAAGGTCAGAAAAATTGTCACAGGCAGCGAACACGGCTACCGTCCCAAATCAGTGCGCCGGAAGGACATTCCAAAGCCAAACGGCAAAACCAGGCCGCTGGGTATCCCCTGTATCTGGGACAGATTGGTGCAGCAATGCATCAAACAAATCCTGGAGCCCATCTGTGAGGCAAAGTTCAGCAACAACAGCTATGGGTTCCGCCCGAATCGGTCAGTGGAGCACGCAATTTCCCGTACTTACTCCCTGCTGCAACGGGCGCATTTACACTATGTTTTGGAGTTTGACATCAAAGGATTCTTTGACAATGTGAACCACAGCAAACTGATTAAGCAGCTCTGGACGCTGGGCATCCAGGACAAACAGCTTCTGTTTGTCCTCAGGCGTATCCTGAAGGCCCCCATCCGTATGCCGGACGGCAGTACCGTTTATCCGACAAAGGGAACGCCCCAGGGCGGGATCATTTCCCCGCTGTTGGCCAATGTGGTGCTCAATGAGCTGGATCACTGGATCGACAGCCAATGGACGGAACACCCCGTGGCAAACCGCTACGGAACATGGCGCACTATCCGCACCTCTGAGGTCTTTGACAAGAGCAAGGGCTACCAGAAAATGCGGAACAGCAATCTCAAAGAAATGTTCATTGTGCGCTATGCGGATGACTTCCGTATCTTCTGCCGGAACCGAGAGGACGCGGAGAAGACCATGGTGGCTGTCACAAGGTGGATTACCGAACGGTTGAAGCTGGAGGTCTCCCCAGAGAAGACACGCATTGTCAATGTCCGAAAGCGATACTCCGAGTTTCTCGGCTTCAAAATCATGGTGTACCGCAAGGGCGGAAAGTATGTCGTGAAGTCCCACATCTGTGACAAAAAGCTACAGTTGGAAGAAAGCAAGCTCGTGGAGCAGGCAAAGCGTATTGCAAAACCAGCCCAAGGGCGGACACAGCCGGACGAAATCGGCCTGTTTGACGAAATGGTGTTGGGCATCCAGAACTACTACAGGATTGCTACCTGTATCAGTCTGGACTGCCGGAAAATTCACCGCAGAGTTATGACAGTGCTAACCAACCGTCTAAACACGGAGACCGGCTGTCAGCTCGTCCGGGAGGGCGGCGCTATGACGGACAGCGAAAAGGAGCGTTTTGGCGCTTCTCAAATGGTGCGGTATGTGTCCGGTATCAACCGGCCAATCTACCCCATCGCGTTCATCAAGTATAAAACCGCAATCGGAATCAGCGCCGCCGTCTGCTGCTTCTCTCCGGCGGGACGGAAAAAGATACACGATAATCTGGAGATGGATGCGACCCTGTTTGCATATCTGCGGAAACATCCGCCGGAAGGCCACAGCCTGGAATACGCCGATTGCAGGCTCTCCCTGCTGTCTGCCCAGAAGGGCAAGTGCGCTGTCAGCGGCGAATGGTTCTTGCAGCCGGACAGTATCGTGTGTCACATGAAGGTTCCAAAGGAGCAAGGCGGCCAGGAGCGATACAGCAATCTGGTGCTGCTCCACAGGCGGTATCTGCCCTTGCTGACCGACCAGGATGCTGCTGCCCTCAAGAGTATCTGCAAACAACTGACTGTAACAAGAAAACAACTGACCAAAATCAACGGCCTGCGCACCGCCGCAAAACTGGCGGCAATCTGAACGACTTTCTATTGGTGATTGATTAAATGCCTGATAACACAATCGATGGAACGCCGGATGCGGTGAAAGTCGCATGTCCGGTGTGGAGTGGGGGAAAATCCGGCGATTACTTCAAAGGATTACCTATCACTATAAGCTGAGACGGCGCTCCTTCAGGCCATCATCCTCATGCTGTTCCAAGAGGCCCCGGAGTATGAGCAGAACTTCTCCATGGTCATGCGGGTGCTGGAATACGCAGAGGTTCGAGAGGAGGATGACGAGTATCTCTCCCCCCTGGATCTGCTGTTTCAGGCCATGGAACGGGAGAATCCGGAGAGCGTGGCTCTCAGGCAGTACAAAGTATTCAAGCAGAGCGCAGGCAAGACAGCCAAGAGCATCCTGGTATCCGCCGCGGTTCGTCTGGCCCCCTTTAACCTACCCCAGATCCGGGCCATCACAGACCACGACGATATGGACCTCTATACCCTGGGAGAAAAGAAATGTGCTCTTTACGCCGTGATCCCGGACAATGACAACACCTTCAATTTCTTGGTGTCCCTGCTCTATTCCCAGGCATTTCAGACACTTTATTACAGCGCGGATCAGATCCATCATGGGGCGCTGCCCCGGCACGTCCACTTTGTATTGGATGAGTTCGCGGCCATGCCGCTGCCAGGGTACACTCGTGAATTGGCCACCATGCGTTCCCGCAACATTTCCTCCAGCACCATCATTCAGAACATGGCCCAGATCAAGGAGCTGTACAAGGACTCCTGGGAGACCATCCCCGGCAACTCGGACACCATCCTCTATCTGGGCGGCAACGAGCAGAGCACCCATAAGTACATCTCCGAGGCCCTGGGCAAGGCCACCATCGATACAAAGACCCATGGGCAGACCAAAGGCAAATCAGGCTCCTACTCCACCAATTTCCAGATGAGTGGACGGGAGCTGCTTACCCCCGATGAGGTCCGTGCATTGGATAATCGCTATTGCATCTTGTTTATCCGGGGAGCAAAACCCGTCATGGACCTAAAGTATGAACTGACCGAGCACCCCGCTATCCGCTACACCGCGGACGGAGGCGGAGCGCCGTATATTCACCATGGACACAACACCACACCGGCCATTCCAGGCACACCGTTCTTCCAGGTTATTTCTGCCGATGAAACCAACAAAGAAAAGGAGACTGCAGCATGAAACATGATCTGACCACCCGTAAGTATGAGCGCCGCGCACGGAAACTGTACGCCCTGTTTTCCTGCCTCGTTCTGGCGCTGACCGTTATGGTTGTCCCGGCCTTTGCCGCAGACGATCCGCTGACGGTCGTCAACAACCTTTCCGAGTTCATCTTCTCCCTGATTCGAGCCATCGGCCTGATCCTGCTGGGCTTCGGTGTCCTCCAACTGGGCCTGTCCCTCAAGAGTCACGACCCCTCTCAGCGGGCCAATGGCATGCTCACCATCGCCGGTGGTATCGTGATCACCTTTACCAAGGAGATCCTCACCCTCATCACCGGCTGATGAGGAAGAAACGCAAGAACACCCACGGCCCTGGAATGGGCCGTGGGTGAGAAAGGAGTGGCTGCAACATGAGATACAGCCTGTATGGGAGGTGAAGTGATTGGGCAGTGGAAACTGGATCGTAGACAATCTGAATTCCGCACTGCAGACCTGGAACGACAAACTCGCAGAGATCTGGACCCTGATCAGCACAACCCCAGAGGACTTCAAAGGCGGCGGGATCTGGAACGTGATCGTCAGCATCAACGGGGCGCTGCAAGCCATTGGCTATGCTCTGTTGGTGCTGTTTTTTGTGATGGGCGTAGTCAAGACCTGCGGCAGCTTTACCGAGATTAAGCGCCCGGAGGTGGCCTTCAAGTGCTTTATCCGCTTTGTGCTGGCACAGGCGGCAGTGACCTATGGTATGGAACTGATGAACGCCCTGTTCCGAGTGGCCCAGGGGGCAATCTCCACCATCATGGATGCATCCGGCATGACTGCCATGTCACCCACCACACTGCCGGAAGAACTCATTACCGCCATTGAAAGTGTAGGACTGTTGGAGTCCATCCCCCTTTGGGCGGTGACTCTGCTGGGCTCCCTGTTTATCTGGGTTCTGTCCCTCGTTATGATCCTGACCGTTTACTCCCGCTTTTTCAAGCTCTACATGGCCACCGCCATCGCGCCTATCCCCCTGGCCAGTTTCGCGGGACAGCCCTCCAGCAGCATCGGCGTCGCTTTCCTCAAAAGCTATGCCGCCATCTGCCTGGAGGGCTGTATCATTGTGCTGGCCTGCGTCATTTTTTCGCAGTTTGCCTCCGCCCCGCCCGCTGTGGGCGACGCTTCCACAGCACCGGCCACACTGGTCTGGAACTACATTGGCGAGTTGATCTTCAATATGCTGGTGCTGGTTGGTTCCATCAAGATGAGTGACCGGATCATCCGGGAATTGATGGGGCTTGGTTAATCATCGTCAAACAGGTCGTCCACCTGGATCTTATATCCGCCATCCGCTTCTGGTTTCCCGTACATTTGGGCCTCCCGCATCCGGTTGAGCACGATGAGTTCCAGCATCTTGTCCTCTCTCCTCCGGAGCAGGATGTCCTGAACCTTCCGAACCAGGGAGACCACCCAGGACAGAACTACAACCGCCAGCAGCGCATACCAGATGACGTTGGCCAGCGTTTGATTGGCATAGTACCATTCATGAAAAACGGTGGGAACGATCAGCGCATAAACCAGTGGGATGGTCAGGCGAAACACCGCTGCCAGGCGGAACACAATGGAGAGCAAGATCATTACGCTCCCGAGCATCAGATATGCCATACGCTCAACTCCCTTCCTAAGTTGAGCAAATGGTACCATAGCCGGACAGGCTTTGCAACGGTCTGTCCATGAAAACCAAACAGAAATGCAGGAGGTGATACCTTGGAGGTACGCATCAATAAAGAGGTGCGGAATTACCAGGAAAGTCTATTTTTCGGCCTGTCCCTGCGGCAATTTTTGTTTGCCCTGCTGGCCGTTCTGGTGGCGCTGGCCGTGTACTTTTGCCTGCACCCGGTGCTTGGAACAGGCGAGATCGGATGGGTGTGTATCCTGGCCGCGTTTCCATTCGCCCTGGGTGGTTTTTTCACCTATAACGGCATGACGCTGGAACGCTTTCTCATGGCGTATATCCGCTCGGAATTTTTCATGCCCAAACGTCTCTTGTTCCGTTCAAACGATCTCTATGTCCAACTCATGGAACATTCATCGATAAAGGAGGCCATTCGACTTGATTAAGACCCTTCAAAACACATTGAAGCAGGACAAGGAGCACCTTACGGTGCCAAAGTCCGTTCAGGACACCATCCCCATCCGCCGGATCTGGCCGGATGGGCTTTTCCAGTTCGGCGGGAAATTCTCGAAAACCATCCGCTTTTCCGACATCAATTACGCCATCGCTTCCAAAGAGGACAAGACGTCCATGTTCCTGGGCTACTCGGAACTACTCAATGCCCTGGACACCGGCTCTACCACCAAAATCACCATCAACAACAAGCGGCTCAACCGCCGCAACTTTGAGCGGGAGATCCTGATCCCGCCCCAGGGGGATCATCTGGACGGAGGCCGTTCGGAGTACAACGCCATGCTGCTTGACAAGGTCACCGACTCCTCCAACAGCATGGTGCAGGAGCGATATGTCACCGTCTCCACCCATAAGAAAACGCCCGAGGAGGCCCGGACCTTCTTCGACCGAGTCATGAATGATGTGACCACCCGGCTCAATCACCTGGATTCCCACTGTGAGGAGCTGGACGCGGTAGAGCGGCTGCGTGTGCTCCATGATTTTTACCGGGTGGGCGAGGAGTCCCGGTTCCATATCGACCTGCGGGAGTGCATGAAAACAGGACGCTCCTTCAAGGACACCATCTGCCCGGACAGCATGGAGTTTCGGAAGGATCACTTCATCATGGGCGATAAATATGGCCGGGCCATGTTCCTCAAGGAGTATGCCAGCTACATCAAGGACTCCATGATCAATGAGCTTACCAGCCTGAACCGCACCATGATGCTGTCCATCGACGTGATCCCTGTCCCCACCGATGAGGCCGTGCGTGAGATGCAGAACCGCCTGTTGGGGGTGGAGACCAACGTCACCAACTGGCAGCGGCGGCAGAACAGCAACAACAACTTCTCCGCGGTGGTGCCCTACGACCTGGAGCAGCAGCGGAAAGAGACGCGGGAAATGCTGGATGATCTAACCACACGGGATCAGCGGATGATGTTCGCCGTGGTGACTCTGGTGCATCTGGCCGACAGCAAGGAGGAGCTGGACAGCGACACAGAGACCCTCCAGTCCATCGCACGCAAGCATTTGTGTCAGCTGACCACTCTGAACTGGCAGCAGGACGCGGGCCTTGTCACCGCCCTCCCCTTGGGTCTGCGGCGGATCGACGCCCTGCGCACCCTTACCACCGAGGCCCTGGCCGTCCTCATGCCCTTCAAAGCCCAGGAGATCCGGGACCGGGGCGGCATCTACTACGGCCAGAATGTCATCAGTAAAAATCTCATCATTGCCGATCGCAAGCAGCTCCTCAACGGCAACGGATTTGTTCTGGGCGTGTCTGGCTCCGGCAAATCCTTTACCGCAAAACGGGAGATTACAGCCCTGGCCCTCTCTACCCAGGATGACATCCTGATTATTGATCCGGAGTCGGAATATCGGCCCCTAGTGGAAGGGCTGGGCGGCGAGGTGGTGGAGATCTCCGCCACCTCCAGCAACCACATCAACGCCATGGACATGGAGCAGGGCTACGGCGAGGGTGAAAACCCCGTGGTGCTGAAATCGGAGTTCCTGCTTTCTCTCTGTGAGCAGTCTGTGGGGGCCGGAAAGCTGTCTGCCAAGGAGAAGTCTATCATCGACCGCTGTACAGCACAGTGCTACCACGACTATGTGCGGGACGGCTGCCGGGGCCAGGCCCCCACACTCCAGGACTTTCACGCCGAACTGCTGCGCCAGCCGGAGGCCGAGGCGCGGGATGTGGCTCTGGCCCTGGAACTGTTCACGGAGGGCAGTCTCAACACCTTTGCCAAACCCACCAATGTGGACATGAGCTCCCGCATCGCCTGTTATGACATCCGGAAGCTGGGCAAACAGCTGCTCTCCATGGGCATGCTGGTGATCCTGGACAGCTTTCTCAACCGAATCACCCGCAACCGCCGCCTGGGGCGGAATACCTGGATCTATATCGATGAGATCTATCTGCTGTTCCAGCATGAGTACAGCGCCAACTTTCTGTTCACCCTTTGGAAGCGGGTGCGGAAGTACGGTGCCTGCTGTACCGGCCTGACCCAGAATGTGGACGATCTGCTCCAGTCCCACACAGCCCGGACCATGCTGGCCAACAGTGAATTCCTGGTCATGCTCAACCAGGCCAGCACCGACCGGCTGGAGCTGGCCCGTCTGCTGAACATCTCAGACAACCAGCTCTCCTACATCACCAATGTGGACTTTGGGCGGGGCCTCATCAAGTGCGGCAGCGCCATTGTGCCCTTCATGGACAATTTCCCTCGTCATACGCAGCTCTATAAACTGATGACCACCAAGCCCTCTGACTTGGCCGCGTAACAAAATCAGGGAGGGGCCAAGGCCCCTCCCCCTGGATCGAGGTGAGATATATCGATAAAATCAAAGAGAAACCCCAGGTGCAGCACACTTTGAAAGAACGGGTCAAGTCCGCACCGAAGGAATTGATCCGGCGAGGGCTGGACGATGGCACAGAGCGCCTGCGGGGCCAGCTGCGGGACACGGCCCAGCACGGCCAACGGGATAACTTCGGCGGTGACCAGCTGGGCGATGCCGAGGTGAGCGGTGTCAAACGGGCGGAGCAGCTGGCCGAGCGTCTGCTTGGAAAACGAAAGAAAGGTGCAAAGCACACCCCGGATGCAGGCTCGGACAGATACCCTGGCAGTCATGATACTCCGGAAGCCGCAAAGCCAAGAGATGACAGTATTCTGCCTCCAAAGGACCGCCTTCGCAAAAAGGAAGCGGGAGGTCCGCTCCGGGCGCAGAGTGCGGGCAGAAGCCGCCCCCAGCCGCAGTCCGCACTCCAAACGCCTCAAAAGAGAAATACCAAGACCAAGGACGCCTATCTGAAGATGCAGGCCGATCCCGCGCCTGCTACACCGCCAAGCGCCTTGCAGCAGGGAAAAGCGTCCTTTGTGCGGGAGCGCCAGGGCAACCTTCTCCGCAGCGGGAAACTGGAACGGCGCTTGCCTGTGAGAGAGAACGGTCCCATGGTAGCTCCTCCCTCGGGAAAACGGCCACAAGACATAGAGGCCCGCAAGCAGCTGCGGCAGGTGTCCGGGCAGACAGGTGGTTCTCGTGTGCAGCCCCAGCCTCATGCGGAGGTCTCAAGGCAGGCTATGGGCAGCACCGCAAAGACGGCAGTAAAAGAACGAGGCGTGCCGGTCAAATCGGCTGGCCATCCCATTCGCAAAACGGCTGGAATTGGAAAGCCGGGTGGGAAACCGCCTGTAAGAGCGTTTCCGGCCCGACAGGCCCGCCGTGCGGCGGAGGCGGGAGCCAGGCTGGCACAGACTCAAAAGGCCGCAAAGGCGGCCCGTGTGACCGCCAGACAGGCCGCACAGGCGGCAAACCGCGCACTACGCGCTGTGATCGCGGCAGCTAAGGCTTTGGCCGCCGCGGCCACAGCAGGCGGTGGGGTGGTGATCGCGGTGGTGGTTGTCATCTGTTTGTGCGGCATCATCCTTGCCTCACCGCTGGGGATCTTTTTTGCCGGACCTGATGAAACAACCGGAGCCATCTCTCCCGCCCAGGCGGTGGCACAGATCAACGGCGAATTGGGAGAGAAGATCTCCAGCATGCAGGCGGAGGGTGGATATGACACGCTGGAGATCCAGGGACAGCCGCCCCCCTGGTCTGATATTCTGGCGGTGTTTGCCGCCAAAACGGCGGGCGCTGCTGATGGAACGACCGTGGCGATATTGGATGCGGCCAATGTAGAGGCCCTGCGCACAGTCTTCTGGGACATGACAAAACTTGCCTCCTCCTCCAGAGCGGTGGAGCATCCCGCCTCCGGAGACACTCCGGCCTGGACAGAGCAAATACTCACTGTGACGATCACCGCCAGAACGCCGGATGATATGCGGGTATTTTATTCTTTCACAGAGGAACAGAACAAGGCTCTGGATGAACTTCTGGAAAATTCCGACATGCTGGCTGCCTTGGCCGGGGATCTCACGATCTCAGATGCCACAGCAAAGAAGCTGCTGGCTGAGCTGCCCACTGACCTGAACCCGGAGCGCCGGGCTGTGGTGGAGACCGCCTGCAGACTGGTAGGCAAGGTCAACTACTTCTGGGGTGGGAAGTCCTTGGTGATTGGCTGGGACTCCCGCTGGGGCCAGCTCACCAAGGTATGGGCAGACGGCAGCTCGACTACCGGAACCTACCTGCCTTACGGGCTAGATTGCAGTGGATTTGTCGATTGGGTATTTTACAATGTCACTGATGGAGAGTACGTCATAGGCCACGGCGGCGGCGCTCACATGCAGCACACCTACTGTACCCCCATCTCTTGGAATGAGGCCCAGCCAGGTGATCTGGTATTCTATCCCGGTGACGAGCATGTGGGGATCGTAGGTGGCAGAGATACAAATGGCAGGCTTTTAATAATTCATTGCGCTTTTAGCCAAAATAATGTAGTTATTACGGAGTCAGAAGGCTTTGTGGCTGCTGCAAAACCATCATTTTATTAAATTGCAAGGAGGACAATACCACATAAAAATAGAGGAGCAGTGTGGTATTGTCTTAAATTTATCCGTACTACGATATATGCTGCTTGATTCTATTCACTTTCGGCGGTGTACATTTAATAGACCTGTTTATGGGACTCCTAATTTGATAGGATTTTTATTGTGGAGATTATTGGGATTTTGTGCTATCCTGTAGATAATTTATATGAATAGTCAGCACAATGATGCGATTCAAGTAATGAGGTGGATACAGCTTATGAAGATCATCAATAACATTACAGAAAAATTATCCGATGACCTGCACGTGGAGATCTCTCCCCACAGCAAAGTATCCATTGCTGCCGCCTGCTTCTCCGTCTATGCCTATGAAGAATTAAAAGAACAACTGGAGCAGGTGGATTCATTACGCTTTATCTTCACTTCACCTACATTCCTCTCCGAACCGTCGGCAAAAGAGAAACGGGAGTTCTATATCCCCCGCCAGGCGCGTGAAAAAACGCTGCATGGCAGCGAATTTGAAATCCGCCTGCGCAACGAGTTTACACAGAAAACCATTTCCAAAGAATGTGCTGATTGGGTACGCCGCAAAGCGCAATTCAAATCCAACTGCACCGATGAGACAATGCCGGGCTTCCTTGCTGTGGACAGTGAGCACCCGGTGGCGTATGCTCCCATCAACGGGTTTACTCGGGCGGATCTGGGCTGCGAGCGAGGCGGCAATATGTTCAGCATGATCCAGCAGTTGGACGCACCGGAAAGCAAGGCCTATCTACAGCTGTTCGACCAACTTTGGGCAGATAAGCGGCGTATGCAGGATGTAACGGAGCAGGTGCTGGAGCGGATTACCACTGCCTATCAGGAAAACAGCCCCGAGTTTCTCTACTTCTTTGCGCTCTACAACATCTTCAATGATTTCCTGGAGAATGTCAGTGAGGACGACCTGCCCAACGAGGCAAACGGCTTCAAGGACAGCTTGGTCTGGAATAAACTCTATACCTTCCAGAAAGACGCCGTGCTGGCCATCATCAGCAAACTGGAGCAGTACAACGGCTGTATTCTGGCTGATAGTGTAGGCTTGGGCAAGACCTTTACCGCTCTGGCTGTTATCAAGTACTACGAGAACCGCAACCTGCGGGTGCTGGTGCTCTGTCCGAAAAAACTCAGCGATAACTGGATGACCTACAAGGCCAACTATGTGAATAACCCCATCGCCGGTGACCGGCTGCGGTACGATGTTCTCTACCACACCGACCTATCCCGCAGCAAAGGTTTTTCCGGCGAACTGGATCTCTCCAAAATCAACTGGAGTGCCTACGATCTGGTGGTCATTGACGAGTCCCATAACTTCCGTAATGGTGGCAGCAGCCATAGCGACGAGGGAAAATATAACCGCTACGACGCCCTGATGGAAAAGGTCATCCGTCCCGGTGCCCGTACCCGTGTGCTGATGCTCTCCGCTACTCCTGTCAATAACCGCTTCTATGACCTGCGCAACCAGCTGGCTCTGGCCTACGAGGGCAACAGCGAGGCATGGCGGGACAAGCTGGACACCACCCGCTCGGTAGAGGAGATCTTCCGCAATGCGCAGAAAGCTTTTAACACCTGGAGCGAGTGGGATGTGGAGCTGCGTACCACCGACAAACTCATGCGGATGCTGGACTTCGACTTCTTCGAGATCCTGGACGCTGTCACCATCGCCCGCTCCAGGCGGCACATCGAGAAATACTACAATGTGGGCGAGATCGGCAAATTCCCTACCCGTCTGCCGCCCATCTCCAAGCGCCCGCCGCTGACCGATTTGAGCGACGCCATTACATACGGCGAGATCTATGACCTGCTGCTCAGCCTGACCTTGAGCATCTATACCCCCTCCAACTACATCCTGCCCAGCCGCATGGAGAAGTACGCCGACTTGAATCACGAGGGTAAGAACAGCCTGACCCAGGTGGGCCGTGAGCAGGGTATCCGCCGCCTGATGAGCATCAACCTGCTCAAGCGGCTGGAGAGTTCTGTCCATTCCTTCCGCCTGACGCTGAAGCGCATCCAGGACCTGATCTGCACGACGCTGGATACCATCGCCCACTACGATCCCAACCTGACTTTGGAGCTGAACGACCTGACCAGCACGGTGGACTTTGACTCTGATGACCAGGAGATGGACCTGTTCACCGTGGGCAAGAAGGTAAAAATTGCTCTGGAGGACATGGACTATGTGACCTGGCAGCACGATCTGGAGGAGGACTTCAACACCCTCTATGTGCTGGTCAACATGGTGGCCGACATTACCCCGGAGCACGACAGCAAGCTGCAGATGCTGCTCTCTACCATTGCAGAGAAAATCGACCACCCCATCAACCCCGGCAACCGGAAGGTGATCATCTTCACCGCCTTTTCTGACACGGCAGAGTATCTCTACGACCATGTCAGTGCCTTTGCCCAGGACAAGTATGGTCTGCACACCGCTCTGGTCACCGGCTCCGTCAGTGGCCGCACGACAGTACCCAAATTTAAGGCCGATCTCAACAATGTGCTGACCTGCTTCTCTCCCATCTCCAAGGATAAGGCGGCCCTGATGCCGGACGGCCCGGACATCGACCTGCTTATTGCCACCGACTGTATCTCCGAGGGTCAGAACCTGCAGGACTGTGACTGCCTCATCAACTACGACATCCACTGGAACCCGGTGCGGCTGGTACAGCGTTTTGGACGCGTGGACCGTATCGGCAGCCGGAATGAGCAGATCCAGCTCATCAACTTCTGGCCGGATATGCAGCTGGATGACTATATCAACCTGAAGGCCCGGGTGGAGACCCGGATGAAGGCCCTGGTCATGACTTCCACCGGCGACGACAACCTGCTCTCCCCCGAGGAGCAGGGCGACCTGGAGTACCGCAAGGCCCAGCTCCAGCGGCTCCAGACCGAGGTTGTGGATCTGGAGGACATGGGCACCGGGGTGTCCATCACCGACCTTGGCCTTAATGAGTTCCGCATGGAGCTGATGGAGTACGCTAAGACCCACCCGGAGCTGGAGACCTGCCCCGGCGGCATCAGCGCCGTGGTAGCGGCCACCCCGGACGCTCCGGCGGGCGTGGTATTCATCCTGAAAAATGTCCACAATGAGGTGAACATCGACAACCGCAACCGGCTCCACCCCTATTATCTGGTCTATCTGACCGAGGACGGCGTCACCGTCCACGACCACCTCTCACCCAAGGACACCCTGGACGCAATGCGGCAGCTGTGCCGAGGCAAGGACAAGCCCATTGAGGAGCTGTACCGGGCATTCAATCAGGAGACCGAGGACGGGCGGAATATGGCTGTCTATTCCAGCCTGCTGGAGGACGCGGTGCTGTCCATCCTGGACGCCAAGGAGGACAGCGACCTGGACAGCTTCTTCCGTGCTGGAGCGACAACTGCTCTGTTTAGTCAAATCTCTGGACTGGATGATTTTCAGCTTGTTTGTTTTCTGGTCATTCGATAAAATGGAGGTGCGCCATGTTGAATTTTCCTGAGGCAACAGCGCCAAAGCCTCGATTTCCCCTTCGTTTTCCAAAGCAGAAATTCTATGAACATCTGGAGGTCTCCTCTGAAATCAAGCAGTTGTTCGTGGAGCAAATTCGCTTGATTTACTGGACCAATGTGATTTCTCCTGTCAGCATGAACATAGCTTCCGGTGAATCCGTCACGGAGATTGATGTGCTTCAGATTCAACTCCAGGGAGATAAACTGGATGAACGGGTATTGCAGCTGATTGAGCGGCAGTCTCCACGCCATATTCTGTTCCAGCTGATGAGGCCGGATGGATTGTGTCAGCTTTATGTGACCTACAAGGAGGCCAGCCAGAGCGGCAGCAATGCCTTTCAGCTCCGGCAGAGCTATCACACGGAGTGGAGCAAGCCGGAGGAGTTGTCCCTGAACCTCACCGCCCTGGATATGGACGCCCTCTACGAGAGCATCGTCCGCCAGATTGCCGGGGACGCCATTGCCGTCCCGCAAGGCGAGAGCCTGAAAGAGGCGGTGGAGCGTACCCAACAGCGGGAGAAGCTGGAAAAGCAGATCGCCCAGCTGAAAGCGAAGATGAAGAAGGAAAAACAGTTGGGGCGGCAGATGGAACTGAGGCGGGAGATTATGAGATTGGAGGAAATGCAATGAGTTCCGTTGATAGAGATACCATTTTAGCCTATGCACATACACTAATGGGGCATATCCGCATTACTTATGCATACCTGAATACCTATAAAAGTCTGTGCGACAACGGAGCAAAATACCGAGATGCCATGAATCAAATGCCGTTGTTTTTTACGATGATATACCGTTCTTTGGCGCACACAATCATGATTGATATGTGCAAATTATTTGAAGATGACAAACAAGTTTTAGGAATAAAGAAATTCTATTCAATTTGCGAACAAAATCAGAAGGTGTTCTCCAACACCCGGCAAGATGAAAACGGAGAGGGTACAGAAATACCATATAGTATCACAAATGTATTGACGCTTGCGGAAAAGGATTTCGTAAGAAACAGTAAGGCAATTGAAAATCTGAAAGCGCAACGCGATACAATTTGGGCACATAGTGATAAGCGTTTCGTACTCAATCCGAACAAAGTTGAAAATGATTTTCCTGTGGCGTGGGATGAAATAGAGCAACTGCTTAAATTTGCAAGTGACTTTGTTAACTCAATAATTATGGGACTTACGAACTCAATTGAGTCTCCGTTTTTTAATACACCAACAGCTTGCTCAGAAAATGTAGAGAATCTTTTGTCCCTACTGGAAAGTGGGATACAAACGCAGGAAATGGCTAATGGGCAAGTTCAGATGAAGAGTGTATGCAGAGCGTGAGTCTGTCCCTGGATCTGACCCCCTGGATATGGATGCCCTCTATGAGAGCAGCGTCCGCCAGATCGCCGGCGATGCCATTGTTGCCCCCAGGGTGAGAGCCTGAAAGAGGCGGTGGAACAGACCCAGCAGCGGGAGAAAATCGAAAAGCAGATCGCCCAGCTGAAAGCAAAGATGAAAAAGGAAAAGCAGTTGGGGCGGCAGATGGAGTTAAGGCGGGAGATTATGAGATTGGAGGATTTGTTGCAATGAATAGATTACGAGTTACTGCTGATCCCCGTACACATACATTTATTGTTGAAGGTGATTTTATCCCGGGGAGTACACCGGTAAATATTCCAAACGATGACGAAAACCGTTTTGAGTTCATCTCATTATTTCTTCATAAAAGAGATATAGATTATTGTCAAAACTATTTGAATTGCATATCTATGGATAAAAATCTTTATATCAATCAAGCGTTGTTTATCGCCGCGCTTTCAGGTCTGATGAAGTGCTTTCAATACAGTGCAGCTTGTCAGAAGCTGGATATTGCAGATTTTAAAGCAAAAAACCAGAACATAGCAAGTGAATTCGATAAGTTCAAAGATTGGCGAAATAAACACTATCTACACGATGAGAATAGTATGACAGAAACAACAGCCCTCTTGTTTGTTGCTCCGGAAAGTCATAATCAAGCATTGGGCGGCTTGCCTTCTGTAATATGGAATAGCGTTCAAATTGATTATGTCGAAGATGTTCAAAAACTAAGAGAAGTGCTTAAAGCAGTTGAACAGTACATCGTGGTCAAAATAGATGAGATTGGGCAAAAATTGATTGATAAATATAAAGATAAAACACGCGAAGAACTGTTGGCATTTGGAAGTGCTAATATTCGCTTGTGCTCAATTGCCGAACCAAACATAAATCGAAATGAAAAGCAGTGAGGAATAACATGGAACACATGAAATTTGAAACCCCGGATATGGTGGCCGGGAATATTGAGAAAATCGGGGCACTGTTCCCCGCTGCGATTACGGAGATGCGGGGCGAGGACGGGCAGATCAAGAAGGGCATCAACTTTGAGGTGCTCAAGCAGCTGCTCAGCCGGGATGTGGTGGACGGTGACGAGTGCTATGAGTTCACCTGGGTGGGGAAGAAGGCCGCCATGGCCGAAGCCGCCCGGCCCATCACTAAAACCCTGCGCCCGGTGAAGGAGGACAGCCGGGACTGGGACACCACCCAGAATCTCTATATCGAAGGGGACAACCTGGAGGTGCTGAAAATCCTCCAAGAGAGTTATCTGGGCAAGGTAAAAATGATCTACATCGACCCGCCCTACAATACCGGCCACGACTTCATCTATCGGGATAAGTTCCAGCGTTCCCAGCAGGAAGAGAACGAGCAGATGGGACTATACGATGAAGATAAAAACCAGATGTTTGAAAATGTAGAAAGCAACGGGCGATTTCATTCGGACTGGTGTTCGTACATATATAGACCACTTGTATTAGCAAGAAATCTTCTTTCAGAAGATGGGATCATCTTTATTAGTATCGATGACGGAGAAGTAGGCAATCTGCGGAAGATGTGTGATGAAATTTTCGGGGCAAATAATTTTCTTGCTAATTTGATTTGGGAGAAAAAATATACTGTCGCAAACGACGCAATGTTTTTTTCTGATATGTGAAGCGGGGCGAGTTGACGGACAAGTACTACGCCGACAAGGCCAGCGGCACCGTTCAGGTGGCCGAAGAGGTCAAGGACTGTGCCGCCTCTGTGGTATCCATCCTGTCCACCATCTATGACAGCCACTCTGTGGAGCTTGAGGATGCCCACGGAAATAATGTGGAGGCCAAGGTGGACCCCGACAAGCTGAAAAAGAAGGAATTCCTGGCACTCTGGGAGAAGATCAATCAGAAATCGTTCTATACAGTCTCTTTTGACACCAAGGATCTCATCCAGAAAGCCATTGAAAAGCTGAACGGTCATCTGGAGGTATCCCGTATCTTTGTGAAAAAGGAATATGGTGAGCAGGAGGCACAGATCCAGTCGAAAGATCAGCTGCTCCAGGGAGAAGGCTTCAAACCGCGGAAAGCGGATCAGGAAGTGGCTGATCACTCTGTACTCGGTAGTGTACGCTACGATCTGGTGGGCAAGCTGGTGGAGGAGACCGGCCTGACCCGTGCCACGGTTGCGGCCATTCTGGCCGGAATGGCTCCACAGAAATTTGCCATGTACCGCCTCAATCCGGAGGAGTTCATTCTCAAGGCAGGGAAAATCATCAACAACGAGAAAGCTACGGCCATCATCCAGCATATCGCCTATAACAAGCTGGATGCGGTCTACGATACTGATATCTTTACTGCTGCCACGCTGCGGGGAAAACTGGGGCAGAATGCCATGCCGGTGGACCGAAGCATCTATGACTATCTGATCTATGATTCGGATGGCGAGCGCAAGTTCGCCGGGCAATTGGATATCAACGAAAAAGTTGCCGTCTATGTAAAACTACCGAAATCCTTCTTCATCTCCACACCGGTGGGCAAGTACAGCCCCGACTGGGCCATTGCCTTCCATGAAGGCACTGTGAAACACGTCTATTTCGTGGCGGAGACCAAGGGTAGCAACGACACCATGGAGTTGCGTGGCGTGGAGGAAGCAAAAATTGAGTGTGCCAAAGCCCATTTTGCGGCAATCAGCAACAGCAGCATTACTTATGATGTGGTGAAGGATTTCGAGCAGCTGATGAATCTTGTGTCATAATTATTCCTGTGTTTTCACCTTTCATCTTGTCCTCTCCTGTCAAGTTCCGGTACAATGGGGCCAAAGTGAGGAGGAGATCACATGAATGGACTATCCTTTATCCGTCGGCGGTGCAATTTGAGCCAGGGACAACTGGCCGAAAAACTGGGCGTCACCCGCCAGGCCATCAATCTGTGGGAGAACCGCCGGGAGCCGCTGCCGGAGGCCCGTAAGGAGCAGCTCAGCCGGTTTTTCGGTCTGGAGCCGGAGCTGTTCGATGAGATCACCCAGGCACAGGAGGACGCCTTGTTCCACCGTCCCTGTTTTATGTACCGGGACGATGACGGACACGATTACTTCCTGTTTCGGGAGAATCCGCTAAGGCCTGTGGGCTGCCTGCTAAGGGAAACAACTGGGCAGCCCTTCACCCAGGATGAACAGATGATTTTAGACCGCCGGGAACTGGAAGAGATGCTGGACATCCTGCGTCAGGCGGTGTTTCCGAAAAATGGTTCCCGGTGGACCGCGTGGGATTCCAATGTGGCCATGAACCGGATGCGGTGTATCTTAGGCGGTATGACGGACGCTCTGGAGGCCATTCAAAAGCAGCCTAAAGAGCGGAAGATGGACTGCTTCTATTTGATGATGCAGGTGGAACTGGCTTTGGCTTTGGCGCTGGGCGGGATCGAGGAAGCAGATCTTCCCCATCAGAAGTTGGACGATGCGCCTGGGTTGGATACAGACCACATTGCAGGTCTGGCTACGGAATTCCAGAATTGGTTGAGCAAGCGCGCCGAGATGTCTGACGCCTTGTTTACCAAATAGAATATTTCTCAGTATAACGGCAGCCGGAAAGGGAGGCGTGATCCATGGCAACAATCCGATGTCCGCACTGCGGCAGTCCTGTCATGGTGCGGGGCAACCGCTGGGAGTGCGGCTGGTGTGGTGATTTTGGGAACATCTCATCGTTGAACCGCTCAGAACGCGTGAAGCTCTCCCGAGCCCACGACACGGCACTGGAAGATCTGGAGCGTGGTGTTCTCTCCATTCTGAATGGAATACAAGCGCACTTTGGCAGTGGAGAAAAAGAACGGCTTTTGGCCTGCAAGCTCGTCATTTACGGGATGTCCCACGCTTTGGTTCCAGCCAACAATCAGACACAACGTAACCTCCAACTTTTGCAGGCGTTTTTTCAGCGCTATTCCTTCTGCACGGCAGGTGAGGTGCTGGGTACGGCCCGCAGCGGAAAACCAGCCTTTGAGGATCAATTTCTGCTTACAAAGGAGCGACTTGGTTCTTTTTGGGAATCTTTGCTGCCTGATTTACCCCAGTATGAAGCATACAAAGCCTGGCCAAACTGGCTCTATCAAACGGTGGATGGCCTGAGCGATGTGGAAAGTTTTTTCTCCGGCGAGGACAGCTCTACTTTGTTTGATTCGCTTCAGGAGGCGCTGGATGCCCACTGGAGCGCCTATCCCCTGCTCCATCCGGATCGCACCACTCTGGAGGCTGCCGTCCGCAACTGGGACTTCTCAGAGAATGAGTGGGCCTGCCGGGACCTGCTGATTGCCGCCTTTCCTGAAGCAGTCCGCTTCTGGAGTGCGGAGGAACTTTTGGAGATGGACACCATGGAACTTCTGGGAAAGGTCGGCGAGTGGAAACCGGAAGTGGGTATCCAGATGATGAAATTTCTACTGGATACTGCTGAGCATCATCTGCAGGAACCGGAAGTTGCCGAACAGCTGCTGGGTAATGATTTGTACGAACTCTGTCAGAATCAAACCGTCCAGCCCAAACTTTTGACTCAGCTAAAAGAGGATGAGCATCTGGTTCGGCAGCTGTTCCAAAGCGCCTATGTAGGCGACCTGCAAGAGGAGTTACTGGAGGCATGTGACTGGTTTGGAGAATCGATGCTGAAAGAGCATCTTCAATCTCTTTTGGCACAAAACCCTCATTTCAAGGAATTTGAATAGATAGAATGGCTCGGCCTGTGATCGACACTGGCCGAGCCTATTTTTTCCTGAAAATTCCTTATTCTTTAGCACAAGTGATGTATGACTTGTTGAACGATACATATCTTCCAATGCTCTTGTTATCAGACTCCCGATGGTATAAAATGTTATCAGAATCAGTCATTTACATGTAGGGGGGATTTTAAGTGGCAGCTGTAAGATCGATTTTCGAGTATGTCAGTAACAAGTGCTATAATGGACTATACGATGCCGCAAAAAAGTACCTCGATAACCATTGGCACACAATGGGGCTTGAAACTAGACGTGTGGCTGAAATAAAAAATGCTGAACTGATAGATGCAACTGTACAACGGGTTTATGTTACAGATCGACCTGGCAACTGTATTGCATTTGACATTGGCCTAGAGTTAGAGGTTTGCGTGTCGTCTGCCGATCACCACAATGACAGCGATGATACCTGCTATCCATGGCTTCGCTTTTCCTGCGAAGGGGACCTCTCCAAAGGCTTAGATGACTGGGAAATCCGCGAAATTACGCCTTATGCTAAGCGCAATGTACCATGCAATTCTATGTCTGACGCGCTGGTTCCAGATATCCGCCCTGCACAATATGAAAAAACGGCTACAGACTTTCTTGAGGAATATTATCCAGAAGCCTTACGAACTACAAAAGTTGGAGAACCTCCTATTTATGTCGACCCTTATGTGTTAGCCGATCGTCTGGGGCTTTCGGTATTGACGCATCGTATCAATAAAGAAGGGTCCATTTTTGGACAGCTCTTCTTTTTGGAAGCAGATGCGGAAATGTACGATATCGAACACGACAAGTACGTAGTTATCCATGTTCCAGCAAAAACCATAGTTGTTGATCCCCGGATGTACCTGTTCCGTAATCTCGGATCTGTCAACAATACCATTATCCACGAATGCGTCCATTGGATCAAGCACCGCAAGGTGTTCATGCTGGAAAAGCTGTATAATGAAAAAATACATGGAATTACCTGTGAGGTTGTCGGAGGAGCAAGGGCAAATATGTCCAAGCAGGCAACAGAGAAAATGGAACAGCAAGCTAACCGACTGGCTCCTCGAATCCAAATGCCTGCAGCCCCTTTTAAGGGAAAAGCTTCTGACTATATTGCCAAATTTATGCGCGAGATCGGTGCACACCACGAAATTGAAGTTATGGAGGCGGTAATTCAACAACTCTCGGTAGAATTTGTAGTCTCTAAGCAGGCTGCTAAAATTCGCTTGGTAGAGCTGGGTTTTGAATCGGCTGTTGGTACATTTAATTTTATTGATGGCCATTATGTCCCACCGCACAGTTACAGCAAGGGAGCCATTTCCAGAAACCAAACATTTACCATAAGCGGTCGGGATGCAGCAATACAACGGCTCGTTAACCCCGCTCTCCATTCTCTGACGCAGGATGGAGATTACCTTTTTCTTGAAAACCACTATGTTTTCAAGGCCCCGATGTATATTAAGAAGGATTCCGAAGGTCACCTCCATCTGACAAAATATGCCCGTTCTCATATGGACGAGTGCTGTTTGGTCTTTGATATGGAAATTCAAGGTGATGTTAGCAAGGAATACCATACAGTTTGTTATCTTAATCGTGAAGAAGGGGCCTATACCTTTAACATTACATATAATGAGGATTTTTGCGCCAAAACCAAGGAGCAACAAAAAGCTTACCGTCAAAAGGAAAAACAGGAAGAAATAGAAATTCGTATGAAAATGACAGATGACCCTTCTCAATGCATGAAACTGCTCCTTAACTGGAAAGGAATGAGCAATCTTGACTTGGGCGTTGCTATTAATAGAGATGAACGCACCATTAGACGAATCGTCAATGGAGAGAACATTCCAAGCTTAGAGACTGCTGTCCTGATTTGTCTGGGGTTGAACTTGCCCCCAATTATCAGTTCCAAACTGCTGGATTCACTTGGGGTTAAACTGATACCTAGTAAATCCACTCATCTCTGGTACCAGGAAGTCCTAAATGTAAAATATAACGAACCTGTTGAGGATGCCCAGGCTTATCTTGCAGAGTTTGATATTGAACTAAAATAAAATTTTGGACACTCTGTGTCCGGAGACCTTAGTTTGCTAAATAGGAGGCTTCAACATGTCTGGTGTGCGTAAATCTGAACGCAAAAATCCCCAGCGAGATTTACCACCTAAACCTTCACCGTCTTACGATAAAGTTAAGAAAAAATTTTGTATGGAGAACATGACAATAGAAGAATTAACAGTTTTTCTTCGACATACCTCCCGATGGCTTGGTACTGATCTTACCACAAAATCGGTTAAAAACTATATCAAAACTATTTGTAACCATAGCGATGGGCTGTTGCGACCAGATGATTTTAAAGAAAATCCGGAAAACCCCAAAAGTTCATATTGCATACGGCCAGAATGTCAGGGACTACTAATTGTCTTGATCAATTCTGAATATTTTGACGGACGCAAGAATGATCGTAGATTAAAGACCCGTTCTGACCTTAATAATCAATTAGCAAAAAATGTACGAGAGTATCTTACAGACAGCGATAAGCAGCTCGTCTTAAATAACCCAAGCTATGTCAATGCAGAATTAGAGGCTCAATTGTCCCGGCAAATCAACCAGCAACTCATTACTCTTTTGCGTACGATGTACCACGTTTCACCAGTTATTCGATATAAATTGATGATGGAATTTCTAAAACAGCTTGTGAGCTTAAACGACTGGATGTCCAGACAAGATTCGAAGGAAACTGCTGCTCGTATGGTTTATGCGCATGAGCTGGACGAAATACATGATGCGCTGTATCAGAAAGGGCTGTTTTCCTCTAAATCGCTGGATGAATTACTGATTAACCTTCTGGCGTTTCGTATGCATGACAAGGAATTCACTTATATCAAAGATAATGAGGAAATGACTCCAATAGGTGTGTATTTAGCCACTCTCATTTTTCAAGGTGGGTTTCCTGAAGAATCTGAAGCTCAAAAAAAGATGAATGACATTGATCGAGCAGTCGAAAATCAATCACTCTATCAATGCATACAGGAAAAGGCCAAGAAGATTTTAGATTTAAGCAATCCCTTTGAGGAACAAATGTATTACGATCTGATGAATATGGCCAAAATACGCTGTTGTACCCCGTATGTTTCTCCAGAAGAATACGATCGCATGGTGCGTTTTACAGAAAGTGCAATTGCAAATGATAAGTGGGATATTTTAAGTAAATTCTGGGAATTAGACAATCAAATATTATCCAAGCATGACATGGAAAAAAACTGAACCGATATCTTTCCGTTTCTAATGCACCTCTTGCATGGTAGCCTAAAAGCACCAGATGAGAGTTGACTCAGAAACATGCACCGGGGCGCATCTGAATGACTTTAATTGTCATTTGGATGCGCCCCGGTTTTTTTAATTCCGAATGTAGCGCGACGGACACGCCATGTCCGATGCTCACTCAGCAGAGATGCTATTCTATGTCCACCAAGGCCGGACTCATTTTTTCAAAAAAGTTTTTTAATCCGGACATGAGCTGTCCGCTTTAACCTGTATGATTCGGCCATGGAGGTGAAAGGGGGTGAGAGTGTGAGGATCAACGACCGGCAGCAGCAGATCATCAATCTGCTGTGCCAGCGGCGGAGCGATACCGTTCAGAATCTGGCGGCGGAACTCGGCGTCTGCGAACGGACCATCCGCCGTGACATTGAAGAGCTCACACTCACCTACCCCCTTGAGACAGTCCGAGGCCGATATGGCGGCGGGGTAAAGATGGCCGACTGGTACTTCCAGGACCGGCCTAAACTATCACCCAAGCAGACGGCCCTGCTCAAGCGACTAGCAGTTGGACTACATGGCGAGGACCTGGATGAAATGAACCAGATCCTGGCCCGTTTCGCTTCCTGAAGGAGCGCCCACCGCTCCACGGCACCTTGAAAAGTTCATACCAGCAGTACGGATTACCCCCGAAACAGTCGAGCGTCATGCAGCGCGCGCCATGACGCCCACGGCAATGCCCTGGGCTGAGCGAGAACGCCACCTGCATGGGGCGCTATGGCACGCGCTTTTGCAATGACGCTGTTTGGGTACATAATGAGACACCTCGCTTGGCCTGCGCGTAAGACAGGCGGTGCTGCCCTGGAGTTGAAAGCAGTAGAGGCTCCAGGTAAAAGCCCGTGCGGTTTCTTGCCGGAAGCCGATCCGTACTGTTCCCCATCGTCGGGGGGCGAGCTGCAAATACGACGATAATGAAAAAGAAAAATAACTCACTTATTCAAGGAGATTTTACAAATGATTAGTTATCATAACAGGCAGGTCGCACATCATGAAATCGACCATATCTTTCAGGACCTCTTCCCAAGCCATGGCATGACGGCCCGGCCCAGCCAAATCGAGTTGAGCCACAAGATGCTGGATGCCATGATTCACAGCAAAATCGCTTTAAGTGACGCGGGAACGGGAATCGGCAAGACCTATGCCTATCTGGTGGCTGGTGTTTCTTTTTCTCGTGCGTTGAGCCGGGAGAACATCCCTTTCCAGCCCATCCTCATTTCCACCTCCAGCATCGCCCTGCAAACGGCGGTAAGGGAGGAATACATCCCGTTCCTCTCCTCTGTTCTTCTGGAGGACAAGCTGATCCAGGCCCCCATCCGGGCGGTCATTCGAAAAGGAAAAAGTCACTATGTCTGTGATGAGCGTCTGATGCGCCGCCTGCGGCAGGTAGACCTGGAACGAAAAAATCCGCTGGCCGCACAGGCCCTCCTCTCCCTGCGGGATCATTTGGACGCAGACCAAGCCCCCCATCTCAGTCAGTATGACCGAAATCGTGTATGTGTCCCCACGATTTGTGATTGCCGCAGGGATAGCTGCCGGTACCTCTGCTATATGGAAGCCTGCAACTCTGACCGCTATCTGTTTCAGATCTGCAACCACAATCTGCTGCTGGCAGATGCCATCCATCGTGGCAGCGGTCACCGCCCCATCCTGCCGGACGTCGGCGCTTTGATTATTGATGAAGCACACAAGCTGCCTGAGACTGCCCGTCAGATGTTTGGCATTACCCTGGCAGCCAAGGACATCCGCACGCTGATTCGCACCCTACGGGCGGAACGATATCTGCTGGCATCGGAATCCCTGGCTGATATGGCATCGGCGCTTCTGAAGCTCATGTCTCTGCCCCCTGATGGTAACCGCCCTTTTTCGGACTATGTCCGACACATGATAGGACCAGCCCGAACCCTGGCTACCATCCAGAGGCAGCTCAGCGGGGTACTGACACCAACTGCCAGAAAGGAATTGGATCGGATATCCTCCGCAGTCCATCTGTTTTTGGAGGAACGCTCTGACCTGGTATTCTACACTGCGGCGGATGACGATGGCGGCACATTGCTGTGCGCCTCCATCTCCGACCTGACCGCCCAGCTCCAAGCAACACTCTGGTCACAGCCCCAGCCTGTCCTCCTTACTTCCGGAACATTGGCCATAGGCAAGGACTTTTGTCGTTTCAAAGAGGAGGCTGGCCTCACCGGCAACTCTCGGGTGGAGGAATCTGTTTCGCCCTCTCCCTTTGATTACCGGAAAAACTGCCTGCTGTATTTTCCTGCCATGCCGCCCAAGCAGCACGAAGTAGACTACTTTGACAAGCTGGCTGAAGAGATCCGCACACTGCTGATCGCGGTTCACGGCCATGCGTTGGTACTGTTTACTTCTTATGCAGGCATGTCCGCTGTGAAGGATCGTTTGAAGCAACAGCCCCTTCCGTTTCCACTGTTTACCATGGGACGGAACGCCCCGCACACTATGGCCCAGTTCAAGGCGGCACCTGGAAGTGTCCTGTTTGCCACCGGTGCTGCCTGGGAGGGCTTTGACTTTCCCGGAGACTGTGTCTCTTTGCTGGTCATCCCCCGACTACCGTTCCAATATCCGGACGCCTTGCAAGAAAAAAAGAGAGAGGCATATCCTGATCTCCGCACGTTCATCCGGGCCGTGGCTGTGCCGGAGATGCAGATCAGACTCAAGCAAGGGTTCGGACGAGCCATCCGTTTGGAGACTGACACCTGTGCCATCGCCATTTTGGATGAACGAGCCGCCAGGGGCAGCCGTTACTTCCAGGATGTTCAATCCGCTCTGCCGGAAATGCCTATCACCAGCAGTATCTATGCGGTAGAACGGTTTATCCAGCGAGTAAAGGATGAGAGCTACTTTGAGGAGGCTGCGTGATGGAGATTCGAAACGAACTGCGCTACCTGTTATCGGTGGGTCTGTGGGAACGGATGGCCGCTGACGGCCTGCTGACCAAAGAAGAACTGGCCAGAGCCAAACGGCTGTCCGCAGAACGATACCGGCCCGGAACTGTTTGGGAATAGTGCTGGCTATTCCCGCAGGGGTATGGTATGGTTTCGTTGCCAAAAAAGATGGAAGGAGGCGAATGAGAAATGGCTGAAGTACAAGTAATCCCACCCAAGGCAGCGAGACCAGACACCCTGCGGGTAGCAGCCTATTGCCGGGTCAGCTCCGACTCTGCGGACCAGCTCCATTCCTACGCCGCCCAGATCCGGGCCTATACGCAGGCGATCAACGCCCACGATGGCTGGGATTTGGTGGACATCTACGCAGATGAGGGCCTGACCGGTACTCGGATGGATAAGCGGGATGACTTCAACCGCCTGATGGCAGACTGCCGGAAGGGCAAGATCGATAAGATCGTGGTCAAGTCCATCTCCCGATTTGCCCGAAATACCCGCGACTGTCTCGCCACCCTGCGGGAACTTTCCGCGCTGGGTGTGACCGTCAAATTTGAAAAAGAGAATATCGACACTGGAACGCTCACCTCAGAACTGATGGTGAGCGTTTCCGCTTCTCTGGCCCAGGAGGAATCCATCTCCATCTCCAAAAACCAACGTATGAGCTATCAGCGCCGCATGGAGCGTGGAGAGTTTATTACCTGCTCCGCACCATTTGGATACCAAATCGTTGATGGTAAGAATCTCGCAATCGTAGAGGACCATGCAGAGATCGTAAAGTGGATCTTTGCAGCCTATCTAAAAGGATATAGCTCCGAGTGGATCGCCCGGGAGTTAAGTGAGAATGGGCCTGCCCCCCTTCATGGTGGACAAAAATGGCATCAGCAGACCATTCGAAAGATCTTAACAAATGAGAAATACATTGGGGATGCCCTCTGTCAGAAAACCTACACAACCAACACATTTCCATATCGCAGGAAAGACAACCATGGCGAAGCGGACCAATATTATGTAGAACATACCCACCCTGCCATCATCAGCTATGAGGACTTTCAAAAAGTTCAGGAACTGCTGAAACGGCGGGCAGAGCGACAGTCGATTCCACATGATCACACTCCGCTTGCTCGGAAGATCATCTGTGGACAGTGTGGGACGCTATACCTGCGGAGAATTTCGAAAGCTGGATATGTTACCTGGGTATGCCGCAGGCATGACAGAAAGGCTGCCGACTGTCCCAATGGAAGGATCAGGGAGGGCAGCATCCATACGGCATTCCTTCGGATGTACCACAAGCTGAGAACCCATGACGGCATTGTGCTGGCACCTGTGCTGAAGCAAATGGAGGCCTTGTCAGATGCCCTGCATCGCGGCAACCCGGCCATGCTGGCGGTCAACACAGCCATCGCCGCGGCATCCGAGCAGAGTTACCACCTCACCAAGCTGCACACGGCAGGTCTCCTGGACAAGGCTGCCTTATCCACAAAGCAGGCGGAACTCAACGCCAAGCTGACAGAACTGCGCCGGGAGAGGCGAAAGCTACTTTGCAATGAGGATATTGATGAACAGGTGGATGCACTTCGCCTAACGATCGATACCATCCGAAATGGTCCGGAGACTCTGTCCAGCTTTGACGAAGCCCTGTTTACCAAGCTGGTGGAACGAATGGTTGTAGATACTCAGGGCACCATCCGCTTTCAACTATATGGCGGCTTTGAATTCCAAGAAACACTGGAGGCGTAGGCGATGACAAATCGGAAAATATTGTATGGCTACCAGATCGCACACGGCGATCTGGTCATCCAGGAGGAGGAACGCCTCACGGTTCAAAATGTATTTACCACCTATCTGGCCGGGTTATCCTATCAGGCACTGGCAGACCGAATGAATGCGGACAACATCCCTTTCTCTCAGGAATCGCCACTGTGGAACAAGCATAAAATCAAGCGAATGCTGGAGAATCCTCGTTATGCCGGGGAAAATGGATACCCATCCATCATTGACCAAGATACCTTCCAGCAAGTGCAGAATAAGATTGCGGAAAAGGCTAGTGGGAAGCTTCCGCGCCGGATGAAATCGGATGGCTTATGGGCAAAGCTGCGAAGCGGATGCTGTCAGACTCGCCTGCTTCGAACCGGAGGGCCAATCGGGCATACCGGAAACGTCCATCTGAAATGTTCTGCCTGCAGAAACGCATTTGTTGTCGGGAAGGAGGAACTGCTTGCGCAGACGGCACGGCAGCTTGCGGCACATGAAACGCCCGTATGTAAGCCATACGCGCCCTCTGCGGAGGCTGTTCGCCTGGCCAACGCCATTAACCGGGCGTTAGAACAGCCAGGAGACGGTAAGGAGGCTCTCTCCCACATCCTGCAAGGGGCAGCTGCCCGGTATGCCTGCTGTGATGATGGTGTGGATACGGCTGTAAGCCAAACGCAGCCCGACCAAATCGACTGGGAGCGCTTCGAACGAATGGTCTCCCATATCATAATCGGAACAGATAACGCAATCACCGTACACTTTTGATTAGGAACAGAAAGGACAGCAAAATGGAACAATCATCACTGGAACGCACCGTCCACCGTATTCCGGCATCACGGTCCAATGTAGCAGGCAACAAGACGAGACTCCATGGCAGGCAGCGGGTGGCGGCTTACTGCCGGGTCAGCACCGACAGCGAGGAACAGATCAACAGCTACACCGCCCAGAAAGCCTACTACACCCAGAAAATTGAGGAGTCCCCGGATTGGGAACTGGCCGGGATCTTCGCGGACGAGGGGATCACCGGGACCAGCATGAAGAAGCGAAAAGAATTCAACCGGATGATCACCGCCTGCAAGCGGGGCGGGATCGACCTCATCCTCACAAAGTCTCTCTCCCGTTTTGCCCGGAACACCGTAGACTGCCTGGAGACGGTGCGGATGCTGAAGGCCAGGGGGATCGGGGTCATCTTCGAAAAGGAAAATATCAATACGCTGACAGAGTCCAGCGAGTTCCTCATCACCCTGTTCAGCGGCTTTGCCCAGGCCGAGAGCGAATCCCTCAGCTCCAATATCCAGCTGGGCATCCGTATGGCAATGAAAGAGGGAAAGGTCAACTTCCACTACAGATCCATGCTGGGCTACCAAAGAGGAGCGGACGGTAAGCCGGAGATCGTACCGGAGGAGGCCGAGGTGGTGCGGCGAATCTACCGCCGGTACCTGGAGGGCTGCAGTGAGGGCCAGATCCAGAGAGAACTTACCCAAGATGGGATCGCCACCGCAAAGGGTGTCAAGGCATGGTCCCATCAGATCGTGCATAACATCCTCACCAACGAAAAGTATGTAGGGGACGCCCTGCTGCAAAAGACCTTCACCACAGACTGCATCAGCAAGAAGGTCAAGAAAAATACCGGCGAGTTGCCGCAGTATTACATCAAGGACAACCACCCTGCTATCATCCCGCGGGACATCTACCAGCGGGTACAGGAGGAGATGGCACGGCGGACCAGCAAGCGAAAGATTCTGCAGAAAAGCGGAAAAACAGAACAGGGCAAGTATTCCGCCAAGTATGCGCTCAGTGAGCGGCTGGTCTGTGGGGAGTGTGGTTCCCCCTATAAGCGGTGTACCTGGGCCAGGAACGGCGTCAAACGGATCGTCTGGCGGTGCGTCTCCCGGCTGGAGTTTGGGAAAAAATACTGCCATGAGTCGCCTTCCGTAGAGGAGTACAAACTGCATGCCGCTATTCTCACGACGCTCAACCGGGTAGTCGAAGCAAGCAATGGCCTGCAGGAAGAACTTGCAGAAACGCTCCGAATGGTATGTGTCCCAGGAGGAGATGGCGACGACCTGTTGGACTTGGAACACGAACTGGAAGTACTGACCGCACGGCAGAATACACTGTTGGATCAGGCTCTGGCCAATATGGATGACCTAACGATAACGGAGCAGCTCAAGACCCTGCTGGAAGAAAAGCAGCACCTGCAGGCGCGGATCGATGCAGTAAAGACGGAAGCGGCCAACAGGATCAGCGAGGACTCACGTATGGCAGAGTTAACAGCTTACCTGGAGGAACACCTCAGTGGCTTCCAACAGTATGATGACGGGATTGTTCGGCAGCTGGTTGAGCGGATCACCGTAGTCGACGCGGAAACAATTCGAATCAAATTCCGATACAGTGATGTAGAGATCGAGCAGGCCATGTGCTAAAATGGAAACAAGGAGCAACTACTTATGGAAATATTTATTACAGGGGATACACACGGAGATTTCCGCCGCTTCCGCCCGGACATCTTCTACGAGCAGGAACACATGACCAAGGAAGATTTGGTTCTGGTCTGTGGAGATTTTGGTGGAATCTGGCACGGTGACCCACGGGATGATGCAGGACTGGACTGGCTGGAGGACCGGCCATACACTACTGCATTTGTGCTTGGGAACCACGAAAACTATGACGCTTACAAAGACTACCCCAAAGAAGAATGGCATGGTGGACAGATCCAGAGGATACGTCCCTCCGTTCTGCACCTCATGCGAGGTCAGGTATATGAGCTCAATGGCAGGAAGTTTTTTACCATGGGCGGCGCTTCCTCCCATGATATCCAGGACGGCATCCTGGAACCGGACGATCCTGACTTCGAGGAAAAGTTCCAGCAACTCGAACAGTGCGGTGCGCTGTTTCGTGTGAACCGTCGTTCCTGGTGGGCCGAGGAACTGCCCAGCAAAGCGGAATATCTGGAAGCCAGAGCAAATCTGGCGCGTGTCCACTGGAATGTGGATTACATCATCAGCCACTGCTGCCCCTCCAGCATACAGGATGTGTTCAGCGGAGGAATGTTCAAAAAAGACGCACTGACCGAGTTCTTCGACGAAGTGCGTCAAAAATGTACCTTCCAGTACTGGTTCTTCGGCCACTATCACAGCAATATGGTGATCGAGAAAAGATATGCCATGCTATATGAGCAGATCATAAGACTGAAGTAAGACAAAGGGCTGTGCTGACGCACGGCCCTTTTTTCACATCTGTTTACACACGGCTTTGTCAGTATGTCAATATGGGGGTTCGGAAATGGCTTGAAAAAAGCGCAGAAAAACAAAAATACAAGTTGCGCAAAACCCTAAATCCATTGAGCCGCAAGGCTTTCCAGGCTGTATCTTTTTCGGCAACAAAAGACAAGGTCCGTATTCCGCAAGGAGTACGGACCTTTCTTTTTTACCTGTAGCCTGAACCAGTGGCCTCTTGGCGCCGAAGGTGCGTATAATCCGCCGCTGCCGGGAGGGCAGGCGGAACGCCGGCTCTCCTACTGGTTCGAATCCAGTCACTCGGACCTTGGTCCATATTCCATAAGGAGTACGGACCTTTCTTTTTTGCCTGTAGCCTGAACCAGAAGCCTCTTGCGACGAAGGCGCGTGCAATCAGCTTGACGAAGTGAAGCGCCAGCCTCTCAAACGGCGACTTTCTGCTGTCAGAGAGGAAGCCTTGCCGAGCGCACGATATATGGTCGCCAGACCTAGGGATAGAAAGCGCCTTTTAGCTCCCAAAGGTCTTTCACCGTATCTTAAAATGATTCTTGATTCTATCGGAGCATATGACCTTGCCTTTAACGGAGATGCTTTCAACATTTTCAATCACGAGGTCATCGAGTTCGCTGTCGATACCCAGTAGCCCATAACCCTTGATTTTTATCTTGACCTGGTTTTCCTTCGATTTGAGCAGCTCCTCTTTTTCAAGCGACATCACGCCGATAAACCATCTAAAATCCAAATCGTTTTGCTGCTTG
>NZ_AAXG02000035.1 GCF_000169255.2 Pseudoflavonifractor capillosus ATCC 29799
ACACTTCGACCATTAAACTGTCAGACAACAATTTATTTGGTTAAATTACCTACATGGGAATATGGAAAAGAAAATACTATGACATCTAAAATATCATGGGGTGAGGTGTCTCCTAGCGAATGGGGAAATTATATAACTCTACAAGAGAAAGCTGAGCCTGTATTTCTTTCAGCTTGCGCTATGAAATGGAATCAACTTCAAAATGAAAATGCACCTTTGCGTGCAATGTTAAATGGTAAATTGCAAAGCGTTTCAGAAGATATATATGATAGTTTCATTCTTCGTGAAATTGCGGAACAGCCAGAACAATTCAAAATGGCTATTGTCATAGGTAATGTTTTAGGAAAATATCAACTTGGAATTAGTGATGTATGGATTTCCAATCGCATTGATAAAATGCTTGAAGATGGTGTGTTGGAAATTATACAGGACGCACCAAAGGGAGAAACAAATTATCGCCGGATATTAAGAAAACGAATGAAATAATAACCACAGTAAGAACCGCTGCTACATGGAAGGCATCCCAACCATGCAACAGCGGTTTTTCTTTATCGTTTTTTCCTCTGGCTGATAGGCGTTCCCATTTTCTTTGACTTTTTGAGAATCCGAATTAGCCAGCGAAATTCTTCGTCTGACAGATTTTTATAGTTGATACCAAGCTGTTTGCAGTAAAGTACAACGAGCTTTTCATCCCGGCTGCCCTTGAAATTTTCGACCGCTTCCAGATTTTCTTTCAGTTCATCGGCAACGGTGGTCTGGGGTGCACTTTCACTGTCCTTTTTGTGAGCTTCCCGAATATCCCGGATAATGAGATTGAGGTCATCCCGTACCATGTGACTGAAATATTCATCATCACTGATATGGGCAGCTTGCAGCACCTTCAAATGCGGGTCATCTTCGCCGGGGCGATACCGTTCAATGATTTCATGCCGGACGGTATCGACAAGGGCGTTGAGGTTTTGAATCTGCATGGTGGCAATCCCATCCACATAAATCTCAATGTCCGCAAGAAACTTGATAAAGTCCTTATGGGTGGCAAGTTCGCAGAGCAGACGGTTGTTAATCCGACCGCTTTTCAGAAGTGCTACCATCTCATCACTCAAATGCAGCTCCCTTAATGGCGTGTTGATCTCCGCCCGGTTCTCTGTCCGGCAAAAGAGATAATCGAGGGACACCCCATAAAAATCTGCCAGCAGGATAAGGTTGCCATGATTGATTCC
>NZ_AAXG02000034.1 GCF_000169255.2 Pseudoflavonifractor capillosus ATCC 29799
TTTTTCGACTGGCTGACGGCGGGAGGCGTTGGCCTCCCGCCGTTTGCGGTCTGTTTCCAGAACTTGTGCCTTGTGCCATAAGGGTAAAATCCGTTACAATTTTGGTATCATTCAGCAAAAGGAAGTGAACAGAATGCGAAAAATTGTAACCTTACTCCTGTGTCTGCTTCTGACCGCCGCCCCAGCGGGGGCAGTCAGCGTGATGGTGGACGGCGTGCCGCTGGAGAGCGACATTGACCCGGTTGTCATCAACAGCACCACCTACGTGCCCCTTCGGGCGGCGGCGGAGGCTCTGCGGGAGGACGCCGTTGTGACCTGGGAGGGTCAGGCTGTGGTACGGGCGGGGGGCGACCTGGAGCTGACCGCCTCTCCCGGGGCCATCTATCTGGAGGCCAACGGACGGGCGCTGTACATAGCCGACGGCGTGCAGGCGGTATATGGCCGGGTGCTGGTGCCGGTGCGGGTGCTGGCCAAGGCCATGGACGCCCAGGTGGACTGGGACGGCGGAAGCCGCACGGTAATCCTCACCTCGGGCACCGGGGCCATCGAGGACGCCTCCTTATATTATAAGGAAGACGAACTCTACTGGCTCTCCCGCATCATCTCCGCCGAGAGCAGGGGAGAGCCGCTGATGGGCAAAATCGCGGTGGGCAACGTGGTGCTCAACCGGGCGGAGCACAAAGATTTCCCGGCCACCATCTACGGCGTCATCTTTGACGACCGCTGGGGCGGGCAGTTTGAGCCGGTCAGCAATGGCACCGTGTACCAGACCACCACGGAGGAGAGCGTTCTGGCCGCCCGACTGGTACTGGACGGTGCCGACGTGGCGGGTGAGAGCCTGTATTTCCTGGCGCCCGCCCTCACCAACAACCACTGGATCATGGAGAACAAGACCTTTGTCATGCGCATCGGCGCCCACTGGTTCTACCGCTGAAGAAAAACAGGACAAAAGACGAATTTTGTACCCCTGCGGCCCGACGGAAATTCCGTCGGGCCGCTTGTTTTTGCGTGAAAACGAGAAATTTTTTTCAATTTCTGATTTAAAATTTTTGGAAGCTGGTAAGGTGGAACTAACTCCCAGTTTTAAACAGGAAACTATACAAGATAAATACAAAATATAGATATTTATGGAAAAACAAGAGGACGGAAGAGAGGAAAAAATGGGGGTTCAGCGGGCGGGGTAGGGGAGGGAAGAGGAGAAAACTGGAAATAGTGAAAAGCCTTGGGGGACAAGGGATTGAACGCCCTCTGTCCCTGTCCATAGGCGCTCTTGCAGAGTCCGATGACAGGCGTGACAGATGGGTCAAAAACGATTCATTTCCTTTTTATAGAATAAAGTGAGAATAAATGGGTAAAATACCAGATGAACGCACTTTTTATCGTAACCATTTGTAACCGTCAAACTGCACGAAAAGTGGTCGAAACGAGCCTGCGACAAAACTTTCTCTTGCAATTCGCGAGAGAAGCGGTTACAATACGGTTACAAAAAAGAACAAAACAGAAAACAGGAGTACATGTTATCATGAAGACGCGATTGCTTTCCGCAGCCATGTGTCTGGCGCTGGTACTGACCCTTGCCAGCCAGGCTGCAGCCACGGAGACACCCAGCTTTACGTTGGATGGCACTGCCCTTCAGATGGAAGTGGCCCCTATGGTGGTGAACCGTACCACCTATGTCTGTTACTGGCCCGTCGTCAAGGCGATGTATCCCGACGCCGTGGCAACCTGGGAGAATGACCGTGCTGTGGTCCGTGCCCAGGGCCTGGAGCTGACCATCCAGATTGGAGCCCCCTATCTGGTGGCCAACGGCCGTTACCTCTACTTTGAGGGCGGCCCCCTTCTGCAGGACGGCAACATCATGGTTCCCATCCGCACCCTGGCCCAGGCGCTGGGCGCCTCCGTGGTGTGGGAGAAGGAGACCGGCTCTGTGGCCATCCAGTCGGGCACCGGTCCCATCCTCTCCGGCGACCAGTACTACAACGCCGACAGTCTCTACTGGCTGTCCCACATCATCTACGCCGAGAGCGGCAATCAGCCCCTGGCGGGCAAGATTGCGGTGGGCAATGTGGTGCTCAACCGGGTCAACAGCCCCCTCTTCCCCAATACGGTGTATGAGGTGGTGTTCCAGCGCAACCAGTTCACCCCGGTGTCCAACGGCTCCATCTACCGGGAGCCCAACGCCGAGAGCGTGATTGCCGCCAAGCTCTGCCTGGACGGCGCCAACACGGTGGGGGCCAGCCTCTACTTCGTCAACCCCTACACCGCTCCCAACAGCTGGGCTTCCCGCAACCGGCCCTATGTGGCCACCATCGGCGCCCACGCCTTCTTCGCATAACCCCAAACGCCCGGAAGCAATCGCTTCCGGGCGTTTTCTTTCGTCATCCCTCAATTTGCGTTCTTTGGGATTTGTGCTATAATAATCGGAACGGAGCGGGACAACCGCTCCGGGCTATCTTTCATGAACCGCTGACCAGGAAAGGAGGAGGTTCCGCCTGTGAACGCAGCAAATTTTCCCCAGGCTCTGCTGGACCAGCTGACCGAACTGCTGGCCGCCAATCCGGAGCTGGGGGCATGGTATACTGCCATTGTGCGCTTTGTGTTTCCCGTGCTGGCCCTGCTGATTCTCATCCGTACCATCCGGTCCCTGCTGACGGTGCCCCATGTGCCCGAGGTGTGGGCCTATCTCACCCTGCCCAACGGGGCCAGCGAGCCCCTGACCCACTGGGAGAACATCCTGGGCCGTGCCGGAGCGTCCGATGTGGTGCTGGGGTACCCCACCGTGTCCCGGCAGCACGCCGCCCTCATCCGGGCGGAGGACGACAGCTGGACGGTGTACGACCTGGACTCCAAGGGCGGCGTGGCCGTCAACGGCAGAGAGGTGAACGGTCAGGCCCCTGTGGAGTACGGCGACGTGCTGTCCCTGGGCGGCGTGGAGACCGTCCTGCTGGCCGTGTCCCAGGAGGAGCTGGAGGCCCGCCGCAAGGCCCGGAAGGCCCAGCGGCCCGTGTCCCCCTGGCTGGGACTGGTGCTGCTCACCGTCTTCCAGGTGCTCACCGCCGTGCAGCTCATTGTGGCCGAAGGGGAGGGGGCTTCTGTGGCCATCCCCACCACCTACCTGTGCCTGACCGCCGTCATGTGGGCCTACTTCATGTTCATGCGGGCCACGGGCCGGGTGGGCTTTGAGATGGAGACCATCGCATTTTTCCTGTGCACCCTCTCCCTGGCGGTCACAGCCTCCAAGAATCCGGGCGGACTGTTCAAACAGTTCGCCGCCATCCTGCTGGGCCTGGCCCTCTTTGTGGTGCTGGGGGTCTTTATGCGGGACCTGGAGCGGGTGAAGAAAATCCGCTGGCTCATGGCCGCCGCCGCCATCTGTCTGCTGGGGGCTACCCTGGTGCTGGGCACCGGCCTCAACGGCGCGAAAAACTGGATTGTGCTGGGCGGCATGTCCTTCCAGCCCTCTGAGATTACGAAAATCTGCTATATCTTCGCCGGAGCCGCCACCCTGGACCGGCTCTTCCGCAAGCGGAACCTGGGGCTGTTCATCGTCCTCACCGGCGCCTGTATGGGCTGTCTGGCCATCATGAGCGACTTCGGCACCGCGGCCATCTTCTTCGCCGCCTTCCTGGTCATCGCCTACCTCCGCTCCGGCGACTGGGCCACCCTGGGCCTTATCACCGCCGCCGGCGTGGGCGCCGCCGCCGTGGTGGTCACCCTGAAGCCCTACATCCTCCGCCGCTTCGCCACCTGGGGTCACGCCTGGGAGTACGCCTCCTCCGGCGGCTTCCAGCAGACCCGCACCATGTCCGCAGCCGCATCCGGTGGTCTGGTGGGCGTGGGCGCGGGTGAGGGCTGGCTCCAGCGGGTCAGCGCCGCTGAGACCGACCTGGTCTTCGGCATGCTCTGCGAGGAGTGGGGCCTCATCATCGCCGCCCTCTCGGTGGCGGCCATCGTCACCCTGGCCGTGTTCGCCGTCCGGTCCTGCCGGGCGGGACGCTCCAGCTTCTACACCATCGCCGCCTGCGGCGCTGCCGGGCTGATGGTGGTCCAGACCTGCCTGAACGTGTTTGGCGCGGTGGACATCCTGCCCCTCACCGGCGTCACCTTCCCCTTTGTGTCGGTGGGCGGCTCGGCCATGATGGGCTCCTGGGGCCTGCTGGCCTTCCTCAAGGCCACCGACACCCGGCAGAACGCCAGCTTTGCCATCCGTCTGCCCTCCAAAAAGCAGGGAAAGCGGCTGGCGGCACCTGTCAGACCGGAGGAAGAACCCGACTGGGAGGAAGGAGATGAGGAGGCGTGAAACGGATTGAAAAACGGGCGGGCGTGTGCCTGATTCTGGCCGCCGCTCTGGTGCTGGG
Organism: Pseudoflavonifractor capillosus ATCC 29799; assembly: GCF_000169255.2. Taxonomy (GTDB): domain Bacteria; phylum Bacillota; class Clostridia; order Oscillospirales; family Oscillospiraceae; genus Pseudoflavonifractor; species Pseudoflavonifractor capillosus. The sequence continues at coordinate 4,359 of NZ_AAXG02000034.1, forward strand.
CCTGTGCTTCTATGTCGTGCGCTACGTGCTCTACGGCGGCAAGTGGGTCTCTCTGGCCGCCAACCGCCACCTCTACAACAGCGCCGGACAGCTCTCGGTGGGCCGGGTGCTGGACCGGGACGGGGACGTGCTCTCCTGGGCCGACGAGAACGGCAACCGGTGCTATTACGACGGCGAGACCGTCCGCAAGGCCACCCTCCACGCCGTGGGGGACGCCTCGGGCAAAATCGGCACCGGCGCCCTGGTGGCCTTTGCCGACCAGCTGTCCGGCTACAACCTGCTCACCGGCGCGTACAGCCTCCAGGGCACGGGCAACGACCTGTACCTGACCCTGGACGCCCGGTACAACTACATCGCCTACAACGCCCTGGGCGGACGGAAGGGGGCGGTGGGGGTGTACAACTACAAGACCGGCGAAATCCTCTGCATGGTCTCCACCCCCACCTTTGACCCGGCCAATCCGCCTGACATTCAAGAGGGGGATGAGCAGTACGACGGCGTGTATATCAACCGCTTCCTCTCGGGCACCTTTGTGCCCGGCTCGGTGTTCAAGACGGTCACCCTGGCCGCCGCCATCGAGAACATCCCCGACCTCTTTGACCGCACCTGGACCTGTACCGGCTCCGCCCAGGTGGGGGAGGGCACCGTCACCTGTCCCTCCGCCCACGGGGACATGGATATCTATGGCGCTCTGGCCTCCTCCTGCAACGGCGTGTTCGCCCAGCTGGCCGTGGAGCTGGGGCCGGAGGTGATGACCTCCTACGCCGAAAAGGCGGGGTTGACCTCCAGCTATGAGGTCAGCGGCATCTCCACCGCCAAGGGCCGCTTTGACCTGACCAGCGCCACTGTCAACGACCAGGGCTGGGCCGGCGTGGGCCAGTACAGCGACGCGGTGAACCCCTGCGCCCTGATGGTCTACATGGGAGCCGTGGCCAACGGCGGCAAGGCGGCGGTGCCCCAGCTGGTGCTCCGCACGGAGAACAGCCTGGGCTGGAGCATGCCCTACTTCAAGCACAGTACAGGCCGCCTCATCGAGACGGACACGGCGGAGATTCTGGCCGACATGATGGCCCGCAACGTGACTGAGACCTACGGCGCTTCCCGCTTCCCCAACATGGACATCTGCGCCAAGTCGGGCACGGCGGAGGTGGGCGGCGGCAAGGCCCCCAACGCCTGGTTCACCGGCTTCCTGCGGGGCGAGGATACCCCCTACGCCTTTGTAGTGCTGGTGGAGAACGGCGGCAGCGGCGCGGACGTGGCGGGCTCTGTGGCGGCCCAGGTGCTGGACGCGCTGGTAAACGGATACTGAGCGGAGATGAATTCCATGGACAATAAAGTGTACGCGGTGCGCTGCACCGACTACGCCCAGGCGGACGAGAAGCTGGGGCTGCTGCTGGACATGATGGGCGGCATGGGCCGCTTTGCGAGAGAAGGGGAGACCCTGGCCCTGAAGGCCAACCTGCTGGAGTCCATTGCCCCCGACCGGGCGGTGACCACCCACCCGTCGGTGGTGGCAGCGGTGGCGACCCAGACGGCGAAAGCGGGGGCAAAGGCGGTCATTCTGGACAGCCCAGGCGGCGGCCACTGGCAGAACAGCCCCGCCGCCCTGGAGAAGCTCTACAACGTCACCGGCATGGCGGAGGCCGCCCGGCAGTCCGGTGCAGTCCTCAACTACGACATGAGCCGGGAGCAGCGCTCTTTCCCCCAGGGGGAGCTGGTGCGCTCCTTTGAGGTGCTGTCCGCGCCCTTCCAGGCCGACGGCATCCTCAATCTGTGCAAGCTGAAAACCCATATGTTCATGATGATGACCGGCGCGGTGAAGAACACATTTGGTCTGATTCCCGGCCTGGCCAAGGCTGGGTGCCACACCCGGTTCCAGAGCAAGGAGCAGTTCGCCCACATGCTGCTGGACCTGTGCGCGCTGGCGGCGCCCCGGCTGTCGGTGATGGACGCGGTGGTGGCCATGGAGGGGGAGGGACCGGGCGCATCCGGTACCCCCAGACCCGTGGGGCTGCTGCTGGCGTCGGAGAACCCCCTGGCCCTGGACGTGGTAGCTGGGGCCATCATGGGCCTGAGCAAGGCCAACAATCCGCTGCTGCTGGCGGCGGAGCAGCGGGGTCTTGGGCCGGTGGACCTGGACCAGGTGGAGCTTATCGGCCTGGACAAAGCCGAGCTGCCGGTGCCCGGATACAAGCTGCCGCCCGCGCCCAAGGGGAACATGGTGGGGCTTCCGGCGGTGCTCAATCCCTTCGTGGACCTGACACGGCGTGCCCTGTCTGCCACGCCCCGGGTGCGGGAGGCCTGTGTGGGCTGCGGCATCTGTGCCGCCTCCTGTCCGGTGAAGGCTATCACGGTCAAAAACCGCCGGGCACGGATTGACACCGGCAAGTGCATCCGCTGCTACTGCTGCCACGAGCTGTGCCCCCACAAGGCGGTGGAGCTGCACACCGGCGCCCTGTCCCGCCTGCTGCGGGGATAATGAACAAAACGCGCGGAACCGGCATGCTCTGTCGGTTCCGCGCGTTTTGTTTTTCTTGGTTCAGGACTCAGCGGTGAGGGCAGCGTAAAGCCCGTCGGGGTCGGCCACAATCTCCGTGGCACCGTGGGCGAGGAGAAAGTCCTCATCCCGGAAGCCCCAGCTCACCGAGATGCAGGGCAGACCCGCGTTGCGGGCGGTGGCGATGTCCACGTCGGAGTCGCCGATGTACACGGCCCCCTTAGCGGAGGCCCCCAGCTCCTTCAGCGCCTTGAATACGGTGTCAGGGGCGGGCTTGCGCTCCACGCCCTCAGACTCGCCGATGGCCACCGGAATCAGGTCCCCGAAATAGGTCTGGCACAGGCCTTTGACGGCGCTGTCGAACTTGTTGGAGACAATGGCCAGATGGAAGCCCGCCTTTCCCAGCCGGTCCAGCATCTCCATGATGCCGGGGTAGGGGGCGGTCTTGTTCTCCATGTTGAGGAAGTAGTGGGCCCGGAAATCGCTGAGACATTTGGCGGTCAGCGCCTCCGGGGTGCCCTCGGGCACAGCACGGGCGATGAGCCTGCCCACTCCGTTGCCCACAAAGCGGCGGACCTCGTCCAGGGTCCGGCCGGGCAGGCCGTTGACTGCGAGGGCGTAATTGGTGCTGTCGGCCAAGTCCTGGAGGGTGTCCAGCAGGGTGCCGTCCAGGTCAAAGACCGCGGTGTGAAATCTCATGTAAATCCCCCGTTCCGCCGCGCCGTGCGGCGCAGATAGAAGTAAAATATTCCCCCGGATGCGGGGGAAGCGGTGGCTTCCGCCAAGGTATTCATTATAAGTCAGGCCGCCGGAAAAATCAATTGCAGGGCCGGGGGAAGGGTGAAAAAGAATTTTTTTATATTTCTGAAATTTATGCTTGACATCTTCAGATATCTCTGGTATTATAACATTCGTTCCGCACGGGACAAGCGCGGACGACAAGTGAATCCATGGGGGTATAGCTCAGCTGGGAGAGCGCTTGAATGGCATTCAAGAGGTCAGCGGTTCGATCCCGCTTATCTCCACCATGTAAAACTGAATATTGTGTCGTGGGGGTATAGCTCAGCTGGGAGAGCGCTTGAATGGCATTCAAGAGGTCAGCGGTTCGATCCCGCTTATCTCCACCAAAAAAGTCCTGAAATCGCAAGATTTCAGGATTTTTTTCTTTGCCTGAGAGCAAATAAATCTGTGCATTATTTTCTTCGCGTTCTTCGTGTTGAATATCTGTTGAACCGAGCGCGCAATTGCTGTGCCGGTTTCATGCTCTGGCCCATATTGAATGAAGGAGGGGGCTGCAGGTTCGGACTGCATCCCCTTCCTTCGCTACTATACTTTTATCAATGGGCGTATCAGAAGACCATTCGGATGAAGATTTTGATAAAGCTTTTGGGATGTTTTCCGTCAAAGCAGATTTTTCGGAAAAGTATGAGCGTTCTACTAGCATTTTGTGAGCGCGAGCCGTGTTGACTCTCTGCGATTGAAAAAGTATCGTTTCAGCGATATACTGATGTTGAATAGAAAAATATCGCTTTGACGATACTCCTGTGAGGAGGGAACCGGCATGGACAAGACGATGCCGCTGTACCACGGCTCATCTTTCATCATTGAACGGCCTGAGTTTGGAAAGGGAAATCCGTTTAATGACTACGGCCTTGGTTTCTACTGCACTGAGACTTTGGAACTGGCAAAAGAGTGGGCCTGTTCCATGGGGCAGGACGGTTTTGCCAATCGGTATTCTTTCCGGACCGACGGCCTCTCCATTTTGAATCTCACGGATAGGAATTACAACATCCTGAACTGGATCGCCATCCTTCTCGTGAACCGCAAATTCAACCTAAGCATCGACGTTGCCGCCCAGGGTAAGGAGTATCTGGCCAGCAACTTCCTGCCTCCTTATGAGAACTACGATGTCATCATCGGCTATCGTGCCGACGATTCCTACTTCTCCTTTGCCTCCGCATTTCTGAACAATACCATCTCTCTGGCACAACTTGAGCGGGCCATGTCTCTTGGAAAGCTGGGAGAACAGGTGGTCCTGAAATCGGAGCAGGCATTTTCACACTTGCACTTTGAAGAGAGCATCCCAGCGGAGCGCACCATTTACTACCCCAGGAAAGCAATCAGGGACAGTAAGACACGCGCAGCCTTTCGTGCGGAGAGCAAAACGGCCCTGGTACTGGATGCAGTATACATGATCGACATTCTCAGAGAGGAGTGGAAGAACGATGACGCCCGCCTACGAGGAAATGTACCTGAATGACGCCATGCGCGTCATGGGAGAGATGCTGGACTACGCAGTCCATGACTGTGGGTGTGACGGGGATTTGTTTTTCACGCAGTTTCTCTCTTCCGGAGTAGCAGAACAGTTTGAGCGTGGCAACCCGAAGTTTGTGGGCGGTATGTCCGGCGTGGAGCTCGCCCTTGAGGTGTTTCGCCGGACCACCGGCCAAATACCCGATGTGGACGCAAGTGCATACGGTGAGAAGTCGCCAGAGTACTGGGCAGGGTGGAGCCTCGCCTACTATCAGTGGGAGAGTGGGATGCCGTTTCGCGAGATCGTCTCCCACGGACTGACTGTGAGCGAAGTCTGTTCCATGTATCTGCTGCACGAAGCGGACATCAGTAAGTTTGCAGAGGCAGCAGACAAGGTGATTCAGAAAAGCCTCGGTGACGGAGAGACGAATCTGAAGCGCATCCGCAGAGCAAACGGCTTTTCCCAAAAGCAGCTTGCGGAAGTCTCCGGTGTTGCGCTGCGGATGATCCAGCTGTATGAGCAGAGACAAAACGACATCAACAAGGCACAGGCATCCACCTTGAGCAGACTGGCCAGGTCGCTGAACTGCAGGATGGAAGATTTGATGGAGCCGCAGATTGTAACCGGCGGCTGAGTAACACCCAGTGTTAATACCTGATAGCAGTTTATTTTGACAGCGTCTGCGATGAATCGCAGGCGCTGTTTTCGTCTCTGCAATAACCCACAACGTCCTTCAGGCACACCTTGCGGCCTGCAAGGAATACCGCTCTGACCTCTCGGGAATATTTGCGCTGTAAGCTGTTCCAAGGCAGTAAGTTTGCACAGAAGGTTTTGAAATCTTATTGACAAGAACACTTGGCAACGCTATGATAATAACGCAAAGTAAACTTGGCAACCGTGAGTAAGGAGATGAGTTTTATGAAAAAAGAAGATATTTTGCTAAAGGCACAACGCGAAGGCATGCTTGGCATAGATGAGGGAACGAAACAGATGAAAAACCATGGGAGATTGATTGGTCAAGTAATGTTCTGTTTCGTGTTCATTGTCATTGCACTCCTTGCGATGATCACTGAGAACAAAATTGACTATGGAGTGCGCGCAATGTTTCTGGGATACCTTGCAGGAGAAACATTTATTGAATGGAGATTCAAAAAGAGTAAGGTGTCTTTGCTTTTATCGATTGCCGCCGGCTTTATGACGGTTTTGTCTTTAATTGAGGTTGCCTGCAGTATGTTCGGAGTAGAGCCCGGAACCGCAATGGAAGATTTATTTGTGGGGATTATTCTCTTCCTTGGTGTTCCTGTTATTTTTGCTGGCATTCAAGCTTTTGTTGTCTATAAGTGCAAGAGGCACCAGAGCAAATGGGTTCTCTCATGCTTGCTTCTGATAACGGAGATACTGCTCCTATTGGCAGCCTTCAGCGTCATCCGCCTTCCGGATACACATTTCCTGGGCTCGGGCAACGGGTGGTATAATTTCCCGGATTATGTGCAGCTGCTCCTTTGCGGAGTGCCGGTTCTATTTCTTGGAATGCCGATAGGGAGTGTTGTTGGAACAATGGCTAGAAAGAAATGCAGTACTTAACGGGCATACTGGGGGCTTAAACTCTATGGACAATGAATTGATACTTAAAAATCGTCTTAAAGAAGCCCGTGTTGAGAAAAAATTATCGCAGGCAGCATTGGCGGAAATGGTAGGTGTCTCCCGCAACACCATCAGTTCGATTGAAACAGGGCAATTTAACCCGACAGCCAAACTTGCACTCATTTTGTGCATTGCCCTTGATAAGAAGTTTGAAGAATTATTCTATTTTGATTAACGAAACATCAACCGGCCACCGGCGGGTGCAACCGAGCAGGAAATCAGAGATGGTTTCCTGCTTTTATTTTTCCCAAAATCGGCCGCAGGAAGGAGAAATCTGTTATGTTCTGTCCCCGTTATGATATAAGAGTGGACCGTATTTCTTTGCTTCAGAACAAACAGAGCTGGGTATTCTCTTCTGACAGTTCCTCGTGTGGAAGTTCTGCTGAACCGGGGACAGGAGGTATGCTGGCTTCAGGCTCTGTACAGTTCCTGCACTGCTGCTTTTTCTGGCGCTTGCTGCCCACGGCAGACGGCACTTCCTGGCCTTCGCTGGAGTCAGGAGGGGAGGGTAGGGAAGACTCCTCGTTTTTTCGCCGTTTACGGCGCTTCTGCGACGGGGATACGTAAGTGCAAGCCAAACTCCCACTTACTCCGTGAGGGGCGGAGAGTTCCAGGATTCCCCCCGGTGGAATCTCTACCGTGGCGGTGAGCACCACTAGACGTGCGGTTGCAGCAGGCCGGCATATATAGCCAGAACCGCCACCACTATGGAGCTTATGGACGCCGCTTTCCGGAATTTCTTCATTGGGACCGACCCGATGCAGAAGTTCCACCATAGCCCGCTGACCATCCTCGCTGGAATAGCCAATATAGTGGTCGGCAGAAGTGTTGGCGGTCAGAGACGTTCCGTGGAGATATTCGCGGGTACCAAATTCCTTCTGCAAGCCGCACTCATAATCAATCAAATGAGCATAGGTGTTCCGAAACAGTCTCTTGGACACTGCTTCACGGCCTTCTGTGATTGCGGAATATTCTCCCACGGCGATCCCACTCTGATACAAAATTGTATTGCAATATTGTGTCAATTGCGTTGCCGTAGGACGAAGCTTTGTATTCTTTTGTACCACAACCGGCATATCGGCAAGTTGATTCGGCGTGTGCGTTGTGAGAAGGTGGTGATAGCGGCTCGTGAGGATACGGGCGCCGTGGATCAACAGAGGGCGAGTCCGGTCGTGGGTTGCGCCTGCAGCCGTATCGTTGCGATCCTGTACCCGCACATCATCCTGATCACTGGGGTTGAACATGATGTCGCCCCATGTTTTGGTCCCAATTTTATCAAAGGAGAAGCCGCCAAACAAGGAGAGCGCTACGGCGCAGGGAAGTCCGCTATCCGTCACCTGTTCCATGCACCGTTTATATACTCTGTTGCAGTCTTCCAGGGACAGGGACTCTGGCGTGACCGAATTTTGAGCCAGCGTTTCTGCATTGCGCTTTTTCTTCCCGGTAGGTTTTGAAAATGGGTCCTCGCCAGTACAGTAGCCATTGTTCCTGCAAAAGTCCCAAAAAGAGCGGAGAAGCCCTTTGTGAAAATCACATGTGTTCTTTTTCTGAAACAGCTGCTCTATATGAGATCTGCGGATATCTTTCATTGGAATGACGGGGAGCTCATAACAAAGTGACTTGAGTGCACTCCGATATGACGCAAACGTTTCAGGTGACGGCTTCTCTTTATAGAGATACTGATGATCAAAAAACTGCGTGTGATAAAGATTGTATGTTTGCGCCGGAGTGATTGTATCCGGTGCAGTCATGTTTCCAAGCTTGCGGGCCAGCAGTCCTTCGTGTTCGGCGTAAGCTCGTTTCGCGGCTTTTTCAATGGCATCCTTGATAACCTCAAGATTGGATGTTGCTGTACGGATATTTTTACGCACCGTAACATCCACTTCTGTTTCGACCTCTTCAGCGCTTAGTCCGCATCGCTTTGCTGAAAGCTGTTTGGATTTTTTAATACGTGCTCTTTTTGCAGAGCCTGTCAGTTTGAGCGTAAATCCGCTTTGCGGATCTATGATTGAGAGTTCTCCACGGCACCCAAGGTCTGCGGTTGGCCACTGGCCCGCTACAAGTTCCTCGGATGTGATGGTTACCATGGTAGCCCGGATGTTACCGGGGAGCGGCGGAAGCCGCTGACAGATATAGAAATGAAAGCAGATGCCATTATACCAGAACCAGCCGCTATAATATAACCGCAGCAAACCGTCCTCTTTGCGCATTTCTGTGTTTACGGCGATGGTGGTTAAGGGATTATGCCAGCCGTCATCTATCTTATGATCCATCGTGATTATCTCCAGTCGTAAAAATTGTACGTTCCATACGCTTGTCCGGTGCATCTGCCACATCCTGCGCATGGATGGCGTGGACTACTGCACCAGAACAGCAGAGTGTGATTGCCTCTCCGGGTTCTTGTGCAGTAATTGCAATGCTGATCTGCACAGGCTGACTACCCGTATTGCGATAACAGTAAGTGGGGTATGGCGTTTGGATATCAATCGTCCCGCAAGACAGCAGATAGGGCATATACTTGGGTGCTGCGCTGTACTCAGGCACATGCACATACCGCTCAATCGCATACGCAATTTCTGTCAGCCATCTGGTGTCGCGGTACTCCACGCACCCGCTCTTGCGGCCGTACCTTGCGTGTCCGAGCAAAATGTCGATGGTGTCCAGAGAAAGTCCGCAGCGAAAAGCCCAGCGGGTGGCGCAATCCCGGCGCAGAATATATGCGGACAAATCTTCGCTGGCCAAGAGCCCATGTTCTCCGGCAGCCATAAGCGATGCGGCTGTATTGCTCAGGCAGCAATCGGAGACACCAAGTACCCGGAGCCGCTGCAAGATCCATGCGGATGCCCCCTTTGGATCCGTCACTTGCTGGGGCCACTCAGAATCAAAGACTGCCAGATAGCGCAGTACGCTCTGAACCATCACGTGCCCCCAGTGGGACAGAACAGTCGTGCGGTAAGCGTTCTCGCTCTTTAAAATTTTGCATCGTTTGCCATCCCGTGCCTGACACTGAACAAGAACCAAAGAGGTGGTGTGATGGCCTGCACAGTCCAGGGGGCGCAGACTGTCACCCGTGACAGCGGCAGCCTCAGAGGTGCGCAGACCGGCACCATACATCATCAGCATCACCAGGACATAGCGGGGGTTTTCGTCGGATATAACCTTCTCCAGCGTCTGAATCTGATGCCTGAGTTCTTCCGGATTGGCGCAGTCGGGAGAGGTCAGCGCCAGCCTGGCATCGTACAGCCTGCAGCAGTCAGTCAGGTACTCGGCCAGAGCCTCCCTAACATTCTGCGGTAATGCCTTGGCTTGCTCTCTCAGAACCGACAATCCATGGCCGTCCGGAACATTCAGCCGAATCTCCAATTCCGGCCGTCCGGGATACGCAAGCCGCATTGCGTTTAGCACCGCATCGCACCACAACATATTTTTTCGTACGGTTTTATCTATGCTGGACCTATCTCTGGCGTTGGCATTGCTCTGTACATCGTCTCGTACACGGTCATGTATGGCAACGGCAAGATTTTGGGGATCACATCCATCAGCTAGGGCAGCACAGATGTGAGGTATAGTGCGCTTAAAGGCCAATTTGGCGGAATGATTTGTGCCTGGGCGCCAATCTGGATGAACCGGATACCCGGCTTCGTGGAATTGCTGATACAGGCTTAGAAGCGTATCTGCCGCAATATTCTCTGAAAGAGCGGGGGCCTGTTGTTGGGGATACGCCTGGATATATGCATCTAATGCCCGTGCAATGACAAATGCTGTGGCACGCTCTATGTCCTGACGCTCGGAAGCTGAATTCAGCTTTTGGACCCGCTGTTTGGCACCGGGCAATCCTTTGCCTCTGCAATCAGAGGCGATTGCGGCAATACGGCATGTGCTCCCGTCTGCAGAGCGAGTTGTTCTGACTGTGACATAAATATCAGTATATGGGGTCTCGACCACTTTTTTATCCATTCCTTTTTTGGACAAGGGGTACCTCCTGATTTTGACCCATGCCGTACCTATGCGAAAGGCGCGGCTGGTGTGACGAGTGCTGCGCCCCCCTGCTGGCTGCAGGGTATCGAGCACCCAAGGCGGATGGGTGAGCGAGTAGGTCGAGAATCATAGTGCGTGATAGAGAATACAGGCTCTCTGCTGCCGCTGGCTGCGGTATAGAGAATGATAGAGCATAGGCCTAGGGTGCTTCCTGGCCTCTGAATGAAAAAAGAGTATTTTGATGGCAATGATGCCGTCAAAATACTCTAAAATTGAGCCGATTGCAGATCGACTTAACCTATGTGGTTTAGTGGTAAACCCTATGACTTCCGTGCAGCAAGCATGACAGTCATATGGATTCCATTAGAGAGACGCTCCCCAGGGTAAGGGAAGAGAGAGACGTGGTGGGTTACCCACCAGCTGGCGGGCGTTCACCTAAGAGAGACTTTTATGGAAACAGAGTAGCATATTTGCACAGATTTGTCAACGACTTGTCTCGGTAAAAGTTATGGATATGTTTTTAAATCTAAAAAACAAACGAAATATGATGTTTAATTATTCTAATATCGGAACGATGAAACAAGGCTTGTAGTAATTGCGAATAAGGCCAAAAGTGCTCCCATCCCAGAATATTATTTACAACCTGCTATCTGGTATGCTTGTAAGAGTGGGAGTCGCCCAGGTCCGCACCCTCGATGGGAAACTCGTACATAATTATTCAGCTGCTTTCTTTCTGGATCAGACGCCAAGTAATTGACTGGGACTCAACCTGCCGACCTGCCATCCGCTCCAACAGCAGCTCAGCAGCTATGCTGCCCAACCGGTGGGCTTCATGGGCTAGGGAGGTAATGCGCACTGGGCATAGGTCACTGTAATAGCTGTTGTCAAAACTGACTACTGCAGTATCTGCGGGGACCCTGTGGCCACTGCCCAGAAGCATACGGATAATCCGATCTGCGATCTCGTCGTTATAGCAGATGACCGCGGTACAGTCCTTAAGATAGAACTGGATAAAGTGGTTGAGCAAGTCGTTATGGCCGTAGTCTAGCAGGTAGTGGCGCTCCTCTGTGGTGTACCACAGGACCCGATCGTCCGGGATAGGCAGCCCGGCATCCCGCATGGCTGCCAAATAGCCTAAGTACCGCTGGTGTCCCTGAATGTCGTCACTCTTAAAGATGCCGGCAATTTTTGTGTGACCGCGGGTGATGAGGTGACGTGCCAGTTGATACCCACCACCAAAGTTGTCGTCAGATACACACACAGACCCCGGTAGTGCTTTATAGCTTCCGTGGATGAAGACTACCGGGATGCCGGCCAGATCCATCTTTTCATATAGGTCCAAATTAGGGTTAGGAAGAGCGGTTTTAGAGCCCTCCACGATCAGCCCACCTACTGGTTGGTGGAGCAGTCCCTGAAGGATATCTCGTTCAAGCGACACTTTATTCTGAGTGGAAAAGAGGAGCGTGGAGTAGTTTTTTTGACTGATTACCGCTTGGATGTCCTGCAGGACGGTGGGAAATATATAGTCGTTGACGTAGGAGGTCACAATGGCAATTCTATCACTTCCTCTGATCTGTGCCTGTTTGAGTATCCAGGACCCAGAACCCTGCCGCTTCTCGATAATACCTAATTCCACCAGCTTATCCAGTGCCTGCCGTACCGTCTGACGACTGACTGAGTAGAGCTGTGTTAGCTCCTGCTCGGTGGGTAACTTATTCAAAAAAGTTCCGTTAGAGATTTTCTCCTGAAGTTGAGCTGCCAGCAGAAGGTATTTATAGGCCATAAGTTTCTCCTCAAATGTAATATTTCAGGGGTTGGCTATATAAAAGAATACAACTTCTTTATTATAGCACTCAAAATGAAATTATCAATTTGCATTTTATAGTTTAATTATTTCAATTTTTTAATATTTTTTAAATATATTAGTTCTATTTTTTACTTGTATGTAAAAAATAGAACTAATATATATTTGTATGTTTAAAAAATAAAAAAGTGTTATATTGGGATAAATTTGTGTTGTGCTACTTAATGTGCTTTGATAAAGTAATTTTAACAGGAGAACTTAAAAAATAAGGAAGAAATGGCTAGATAAGCAGTCTGGCCAGCTTTTCCAAAGAAGGTGAACAGATGCCCAAATTACCATTTAACTCCGACTGGTTTGTATCCCGCATGGGCGAGGAAGACAAGTCCATCGCTGTCACGCTCCCCCACGACGCCATGCTCTCCGAGCCGCGGACGGCGCAGTCCGCCGGCGGGACCAACACTGGCTGGTTTGAGGGCTATGACTACGTCTACCAGAAGGCCTTCAACGTCCCGGCGGAGTGGGCGGACCGGGCCATGTTTCTGGAGTTTGAGGGCGTATACCGGGATGCGGAGGTCTTTGTCAACGACAGCAAGGCCGCCTTTCAGCCCGGAGGCTACACCGGCTTTTTCGTGGCTCTGGACGGCCTGCTTCGAACAGACAGTGAGAATCATATCCGGGTCATCTCCCGCAACGCCGACCAGCCCAACTCCCGCTGGTACTCCGGCGCGGGTATCTACCGCCCGGTGTGGCTCCACGTTCTGCCCAAAGAGCACATCGCGCTTAACGGCCTGAAGATTCAAACCCTGCACCACGTTCGCCCCTCCGTCCGCGTAGCTCTCTCCCTGATCTGCCCCGGCACAGCTCAGGTCTCTATTCTGGACGGAGACCGGGAGCTGGCTCAGGCAGCATGCAAGTGCCAGCCCGGCGGTACAGTGGACATCCCTCTCCCTGGCGCGGAGTTGTGGAGTCCGGACACCCCCAAGTGCTACACCTGCCGTGTAGTTTTCGGAGAGGATGTGCGGGAGGAGTCCTTTGGCATTCGCACCATCACCTGCGACAGCAAAAACGGCTTTTGCATCAACGGCGAGCGGGTCATCCTCCGTGGTGCCTGCATCCACCACGACAACGGTATTCTGGGGGCGATTACGCTTCCAGACGCCGAAATGAGGAAGGTGCGGCTGCTGAAGCAGGCGGGCTATAACGCCATCCGTTCCGCCCATAACCCCTGCTCCAAGGCTTTGCTGGACGCCTGCGACACGCTGGGCATGCTGGTGTTGGACGAGTACACCGACATGTGGTATATCCACAAGACCCGGTATGACTACGCCCAGTACATGCCCGAGCGCTGGAGGGAGGACCTGTCCGCCCTGGTGGACAAGGACTTCAATCACCCCAGCGTTGTAATGTACTCCATCGGCAACGAGGTGTCCGAGACCGCCCAGAAGCGGGGCATTGAGCTGACCGGGCAGATGACGGAGTGCCTGCACCAGCTGGACAACCGCCCCGTGACCTGCGGCATCAACATCTTCTTCAACTTCCTCAGCTCCATGGGCTTTGGGGTGTACAGCGACAAAAAGGCGGAGCAGGAGGCGGCCAAGGCGGAGCGGCGCAAGGGCGCACCGGCCAAAAAGAAGGCGGTGGGCAGCGAGTTCTTCAACAACCTGGCAGGACTGTTTGGCTCTGAGTTCATGAAATTCGGCGCTACCCTCCATGGCAGCGACGTGAAAACCAGGGACGCCTTTGCCAAGCTGGACGTGGCCGGATATAACTACGGAGAAAAGCGCTATGTGCGAGACCTGAAGAAGTACCCCGACCGGGTCATCCTGGGCAGCGAGACCTTCTGCGCGGATGCGGCACGGTTCTGGGATCTGGCCAAGAAGCACCCCGCCCTTATCGGCGACTTTGTCTGGACCGGCATGGACTATCTGGGCGAGGTGGGCCTGGGGGCCATGGAGTACCGGGACTACGCCCCTGACTTTGACCACGGGCCTGGCTGGATTACCGCCAGCGCGGGCGTGCTGGACCTGACCGGTGCCTCCACCGGCCAGACCGCCTATACTCAGGTGGCTTTTGAGCTGTGCCCCATCCGTATCGGCGTGGTCCCCGCCGATCACGCCTTTGAGCCCCACTCTCCCTCCGCCTGGCGGATGAGCAATACCTATGAGAGCTGGGCCTGGAACGGCTGCGAAGGAAAAGAAACCAGGGTAGAGGTGTACGCGCGAGGCGCTAAAGTTGCCCTTTTCCTTAACGGCAGGCCCATGGGGGAGAAAAAACCGGACCGGGACAGCAGGGCGGTCTTTCGGGTTACCTGGCAGCCGGGTGAGCTGACCGCCGTGGTCTACGGCGCCGACGGAGCTGAGCTGGGGCGCACCAGCCTGTCCAGCGCCGGAGAGGAGACCCGCCTTGCCGCAGAGCCGGAGGAGCCCCGGGTATCCGCTGAAGGACTGTGCTATGTCCGGCTGCGCTACACCGATGAAAACGGCCTGCTCAAGCCGCTGGCCCGTGGAGATATCCGGGTGGCGGTGGAGGGCGGAAGGCTACTGGCTCTGGGCAGCGCCTGCCCCTACAACGAGCGGGGCTACCTCACCGACACCACCGATACTTACTACGGCCAGGCGCTGGCCATTGTCAAACCCAAGGGCCCCGGGGAGCTTGTGCTCCGGGCCGAGAGTCCCTACGGCAGCGCCCAGGTCCATATTTCCTGCCGAGAGGAGGGCGCCAGGTGAGCGGAAGCGTAAAAAGGCTGGGCCAGTCCGGCCCCATCCGCAAGCTGGTGGAGCTGTGGCGGAGCCATCCCCAAATTGCCCAGTTTATTACTTATTTCCTGGTGGGCAACCTGGCCACTCTGGTGCAGGTGGTGCTCATTCCGGTGCTCCAGCCCGTCTTTGGAGCCACAGGGCTGGTGGACGTGAATCTGCACCTGTTCGGGCCCATCGGGGACCCGGCGGCTGTCACCACGGTGACGGTGGCGGGTGAGACAATCACCGGCCTGAACCCCTACTATGTATTCAACTTCACTGCCGGGCCGGTGAATACTCTGGTACACACAACACTTAACGGTATCACCGGCGACTATCTGGCACACGGCGGCCTGGCCTACTTCCTGGCCACCTTTATCCCTCTGATTCTCTCCCAGGTGGTGAGCTTCTTCATGCAGCGGAAGGTCACCTTCAAGTCCGACGGCAACGTGGCCTGGCAGGCTATGTGGTACTTCCTGGCCTTCTGCGTCATTACCGTGGGAGCAAATGCCCTGTACGGCGTATATCAGCCCTGGCTTTACAGCACCATCGGTGAGGGCCCCGGCGGCCTGGTGGCCGCCTTCCTCCAGTGCTGCATTGCCTTCTGGGTATTCTTCCCCATTATGAAAATCATTTTTCCCGAAAGCAAATCCCAGAGCTGACCGGCAGTGGTCAGCACAAAGGAGCCATTTTCTATGGAACAGGAGACAACTGCTCAGACCGTACTCGACGGCAGAACGGCCCTCGGCATTGAATTGGGTTCCACCCGTATCAAAGCGATTCTCATCGGCCCGGACCACGCCCCGCTGGCGTCGGGCGCGTACAGCTGGGAGAGCCGGCTGGAGGATGGACTGTGGACCTACCATCTGGACGACGTATGGCGGGGCATCCAAACGGCCTACGCTGAGATGGCCGCCCAGGTCAAAGAACGGTACGGCGTCCCGCTGAGCCGCCCGGGGGCACTGGGCGTATCCGCCATGATGCACGGATACCTGCCCTTTGACAGAGAGGGCCGCCAGCTGGCAGCCTTCCGTACTTGGCGCAATACCAACACCGCCCAGGCGGCGGAGGAGCTGACCGACTGTCTGGGCTTCAACATCCCCCAGCGGTGGAGTGCCGCCCACCTGTACCAGACGGTGCTCAACGGCGAGTCCCATGTGGGACAGCTGGACTTTCTCACCACCCTGGCGGGATATGTCCACTGGCAGCTCACCGGAGAGAAGGTCCTGGGGGTGGGGGACGCCTCCGGCATGTTCCCCATCGACCCGGCAACAGGGGATTACCACCAGGACATGCTGGACCGGTTTGACGGCCTGCTCCGTGCCCACGGCCACAGCTTCACACTGCGGCAGGTACTGCCCAAGGTGCTCCCGGCAGGTGCATCCGCAGGCAGCCTGACCGCCATCGGTGCCAAGCTGCTGGATCCGACCGGCACCCTAGAGCCCGGCATCCCCTGCTGCCCTCCCGAGGGGGACGCGGGGACCGGCATGGTGGCGACCAACAGTGTGGCCCCCAGGACGGGCAATGTGTCCGCAGGCACCTCGGTATTTGCCATGGCGGTGCTGGAGCGGCCCCTGTCCAGGGTATACCCGGAAATTGATATGGTAGCCACTCCGGCGGGCGCCCCGGCAGCCATGGTTCACTGCAACACCTGCACGCCCGATCTGGACGCCTGGGTCCATGTGATGGGTGAGGCGGCGGCGGCCGCCGGTGCTGGGCTGGACACCACGGCGCTCTATACCCTGCTCTACCGCAAAGCGCTGGAGGGAGAACCGGACTGCGGCGGCCTGATCGCCTGCAACTACTATTCCGGTGAGCCGGTGACCGGCCTGTCTGGCGGACGCCCCCTGCTGGTGCGCCGCCCGGACAGCCGCCTGACCCTGGCCAACCTGATGCGTGCCCACCTGTACGCCGCCATGGCCACCCTGAAGCTGGGCATGGACATTCTCACCGGCCCGGAGCAGGTGGCCCTGGACCGGCTTACCGGCCACGGAGGCCTCTTCAAGGTGGAGGGCGTGGCCCAGCGTCTGATGGCATCCGCGCTGGACGTACCGGTGGCGGTGATGGACACGGCGGGGGAGGGAGGTCCCTGGGGCATGGCGCTGCTGGCCGCCTATGCGGTAAACAGAGCACCCGGTGAGTCCCTGACGGACTATCTGTCCCGGCGGGTGTTCTCCAATGTCCGCGAAAGCTGCCTGTCGCCTAACCCCAAGGATCGGGCAGGCTTCGCCGCCTTCCTGGACGGGTACTGTGCCGCACTGACGGTGGAACGGACCGCTGTAAACGCATTATAAAAGGAGTCAATTGCCATGAGCATGCATGATTATGAATTCTGGTTCGTGGTGGGAAGTCAGTTCCTCTACGGCGAGGAGGTGCTGGAGACAGTTGCCGCCCGGGCAGCCGAGATGGCCGCAGCCCTCAACGCCTCCGGCAGCCTGCCCTGCCCGCTGATCTATAAGGTCACAGCCAAGACCTGCGGCGAGATCACCGACCTGGTGCGGGAGGCCAACCACGATCCCCGCTGTGCCGGTATTGTGGCCTGGTGCCACACCTTCAGCCCCTCCAAGATGTGGATCAACGGGCTGGCCGACCTGCGCAAGCCCTACTGCCACCTGGCGACCCAGTACAACCGGGATATTCCCAATGAAGAGATCGACATGGACTTCATGAACCTGAACCAGGCCGCCCATGGGGACCGGGAGCACGGCTTTCTGGGCGCCCGGCTCCGCCTGCCCCGGAAGGTCATCGCCGGCTACTGGCAGGACGAGGCCGTCCAGCGCCGCCTGGGGGACTGGATGCGGGCTGCCGTGGGCGTGGCCTTCTCCCGCACGCTGAAGGTGATGCGCTTTGGCGACAACATGCGTGAGGTGGCCGTCACCGAGGGCGACAAGGTGGAGGCCCAGATCAAGCTGGGCTGGCAGGTGAACACCTGGCCGGTTGGTCAGCTGGTGGAGGCCATGGAGGCCATCACAGAAGAACAGATTGATGCGCTGGTAGAGGAGTACCGGCAGAATTATGACCTGAATCCCGATGACCTGGAGACAATCCGCTATCAGGCCCGTGAGGAGCTGGCTATGAAGGTCATGCTGGACGATGAGGGCTGTAAGGCCTTCGCCAACACCTTCCAGGACCTGTACGGCATGCGCCAGCTGCCCGGCCTGGCCACCCAGCACCTGATGGCCCAGGGCTACGGATACGGCGGCGAGGGAGACTGGAAGGTGGCGGCCATGACTGCCATTCTGAAGGCCATGAGCGAGGGACAGACCGGCGGTACCGCCTTTATGGAGGACTACACCTACCATCTGGAGCCGAGCAACCAGTACAGCCTGGGGGCCCACATGCTGGAGGTATGTCCCTCGGTGGCGGCGAAACGGCCCCGCATTGAGGTCCATCCCCTGGGCATTGGCGACCGGGAAGCTCCTGCGCGGCTGGTGTTTGAGGGCCATGAGGGAGAGGCAATTGTAGTCAGTCTGGTGGACATGGGCGGCCGTTTCCGCCTTATCTGCCAGGATATCCGCTGCGTCAAGCCCATCTTTCCCATGCCCAACCTGCCGGTGGCCCGGGTAATGTGGCAGCCTCTCCCTGACCTGACCACTGGCGTGGAGTGCTGGATCACCGCAGGCGGCGCCCACCATACGGTCCTCAGCTACGATGTGACGGCCGAACAGATGCGGGACTGGGCACGGATGATGGACATTGAGTTTGTCCACATCACCGAGGACACCACGCTGGAGAATCTGGAGCACGACCTCTTCCTCTCTGACCTGGCCTGGAAGCTGAGAGGGCGGTGAGCGGCATGCTGGAAGAACTGCGACAGGCCGTATGGGCGGCTAATCTGGAGCTGCCCCGCCGTGGCCTGGTGACCTACACCTGGGGCAACGTGTCCGGAATTGACCGGGACCGGGGCCTGGTGGTCATCAAGCCCTCGGGCGTGGATTATGACGCTCTGAAGCCGGAAAATCTGGTTGTGGTGGACCTGGACGGCAACCGGGTGGAGGGAGACCTGAACCCCTCCAGTGATACTGCTACGCACCTGATTCTCTACAAAGAATTCCCCACGTTAGGCGGCGTGGTCCACACCCACAGCCCCAACGCAGTGGCCTGGGCTCAGGCAGGGGAGGATATCCCCTGTTACGGCACCACCCACGCCGACTATTTTTATGGCTCCATCCCCTGCGCCCGATGCCTGAGCAAGACAGAGATAGACGGGGACTACGAGGGGAACACAGGCCGGGTGATTGTGGAGATCTTCCGGAAGCGGAACATCAATCCTGTCCACGTCCCCGGAGTCATATGCGCCGGACACGGTCCTTTTACCTGGGGAAACAACCCGGCACAGGCGGTATATCACAGCGTGGTACTGGAGGAGGTAGCCCGCATGGCCATCCTTACCCGGCAGGTGTGCCCTTCTGCGCATGTGGCGCCTCAGGCCATGCTGGACAAGCATTTTCTCCGCAAACACGGTCCCAACGCCTACTATGGCCAGAGATAACGGCTATACATAAAAAATAAGGCCAGCGTCCGGTAAAGTGATCTGCCGGACGCTGGCTTTTTGTATAAAGAAAACCACGTTCATATTCTGGCAGAGATTCTACCGAAGGTGTCTGTGTCTGGATTTATGAGATACCTGAAGGGGAAGAGCGGTGCGATGCTGTATGAACAATGTGGAGAACTGAAGTATAAATACCGGAGCAGAGAATTTTGGTGCCGGGGCTATTATGTGGATACGGCAGGGAAAAATGCGGAACGGATTGCAGAGTATATCAAGTATCAGTTAGCAGAAGACAGATTTTGGAAGTGAATTCCTGGTAATCCGTACAAGCGCGGTTTTGTACCATTACTGTATACGAGTTTTGAGTTGATTCAATTAACGGGCAAATGAAAAAATACAATTGGAATATAATTACATTCTGCTTGTAAACTGCACAAGAGATGGACTTGTGGGTTATCTGCAGGTTATGCGGTTTGGAGGCAAGCTTGTGCGAATGTGGTTCCCAGATTTTTGTGAATTCTTATAATTATAAGGGATGAAGTGAGCGCTATTTTTATACAAGGGGATGGTAGAATGAATATCAAACTGCTCACTAGGACATGCAGCCTGCTGCTGTGCGGGGTACTTCTGCTCCCGCTGCTGGCGAGTTGCACCGGAGGGAGAGCCGATGTGACGTCTGCAGCGAGCCCTGATGCGGCAAATGAGGTCGCTCCCGACCAGGGAACGCCGGACCGCTCTGACCTGATGTATCTGGACGCCATTGATGAGTATAAGAAGACGGACTGGACAGCGCAGTGGATCTGGACTGAGGGCTGTTCAGAGGACAGCTATGTGGCCTTCCGAAAGACCTTTTCTCTGGAAAAAGCTGTGGAGTCTGCCACTGCCTATATTTCCGCAGTGGACAAGTATGTGCTCTGGGTCAACGGGGAGATGGTGGTTTTGGATGGGTCCGTGAAGCGGGGACCCACTCCTTATGACAGCTATTATGACACGGTGGAGATTCCCAATCTCCGGCAAGGGGAGAATGTCATCGCCCTGCTAGTAGCCTTTAACGGCCGCTCCGGAGACGGCTCCATCGTGCCTATCATCACTGACGAGGAAGGGGACGAATACCCTCAGGCGGGACTAATCTTTGAGATGGAGGTGGACGGGACAGTCATCGCAACCGACCAGACCTGGAAAGCAGCCAGGCATACTGCTTACAAAAACAGGGTTACCGCCGGCGCGGACTATCCCAACTATACTCAGTCCTCCATGCTGGCGGAACGGAACGTCTATTTTGATGCCCGGGAGGATTTGGGGGAGTTCTACGCGCCGGACTACGACGACAGTACCTGGGAGAACGCATCTCTCATCTCAAAAGCCGGGGATCTGCCCTTCGGTAGCCTGTACTCCGCTATGATCGCACCTCCCGCCTTCGGTGAGATAGAGGCCTTTGCCAACGCCGCCGATTATGTGGGCAAGACCCTGGACGAGGACACGATCCTGGTGCTGGACCTGCCGGGAAACATCCAGTTCACCGCCTGCTTTGCCCTGGAGGCCCCGGCGGGGAAAAAGGTGACGTTTTACACTGACACCTATACAGACCGGCAGGGACTTGCGAACTTTAAGGATACCTATATCACGGCTGAGGGGGAGCGGTACTATGAAAACTACCCCTGGCGCAGCGGCAGCAAGCTCATCATCGAGGCAGAGGCAGGTGTGACCTTCACCCGCCTGGGCTACCGGAGGAGTGGGTTCAACGGCACGTGGGCCGGCTCTTTCTCCTCTTCCAACGACGACCTGGACCAGCTGTGGCAGGAGGCTCTCAACACCATCACCATCTGCATGCGGGATACCTACATGGACTGCCCGGAACGGGAGCGGGGCCCCTACATGGGAGACGCGTCCAATGAGATCGACGCCGCCCTTTACAGCTATGATCAGGCGGGGCTGGACCTGACCAAAAAGGCGATCCTGGCCTGCGTGGCGTGGACCACGCAAAGCGGGGCCATCCCCAGCCGTGCGCCCAGCGTCAAACCCCAGGAGATTCCTAACCAGAGTCTGATCTTTATGACCAGCGCCTACCACTACTGGCTCCACTCCGGAGACACGGAAACCATGACCGCTTACTGCAAGGCGTTTTTGAACTACCTTCAGCTCTTTGAGATGAAGGACGGCCTGCCAGTCTACCGGGACGGATCCTGGACGTGGGACGACTGGGGCGAGTGCATCGACCGGGAGCTGCTCCAGGCCGGAGTTTACTACTACGCCATGAATGTCACCCGCCAGCTGGCGGAGGAACTGGGCATCACGGAGGGCGTGGAGTTCCTGACAGAGCGGATGGATGCCATGAAGGCGGCCTATCACGATGCCTATTATACGCAAGCGGGTTTCCGGAGCCCAGAGAGCAGTTATATCGACGAGCGGGCCAACGCCATGCTGGCGCTGTCAGGCTTGGCGGAGGAGCGCGATTACGAGCTCATAACCCAGGTTATCATGAGCACCTATGAGGCCAGCCCGTTCATGGAGAAGTATGTGCTTGAGGCACTGTGCATTATGGGCAGGACCGACCTGGCGCTTCAGCGGATGCTGGAGCGGTACGACCCCATGCTCCACGACGAATATGACACCCTGTGGGAGCAGTTCAACGACGATACGGGCACGGTCAACCACGGCTGGACCGCCGCGCCGCTGTACATCCTGTCCAAGTATGTGGCGGGCATCCGTGCCACAGAGGCCGGCTTTGAACGCTATGAGATTGCCCCCTCCGGCGACCTGGATCACTTTACCTGTTCTGTCTGGACGCCCAAGGGAGAGCTGAAGGCCAGCCTGGAGACCGCAGATGGGGCCCGTGTACTCACCGTGACGGCCATCGACGCCGAGGGCACTGTGGTTATCCCGGAGCAGATGGGCAGCAGCATTACGGTGACCGGGGGAGACGCCGCTGTGGATGGGAACCGGGTGACCTTCTCCCAGACGGGACAGTACGTCATCACGGTCCGGTGAAAGGAGAACGAACTTTATGAAGAAATGGATGCTGCCGCTGCTGGCGGGCCTGATGCTGCTGCTCGCCGCCTGCGGAGAAACCCGGGACGCCCAGCCCACCGCCGCCGGCGATGCACAGCCCGCCGACGGGGAGAAGGAGGTCTGGCAGCTGAGCATCGTCCAGCCGCCGGAGAGGCTGGACTACGAAGAGGGAGAGACCTTTGACCCCACAGGGGTTGTCATTCAGGCACAGCTGCGCGATGGCAGTGTGCTGGAGGACGTCCCCTATGAGGGCATCATTGTGGACGATCCCCTGACCCGCACCAGCCTGTACGCCAAATTCGTGTACGGCGGAAAGACAGCGGAGCAGAAGATCAACGTCACCCTCATCGGCAACCGGGATGAATATTCCGTCGCCAACACAGAAGAGCTGGCGGACAGCGCCCTGCGGGGAAAGACGATCTACTGGCTGGGTTCCTCGGTCACGGTCGGGGCCAGCGCGGGAGGGGAATCCATGTCCGACTTCATAGCAAAGAAGTACGGCGCGGTGTGCATCAAGGAGGCGGTGTCCGGGACGACCCTGGCCGATGTGAACGGGGAGAGCTATGTGGAGCGGCTGGACGCTTATCTGGCCTCACCGGACCGGGCGGAGCAGGTCGACGCCTTTGTCTGCCAGCTGTCCACCAATGACAAGGGCTTTCCGGACCACTTCGGGACGGTGACCGGGGACGATGTGCGCGACGCCTCCGCATTTGACCGGACGACCACGTTTGGAGCCATGGAGTACATCATCGCCACAGCCCGGGAAACCTGGGATTGTCCCATTTATTTCTACACGAATCCTCCCATGGGGGATGAGAACTACGGGACCATGGTAGACGCCCTGGAACAGATTGCTGCCAAGTGGGACGTGGGGATCATCGACCTATATCGGGATGAGGCGTTTAACGACCTGACCGACGAGGAGCGGGACCTCTATATGTCCGACAGCATCCATCCGACAAAGGCGGGCTACCGGGAGTGGTGGCTGCCCAAATTTGAGGAGGCCCTGCTGGAAGCCGCAGGGTAAAAAGAGAGCCGCCCGGCTATGGCCGGGCGGCTCTTTCTGACCTGCAGGAGGTGCGGCTGTTAAAGGGAAAACGCACCTTGAGGAAAAACATGTTATCCAGAATGTGAATATCCAGAGCGCCCCCATACTGTTCGGCGATGTACCGGATGCTCTTGGTGCCAAGCCCATGGTGGGAGCGGTCCTCCTTGACCGTTACGGGCAAGCCGCCGGCGAGCTGCAGCTCGCCGCTGAAATAGTTTGATTCCTCAATTTCCAGCCCCTGGGAAGTCTCTCGACAGATGAGAGAAATAATCTTGTCCTCAGGAGAGGAGAGCTGCTTGACGGCCTCAATGGCATTGTCAATGATGTTTCCGAAGAGCGTATAGGTCTGGACGGGGGTGAGAAAGGTCAGCTTTGTGCCATCGGCCAGGCAGGAAAAGGTGATGCCGTTTTTTTGACAGGTCATGGCCTTCTCACACAGGACCACGTCCAGAACCTCATTGCCGGTCTTGATATTGGCGTCGTAGAACTGGATAGCCTCCCGCAGAGAGCTGATCTCCTCTGAGGTGAGCTTGCCCTCGATTTTGTCCAGAATGTGCTTGAGGTCGTGGCACTTCATATTGATGACGTCCATATTGTCCCGAATGGACTCAAACTGGATCTTGTCCTGCCTCCACAGGTGGTGCAGCACCTCCAGCTGCTGGTCCTTTTCGCTCAGAGAGAGCAGGCCGGAGCAGATGAAGAGAACAGCTAGGCCAAACGCGACGCAGAACACCTTGACCACGATGTTGAGCACCCAGCTCTCCTGCTCATAGACCCGGGAGACGCAGATGAGGACATTGATCGTGAGCACGGTAAAGACCGATATCCCGCCCACGCCCCAGGAGACATACCGGCCGTGGGAGAGGTGGTTCTTAGGCCGGAAGAGAAAGGAGAGCAAAAGATACATCCCCAGATGGAATACGAAGAACAAAAGCCAATCCCAGTTCGTCATCCCTCCTGAGCCGGCATGAAAAAAAGAGATGGTCTCCTTGTCGTTGATGCCGAGCAGGTTTTGGATGAGGGGGTAGAGCTTGCCGGTCAGCTGGTAGGTCGCCATGCCGCAGCAGAAGGTCAGCAGCAGGTCGGAGAGTGCATCCTTCCAGCAGAAGAGCAGAGCACCGAAATTGAGCAGCGTGACGGCGAGGTAGCACAGCACCCGGACCAAAAGGGTCTCCACCTCAGTGTAGAGAATGGACAGCAGGTAGCACAGCGCCATCCCCTCCAGCAGGGCAATGAGGACGCGGGGGAGAAAAAACTCACGCCGGGGCAGACCAGGGGTGAAAAAGACGATACAGACGGCGCACTGCAAAAAGGTGAAGAGGAGACTGAAGAACTGAAAAGTATATGTGCCAAGCGCAGTAGAGAGGACGGACAAGATAACAGTCATGTTACAACCTCTCCATGAATTGACTGAATGCTTCCACAAACGCCTTGCGCTTTGGGTGGCTGATCTGCAGTTCCTCCCCCTCCACGAACACACTCATTCCGTCGATTCTGGAGACGTGCTCCAGATTGACCAGAAGAAAATTGTTGCACCGGGCAAAAGAGCGGGAGGAGAGGGATGCCTCCGCGTTTTTGAGGGCCTGATAACGGCGGTACTCTCCACTGGCAGTGTGGTACACGCAGTAATGACCCTTGACCTCCACATAAAAAATATCGCTGGGGGCAAGCCGGACAAAGCTGTTCTCGGTTTTGATGAACACGTCCGGCGAGACGGCCTCCGGCCGTTCCACTTTTCCCAGCAGGCGGGTAAATTTCAAAGCAAACTCCGGGTAGTTCACCGGCTTGACAATAAAGTCGGCGGCATCCACGTCATAGCCCTGAATGGCGTACTGTCGCATGGTGGTGACAAAGACCAGGACGACTTTTTGGTCCCGCTCCCGGAGAAACCGGGCGGCGTCCATCCCGTCCAGCATGGGCATTTTAATGTCCATAAAGATCATCTGATAGCCCTGGGTGTATTTCTCCAAAAAGGTCACAGCGTCATAGAAAACAGATACGGACACCACGAGCTGGTGCTCTGCGGCATAGCGCTTGATGTGCGTCTCCAAGAGTGCGGCCTGCTCCCGGTCGTCTTCTACGATGGCGATTCCGAGCATGGCTGTTCCTCCTTCCTATCTGTTTCCTCCTAGATAATATAGCAATATAGACAAGGAAAGTCAAGGAAGGGGAGATGGAAATGGTAAGGTTGTGCGGTATGAAAAGAAGGTTGTGCTGTATCCATTGAAAACTATGTTGAGAATGAATAAATTGTGAACTGAAAACCGGGATGCCCGGGAAAAGAAAAGGAGGATACCAATTATGAAAAAGTATGCCAAAAGACTGACGGCGCTGGCTCTTGCAGCCCTGATGGTCCTGAGTCTTGCCGCCTGCGGCGGCAACGGCGGCGGTAGCGGCGGAGGGAAGGTCACCGGCGTTTACCTCAGCCCGGCCCAGCTCGGCTATTCAAACATGCGCCCCCAGTACAACTACTACCTGACCACCTTTGACCAGCAGGAGATCACCCTGATGGATGATAACACCTACTGCCTGATCCTCTCCAGTGCCTGCTTCTCCGCCCTGGAGCTGGCCGAGAGCACCAACGACGCCAAGGGCAACGAGCGTACCAATTACATCACCAAGTTCTACGGCACCTATACCTCCCAGGTCAACGACCTGGACGAGGATCTGCTGGACGTGACGCTCTCCACCCCCACCCGCGTGGTGAGCAGCTACGATCAGATCTACTGGCTGGACACCGACAACTGGAATGATGATATGGGCAAGGCCGTGATTCCTGCTCAGATTGATCCCAGCACAGGCGCCGCGGTCGCCGATCCTAATGCCACGCCCTGGACTGCCGAGCAGTACCTGGAGAGCGTTGCCTATCCTGAGACTACGGTGCAGCTCAACACCAAGACTGCGTCCTTTGATTTCACGCCTGGCTTCCTCGTCCAGGGTTAATCCTGGGTATTGAGGAGGAAGGCTTGGCATGAAAAAGAAAAATCTCTGGCGGGGTCTCTGCGCCACCATGGTACTGGTGTTTTCCCTGACCATGTTTGGCCAGAGCCTGGCCTTCACCCGCGAGGGTGACATCAACCTCTTCCTGGGCACCACGCCGCCCACCATTCAGGCCACCGAAGACACTACTTATTACAAGTCGGATTACGCCACTATGGAGGAGATGCGCGCGGACCAGAAGGACTATCTGATCCAGAGCCAGATCGAGGGCAGCGTGCTGCTGCGCAACGAAAACAATGCCCTGCCCCTGGCCGCCGGCGCCAGCGTGACTCTGTTCGGCTACGCTGCGGCTACTCCGGTATACCACGGCGGCTCTGGCGGTCCTCCCAATACCGGTATTAACCTCTTTGACGCGTTGAAAGAGGAGGGCGCCCAGGTCAACCAGACGGTTTACGACGCCATCGTGGCTGCCGGCGGCAACCGGACCAAGACCGGCCTGATCGGCGAGATCCCGGCCAGTGCCTATGCCGGAACGGAAAGCTCCTTCAGCAGCTACGGCGATGCGGCCATCTATGTCATGAGCCGTTTCGGAGGCGAAGAGGGCGACCTGAACCATGGCCTTCAGGGCGACTGGCAGGAGGGCCCGGTTGGCGTGCCCGAGCTGAGCCTCCATCAGGAGGAGATTGACACGCTCAACATGATCCGGGATTCCGGTGCCTTCGACAAGATTATCGTGGTGATTAACTCCGGCTATGCCATGGACCTGGGCTGGCTGGGCGACTATGGTGTGGATGCCTGCCTGTGGGTTGGCTATCCGGGCAACTACGGCATGACCGGCGTGGCCCAGGCCCTTCTGGGCCACGCCGACCCCTCCGGCCGCAACGTGATCACCTACGCCACCGACTCTCTCAGCTCCGCCGCCATGCAGAACGCTGGCGACTTCACCTTTGACAACCTGACCGGCCTGTATAAGAACAAGTACCTGGTGTACGCCGAGGGCATCTATGTGGGCTATAAGTACTATGAGACCCGCTATCAGGATCAGGTGCTTGGGATCAACAATGCCGCCGGCGCCAAGGGTGTCTATGCCAGCGAGAACGGCAGCTGGGACTATGCCGACGAGATGGTCTTTACGTTCGGTGCAGGCATATCCTATGCCGACTTTACCCAGGAGTTGCTGAGTGTGAACTGGGATAAGTCCTCTCACACCGTCACGGCGGAGGTAAAGGTCACGAACAACGGATCGCCTACTTACAGCGGCGTGAGCAAGGATGTGGTCCAGCTCTATGTCCAGCTGCCCTGGGAGACCGGACAGGCCGAAAAGAGCGCTATCCAGCTGGTGGACTTCGCCAAGACCGGCGACCTGGCCGCAGGTGAGAGCGAGACAGTGACCCTGGAGTTTTCCGATTACATCTTTGCCACCTACGACCAGAATGCGGTCAACGGCGCGGACAGCACCAAGACCGGCTGTTACGTCTTTGACGCAGGCGACTATTACTTCGCCATCGGCGACGACGCTCATGACGCCCTGAACAACGTCCTGGCGGCCCGGGGCGTGACCGGTATGTTCGACGCCGAAGGCAATCCGGTGGACGGTGATACGGCAAAGGCGTGCAAAGACACCTTGGACAGTCTGGACAACACCACCTATGCCGTCTCTCCCTATACCGGCGTGGTGGTCTCCAATCTGTTTGAGGACCGGGATATCAACTACTTCATCCCCGGCACGGTGACCTATATGACCCGCGCGGACTGGAATACCTTCCCCGACACGGTGGTTACGCTGACCGCCACGCCGGAGATCCAGGACCTGATGGAGAACTTCCAGTACGAAAAGCCGGCGGATGCCCCCGATATCTCCACCTATAACTACAACCAGGATAACGGCATCTCCTTCATCGAAATGAAGGACGTGCCCTTCGACGACCCCAAGTGGGAGCAGTTCATCGATCAGCTCAGCGCCACCGAGCTGGCCCAGATTACCGGCGACAAGATGAGCATGGATGCCATCCCCGCGGTGAACTTCCCGGCCTATTCCGGCGGCGACGGTCCGGACGGCCATCAGGGCGGCACCCTTTTCAATGCGGAGATGCTCTGCGCCTCCACCTTCAGCAAAGAGATGCTGCGGCTGCGGGGCTACTACCTCGGTGAGGAGAGCTACTGGATAGGCTTCCGTCAGATCTACGCCCCTGGTGGGAACATTCACCGTACCCCCTACTCCGGTCGTAACTTCGAGTACTACTCCGAAGATGCAATCCTCAGCTACATCTGCGGTGAGATCCAGACCAAGGCGATGGCGGAGAAGGGCGTGGCGGGAATGTTCAAGCACTTCTGCGGCAATGATCAGGAGACCAACCGCCACGGCGTGGCCACCTTTATGACCGAGCAGACCTACCGCGAGGTGTGCTTGAAGGGATTTGAGGGCGGCCTGCAGAAGGATCACAGCCTGGGCACCATGACTGCCTACAACCGCATCGGCTGTGTGCCTACCGCCAGCGACTATGCCACCATGACCACCGTCCTGCGGGAGGAGTGGGGCTTCACCGGCATCAATATGACCGACTCGTCCAAGGACTCCGCTAGCTACATGGGCACCGCCGATGCTATCCAGGCCGGCACCACCCAATTCAACAACGACCCCGGCCGCGTGCCTGAAGTGTCGAACCTGCTGGTCAAGGACCGGGATGGCCTTATCTGGGGTAAGGTCCGAGAGCTGGCCAAGTACTATTTCTACACCATGAGCCGCACCAACCTGGTGAACGGCTTGAGCGAGGAAGTTGCAGTGGAGAACTTCACCCCCTGGTGGAAGCCCGCAATGATCGGGCTGAATGCGGCTTTGGGCGTCCTGGCCGCAGGCACTGCTGTGCTGTATATCCTCTCTGAGGTGAAGTCCAGAAAGGGGGGCAAGTGAGATGTCCCTGTTCAAAAATGCAAAGGCGGGCCTCTGGCTGAGCATGGCCGCGGCTGTTCTTGCTCTCGTGGGCGCTGTGGTATATGTGGCCGTCTATATGGCCACTGCCGCAGAAGAGGTGGACCGGGTGTTTTCCTGGCTCACCTTCGGCCTGATGATTGGGGGCGCTGTGATCACCGCGGGTGGTGAGTTTCTCCGCCTGCCCTTCACCCCTATTCTGAGTGGAGCCTGCTTCTCCGTCGCATTGGCCAATCACCTGGTCGAGACCGCTTATCCCCTGGCCGATGTGCTGACTGGGGTGCCATTTTTTGGCGGCGACCCTGTGCTGGCGATTATTTTCTCAGTGGTTTTCGGTGTGGTGGCACTGCTCAACGTAATCTCTGCCTTCATGGCCCACCACAGTTGAGCCATTACTTATGTCCGCAGCCCGGTCGGATGCCGGGAGGCAATAAAAAAGTTTGGAGGAAAACATGATGAAACGGAATAAGTTCCTTGCTCTGGGCCTTGCTCTGGTCATGGCCCTGACCTTGGCGGCCTGCGGCAATGATGCCGCTGACTCGACGCCTTCTCCCTCCGCCACAGCCGGGGAGGAAAACAATACCGAGTCCAAGACTTATCAGTTTACTGGAAAATATGAGGAGGATAGCGCCAATGCCTCCATGCTCAACGCAGCCTTCCTGCTGAACCTGAACGAGGATGGCACTGCTGTGGCTGACCGCTATATGTTCGACAACTACGACGACTCCGATGCCGCTACCAACCCCACCTACACCGCCAGCTATATGTCCGGCACCTGGAAAGAGGCCGAGCGGGACGGCGTGGCCTGCCTGCAGATCAAGCTGGCCTATGTGGATGAGGCAGGCAATGAGTCTAATAGTCAGACCGCCTATGCCTATGATGTGGCCGGTGTGTACTCCTTTGATATGACTTTCCCCGTGGTGCCCGGCATGTCCTATACCCGTACTGCGACCATGGAGGGCACTGAGGGCAAGACCTATGAGGATGCCAACGCCTTTATCCAGGCATTCAAGGCGGAGTTTGTGGCCCCGGAGAACGTGGCTGCTCTGACCGATGAAGAGAACGGCGGCACTGCCTACCTGCAGCCCGACGGCACCCTGCTGATCTATGCCGGTTACAACAACGTGGCTCAGGGGACCTGGAACGTGGAGAACGGCGCTCTGACTGTTACGATCAACGATGCGGCAGTCAATGTAACTGCCGACGGCAATAAGGCCACCTTCTCCTATGACTATTCTATGGCTGAGGGGTACAGCACTACCTATACCTTTGTCTGCGAAGATGTCACTGCGCTCTCTGCCCCTGCGGCGGGTGCAACTGGTTCCGAGGGCGGTGAGACTGAGGCCGAGGGCATTGCCTCCTATGATGCCGGCGGCCTGGTGCTGGTGCTCCTGGACGACACCAATATGAAGGTCAAGTTCCCTGAGTATGATATGGAGCGCGACGGCTTTACCTATGTGCTGGACGGAAACACCCTGACGGTCACCGCCCCGGGCGAGGATGAGCTGGGTGCCTTCGGTCAGATCTGGTCCGCCATGGGCGGCGAGACCTGGACTATCGACGGCAACACCGCCACCAAGGCAGGCTAAGCGTGGTCGCTAATCCCTGAAAGATTTTAACAGCGAAGAGGGAGCTCCGGGCAAACAGACCTGTCCGGAGCTCCTTGTTCAGAAAGGAAGTTTTCCATGAAGCGAAAGAAAGGCAGTAAGCTGTGGGCGGTGATGACCGCGATCACAGCTGCTCTTCTTGTGGTCTGCATCATTGCTATTCCCGTGACATCAGCTTTTGCCACGGCGATCAACGTGGCATTGAACGCTAAGACCCAGGAAATTGTACCTGACCCCAACGCAACCATTTACTTTTGGAGCGATTACGAGAGCGAAGAGGACCTGGTGGCCTACGAGAAGGAACTGTGCGAGCAGATCGAGGAGGAGGGAGCTGCTCTCCTGGTGAACCGGGACAATACTCTGCCTCTGGCCGAGGGCACGAAGTTCACCCCCTTTTCTCAGTCCAGCTTCAATCTGCTGTACGGCGGTACCGGTTCCGGCCAGGTTTCCGCCAATGACGCGGTATCTCTCAAGGCCGCCCTGGACAGGGCGTTCGGCGAGGACTCCGTCAACCCTGACCAGTGGAAGTTCTATGCCACCTGCGGCTATCAGCGGGTGAATGCCGACACCACCGGCGGCAATCAGAGTCAGTACCGGATCAACGAGGTGCCCTGGAGCGAGTACTCCGATGCCCTCCAGGACACTTGGTCCAACTATGGCGATGTGGCTCTGGTGGTACTGGCCCGTTCCGGCGGCGAGGGTGCCGACCTGCCCAGCGGCCTGCCCGAACTGGAGCCCTATATGACCGACGGCGACTACCTCCGGCTGTGCAAGGAAGAGGTGGAGATGTTTGAGAATCTGGAGGCCTTGA
Organism: Pseudoflavonifractor capillosus ATCC 29799; assembly: GCF_000169255.2. Lineage (GTDB taxonomy): Bacteria > Bacillota > Clostridia > Oscillospirales > Oscillospiraceae > Pseudoflavonifractor > Pseudoflavonifractor capillosus. The sequence goes on from NZ_AAXG02000034.1 coordinate 36,110, forward strand.
AGGAGCAGGGCGTGTTCAAGAAGATCGTGGTGCTCCTCAACTCCTCCAACAGCCTCCAGCTGGACTTTGTGGACGACTACGGCATCGACGCGGTGCTGTGGATCGGCGACGTGGGCATGACCGGCATCAATGGCGTGGCCGATATCCTGGCCGGCAACGTCAACCCCTCCGGCCGGCTTGTGGACACCTTCCTGCGGGACAACCACTCCTCGCCGGCCATGCAGAACTTCGGCGCCTACGCCTATACCAATGCCGCGGAATATGACACTGCCACTGCCCAGAACAACACCGATCCCGGCGTCGCCAAGTGCAACCAGGACTACGTGGTGTACCAGGAGGGCATCTACGTGGGCTACCGGTACTATGAGACCCGGTATGAGGACTATGTTCTTGGCCAGGGCAACGCCGGAGAGTATGACTACAATGCGGACGTGGCGTTCCCCTTCGGTTACGGCCTGAGCTATACCACCTTTGAGTACTCCAACTTCACGGTGGAGGACCAGGGGGACACCTTCCTGGTGGGCGTGGACGTGACCAACACCGGTGCGGTGGACGGCAAGCACACGGTGCAGATCTATTTCCAGAGCCCGTACACCCAGTACGACAAGGACAACGGGGTGGAGAAGGCCTCGGTGGAGCTGTGCGGCTTTGACAAGAAGGAGATTGCCGCCGGAGCGACGGAGCACTTTGAGATTACAGTGAAGAAAGAGGACCTGACAAGCTACGATGCGAACAATGCCAGAACCTACATTCTGGAGGACGGGGACTACTACTTCACGGTGGGAAGCGACGCCCACAACGCCGTCAACAACATTTTGATGGCGAAGGGGGCGGACGAGAGCCGGATGAGCGGCAGCGGAGACGCCAGCCTGACCTACAAGTGGAGCAACACGAGCTTCGACGCAGAGACCTATTCGGTGTCGCCGGTCACGGGCAATCCCATTACCAACCTGTTTGACAATGCGGACCTGAACAAGTACGAGGGCGCGGAGGACCAGCAGATTACCTACCTCACCCGCAATGACTGGGTGGGCACCTTCCCCCAGGGCCCTGTATCGCTGCGCATTACCGAGGAGATGTGGAAGGACGGCCTGTCTCACAATGAGGCGGATCGGGCCGCCATCGTGGAGGAGTACAAGGCCCTCTACTACCCTGACGCTACCATGCCTGCTGTGGGCGTGAGCGGAGATCTGACCGCCAGCATGTATGCAGAGACCGAAGCTGACGACCCTGCGTGGGATGATCTGATCAGCCAGATTCCCTATGCTGAGATGACAAACCTCATCTATAACGGGTTCCACCTGACCCAGCCGGTGCCTTCCATCGGCCTGCCCGGCACCAACGATGAGAACGGGCCGCAGGGCTTCACGAAGAGTCTGATGGGCGGATCCAGCGCTATGGCGTATACCTCCGAGGATGTGATGGCGGCCACATTTAACCTGGGGCTGATCGAGAGCATGGGCAAGTGCATCGGCGAGGACTTCCTCCATGCTACCGGCGAGGACGGTACTGTATACGCCGGTATCTACGGTCCTGGCGCCAACATTCACCGTACGCCCTACTGCGGACGCAATTTTGAGTACTACTCCGAAGACGGCTGGCTGTCCGGAAAAGTGGCTGCCGTAGAGGTAGCCGCTATTCAGGATCGCGGCGTCTATGTGTTCACCAAGCACTTTGCCCTCAACGACCAGGAGGAGGGGCGTTACGGAATCTCCACCTGGAGCAACGAACAGGCCATCCGGGAGCTGTATCTGGAGGGCTTTGAGGGCAGCGTGACCGAAGGAGGCGGCATGGGTGTGATGAGCTCCTTCAACCGCATCGGAGTGGTGTGGACAGGCGCCCACCACGGCCTGATGACCGGCATCCTCCGGGATGAGTGGGGCATGAAGGGCGCAGCCATTACCGACTGCTCCGTCATGGCCAACTACATGGACTACCGCATGGGCGTCCTGGCCGGGCAGGATCTGTGGGATGGTTACAGCATGGGTATGGCCACCCTGGACGGGCTGGAGAATGACCCGGCGATTGTCACCGCCGTACAGAATGCGGTCAAGCATATCGCCTACTCCATTACACACAGCCACGCCATGAACATCGGCAATGCAACGGTCATCCCCGTGACGCCTTGGTGGCAGATGGCCCTTTACGGAGCCACCGGCGTGATGGCGGTGCTTACCGCCCTGTGCGCCTTCCTGTTGGTGCGCAGCATTCGGAAAGCAAAGCAGCAGCCAGACGACTGAGGAAAGACGGGCCGCGGGCGTGAAAACGGCCCAGCGGCCCGTCTTTTTTAGGACAAAAGAGGAGGACAATATGAAAAAAAAGAGGAACCACTGGAAGATCCCAACCGCGCTCCTAGCTGTACTCACTGCGGTGTGTATTGTGGCAATCCCTGTAACAGGCTACTTTCAGACCATGATCAACGCGGCGCTGGATGCGGAGACCCAGGAAGTTATTCCAGACCCTGACGCGCAGATTTTTTACTGGACCGACTACGAGACGGAGGAGGAGCTGGTTGCCAATGACTGGGCAGTCTGCCGTCAGGTGACGGCAGAGGGCGCGGCCCTGCTGGTCAATCGGGACAATACCCTCCCACTTCCTCAAGATACTAAATTCTCCTGTTTCTCACAGTCGTCAGTTGACCCGGTGAAAGTGGGGACGGGATCGGCCTTTATGTCTACCAGCGAGGGAGACAGCCTCTCCTCCGCCCTTCAGAACAGCTTCCAGCCCGGATGTGTCAACACGGAGCTTTGGAAGTTTTACATCACCAGCGGCTATCAGCGGGTGAACGCTGATCTCACCGGCGGCGACCCGTCCCAGTACCGGATCAACGAGGTGCCCTGGAGCGAGTACCCCGACGCGCTGAAGGCCACCTTTTCCGACTACGGCGATGTGGCGCTGGTAGTGCTCTCCCGCTCCTCCGGCGAGGGTGCCGACCTGCCCAGCGGCCTGCCCGAACTGGAGCCCTATATGACCGACGGCGACTACCTCCGGCTGTGTAAGGAAGAAGTGGAACTGCTGGAAAATCTCCAGGCCCTGAAGGAACAAGGGGTGTTTAAAAAGATCGTGGTGCTCCTCAATTCCTCCAGCACCCTTCAGCTGGACTTTGTGGACGACTACGGCATTGACGCGGTGCTGTGGGTGGGCAACCTGGGACTGAACGGCCTGCCTGCTGTGACCGACATCCTGGCCGGTAAGGTCAACCCCTCCGGCCGGCTTGTGGACACCTTCCTGCGGGATAACCACTCCTCGCCGGCCATGGCCAACTACGACGCCTTTCCCTACACCAATGCCAAGGAGCTTGGCCTAGCGACCGCCCAGAACAACAACGCGCCGGGTATTGACAAGTGCAACCAGGACTACGTGGTGTACCAGGAGGGCATCTATGTGGGCTACCGGTACTACGAGACCCGGTATGAGGACTATGTTCTCGGTCAGGGCAACGCCGGGGAGTACGACTACGATGCGGACGTGGCGTTCCCCTTCGGCTACGGCCTGAGCTATACCACCTTTGAGTACTCCAACTTCACGGTGGAGGACCAGGGGGACACCTTCCTGGTGGGCGTGGACGTGACCAACACTGGGGCGGTGGACGGCAAGCACACGGTGCAGATCTACTTCCAGAGCCCGTACACCCAGTACGACAAGGACAACGGGGTGGAGAAGGCCTCGGTGGAGCTGTGCGGCTTTGACAAGAAGGAGATTGCCGCCGGAGCGACGGAGCACTTTGAGATTACGGTGGAGAAAGAGGACCTGACAAGCTACGACGCGAACAATGCCAGAACCTATATTCTGGAGGACGGGGACTACTACTTCACGGTGGGAAGCGACGCCCACAACGCCGTCAACAATATTTTGATGGCGAAGGGCGCGGACGAGAGCCGGATGAGCGGCAGCGGAGACGCCAGCCTGACCTACAAGTGGAGCAACACGAGCTTTGACGCGGAGACCTATTCGGTGTCGCCGGTCACGGGCAATCCCATCACCAACCTGTTTGACAATGCGGACCTGAACAAGTACGAGGGCGCGGAGGACCAGCAGATCACCTACCTCACCCGCAACGACTGGGTGGGAACATTCCCCGTGGAGCCGGTATCCCTGCGGGTGACACAGGCGATGTGGGATGACGGACTGACCCATGAGGAGTCCGGCCGGGCGGCTCTGGTGGAAAAGTACAAGGAACTCTATTGGTCTGACGTCACTGAGGCGCCGGAGGTGGGCGTCAGTGGCACCCTGAGCGCAATCGACTTTGTGGACGTCCCGGCGGATGACCCGACCTGGCTGGACCTGGTGGACCAGATTCCCTATGAGTCGATGTTGAATCTGGTCTACAACGGCGCTTATCAGACGGCCGCCCTGCCGGAGATCTCGCTGCCCGGGACCCGGGAGTCGGACGGACCCACCGGCTTTACCAAGAGTCTGCTGGGGGGCAGCAGCGGCATGGCTTTCACCTCGGAGGACGTAATGGCGGCCACCTTCAATCCGGAACTGGTAAAGGAGGTAGGGAAGTGTATCGGCGAGGATATGCTCCATGCCCAGTCGGATAATACGGTCACTCTTATGGCGGGCATTTACGCGCCCGGAACCAATATCCACCGCACACCGTATCTGGGCCGTCACAATGAGTACTACTCCGAGGACGGCTGGCTGTCCGGAGAGATCTGCGCCGCCGAGGTGCAGGGCATCCGGGATCGGGGAATGCTGGCGTTTGTGAAGCACTTTGCCCTCAACGACCAGGAGGAGGGACGCTATGGAATCTCCACCTGGAGCAACGAACAGGCCATCCGGGAGCTGTATCTGGAGGGCTTTGAGGGCGCAGTCCGCGGTGGAGCCATGAATGTCATGAGCTCCTTCAACCGCATCGGAGTGGTGTGGGCAGGCGCCCACCACGGCCTGATGACCGGCATCCTCCGGGATGAGTGGGGCATGGAAGGCGCGGCCATCACCGATATGTCCATGAACGCCAGCTGGATGGACTATCGTCTGGGTGTGCTGGCCGGACAGGACTACTGGTGCGGCCAAAAAGGCAGCATGGGGACCCTGGATGGGAGCGAGGACGACCCCGCTCTCGCCACCGCGGTGCGCAATGCAGTAAAGCACATCGTCTACGGCGTGACCCGGACCAACGTGATGAATGTGGGTGACGCCACCGTGGTTTCCATCATGCCCTGGTGGCAGGTGACCCTCTACTCGGCCACCGGCGTGCTGGCCGTTCTCACGGTGCTGTGCGCGCTGATGGCGGTACGTACCGGGAAAAAGGCAAAGTCTGCCGCCCAGGATATATCCTCAAATGAGGAAGGAAAATAAAAGGAGAGAAACCAGTGAAGCGGACTTATCAGAAATGGCTGGGCATCACGGCCGCCCTGGCGGTGGTGCTGGCCCTGGCGGTAAGCCTCACTAGCACCGCTTTCTATTACAGCGGCTATGTAAACAGCTTCCTGGGCTTAACGGGAGGACAGAGCATCGAGGTGAGCGGGAATACCAATTACTATCCCTCTGCCTATGGAGAGCTGAATGCAGAGAACTCTGAGCGGCTCCTGGCCGACACAAGGGATCACAATATCCGCGCCATGCATGAAGGCGCAGTGCTGCTGCGCAACGAAAACAACGCCCTTCCTCTGAGTGCGGAGGAGCGCAGCGTTACCTTTTTCGGCAACTCGGTGAAGGACCCGGTATACAAGTCCAACGCCGGCAACGCCAGCTTCAATGCGGACCGGGGCGGCGAGCTCTACGCCGCTTTTGAAGCGGCCGGCTTTGAGATTAACCCCGTTCTGCGGGAGGCCTATGCCAACAGCGGCGTCACCCGCACCTCGGCCGCTACCCGGGGGACCTCCAGCATCGGCGAGGTGCCTGTGAGCTTCTATACCGATGACCTGAAGGCGTCCTTTGCCGACAACTACAACGATGTGGCCTTTGTCCTCCTCACCCGGTACGGCGGCGAAGGGGTGGATCTGGATCCAATGGATGCCGAGGGCGTGCCCATGCTCTCTCTCCATCAGGAAGAGGCTGATCTGCTGAGAATGATCCACGACAGCGGGGCGTTTGCCAAAACCGTGGTGCTGATCAACAGCCCCTACGCTATGGATGTGGAATGGATCGAGCAGGAGGAGTACGGCGTAGATGCCTGTCTGGTATTTGGCGCGGTGGGAGACTACGGTTTTATCGGCCTGACCGATATCCTGACCGGCGCGTCCGATGTGTCGGGGCACCTGCCCGACACCTGGGCCAGCAGCTCCCTCTCCGCCCCCGCGATGCAGAACTTCGGCGACTATCAGTTCACCAACCTGGAGAAGATGTACGGCGACCGCTACCTGGTCTATGCTGAGGACATCTATGTAGGCTACAAGTACTATGAGACCCGCTATCAGGACCAGGTCCTGGGGATCAACAATGCCGGCAGCACCGCAGGAGCCTTTGCCAGCGCGGAGGGCTGGGACTATGCTGCTGAGATGGCCTATCCCTTTGGCTACGGACTGTCCTATGCCCAGTTCACCCAGGAAGTAGAGTCCATCACCTGGGATCAGGATGCCCACACCGTGACCGCTCAGGTGAAGGTCACAAACGACGGCGGCTTTGACGGCGTTTCCAAGTCTCTGGTGCAGCTATATGCCCAGGCGCCCTGGGAGCCTGGACAGGTGGAGAAGTCCGCCGTGCAGCTCATCGGCTTCCAGAAGACGGGAGAGTTGGCCGCCGGAGAGAGCGAGACAGTAACCATCACGGTGCCGGACTACTACTTCGCCTCCTATGACGAAAACGCGGTCAACGGGGCCGACAGCACCAAAACCGGATGCTACATCCTCGACCCGGGGGAGTATTACTTCGCCATTGGCGACAGCAGCCACGACGCCCTCAACAACATCCTTGCAGCCAAGGGTGCCAACGGGATGTTTGATGAAAAGGGCAACGTTGTCTCTGGGGACAGCGCTAAGACCGTCAAGGCAGAGCTGGCAGCTTATGACAACACCACCTGGGCCGTGCACCCCAGCACTGGGACTGTGGTGTCCAATCAGCTCCAGGACGCCGATCTCAATGAACATCTGCCCGACGCAGTTACCTACCTGACCCGGGCGGACTGGAACACGTTTCCCGTGAGCATCACCGGGCTCACCGCCACGGATGCCATGGCGGAGGGGATGGTAGGCGCTACCTATGTCAAGCCTGCTGACGCGCCTGACACCGGTGATATGACCTTTGGAGAGGACGCGGGCCTCAAATTGGTAGGTATGAAAGACGTGCCCTATGGCGATGAAGAATGGCAGGCCTTCATTGAGCAGCTCTCTGTCAACCAGGTGGCCACCATCTGCGGCGACAACCGGGGCAATGTGGCCATTCCCGAGGTGGGCAAGCCGGCCAACGCCTCAACCAACGGCCCCTGCGGTATCCAGGGCAGCTATGTGAAGGGGAGCGGCAAAGCCTGCACACTCTATGTGGACGAGCCCATTCAGGCGGCAACCTTTAATTTGGAGCTGGCCGCTGAACGGGGAGCCCTCATGGCGGAAGAGGCAATGTACGCCGATGTGACAATGGTCTTTGGACCTGGGGCCAATATCCACCGCACCGCCTACCTGGGGCGCAACAGCGAGTACTTTTCTGAAGACGGCATGCTCAGTTATTTTATGAGCCGGGACACTGCCCGAACCATGACTGAGAAGGGTATCATTACCGGCTTCAAGCACTTCTGCCTTAATGACCAGGAGGTGAACCGTCACGGTGTGGCCACGTTCTCTACGGAGCAGACTTGCCGTGAGATCTACTTCCGGGCCTTTGAGGGCGCCATGTCCGATGACAACGCGCTGGGCGTGATGACCAGCTATAACCGCATCGGGCTGACAGCCTCCCCGGCTCACCGGGGTGCTCAAATCGAGATCCTCCGCAATGAATGGGGATTTAAGGGTATCAATATTACTGACTCGTCTAAAGATGCATCCGACTATGTGCTTACAGCCGAGTGTATCACCAGCGGTACGGACCTCTTCCTTTCCGACACGGGCCGCACTAGCCAGCTGACCAATTTGGCGATTAAAGAACGGGACGGCAACATCCTCAGCTGGATGCAGACCGCCAATAAGCACTTCTACTACACCCACAGCCGGAGCATTCTCGTCAACGGACTTTCGACAGAGACTGTCATTGAACAGACTATCTACTGGTGGCAACCCACCCTCATTGGTATTTGCATAGGGGTCGGTGTGCTGGCAGCAGCATCTTTGGCGGTGTTTTTTGGGAAGGCATATCTCAGAAAGGAGTGCAAGTAAGATGAAAAAGTCCTTTGCAGACCGGAATTTTGGCTTCTATATACTTTTGGCTGCGGCGTTTATTGCACTGGCCGGAGCCATCCTCTATCTGGCGTTGGACGGGGGAGATCGCACCTTTACCATCCTTGGGTTCCTGCTGGCGCTGGCCGGGGCGGTCTCTACCATATTGGCGGTGCTCACCCGGCTGAAGTTCGCGCCTCTAGTGCCGACTGCTTTTTATGCCGCAGCCAGCGCGTTTGTGCTCCGGTTGGCGTTGCCCAGCCTGTCTGACCTGTGGAACAAGGTCAATTTCATCGGTGGAAACGCCGTCTTGGGCATGACATTTGCCGGAGTGTTCCTGCTGTGCGCCGTCTTGGGCACTGTGTCCTGTTTTACTGGAACAGAAAGGAGGTAAGCAGGGTGATTGTCAAAGCGGTTCAGCAGATTATGCTGGGAAAGATCACCCGAACAGAAAAGGAGACCTTTGCTACCCTGGAGACCATCAAATTTGCTGGCTACGACGGCATTGAGCTTAACGGCTTCATGATCCGGCCCACCGGCATCCTGGTGCGGGCGCTTACCGCCGCCGCCGGGATGCCGGCGGGGCGGGGCGGAGCCTATGACTGGGCGGCTCTCACCCGGGAAGCGGGATTAAAAGTGGTCTCTCTGCACGAGGATTTGGGTACGCTCAAGGCAGACCCGGAGGCTGTGGCGCAGCGGGCAGCAGAGCTTGGGACCGACAAAGTGGTAGTCACCGGGATGTATCGCTTTGATTACACCAGCCGCATGGCTTTGGAAGGGCTGTGCGCCGACCTGAACAGGTGCGGCGCGCGCCTGCGCGCATCGGGGGTGGAGCTGCTCTATCACAATCATAATGTGGAGCTGTGCTGGCTTTCTGAGGGCGGAGAGCGTTCCTATGAGTACATCCTGCGGGAGACTGACCCGGAAGTAGTCAACTTTGAGTTCGACAGTTACTGGTTTGCGGAGGCCGGGGCTGATGCTGCGGAGTGGATGGAGCGGCTGGGCGGACGTATGCGCCTATGGCACATCAACGACAGGGGGTCGCGCCAGCACGGCCCCTCCATGACCCCGATTCTGAAGTGTGACAGCATGGAACTCGGGTGCGGCAATATGAATTTAGCCCGCTTGACGCAGCAGGCAAAGGCCAATGGCATTCAGGCTGTCGTGCTGGAGAGCCATCGAAACCATGTGGAGCACAGCGCCATTAAGAGTATTCAATGTTCGGCTGCATATCTGAATCAAAATTTCTAAAAGTTCTTCAGGAAAGGACAGGAGCAGAAATTCATAAAAGAGGCACAAGAGAGCGCAGTTCCGGCAGTAGTGATATAAATGCGGAATGAGAGTTGTAGACATATGACACGAGAGAAGATCAACATGAATGAGAACTGGACCTTTTACGGTCCCAAAGGCACACCGGAGACAATCAATCTGCCTCACACCTGGAACGCGGTTGACGGACAGGACGGCGGAAACGACTACTGGCGCGGCACCTGCACCTATGAGACGACGTTTCCCATGCCTGAGTTCGACCCGGATACCCAGACGGTATACCTGGAGTTCCAGGGTGTAAACGCCTCCGCCGACGTGGAGCTCAACGGTACAGCGGTGATTCACCACGACGGCGGCTACTCCACCTTCCGCGCGGAGGTGGCCGGGCTGCTCCAGGCGGAGAACCACATGACCGTCCGTGTGGACAACAGCGTCAACGACCGGGTTTACCCCCAGAAGGCGGACTTCACCTTCTACGGCGGTATCTACCGGGATGTGACGCTGCTGGTGGTGAACAAGCACCACTTTGACCTGGACTTCTTCGGCGGTCCCGGTCTGCGCATCACCCCTGCGCTGGACGGCACCACCGGTAAAATCCGGGTGGAGAGCTGGACCAACACGGAAAAGGCGGCTGTTGAGGTGATACTTACGGATATGTCTGGTGCAGTAGTAGCCGGAGGAACAGGGACCGATATGACCCTGGACATCCCCAACGTGCACCTGTGGGACGGCGTGAAGGACCCCTATCTCTACACCGCCACCCTGCGCCTTGTGGAAAACGGCACGGCAGTGGACCAGATCTCCAGCCGCTTCGGCGTGCGCACCTTCCGGGTGGACCCCAAGGAGGGCTTCTTCCTCAACGGACGGCGCTACCCCCTCCACGGCGTGTCCCGCCACCAGGACCGGAAGGGTCTGGGCAACGCCCTGACCAGGGCCCACCACGATGAGGACATGGCCCTCATCCGGGAGATCGGCGCCAACACCATCCGCCTGGCCCACTATCAGCACGACCAGTACTTCTACGACCTGTGCGACCAGTACGGCATGATCGTCTGGGCGGAAATTCCCTACATCTCCGAGCACATGCCCAACGGCCGGGACAACACCATCAGTCAGATGAAGGAGCTCATCATCCAGAACTACAACCACCCCTCCATCGTGACCTGGGGCCTGTCCAACGAGATCACCATCTCCACCAAGGACAAGGCGGACATGCTGGACAACCACAGAGTGCTCAACGACCTGTGCCACAGCATGGACACCACCCGGCCCACCACCCTGGCCTGCTACGCCATGTGCGGACCCTTCAACCGCTCGGCCCACATCTCCGACCTGGTGTCCTGGAACCTGTACCTGGGCTGGTACGTGCCCGGACTGTTCCTCAACGACCTGTGGATCTCCTTCTTCCACCTGGTCTATCCCAAGCGGTGCCTGGGCTACTCCGAGTACGGCTGCGAAGGCATGCCCAACCTCCACTCCTCCAAGCCCCGCCGGGGAGACCACACCGAGGAGTACCAGGCCATCTACCACGAGTTCATGCTCAAGTGCTTCCAGCGGCACCCCTACATGTGGAGCACCCACGTGTGGAACATGTTCGACTTTGCTGCCGACGCCCGTGACCAGGGCGGCGAGCCCGGCATGAACCACAAGGGTCTGGTCACCTTTGACCGCAAGACCAAAAAGGACAGCTTCTATCTGTACAAGGCCTACTGGAGCGAGGAGCCCTTTGTCCACCTGTGCGGCAGCCGGTACACCGACCGGACCGGGCAGACCACCACCGTGAAGGTCTACTCCAATCAGAGCGAGGTATCCCTCTACGCCAACGGCAAGCTGGTGGAGAAAAAGACAGGCGACAAAGTGTTCACCTTTAAGGTGCCTCTCAGCGGCCAGATGAAGCTGGAGGCCCGTGCCGGCAAGTGCCGGGATACCATCCTCATCCGGCGGGTGGAGCAGCCCAACGAGGCCTACAAGCTGAAGAAGGGAAAGAGCTCCAGCGCCAACTGGGTGTGAGACTGAACTTTAATCCAAAATCCAACCGCTATGTTTTAAAGGAAAAGGAGATGCCAAGTGAAGAACCATACCCATGACGCCTCCGGGAACGGTCTGAACCGAGCCAAGCCCTATCAGCTTGTCCTGTTCCCGCTCAACAATGGCGCAACCAACGTCTATTTTGTCCTGATTTTGTCCTACGTGGCCCAGTTTGGCTCCAGCATCCTCCATCTGGGCATCTTCGCCTCCCTCATGGTCACCGTCATGCGGGTGTGCGACGCCATCACCGACCCCATCATCGGCGCTATGATGGACCGCACCAACACCAGAATCGGCAAATTCCGGCCCTTTATGATTCTGGGCAGTGTGGTCATGGCAGTGAGCGTCATCGCGCTCTACATCCTGCTGCCCCTGATCCCCGAGACCATGATGCCCCTGCGCTATGTGGGCTTCACCGTGGTCTACTTTATCTGGGTCATCGGCTACACCTTCCAGACCTCCGTCACCCGCGCGGGTCAGACCGTCCTCACCAACGACCCCAACCAGCGCCCCATGTTCACCATCTTCAACACTGTGGGCTCCCTGCTGGGCATGGGCATCATGCAGTTCCTCATCCCCCTGGTCAAGGCCATGTATGACGTGAAGGACGCCGCCGGCAACGTCATCACCTCCGGCTACGCCAACCCCATGGTCTACCGCATCATCACCCCCATCGGTATCGGTATTTCCGTGCTGCTGACCATTCTGGCCATCATCGGCATTGCCGAGAAGGACCGCCCCGAGTTCTACGGCCTGGGCGGCAAGCAGGAGACCGTCAAGCTCTCCGAGTACGCCCAGATCATCAAGGCCAACAAGCCCATGCAGCGCCTGATGGTGGCCGGCGCCGGCTGCAAGCTGGCCCTGGCCATCGCCACCAACACCACCGTGCTGCTGGCCCTGTACGGCATTGTCATGGGCAACTACAACTCCCTGTACCTGCCCATGATGGTCCTGGGCTATGTGTGCGCCGTCCCCTTCTTCCTGCTGTCCATGCGCACCAGCCAGAAGAAGGGCCAGCGGGCCTCCCTCATCCGCTACGTCTCCGTGGCCCTCATCTGCTACGTGGGCGTGCTGGTGCTGCTGCTGGTCAGCGACTACGGCAATCCCAGCCTGATGCTCTCCTTCCCCTTTGAGGGCGGCGGAGCCATCAACCTGTACACCATTCTCTTCATCGTGTTCTTCGGCGTGGGCTACGGCGCCTACTACGCCACCGCCGACATGCCCATCCCCATGGTGGCCGACTGCTCGGACTACGAGACCTACCGCTCCGGCAAGTACATCCCCGGCATTATGGGTACCATGTTCTCCCTGGTGGACAAGCTGGTGTCCTCCCAGGCCCAGACCCTGCCCCGTGCCATCGGCAACCCCATGTACCACTGGTGCCACCTGGAGCTGAAGAACTACTTCGGCTACACGGGCGTGCTCAACGGAGAGACCGCCCGAGAGGTGTGGGAGCTGTGCAACGACAAGCTGCAGCACGACCCGGCCATGAGCGCCCGGGGCCTGATTCTGGGCAGCAACGTGGCCATGGTGGGCACCACCGACGACCCCTGCAGCGGCCTCATCTGGCATGAAAAGCTGGCAGCGGACAGCTCCTTTCCCGTGCAGGTGTGCCCCAGTTTCCGGCCCGACCCGGCGGTGAACCTCCACAAGAGCGGCTTCGCCGCCTATCTGGAGCAGCTGGAAAAGACCACCGGCCGCACCATCGCTACCGTGGACGATGTGCGCGCCGCCCTGAGCGACCGCATCGCCTTCTTTGACGCCCACGGCTGCCGCTCCGCCGACCACGGCCTGGACTATGTGATGTGCCGTGAGGTGTCCGACGAGGCCGCCACCGCCGCCATGAACAAGGCCCGGGCAGGGGAGCCCCTCACCCGTGAGGAGGCCGAGGGCTACCAGACCGCCGTCATTCTCCACTGCGCCCGGGAGTACCGGAAGCGGAACTGGGTCATGCAGCTCCACTTCAGCTGCATGCGCAACCCCAACAGCCGCATGATGGCCCAGCTGGGCCCGGACACCGGCTTTGACTGCATCGCCGTCACCGACAGCTGTGCCGCCACCTACCGCCTGATGGACGCCCTGGAGCGGGAGGGCAATCTGCCCAAGACCGTGCTGTACAGCCTGAATCCGGCGGACAACGAGTGGATCGACACCCTGCTGGGCGCCTTCCAGGGCCCGGAGACGGCGGGCAAGATCCAGCACGGCAGCGCCTGGTGGTTCAACGACAACAAGACCGGCATGACCGAGCAGCTGACCAGCCTGGCCAACCTGAGCGTGCTGGGCAACTTCATCGGCATGCTCACCGACAGCCGCAGCCTGCTCAGCTACGCCCGGCACGAGTACTTCCGCCGTGTGCTGTGCGCCCTGCTGGGCCGCTGGGTGGAGAACGGGGAGTACCCCCGAGACATGATCACCCTGGGCGGACTGGTGCAGGACATCTGCTTCAACAACGCCAAGCGTTATTTCAACCTGTAACAGAAGGAGAAGAATATGAAGCTTTCGTTTCGCTGGTACGGAGAGAGCGACCCCATCTCTCTGGAGTATATCCGCCAGATTCCCGGTATGCGCAGCATCGTCACCGCTGTGTACGACGTCAAGCCCGGCGAGGTCTGGCCTGAGGAGAGCCTGGCAGGCCTGAAGAAGGACTGCGAGGACAACGGCCTGGTGTTCGACGTGGTGGAGTCCATCCCCGTCCACGAGGACATCAAGCTGGGCCGTGGCGACGTGGACCACCTGCTGGAGGTCTACTGCGAGAACATCCGCCGCTGCGCCAAGTACGGCGTCAAGTGCGTGACCTACAACTTCATGCCCGTCTTTGACTGGACCCGCACCCAGCTGGACAAGAAGGCCCCCGACGGCTCTACCAGCCTGGTGATGTACTGGGAGCAGATGAAGGGTCTGGACCCCCTGAAGGACGACATCCACCTGCCCGGCTGGGACTCCAGCTACACCCAGGACGAGGTCCGTGAGCTCATCTCCGCCTACGGCGAGATCGGCGAGGAGGGCCTGTGGGCCAACCTGGAGCGGTTCCTGAAGAAGGTCATCCCCGTGGCCGAGGAGTGCGGCGTGAAGATGGCTATCCATCCCGACGATCCCCCGTACCCCATCTTCGGCCTGCCCCGCATCATCACCTGCGAGGCCAACCTGGACCGCTTCCTCAAGCTGGTGGACTCTCCCGCCAACTGCCTGTGCCTGTGCACCGGCAGCCTGGGCTGCGCCAAGAGCAACGACGTGGTTGCCATGGTGCGCAAGTACTCCGCCATGGGCCGCATCGCCTTCATGCACATCCGCAACGTGAAGATCATGGAGGACGGCTCCTTTGAGGAGCGGGCCCACCTGTCCAGCTGCGGCAGCCTGGATATGTACCAGATTGTCAACGCCCTGGTGGAGACCGGCTTTGACGGTTATGTCCGTCCCGACCACGGCCGCATGATCTGGGGCGAGACCGGCAAGCCCGGCTACGGCCTGTATGACCGCGCCCTGGGCGCCGCTTATATCAACGGCCTGTTCGAGGCCTGTGAGAAGGCAAAGAAGTAATCTGTTTTTCTGAAAGAAGGAGCTTTATTATGATTAATCTGCCTCTGAATGTGGATTTTACCGGTAAGGTCGTCGTCGTGACCGGCGCCGGCGGCGTGCTGTGCGGCGAGATGGCCCGTGCCTTCGCCCAGGCGGGCGCCAAGGTGGCCGCCCTGGACCTGAACGAGGACGCCGTGAAGAAGCTGGCCGACGAGTGCAAGGCCGAGGGCTATGTCTGCGAGGGCTACAAGGCCAACGTGCTGGAGCCCGAGGCCCTGGAAGCCGTCCACGCCCAGGTGCTCAAGGACCTGGGTCCCTGCGACATCCTCATCAACGGCGCCGGCGGCAACAACCCCCGCGCCACCACCGACAACGAGTATCAGCACGAGGCCAAGGAGGGCCAGAAGACCTTCTTTGACCTGGAGCCCAACGGTGTGGACTTCGTGTTCAAGCTGAACTTCCAGGGCACCCTGCTGCCCACCCAGGTCTTTGCCAAGGACATGGTGGACAAGCAGCACGGCTGCATCCTGAACATCTCCTCCATGAACGCCTACATCCCCCTGACCAAGATCCCCGCCTACTCCGGCGCCAAGGCCGCCATCTCCAACTTCACCCAGTGGCTGGCCACCCACTTCGCCGGCAGCGGCATCCGCTGCAACGCCATCGCCCCCGGCTTCCTGGTGTCCAACCAGAACCGGAAGCTCCTCTTCAATGAGGACGGCACCCCCACTCCCCGTACCGCCAAGATCCTGGCCGGCACTCCCATGAACCGGTTCGTGGAGAGCGACGAGCTGCTGGGCGGCGTGTTCTTCCTGTGCGACGACAAGGCTGCCAGCGCCATCACCGGCGTGGTCCTGCCCATCGACGCCGGCTTCGCCGCCTACTCCGGAGTGTAACAAGCTATGGCGCTTCATGTTATGGACGAGGCAGCACGGCACCTGGGCTGTAAAAAGCCCAGGTGCCAGGAGGGCTGCCCCATCGGAACCAATATCCCGGAGGTCATCCGCCTGCTGAAGGAAGGCAAGCTGGACGAGGCGGGCTGGATGCTCTTCGAGAACAATCCGCTGACCACCGTCTGCTCCCTGGTGTGCAACCACGAGAGCCAGTGCGAAGGACACTGCATCCGGGGTATCAAGGAAGCGCCGGTCCACTTCTCCATCATCGAGAACTACATCTCCACCACCTACGCCAACAAGATGGTGAAGGGCCCCGCGCCGTCCAACGGCCGCCGGGCCGCCGTCATCGGCGCAGGCCCCGCCGGCCTGACCATCGCCATTATCCTGGCCCGGTACGGGTACCAGGTGACCATCTTCGACGGCCGGGACAAGATCGGCGGCGTCATGCGGTACGGCATCCCCGACTTCCGCCTGCCCGACGCCGTGCTGGACGACATCGCCTACCGCCACCTGGAGCTCAAGGGCATCAAATTCCGCCCCAACACCTACATCGGCAACACCCTCACCATTGACGACCTGTTCCGGGACGGCTATGAGAGCGTGTTCGTGGGTGCGGGGCTGTGGCGGCCCAACCGGCTGAACATCAAGGGCGAGAGCCTGGGCCATGTAAGCTACGCCATCAACTACCTGGCCAACCCCGACGCCTTCCACCTGGGAGAGCGTGTGGTGGTCATCGGCACGGGCAACTCCGCCATGGACTGCGCCCGTACCGCCATCCGCAAGGGTGCCCGGCACGTGGTGTGCGTGGCCCGGGGAAACACCATCGGCGCCAGCCAGTACGAGACCAGCTACGCCAAGCTGGAGGGCGTGGACTTCCTCATGAACAAGGCCACCCTGGAGATCCGGGACGACGGCGTGGTGCTCTCCGACAACCAGAAGCGGGAGGACGGCTCCACCGTCACCGTGGAGGGGACGGAGAAGCTCTACCCCTGTGACAGCGTGATCATCGCCGTCAGCCAGGGGGCGGAGAGCAACCTGGTCCAGACCACCCGGGGCATCGACACCACCGGAAAGGGCCTGCTGGCCGTGGACGAGGACGGCCGCACCAGCCGGCCCGGTGTATTCGCCGCTGGCGACGCAGTCAACGGCGCGCGCACCGTGGTGGAGGCGGTGGCCAATGGCAAGCGTGTGGCCGAGGCCATGCACGCCTATATGCAGAGTCTGCCCATGCCCGAGCCCGACCGGTACGCGGACGTGCCCGTGGCTCAGGACGCCCAGGTGCTCCACAACCCCGCCGAGACATAAATAATCTTTTCTGCTGCTGAAAAGGAGCGTTATCAAGATGAATGCCATGAATGAAGCCATTTCCAACATCGGCGTCGTGCCGGCGATTAAGCTCAACCACCCCGAGCGGGACGCTGTGGCCCTGGCCAATGCCCTGTGTGAGGGCGGCGTGCCCGTGGCCGAGGTGACCTACCGCGCCGCCGGCGCCGCCACCGCCATCAAGCTGATGAGCGAGGCCAAGCCCGACATGCTGGTGGGCGCCGGCACTGTGCTCACCACCGAGCAGGTGGACGAGGCCGTGGCCGCCGGCGCCAAGTTTATCGTCACCCCCGGCCTGGACGTGGAGATCGTCAAGTACTGCCAGGCCAAGGGCGTGCCCGTCTACCCCGGCTGCACCACCGCCACCGACTACCACACCGCTTACAAGCTGGGCCTGGAGGTCCTCAAGTTCTTTCCCGCCGAGCAGTCCGGCGGCCTGGCCAAGATTAAGGCCCTCAGCGCCCCCGTCCCCATGTTCAAGGTCATGCCCACCGGCGGCATCTCCCTCAAGAACCTGAAGGACTACCTGTCCTGCCCTGTCATCTGCGCCTGCGGCGGCTCCTATATGGTCACCGCCGACCTCATCGACAACCAGAAGTGGGACGAGATCGTGGCGCTGTGCAAGGAGTCCGTGGCCATCGTGAAGCAGGTGCGCGGCAATGGCTGAGCACACGCTGGCCCATGTGGGCATCAACGGCGCCAACCCGGAGGAGGCCCGGAAGGCGGCGGAGCTGTTCTGCACTCTGTTCGGCTTCACTGCCAAGGAGGGCAACAGCTCTATCTTTGCCGGCAGCGGCATTGAGGTCATGAAGGAGCCCTACAAGGGCACCCACGGCCACATCGCCATCGGCACGCCCAATGTGGCGGCTGCCCAGGCGGAGCTGGAGGCCAAGGGCTTCACCTTTGATCCCTCCACCGCCAAGTACCTCTCCGACGGCACCCTCAACGCCATCTATCTGACCGATGAAATCTGCGGCTTTGCGGTCCACCTGGTGGGCAAGAAGTAAGGCGGCATACAGGAGGAAACCGAGAATATGAAAGTTGTTACCTTCGGCGAGCTGATGGTCCGGCTCCAGCCCTACAACTACGAGCGCTTTGTCCAGGCCGACCACCTGGAGTTCAGCTTCGGCGGCGGCGAGGCCAACGTGGCTGTGTCCCTGGCCAACTACGGCGCTGACGCCGTGTTCGTCACCAAGCTGCCCGCCCACGCCATCGGCCAGGCGGCGGTCAACTCCCTGCGCCGGTACGGCGTGGACACCAGCAAGATTGTCCGTGGCGGCAGCCGCGTGGGCATCTACTACAACGAGAAGGGCGCCTCCCAGCGCGGCAGCGTGTGCATCTACGACCGGGATCACTCCGCCATCCAGGAGTCCCAGCCCTCCGACTTCGACTGGGACAGCATCTTTGAGGGCGTGGACTGGTTCCACTTCACCGGCATCACCCCCGCTCTGGGCCCCAACCTGGTGGAGGCCTGCGAGGAGGCCTGCAAGGCTGCCAAGGCCCGCGGTGTGAAGATCTCCTGCGACCTGAACTACCGGGGCAAGCTGTGGACCCGTGAGCAGGCCCGTGAGGCCATGACCCGCCTGTGCCAGTACGTGGACGTGTGCATCTCCAACGAGGAGGACGCAAAGGACGTGTTCGGCATCGAGGCCGAGGCCACCGATATCTACGCCGGTGAGCTCAATCACGAGGGCTACAAGTCCGTGGCCAAGCAGCTGGCTGACAAGTTCGGCTTCGAGAAGGTGGCCATCACCCTGCGTGAGTCCCACTCCGCCTTCGACAACGGCTGGAGCGCCATGCTCTACGATGTGGCCTCGGGCGAGTACTGCTTCTCCAAGAAGTACAACCTCCACATCATCGACCGCGTGGGCGGTGGCGACAGCTTCGGCGGCGGCCTCATCTACGCCCTGCTGTCCGGCAAGTCCACCCAGGAGGCTGTGGAGTTCGCCGTGGCGGCCTCCGCGCTCAAGCACTCCATCGAGGGCGACTACAACATGGTCACCCTCCCCGAGGTGGAGAAACTCTCTGGCGGAGACGGCTCCGGCCGCATCCAGCGCTGAATATCACCAAAACAGGGCCGGCTGCACCAGCAGCCGGCCTTTTTATCTATACAGAGAGGAGATGCAGGCTATGATCCACCGCAATCCGCTTCTGAGAGAGCAGGAGGACACGGGAAAGTTCATCACCGTGGGAGAAATTATGCTGCGGCTCACACCGCCGGACTACGGGAAAATCCGGGTGGCCACCAGCTTTGAGGCCAGCTACGGCGGCAGCGAGGCCAACATCGCCCTGGCCCTGGCCAACCTGGGCATTGACAGCACCTTCTTCACCGTGGTGCCCAACAACAGCCTGGGCAAGAGCGCGGTGCGCATGCTGCGCAGCAACGATGTCCACTGCACCCCCGTTATCCTCAGCACCCCCCAGGAGACCCCCACCCACCGGCTGGGCACCTGCTACCTGGAGACCGGTTACGGCATCCGCCCCAGCAAGGTCACCTACGACCGCAAGCACAGCGCCTTTGCCGAGTACGACTTCCGCCAGGTGGACCTGTCCGCCCTGCTGGAGGGCTTTGACTGGCTCCACCTCAGCGGCATCACCCCCGCCCTCAGTCCCTCCTGCGCCCAGCTGGTGCTGGACTGCCTGAAGGCGGGCCGGGAGAAGGGCATGACCATCAGCTTTGACGGCAATTTCCGCAGCACCCTCTGGACCTGGGAGGAAGCCCGGGACTTTTGCACCAAATGCCTGCCCTATGTGGATGTTTTGCTGGGCATCGAGCCTTATCACCTGTGGAAAGATGAGAATGACCACAGCAAAGGGGACTGGAAGGACGGCGTGCCCCTCCAGCCCAGCCTGGAGCAGCAGACGGCGGTGTTTGAGGAATTTGCCGCCCGGTACCCAAACCTGAAGTGCATCGCCCGCCACGTGCGCTACGCCCACAGCGGCAGCGAGAACAGCCTGAAGGCCTACATGTGGTATCAGGACCAGACATACGAGAGCCGCCTCATCACCTTCACCATCCTGGACCGGGTGGGCGGCGGCGACGCCTTTGCCAGCGGCCTCATCTACGCCATGATGAAGGGCTGGAGCCCGGAGGAGACCGTCAATTTTGCCGTGGCCAGCAGCGTCATCAAGCACACCATCCACGGCGACGGCAACATCACCGATGACGCGGACACCATCCGCGCCATCATGAACCAGAATTACGACATCAAGCGATAAAAGCAAAAAGCGTAAACAGGAGGCTTCGGACTGCCAGTCCGGAGCCTCCTGTTACGTTTTAAGCAGTCAGACGGTCCACCACCTGACGCCACTCCAGGGTGCCCTGACCGTGGAACAGGGCGTCAAACTCAGGTGACACACGGGTGAGGCGGGACAGCCGGTCCCAGTGGAGCCGCAGCCCGTCCATGCCCAGGTGGTACCCGGTGGTGTACCGAACCCGGCTTAGGTCAGCCCGAAGGCGCTCACCCAGGGCATTTCGGTCAGTGCCCCGGTTTCGGGGGTCCCGCAGAGCCTCGGACAGCTTCTTTTCCAGCCTTGCAGGGGTGGGGATCTGCGCCTGGTAAAAGGTACGGATGGCCGACTTCCAAGCCTCCACCTCCATGGGGACAGGCCGCAAAGGCCCGTACTCCGCCAACAGCATGATGGTGAACAGGTCGGGAGGGTACCCCTCCTCCTTCCGCAGACGGGCGGCGCACTGGCAGTCCGCCCACTCCCGGCGGTAGCGGCGCTCCAGCTCCTGCTCCAGAGAGACCCTGTCCCGGACCGTACCCTGGATGTACAGTTCCGGCTCATGCCGCTCCAGCAGCTCGTTGAGAAAACGGATGCGGCAGAGCTGATTGCCCTTGCTCTCCCGGGAGCAGGAGCGGTTGGTGGCCTCCCACAGAAAGTCCAGCTCCGCCTGGTTGAAGCTGGGGTCCTGGCCCGAACCGGTCAGGGCCTCGCCGGAGCTGTCCAGCCGCACCTGACGCCGCAGCAGCAGGTCAGCCAGACAGCGGGCGGAGTAGGGCTGGAGCCCCCGCTGGATCTGGTAGATACGCAGATAGAGCTGCCAGGCGTGGAGGGCATGGTCCTTGTCTAAAAGCGCTTCCTGGGGGATGGGGCTGTGCAGGTGGGGATTTTGATGGAAAAAGGTCAGCTCTGGATTGTTCTCCAGCAGCTCCTGCTGGTTTTGACAGAAGCATCCCAGCATATTCAGCGCTGCGCCCGAGGCTCCCTCGTGAAAGGCGGCGTAGATGCTCAGCAGCTTTGCCACATAGGAGCTCTCCACCAGAAAGCGCATTGTCCCGCTGCCCATCCAGTCCCTGGCCTGGTAGTGCTCCAGACGCAGCCTGGCCCGGTCCGCCAGCGCCAGAAGGGCCGGGAGCACCGGGCGGCTCTGGGGCAGAAGCCGTCCCAGCACCGGGTCGGTCTCAGGCCAGTCCGGCCCACGGTCCGCCAGCGCGTGCAGCGCCGTCCAGACCTGATCCGCCAGCGCCCGCTCCTCCGGTGGAATGGCGGTCAGCCACTCCGCACCGGGATTTCTGCCGTTGAGTGCCTGGGTGACCTGCTCCAGATAGACCTTGGCCAGACTGTGGTAGCCGTCGGAGTTCTTGAACTCCGGGTGCTCCTGGTGCACCTGGATGGTCTTTCGGGCGGCCTGGGCTGCCGGGACAAAACGCCCCTCCGTGCGGAGTTCACGGGCCTGCTCGCACAGGTCCAGCACGATGAACTCCACCCCGGGATTGGCGGAACAGGACGGGTCCAGGCTGGCTCGGAGGTCGGCGGCCCTGGCCAGCCACGCCCGCTGCTGGGGATATCCCATGGCGATGCACAGCTCGGCGGCCAGCGTGCACAGCAGGTAGCCGGAGAACCCGGCGCAGGGGGTGTTCTCCGGGTCGCCCTGGAGAATGTTCCGGATGGGCTCCTCGCCGCCGAACAGCTGGCAGAGGAACCCAAAGGCACCCTTCAGCACGGGCTGGGGCAGGTAGTGGACGGGGCAGTCACAGAAGGGTCCGTCTATGATAATTTGTTGTTTTTGCTGCTGATAATACGCAGAGTAAAACAAATTGGCCAGATGGAGCATGGCCAGATTGTCCCGCATGGCGTGGTTGACAAAGTGATAGGCCCACTCCAGGGTGTCCGGGTCAAAGCTGCGGTGCAGCACAGCGGCGGCCTGTCCGGCGGACAGCCCCGCCGCGTTCAGGACATCGCTCTGGGCGGCGAGCATCTCCAACCCGCCGTTTCGGTACTGGGGGAAATAGCGCAGCAGCTGCCGGAAGGCGGGGAAGCTCTCGCCGATGAGCCGCTCCACCGTCTCGCCGTCCACCGGCTGGGCGGCGGAGGGCACATAGTAGCTGTCGCACACCTGGTGGGCCAGCATCCGGAAGGCCACCGCAGGCAGGGCGAACAGCAGGAAAAAGGCGTCCGCCTCGCTGCGCACATCGTCACCCGGACAGCTCTCGCACCAGCGGCAGATCTGGACGCAGAGGTAGCGGTAGAAAAGAGCCTCCTGTCCTGTGCCAATCGCAGTGGGGAGCCAGCGGTCCCGGATGCTCTGAAAGACGGGGGTGTGCTTCACAGAGAGAAAACGCTGGGTGGAGCCGTACAGCGTGAGGAGGAAGGGGGTGTTCAGACCTTTGCTGTCCTCCGGCTGCTCCTGGCCGCTGCGGCGGAGATAGTCCAGCCGCTGGGCAGAACCGATGGTCTGAATCCGGCAGGGCACGCTGCTCCGCCACAGATTGGCCACGTCCCGCAGTCCCAGATGCCAGGCGGCAAGCTCCGCGGGAGGCAGCTTGCTGCTGATAATGATGCGCAAGGAGGGGAGACTGCACAGCGCCATCAGGTCGTCGCACAGGGCCCGAACCCCCTCGGGGGTGGTGATCTCATCCAGACCGTCCAGAATGAGAAGCCGGTTGGCCAGAGCACTGTCGTCCGGCAGGGGGACGCCCTGGAGCTCCAGCCAGGTGAGCAGCCTGGGCCGCCCGTTCTCCTTTTTGAGGTTGCGCATCTCATAGGCGGTGTACACCCGGCTCAGGGGCACAAAGATAGGGTTGAGCTGGGGTACATACCGGCCCAGCAGCCGCAGGGAGGTGGTCTTTCCGGCGCCCGACACGGCGCTGTCCCGCTCGCCGCACAGGAGAAACAGCTGGGCGGAATCCCAGCGCTCCAGAATCTGCTCCATGGGCGTAGAGCAGGGACGGCCGTTCTGGGCCGGGAGGGTGTGGAAGGTCTGGCCCTCCACGGTTACATCTGGGATCAGCTCGTCGGCAATCTCCTCCATATTCCACTGGAAGATGCCGTCGTCCCTGCTCAGGTCCCAGCGGGTGGGGGCGGGGGAGACTGGGACATCCGGAGCGGCGTCCTCGCCCGCCAGCCAGCGGGCCGCCGGGCTGCCGGGGACGGGATAACAGTCCTCGGTCAGCAGAGCCAGGACAAAGAGCAGGCTCAGCTGCCGCAGGGCCCGTTCCCGTCCGTGGACCTGCCAGGAGATGGAGGGCTTGCCTATCTCCCGGCGGACACCCTGGAACAGCTCATCAACCCGAAGCGCTGCCTCTCCGTCCAGCTGAAAGCCGCAGCCGGCGCAGGTCTCCTCCAGCCGGTTCCGCACCTGCTCCAGCCGCAAAGCCGGCTGGTCCAGATACAGCCCCAGCAGCTCCTCCATGTACTCCTTGCACACCTCCTGATCTCCCGTCTCCCGGTACTGGAAGCAGCCGTGCTGGAGGATGGACAGCTTGTTCTGGATGCTCTTTTTGGTCAGGTTCTTTTTCTGGCGGAGCAGCTGAATGTCAAAGACCGTCCCGCCAAAGACCCAGTCCATCAGCGTTTCCATGGCAGGCGCCTTTCCCACGCCCAGAATGGGCGGCCGAAGGGTACATAGCACCTCCCGCAGGCCCCACAGCGTCACATGCCGACGGGGCTCCATCCCCATCCGGTTTAGCCGCTCCAGGGCCTTCCGGTACTGGTTGAGCTTTCTTTTCAGCTCAGCCCCTTCGGCGGGTGAGGCGGTACACAGCGCGTCCTCTATCCCGGCAATGCCTTTGGTAAGGTCGGCTGTCACGGCGGTCTGGAAATCCTGCCGCTTTTTGCCGCTGACCAGCCGCTCCTGCCAGGAAATCTCTCTCTTTCTGGGCATACAACACACGCTCCTTCAAAGCATCCCGACACGGTCGGGATGCTTTTTTGCGTATCAGCACGAAATCACAGGAAAAATAAAAGGATTTTTTCTCTGAAATTGGGGGAGTTTGGTTGGATTTAGTGTACCATACAAAATTTTCTTCCGCAATCCTCCGAGCGGGAAGAGAAGCTGCCCCAACGGCTTCCCGACTGCTTCCCGAGTCGGCCCGTTGTGGTGTCGAACCCTGGAGGGTAAGGTCAAATCAAGGGAAAAAGAGACGGCGTTTGACCCGATATGCCGGAATAGTTCGAAATTCCTGACGATGAGGTGAGGCACCATGGCAATCAGCCTGTATAAGCAGCTCCTGCTGATGAAGCAGAGAATCCCCATGACCTTCGCGCCGCCTGCCGACCGTGAGACGGTGGCGGCCTTCCGGCGGCGCTGTCCCAGAGCGCCGGATATCCTCTACGAGCTGTGGTCCATCAGCGACGGCGTGGAGCTCAATGTCCCCGGTACGGTGCTGTACAGCGCCGGGGAGGCACTGGAGAGGCCGGTGCTGGGCGGCTGTGTCCCGCTGGGACATATGTCATTCGGCGATCCCCTCTATCTGGACGCCGGTGGCCAGGTGCTCCAGATGGACCGCAGGAACGGGGCGCTCTTCCTGAGTTGGCCCACCCTGGTGGACTTTCTGGAGGAGGAGCGGCAGGTGGCCCAGCGGCAGGGCGGTACGCTGCCGGCGGAATAGAGACACAAGCGGAGCGGAGAGAGAAAGAGAGGGCGGACAATGGGAAAGTCAGGCATGAGCGGCGTCAGGCTGGCGCAATGTTCCGGCGCGGCGGTGGGGCCCATGGCCGGTGTGGGCTATACCCGCAGTTCCATTGCGGAGGCGGAGTATTCCTCTGCCGGACTGTTCTGGGCGGAGCAGAGCGCCCGGACTGGGGCAAAACGGGCCTTCCGCACGGAGAACGGGCGCCTGATGTCCCGCACCCTTTCTCAGACCCGCTCGGCCTGACGGGGCTGGTCCCGATTTTACCGGCAGCAGGTCCGCAGCGGATTCCAAGAGGTATTTTGAAGTGCAAGCCCTGCCGCCCTGTTCTGGGGCGGCAGGGTTCATATTTTTTACGTGAATTGGCCGTGAGCAGCGGGCGGAACGGCGGTTTGTGGCTTGCTGGAATAAAAAAGAAGCGGTATAATATTATGGTATAATCGCTCGAACCATCCCGGATTTCCGGTACAAGAAGCGTCCGCATCCACAGCGTGGACGCCCAGGAGGGTTTTGCTATGGAAGATGTCGCATCTGTCAGCACCAGCACCAGCGAACAGACCCAGCCTCCGGCAGAGGAGAGCACCATTTCCCTGCAGCCGCAGCTCACCCCTGTGGTCAACTATGCGCTGCAGCAGAACAGACTTCCGATTTTGTCGCAGCTGATTATCCGGAACCACACGGACCAGGTCCTCCAGGGGCTTACGCTGACGGCGGAGAGCGATCCGGAAGGGATTTTGCTGCCCTTCTCCCAGCTGATCGAGCAGGTTCCCGCCCAGTCCGAGTTTGTGCTGCAGCGCCTTCCGGTGCATGCCTCCGCGGACATGCTGTCCGGACTGACCGAGGGAACCAGCGGGTATATCACCCTGCGCCTGCTGCAGGGCGACGAGCTCCTGGCGGAGTGCCGCAGGGAGCTGACAGTGCTGGCCTTTGACCAGTGGCACGGTGTGGGTTACTATCCCGAGCTGCTCACGGCATTTATTACGCCCAACCACCCCGAGGTGGCCAAGCTGACGTCACGTGCTGCGGAATTCCTCAAGCAGTGGACGGATGACCCCTCTCAGGACGCCTATCTCCGGGAAAATCCCAACCGGGTACGGCTCCAGGCCGCCTCCGTCTACGCCGCCATGCAGGAGCAGAACATCGTCTACTCCATCATGCCGGCCAGCTTTGAGACGGTGGGCCAGCGGGTACGGCTGTGCGACACCATCATACAGGAGAAGAAGGGGAACTGCCTGGAGCTGACGCTGCTCTACGCCGCCTGCCTGGAGGCGATTGGGCTGAATCCCCTGGTGGTCGTCATACCCGGACATGCCTTTGCCGGCGTGTGGCTGGAGGAGCAGACCTTCCCTGAGGCGGTCCAGGACGACCCCGCACTGCTGACCAAGCGGCTGTCCGACGGGATTGGAGAAGTTGCGGTGGTGGAGTGCACCGCGCTGACCGCCGGAAAGAAGGTGTCCTTTGACGAGGCCTGCGCCATGGCGGAGCGGCAGCTGAACACGCCGGTGGAATACATCATTGACGTCCGAAGAGCACGTCTCAGCGGCATCCGCCCCATACCCCAGCGCATCCGGACGGAAGATGGATGGAGCGTGGTCTCCCAGGAACGGGATGAAGAGGAGATTACCAGTGCGCCCAAGGCCAGGGAACAGGCCGTCCAGGTGGGGGAGGGGCCTGCTGCCGCAGGGGGCAAGGTGGCCCAGTGGGAACGCAAGCTGTTGGACCTGGGCCTGCGCAACACCCTGCTCAACCTGCGCCTGACCCAGAACGTGGTGCCTCTGCTGGCGGACTCCCTGGGAAAGCTGGAGGACATGCTCGCCTCCGGAGAGGAGTATGGGATCAGCCCCCGTCCGCAGGAGTGGGCCAAGCGGGAGGCCTACCGCCGTGACCCGGAGCAGTTTGCGGATCTGGGAGAGTACCGCCAGCTGATCCAGGCGGAGTTTGAGAACAAACGCCTCCGCTCCGCGCTCAACGAGGCGGACCTGGCCCGTGCGACCATCCGGCTCTACCGCACCGCCCACACCTCTCTGGAGGAAAACGGCGCCAACACCCTGTACCTGGCCCTTGGCCTGCTCCGCTGGTATGAGAGCAAGGCCAGCGAGCGCCCCCGCTATGCGCCGCTGGTGCTGCTGCCGGTGGAGATTGTGCGCAAGTCAGCCATCAAGGGGTATGTTATCCGGCTGCGGGACGAGGAGCCCCAGATGAATATCACCCTGCTGGAGATGCTCAAGCAGGACTTCGGCATCACGGTGGGTGGGCTTGACCCCCTTCCCCAGGATGACCACGGCGTGGATTTGCGGGCAGTGTATGCCGTGATCCGCAGGGCGGTCATGGATCAGCCCCGCTGGGATGTGGTGGAGACCGCGTTTTTGGGGCTCTTCTCCTTCACCCAGTTCGTGATGTGGAACGACCTCAGGAACCGGGCCGACGACCTGCAGCGCAACAAGCTGGTGCGCAGCCTGATTGAGGGAAAGCTGGCCTGGGCTGACGGGGCCATGGAGACGGATGCCAAAGTGGAGCGGGAGGACACCCTGCTGCCCATCCCCGCGGATGCCTCCCAGCTCTATGCCATCCAGCAGGCGGCGGATGGCAGAAGCTTTGTGCTCCACGGTCCCCCGGGCACCGGAAAATCCCAGACCATTACCGCCCTTATCGCCAACGCCCTGGCCCAGGGCAAGACCGTGCTGTTTGTGGCGGAAAAGATGGCGGCCCTCTCTGTGGTGCAGAAGCGGCTGGACGGCATTGGAATCGGGGCCTTCTGTCTGGAGCTCCACTCCAACAAGTCCAAAAAGCGGGATGTGCTGGACCAGCTGAAGGCGGCCACCGAAGTGACCCGTGGGAAGCCCAAGGAGTCCTGGGAGAAGAAGGCCGCCCAGACCGCCGCGCTGCGGAAGGAGCTGGACGACTACGCCCAGGCCCTGCATATGCCCCGCCCCTGCGGATATTCGCTGTTTGAACTGGTGGGGTTCTATGAGGACAACCGGGAGGCGCCCGCGATTGCGCCTCTGACGGAGGCATTTATCCGGTCGGCCTCCCGGGATCGGATGACGGTTCAGGAGCAGGCGGCAGGCCGTCTGGTGGCCGCCGGGCGGGAGGTGGGACATCCCGCCGGACATCCGCTGCGTCTGCTGGGGCGGAGGGAGTACAGCCCCGCGCTGCGCACGGACATGGCCGACAAACTTCACAGCTTTTTGCAGGACCTGGACCGGCTGGAGACCGCAGGAAAGGTGCTGGCTGAGGCCACCGGTCAGCCCGTCCCCCAGCAGGCCGCCCAGTGGGAAAAGCAGTTCCGGTTTGCCGGGCAGCTGCTGGACTGGCTGAAGTTCCCCGCCTCCTGGACGTGCGAAGGGGCGTTTGAGGAGCTGCTGGGGAACATCGACCGGTTTTCCCAGCATATCAAAGCGGCCCAGCAGGTGGGAAAGACGCTCTCCGTCAGATGGAAGGACAGCTTCCTCCAGCAGGACGCCGCTGCGCTCAAGGCTGCCTGGACACAGGCCTCACTGCAGTGGGTTCTGCCCCGGATGCTGGGACAGGGCCGGGTTGTCAAGCTGCTGGCACCCCATGCCAAGGGCGGCGTGGACAAGGGCGGTCTGGAACAGGACCTGACGCTGCTGGAGACCTACCGGAGCGAGATGCAGCAGGCGGGAGCGCTCCACCAGACGCTGGGTGCGGCGCTGAATGGGCTCAATGAAAACGCCCCGGATGATCTGCGGGTCATGACAGGCCAGGCCAGAGAGCTCTGCGCCGGGCTGCGCCAGCTCACCGACCGGGATACGCCTGCAAAGCTGGGCGGTCAGAGCCAGCTGATCCCTCTGGCCCAGGAGCTGAGACAGGCGTGTACTGCCGTCCGGGCAGACTGGGAGAAGCTGCTGCCGCTGCTTCAGCCAGACGAGGCCCGCTGTGCCGCGCTGACCATTTCTGAGATGGGGCAGATGTGCCGGGAGGCGGCGGAGGGTCTGGAGGGCCTGAAGGACTGGTGCGTCTGGAATGAGGCCTGCGCTGAGGCGAGAGAGCTGGAGATGGGGAGCCTTGTGGAGGCATATGCCGGAGGCCTGCCCCACGACCAGGTGCTTTGCGCCTGGCGCCGTGCCGTGACCGTGGCGCTGATCTCCTCCATCGTGGACGGCGATCCGGTGCTGAGCCGCTTTTCCGGCGCCATATTCAACGAAAAGATCCGGCAGTTCCAGCAGCTGGACGACCAGCTCACCAGACTGGCACAGACGGAGATTTTCTGCCGTCTGGCCGCCAATGTGCCCGACTTCACCCAGGCCGCTGCCAGCAGCTCTGAGGTGGGGATTCTTCAGCGGGCCATCCGCAGCGGCGGCCGCGGCCTCAGCCTCCGCAGACTCTTTGACCAGATTCCCACCCTGCTGCCCCTCCTGTGCCCCTGCATGCTGATGAGCCCCCTCTCGGTGGCGCAGTATCTGGACCCCGGACACAAGGACTTTGACCTGGTGGTCTTCGACGAGGCATCTCAGCTGCCCACCTGCAAGG
Source organism: Pseudoflavonifractor capillosus ATCC 29799 (assembly GCF_000169255.2). Classification (GTDB taxonomy): domain Bacteria; phylum Bacillota; class Clostridia; order Oscillospirales; family Oscillospiraceae; genus Pseudoflavonifractor; species Pseudoflavonifractor capillosus. The sequence continues at coordinate 65,744 of NZ_AAXG02000034.1, forward strand.
CGGTGGGCGCCCTGGCCCGGGGCGAGAACGCCGTCGTGGTGGGCGACCCCAAGCAGATGCCGCCCACCAGTTTCTTCACCAGCAATACGGTAGACGAGGAAAACCTGGAGCAGGAGGACCTGGAGAGCATCCTGGACGACTGCCTGGCGCTGAACATGCCCCAGAGCCACCTGCTGTGGCACTACCGCAGCCAGCATGAGAGCCTGATTGCCTTCTCCAACCGGGAGTTTTACGACAACCGGCTGTACACGTTCCCCTCGGTCAATGACCGGGAGAGCATGGTCCGGCTGGTCCATGTGGACGGCTTCTTTGACCGGGGCAAGACCCGTCAGAACCGGGGCGAAGCGGAAGCGGTGGTGGCGGAGCTGTCCAACCGGGCCCACGACCCTGCGCTGCGGGACCGCTCTGTGGGCGTGGTGACCTTCAATATCAATCAGCAGAACCTGATCAGCGATCTGCTGGACGAGGCGTGCAGAACGGACAGTGTGCTGGAGGATTGGGCCTACCACAGCCCGGAGCCGCTGTTTATCAAGAACCTGGAGAACGTGCAGGGCGACGAGCGGGATGTCATCCTCTTTTCCATAGGGTACGGACCGGATGAACAGGGCCATGTGACCATGAACTTCGGCCCGCTGAACCGGGAGGGCGGATGGCGCCGCCTGAATGTGGCGGTGTCCCGGGCACGGCAGGAGATGGTGGTCTACGCCACGCTGCGTCCGGACCAGATTGACCTGTCCCGCAGTCCGGCTCAGGGCGTGGCCGCCCTGAGGGACTTCCTGGCCTATGCCGAAAGCGGCACGCTGAAGGAGAACGCCGCCTCTGCCGGCGACGCCGGGACGGACATCAGCGGGATTGTGCGGGATATCCGCGGCGTCCTGGAGGAAAACGGCTATGGAACCCAGTGTATGGTGGGCCACTCCAAATACCGCCTGGACATCGGCGTGGTCGATCCCGCACAGCCGGAGCAGTACCTGGCGGGCATTCTGCTGGACGGAAGAAATTACCGGGATGCACGCACCACCAGGGACCGGGAGCTGGCTCAGTGCATGGTGCTGGAGCGGCTGGGCTGGCGGCTGCACAGGATCTGGACCATGGACTGGCTGGAGCAGCGCAAAAAGGAGACGGAACGGCTGCTGGCCCATCTGAAGGAACTGGAGGAAGCCAAGCCCGTTCCGGCTGAGGCCTCCACCCCGGAGCCTGCAAGGATTGAGAAGAATGTGGACGCCGCTGTGGCGGAGATTGAGGCCGGAATTCCACAGGGACAGGGAGGAATACCCTACCGGCCGGCCAAGCCCAAGGCCAGGCAGCTCAGTGCGGACGACTTTCTCCTGCCCAGAAATCAGCGGCTGATTCTCAGTGTGCTCAGCCAGGTGATCAAACAGGAGGGGCCTGTCAGCGAGGGACTTTTGCTCCGGCGTACCGTGCAGAGCTTTGGCATCACCAGGGCGGGCTCCAGAATGCAGAACCATCTCCAGACGCTGCTGTCCACCCTCGATGTCAGGACCACCGTCCAGCAGGACAGCCGCTTCTACTGGGCGCCGTCCCAGGAGCCGGACAGCTATACGGAGTTCCGTACCAGCAGCGAGGCGGAGGAGAAACGGGACGCCAGAGACCTGCCGGTACAGGAGATTGCCAATGCCGCCGTGGCAGTGCTGCGGCAGCAGGTGGGGCTTCCGGAGGAGGACCTGATCCGGGAGGCCGCCCGACTGCTGGGCTATACCCGTCTGGGTGTTCCTATGCGCCAGGCCATGAGCAGCGGTTTGGCCTACGGTATGGAGCATGGACGGCTCAGCCAGAGCCGCCCTGGCTACTATGTCCTCCCCCAGGAATAGAGGTATGAGCCGGCACAATCAGACCGGACTGAAAGAACAAAAAACTCCGTGCTTTCCTGTACTGGGAAAGCACGGAGTTTTTTATTGCTGACGGAATACACACTTATGGAGTATTTGTAACGGCCGCTATCTCACATCACCCCAGGCGGCGTCGAAAGAGATGGAGATCATTTTCTGGTCCCGCTGCACGCAGTAGATGGGCAGCTGCCGGGTAGTGGCGGATGCGCCCACGACCGCGGGGTGATTGACCACGTAGAACATGGCGGCGGCCGCCAGCACACAGGCAAAAGCCGCCAATAGTTTACGCCGGATCAGGAACAGTTTCATAGTAATCCCTCCTCAGATATCTTGTGGTATCTATATGAGACGGATGCGGCGGTCATGTCGGCAGAGCGTCCCGGTCTGCCCGAGAGAAATATGGACAAATGAGAAATTTAAATCAGTTATCCGCATGCCATTTTCTGTCGAAAAATACTTAATTACTTTAAATTGTTGTAGTGCGGAAACTTTTAAAAGAAAAACATAATTCATAAAATGAATAAATATTAACAATGAAAAAATACTTCCACACAGATAATTTTTTATAAAGCGAATAAAAATAGAAGTGTAGTGCGGAAAAGATAGAGAATCTATTTATAAAAGTGCGGAAAACTTGAAACTTTGGCTGAGAAAACTCTTGCATATAGATAGAGAGTATACTATAATAGGCACCATCATAAAACGCGACGGACTCGGTCGGCTATTTTTCGTCGGAAAAAGGAGCGGAGGAACTGTGAGGACAACACTGATTCGCTGTGGAAAGCTGTTCGACGGCATTCGGGAAGAGCTGCAGCCCGGAATGGAAATCCTGGTCAAGGACAACCGGATTGAGATGGTGGGCAAAAACCTGCCGGTGGGCGAGGAGTGCCGGGTGGTGGATTTGTCGGACAAGACGGTGACGCCCGGCATGATTGACGCCCACGTCCACGCCGACGCCTTTGACAACGACAAGATGTTCATGGAGACCATCTTTGCCTCCTCCACCTACCGGGCTCTGGGTACGCTGCACACCCTTCAGCATGCCCTGCGCCGGGGCTTCACCTCCATCCGGGTGCCCGGCACCATCGAGCCCTTTGACTACGGCATCGCCGATGTGGCCCGCTCCATCGAGCGGGGATACTTTGACGGTGCCCGGCTGGTCTACTCCTTCGGCGCCCTGGGCACCCCCGGCGGCCACACCGACCTGAGCCAGCGGCTGTACCAGAACCCCCTGCTGGCCGAGCTGTACACCAGCAAGGTCCAGGGGCTGGGCAACGGAGCTGATTTCTTCCGGGGCGCGGTGCGTCAGCAGGTGAAGTACGGCGCCCAGTTCATTAAAATCATGGCCAGCGGCGGCTTTGCCTCCCCCAACGACAGCCCGGAGGACAAGCAGCTCACCGACGAGGAGTTCGCCGCCATCATCGACACCGCCCACGCCCTGGGCAAGCCCTGCACCGCCCACGTGTACGCCCCCTATGTGATGCAGTGCCTGCTGGACCTGGGCATCGACGGTATGGAGCACGGCTCCCTTATGGACGAGGAGACAGCCGAGCGGTTTGAGAAGTCGGGGACCTATCTGGTGCCCACCTTCCTGCCCTACGACGAGATCGTCCACCCCGACGAGGAGAAGCTGGCCAAGAAGGAGCCCGGCTTCCAGCAGAAGCTGCGCATCTACCAGAAGCGGCTCCAGGACAGCCGGGAGATCATCCGCAAGAGCAACATCCGCCTGGGCTACGGCACCGATCTGGTGGCCGTGTACCAGCCCTACGAGAACGGCAGGGAGTACGCCTGCTGGCTCCGCAGCGGCATGGACCCCTTCCGGGCCCTCAAGGCGGCCACCAGCGTCAACGCCCAGATTCTGGGCCTGGACCAGGTGGGCACCATCGAGCCGGGCAAGCTGGCCGACATCGCCGCCTGGAACCGGGACCTGCTCACCGACGAAAATGCCCTGCTGGACTGCGCCTTTGTCATGAAGGACGGCGTAGAGTACGAGACGGAGTGTGGACTGGATGGATAACAGAAGCTTTACGCTGGCGGAGACCGGCGTCTCCTTTCCCGGCGGCCTGAGCGCCGACGTATTGATGAGCACGGTCCGGCAGGCGGAGGCGGACGGCTTCCGCTCCTGCTGGATTTCGGAGGACTACTTCAACGGCGGCGCCATGGCCACCGCAGGGGCACTGGCCGCCGTCACCAACCGGATCGAGCTGGGTGTGGGCGTGGTCAACCCCTACACCCGCACCCCGGTGCTCACCGCCATGGAGGCAGCGGCAGTGGACGCCATAGCCCAGGGCCGCTTCATGCTGGCCATGGGCTCCAGCAACCGCCGCTGGATTGAGGAGAAGATGTGCATCCCCTTCCAGAAGGCCATCACCCACGTGGCGGAATCGGTGGAGATGATCCGCACCCTCATCGGCACCGGACACCTGGATTTTGAGGGCCAGTGCCTGAGAGCCCACAACGTGGAGCTGGACTTTACGCCCTTCCGCCGGGATATGCCGGTGTACATGGGCGTGCGGGGAGAGCGCGCCCTGGGGCTGGCGGGTGAGCACGCCGACGGCGTGCTGCTGTCCATCATGAGCGCGGCCCCCTACGTGGCCTGGGCGAGAGAGCAGGTGGACAAGGGCGCGGCCCGTGCCGGACGCACCGAGCGGGTGCAGCTGGCGTCCTATATCCCGCTGTTTGTGGGTGACAGGGAGGAGGGCCGCAGGGCCTTTGCCAACACCCTGTCCTTCTACCTGGGCCGGTCGGCGGAGCAGCCCTTTGTCCAGCAGTCCGGCGCTCTGCCCCAGGAGATTGCCCCCATTGCCGCCAAAATCGCGGCAGGGGAGGATGCCTCCGACCTCATCACCTGGGAGCTGGCCGACCGCTTTGCCGTCATCGGCAGCCCCGAGCACTGCCGTGAGCGGCTGGCCGAATACCGCGCCGCCGGACTGGACCAGCCCATCCTGTGTGCCTGCGACGGCGTCAGCGCCCTGGACATGATGAGTTTTGCCAAGGAAATTCTGAATTAAGATATAGAATCTTGAAAGGAAGGTATGTGTCATGGAACGGAAAGACGAAATTGAAGCCCTGGTAGAGGAAAATTCCGCCGTATTTGAGGACGTGTCCGACCAGATCTGGGGCTTTGCCGAGATGTGCTACCAGGAGAAGCAGTCCGCCGAGCTGCAGAAGAAGGTGCTCCGTGAGCTGGGCTTCACCGTCAACGACCAGATCAAGGGCATGGAGACCGCCTTCATCGCCTCCTACGGCGAGGGCCACCCCATCATCGCCATTCTGGGCGAGTACGACGCCCTGGCCGGCCTGAATCAGGAGGCCGACTGCACCGAGCACAAGCCCATGGAGCCGGGCAAGCCGGGTCACGGCTGCGGCCACAACCTGCTGGGCGCCGGTTCCATGTGCGCGGTCAACGCGGTGAAGAAGTACATGGAGGCCCACAATGTGAAGGGCACCATCCGCTACTACGGCTGCCCCGCCGAGGAGGGCGGCAGCGCCAAGACCTTCATGGTGCGGGACGGCTACTTCAAGGACTGCGACATTGAGCTGTCCTGGCACCCCGCTCAGTTCAACTACGGCTGGGACGGCGAGGACTGCCTGGGCACCTACAACATCCTGTTCAAGTTCAAGGGCATCTCCGCCCACGCCGCCGCCTGCCCCCAGCTGGGCCGCAGCGCGCTGGACGCCTGCGAGCTGATGAATGTGGGCGTCAACTACCTGCGTGAGCACGTGATCCCCGAGGCCCGCATCCACTACGCCTACCTCAACGCCGGCGGCACCGCCCCCAACGTGGTCCCCGCTGAGGCCATGCTGAGCTATGTCATCCGTGCCCCCAAGATGGGCGCCATGTATGAGATCGCCGACCGGGTCATCAAGTGCGCCCAGGGCGCGGCCATGATGACCGAGACCGAAATGAGCTACAAGGTGGTCTCCGGCACCTCCAACCTGATGAGTACCAAGGCGGTGCTGGACCGGTTCAACGCCAACCTGGACAAGTACCTGCCCATCCCCTACACCCCCGAGGAGCTGGAGTATGCTCAGAAGTTCAAGGACACCCTGGACAAGAGCGACGAGAAGCGGCTGCTCCACTGCATTGAGCTGACCTATCCCGAGAAGAGCAGCGCCGAGATCCGCGCCATGTACGAGGAGCCCATGGCCAACTGGTACTGCCCCGAGGTGGGCAACACAGCCTCCACCGACGCCGGCGACGCCTCCTGGGTGGTGCCCGGCTGCCAGCTCCATGTGGCCTGCTATCCCGCCGGCCTGCCCTTCCACTCCTGGCAGATGGTGGCCATGGGCAAGTCCAGCCTGGCCAAGAAGGGTATGAAGACCGCCGCCAAGGTGCTGGCCATGACTGCACTGGACTTTATGACCGACCCCGCCCTGCTGGAGCAGGCCAAGAAGGACTATCTGGCCAAGCTGGACGGCGAGACCTACCGCTGCCCCCTGCCCGATGATCTGCAGCCCGGCGACAAGAGCTTTTGAACCACCGGAAGGAGCATAACATGAAGCGAAAACTGGAATTCGGCGTGGGCATCCCCACCGGCACCGAGGGCCTGATGTACCCCATCCCCTTTGTGGAGGACATCCGGGACAACATCCGCATCGCGGAGAAGGCCGAGGAGCTGGGGTATGACTCCGTCTGGGGCAACGACCACATCGCCACCCAGCAGTATGTGGTGGAGGACTTCGGCCAGGCCCCCAACTACTTTGCGCCCCTCATCACCCTGGCCGCCATCGGCGAACACACCAAAACCCTCAAGCTGGCCACAGCCCTGCTGGTGCTGCCCTTCCGGCAGCCCGGCATCCTGGCCAAGGAGCTGGCCAGTCTGGACCGGCTGTGCGGCGGACGGCTCATGCTGGGCGTGGGCATGGGCGCCTACCGGGAGGAGTTTGAGGCCCTGTTCGGCAGCCAGGCCAAGGGCAAGATGCGGGGCAAGATGGTGGACGAGTCCCTGGAGATCCTCCACCGCCTGTTCACCGAGGACGTGGTGACCTACAAGGGGGAGTACTTTGAGGTGGAGAACCTCCAGAGCACCCCCAAGCCCGTGTCCAATCCCTTCCCCTTCTATATCGGCGGCAACAGCGACAACGGCATGGCCCGTGCCGCCAAATACGGCCAGGGCTGGCTGCCCAGCGGCTTCACCGTGGCCGAGATGGCCGAAAGGGTGGAGCGCCTGAAGGAGATGCTGGAGGCCAACGGCCGCCCTGCTGACGACCTTGACATTGCGCCCCAGTTTACAGTGGCACTTGGCAAAACCCATGAGGAAGCGTGGGAAAAATATACCAAATCCCAGCAGTACCGACACATGCTGACACTGGCCTCTTCCACAATGAAGGGCATGGATCTGAGCGATTGTGTCAACCGTGACTTAATCGGAACTCCCGAGGAAGTGCTGGAGCGTATCAACCAATATCGGGAAGCAGGGGTTACAAGTTTCCCTGCCATCCTGTTTACCGCCAATAATATGTCGGAATTCTTCGATGAAATGCAATGGTTTGCGGAAGACGTCGTAAAAAAGACGAAGATTGACACCCAGTAAAAAAATACAAATTGTCAACCTTGACAATTGGACAAAAGGCGTGTATTCTATCCATAAGGATTTTTTTACAGTGAAGTGTTAAAAAATTTTTATTAGGTTAAATAATTCCTAATGCACGGATTGTAATAATCCAGTATCCGAACTTCCCCAAACCAATACCCAGAGGGGCCTGGCAAAGGTGCCGGAAGGGCCCTCCCGGATGAAGACGCGACAGGGTGCCGGATACCGAACGAGAGCAAAGCCGCTCCTAAGTAGGTGCCGCTTTGCTCTCGCTGCTCTTTACAGGGTGGTAAGCGGGCAGACCGGAGGCAAAACGCAAATCAGGCGGTAGAAGCAGGTGACCACGGCCTGTTTTTATAACCAAGCTGACAGGAAAGGAATGGCCTGACAACATGAACTTAAAGTACATCGCAAAACGACTGCTATACGCGATTCCGGCGGTGGTGCTGGTGGTCATCATCATCTTCCTCCTGACCCGCGTCATGCCGGGTGACCCCGCCCGTGCCTACCTGGGTGAGATGGCCACCGAGGAACAGGTGGAACAGCTGAGAGAGGAGTGGGGCCTCAACGACCCGCTGCCCGTCCAGTTCGTCCGCTACGTCAGCGGCATCCTCCACGGGGACTTCGGCTATTCCAACCGGACCCACGACACGGTGCTCAACGACTTCATCAAGCGCATCCCCGCCAGCCTGGAGCTGGCTCTGTGGGCGCTGGCAATCGCCATCCTCATCGGCGTACCCCTGGGTATCGCGTCGGCCACCCATAAGAACTCGCCGCTGGACCACGGCGCCCGTATCTTCTCCATGCTGGGCGCCACCATGCCGGTGTTCTGGTTCGGCCTGATGCTCATCCTCATCTTCTACGCCACCCTCCACTGGACCGTGGCCCCCACGGGACGCATCAGCATGGGTATCAATCCCCCCACCACCATCACCGGTATGTACGTCCTGGACAGCATCCTCACCGGTGATATGGTGGCCCTGAAGGACTCCCTGGCCCACATCATTCTCCCCGCCATCACCCTGAGCATGTCCACCATGGCGGTCATGGCCCGTATGACCCGGGCCAGCATGCTGGAGGTCCTGGGACAGGACTACATCCGTACCGCCCGTGCCAAGGGCATGAAGGAGCGCATCGTTATCTACCGCCACGCCCTGCGTAACGCCCTCATCCCCATCCTCACCGTGCTGGGCGGCCAGTTCGGCATGATGCTGGGCTACACCGTGGTGGTGGAGACCATCTTCTCCTGGCCCGGCATCGGCTTCTACGTCACCGACGCCATCCTCAACGTGGACTACAACCCGGTCCAGGCCTTCGCACTGTTCAGCGCATTGCTGTACGTGGTCATCAACCTGGTGCTGGATATCCTCTACACGGTGGTGGACCGCCGGGTCAAGTACGACTGAGCAGGACAAACACTTCGGAATGAAAATGTGGGTGTGAAACATGAAGAAGAAAAAGGAAACCGCAGGAGAACAGCTGGCCCCCCGGCACGCCTCCGCGTGGCAGATCTTCTGCCGCAACAAGCTGGCCGTGGTGGGGCTGTGCTTCATCCTCTTCTGGGTGATTATGGCGGTGCTGGCGCCGGTGATTGCCCCGTTTGAGCCCAACGCACTGGACTACGCAGTCAGCCAGAAGCCCCCCGGATATGAGGGCCACCTGCTGGGCACCGACCAGTACGGCCGCGATATCCTTACCAGAGTGCTCTACGGCGCCCGGATCAGCATGTGGTGCGGCGTCATCTCCGTGGGCATCTCCCTGGTCATCGGCACCGTGCTGGGCGGCATCGCCGGTTACTACGGCGGCGCAGTGAGCATCGTCATCATGCGCGTCATGGACGCCATGTGCGCGTTCCCCTCCCTGGTGCTGGCCATCGTCATCGCCGCCGCCATCGGCAAGGGTACCGTCAGCGCCATGCTGGCCGTGGGTATCGTCAGTATCCCCGACTACGCCCGGCTGATGTTCGCCGAAACCTCCAGCATCCGCGGCCGGCCCTACATCGAGGCCGGTGTGGCCATCGGCCTGAAGAACTCCCAGCTCATCTTCCGCCACGTGCTCCCCAACTGCATGAGCCAGCTGCTGGTGAAAGCCACCCTGGGCCTGGGCTTCGCCATCCTGACCGTGTCCAGCCTGAGCTTCCTGGGCATGGGCGTGCAGCCTCCCACGGCTGAGTGGGGCAACATGATCTCTGAGGCCCGGTCCTACATCATCAGCGGCCAGTGGTGGATGGCCACCTTCCCCGGCCTGGCAATCATGACTTCTATTCTGGGCTTTAACCTGGTGGGCGACGGCGTCCGGGATATCCTGGACCCCAGAAACCGTACCGGCGTGTAAGGTCAGGATTCAAGTAAAGAAAGTAAGTAAAATCAGAGAAAAGAGGTAAAGAGAATGAAGACATGGAAGCGTCTCGCTGCGTTCCTGCTGTGTGGATCCATGGTCCTGGCCCTGGGTGCCTGCGCAGAGAACGCCAACACCAACCCCGGCACTGACCCCAGCACGAACCCCAGCGCCAGCGATCCGTCTGCCTCCTCCGGCAACAATATCGTCGTTGCCGCCGCCTCTCTGGGCAGCACCCTGAACCCCTGGGACCAGACTGACGGTACTACCTCCGCTTTCCAGTACGCCGCCTATGACCGCCTGGTGCAGTACAAGACCACCACCGACGCCAACGGCAACGCCGTGGCCGACACCGCCAACCTGGAGGGCGTCATCGCTGAGAGCTGGGAGACCAGCGAGGACCAGCTGACCTGGACCTTCCACATCGACCCCGACGCCACCTTCGCCAACGGCGACAAGGTGCTGGCCGAGGACGTCATCTGGTCCTATGAGCACGCCAGAGACGGCGCCAACTCCAGCTTCCTCTTCGGCCTGACCAACATCATCGACATGCAGGCCCCCGACGACGCCACCGTGGTCTTCACCCTGAGCCAGAAGAGCCACATGTTCCTCCGTCTGCTGGAGACCTACCCCTTCTGCATCGTCAACAAGGACGAGGCCGAGGCCGGTATGGCCGAGGACCCCGACTACCTGACCACCCACACCGCCGGTTCCGGCCCCTACGAGATCACCACCTATGATATCACCAGCTCCGTGGTGCTCACCGCCCGGGACGACTACTGGGGCGACAAGCGGGTGGCCAAGAACGACACCGTCACCTGGCAGCTGGTTCAGGAGCCCTCCAACCGTCAGATGCTCCTCCAGAACGGCGACGTGGACGTGGCCCTCAACCTGGACGACAAGAACATCAACACCGTGGCCGAGATGGACGGCATCCAGGTGGTCAAGAACGCCTCCAACATGCACCTGTACCTGGCCATGAACGTGAACATCGAGCCCTTCGACAACGTCCTGGTCCGTCAGGCTATTGCCTGCGCCATCCCCTATGACACTCTGGTCAACGACGTCATGTTCGGCAACGCCGTGCGCACCACCTCCATGCTGCCCGACAACGTCAGCGGCCACATCAGCGACGACAAGACCTGCTATCAGACCGACATCGAGAAGGCCAAGGAGCTGCTGGCTGAGGCCGGCTATCCCGACGGCTTCAGCTGCACCCTGATGCTGGGCAACGGCTTCACCGACTGGAAGGACACTGCCATCACCATCCAGGATGCCCTGAGCAAGATCGGCATCACCATGGAGATCAACGAGATCGACCGTGCCACCTTCCTGACCGAGATCGCCGACAAGGACGTGCCCCTGTTCATCAACCGCTACAATCCCTTCGTGGGCGACCCCGGCTACGTGGCCAACAACCTGTACGTCACCGGCGCCTCCTTCAACTACGAGAATTACAGCAACCCCGAGTTCGACGAGCTCTTCAAGAAGGCTGAGGCCGCCGACACCGAGGAGGAGCGCCTGGACTACTACAAGGAGATGCAGTACATCTTCGCCGAGGACTGCCCCGTGGTTCAGCTGTATCAGTACGGCTTCGCCTACTGCGCCCGGGACAATGTGTCCGGCTACGTGTTCCTGCCCGATCTGACTCTGCGCTTTGAGTACCTGAGCAAGGTCTGAGTGCAGTGCGGAAATAAAATTACTGCAAGAGAGAGATGCCTGAAATGAAAATGTGGAAACGGATTGCCTCTATGCTCCTGTGCGTTGCCATGGTGCTGGCCCTGGGCGCCTGCGCAGAGAACGCCAACACCAACCCCGGCACTGACCCCAGCACGAACCCCAGCGCCAGCGATCCGTCTGCCTCCTCCGGCAACAATATCGTCGTTGCCGCCGTCTCCCTGGGCAACACCCTGAACCCCTGGGACCAGACCGATGGTACCACCTCCGCCTTCCAGTACGCCGCCTATGAGCGCCTGGTGAAGTACGCCACCACCACCGACGAGAACGGCAACGCTGTGGCCGACACCTCCAACCTGGTGGGCGCCATCGCCGAGAGCTGGGAGACCAGCGAGGACCAGCTGACCTGGACCTTCCACCTCAACCCCGACGCCACCTTCGCCAACGGCGACAAGGTGCTGGCCAGCGACGTTATCTGGTCCTTTGAGCAGTGCCAGGCCAACGCCAACTCCAGCTTCTTCTTCACCCTGACCAACATCGTGGACATGCAGGCTCCCGACGATGAGACCGTGGTCTTCACCCTGAGCCAGAAGAGCCACATGTTCCTCCGCCTGCTGGAGATCTACCCCTTCTGCATCGTCAACCAGGATGAGGCCGAGGCCGGCATCGCCGAGGACCCCGACTACCTGACCACCCACACCGCCGGTTCCGGCCCCTACGAGATCACCACCTACGACATCACCAACTCCGTGGTGCTCACCGCCCGTGACGACTACTGGGGCGCTGACAAGCCCGCCAACGACTCCGTCACCTGGCAGCTGGTTCAGGAGCCCTCCAACCGTCAGCTCCTGCTGGAGAACGGCGACGTGGACGTGGCCCTCAACCTGGACGACAAGAACATCAACACCGTGGCCGAAATGGACGGCATCCAGGTGGTCAAGAACGCCTCCAACATGCACCTGTACCTGGCCATGAACCTGAACATTGAGCCCTTCGACAATGTCCTGGTCCGTCAGGCCATCGCCTACGCCATCCCCTATGACACCCTGGTCAACGACGTCATGTTCGGCAACGCCACCCGCACCACCTCCATGCTGCCCGACAACGTCACCGGCCACATCAGCGACGACAAGACCTGCTATCAGACCGACCTGGAGAAGGCCAAGGAGCTGCTGGCTGAGGCCGGCTATCCCGACGGCTTCACCTGCACCCTGACCCTGGGCAACGGCTTCACCGACTGGAAGGACACCGCCATCACCATCCAGGATGCCCTGAGCAAGATCGGCATCACCATGGAGATCAACGAGATCGACCGTGCTACCTTCCTGACCGAGATCGCCAACAAGAACACTGCCCTGTTCATCAACCGCTTCAACCCCTTCATCGGCGACCCCGGCTATCTGGTGAACAACCTCTATGTGAACGAGGCTGCCTACAACTACAACAACTACAACAACGAGGAGTTTGACGCCCTCTACTTCCAGGGTGAGTCTGCCGACACCGAAGAGGAGCGCATGGAGTGCTACAAGGAGATGCAGTACATCTACGCCGAGGATTGCCCCAGCGTGCAGCTGTATCAGTATGACTTCGCCTACTGCGCCCGGGACAACATCTCCGGCTATGTCTTCTACCCCGACCTGACCCTGCGCTTCGAGTTCCTGAGCAAGGGCTGAGCGCGGCAAAACAAGGCGGACCCTCCGGGGGAACCCTTCCCCCGGAGGGCGGCCGCCCCTCCCGCACCAAGGGAGAGACGCAATATTTGCGAAAGGTGATAAAGTTGGACGAACCGATTTTAAAAGTAAAAGGACTCTGCACAGAGTTCAAGACGGTCGACAGCCGGGTCCGCGCGGTGGACGGCGTCGACCTGGAGCTGTATCCGGGCGAGACCCTTGGCATCGTGGGAGAATCCGGCTGCGGCAAGAGTGTGACCGCCCTCTCCATCATGCAGCTGCTGCCCAAGGGCGTGGGCAAGGTGGTGGACGGCCAGATTCTCTTCGACGGCAAGGATATGCTCAAGCTGTCCACGAAGGAGCTGCTCTCCCTCCACGGGCGGGATATGGCTATGATCTTTCAGGAGCCCATGACTTCCCTGAATCCGGTTTACACCATCGGTTATCAGCTTTCGGAAGTACTGCGTTACCATATGGGCATGAACAAGAAGGACGCCTGGCAGAAGTCCATTGACCTGCTCAAGGACGTGGGCGTCTCCCGGCCGGAACAGATCGTCCGCAGCTACCCCCATGAGCTCTCCGGCGGCATGCTCCAGCGTGTCATGATCGCCATGGGCCTGTCCTGCAACCCCAAGCTCCTCATCGCCGACGAGCCCACCACCGCTCTGGACGTGACCATCCAGGCTCAGATTCTGGAGCTGATGGGCAAGCTGAAGGAGGAGTACAACACCGCCATCCTGATGATCACCCACAACATGGGCGTGGTGGCCGAGGTGTGCGACCGGGTCATCGTCATGTACGCCGGCTATGTGGTGGAGATGGCCGAGGTCAACGAGCTCTTCGACAACCCCAGCCACCCCTACACCCAGGGCCTGCTCAAGTGCATCCCCAACATCGACGAGGACCGCGAGGTGCTGGACACCATCGAGGGCACCGTGCCCCCGCCCTACGCCATGCCCAAGGGCTGCCGCTTCGCGCCCCGCTGCCCCTACGCCACCCCCGAGTGCGAGGCCAACAAGCCCGAGCTCTACGATATCGGCGGCGGACATACCTGCCGCTGCTTCCGCTACAAGGAGGGAAATCCCAATGCCTGAAGAGAAAGAGGTTCTTCTCAAGGTGGACCACCTGAAGACCTATTTCCCCATCCGGAAAGGGTTCTTCAATAAGGTTGTGGGCCACGTCAAGGCCGTGGACGACGTCTCCTTCTTCGTCAACCGGTGCGAGACCCTGGGCGTGGTGGGCGAGTCCGGCTGCGGCAAGTCCACCATGGGCCGTTCCGTCCTGCGCCTGGTCCAGCCCACCGCGGGCAGCGTGGTCTTTGACGGCGTGGACGTGTGCAAGCTCAGCAACGAGGAGATGCGCAAGTTCCGCAGCCGGATGCAGATCGTCTTCCAGGACCCCCTGTCCTCCCTGGACCCCCGTTACACCATCGACCGTACCCTGGCTGAGCCCCTCAAGCAGCACACCAATATGAGCGACGCCGAGATCAAGGACAAGGTGCTGGAGCTGATGGAGAAGGTGGGCCTGCCCGCCTTCCACGCGGCCAAGTTCCCCCATGAGTTCTCCGGCGGCCAGCGCCAGCGTATCGGCATCGCACGGGCCATCTCCCTCAACCCGGAGTTCATCGTCTGCGACGAGCCGGTGTCCGCCCTGGACGTGTCCATCCAGTCCCAGGTGCTCAACCTGCTGCGTGAGCTCCAGCATGAGCTGAAGCTGTCCTACCTCTTCATCTCCCACGACCTGTCGGTGGTCAAGTACATCAGCGACCGTGTGGCCGTCATGTACCTGGGCCACATCGTGGAGATGGCCAAGTCGGACGAGCTGTTTGCCCACAAGCTCCACCCCTACACCCAGGCCCTCACCAGCGCCATCCCCATCCCCAACCCCCACCTGACAAAGCAGCGCATCGTCCTTCAGGGCGACGTGCCCAACCCGGCCAACCCGCCCAAGGGCTGTCCCTTCCACGAGCGCTGCTCCCAGTGCAAGGCCATCTGCCGGGAGGAGCGGCCCGAGTTCAAGGAGGTCTCTCCGGGGCACTATGTCAGCTGTCACCTCTACAACTGAGTCTGAAACCGCTAGAGATGAGAGCTCCCGGCACCGCACCGATGGGAGCTCTCATCTCTTTTTCTACATATTTATTTTTAGGAGGAGAGACGCATGAAACCGTTGGAACTCAAGGATTTTCTCCAGTACCGCTATCTGTCCGGCCTGACCTGGGCCCCTGGCGGCGGCGCCGCCGCCTTCCTGGTGAAGGAGGCCAACCTGGACAAGAACGGCTATGACACCCACATCTGGATCCACCGGGGCGGCAAGCAGACCCAGCTCACCGCCGCCGGAGACGAGACCGGCCTGTGCTGGGAGGACGGCAAGCACATCCTGTTCCCCGACCTGCGCACCGACGCCGACAAGAAGCGCCGTGCCGACGGGGAGCAGTTCACCGTGTTCTACCGCATCGGCATCGACGGAGGCGAGGCGCTGCGGGCCTTTGAACTGCCCTTTGCCGTCACTGAGCTGGCGGTGGCCGACGAGAACTACTTTGTGGCCATGGGCAAGATCGACGTCAACTGCCCCGACTACTACGCCATGACCGACCAGGCCCGCCGTGAGACCGAGAAGTACTGGAAAGAGGAGTCCGACTTCCAGGTCATCGACGAGCTGCCCTTCCGCTTCAACGGCATGGGCTATATTAATAAGGTACGCAACGCCATCTTCCTGGTGAACCGGAAGACCCTGGAGGTGCGCCGCCTCAGCGCCGCCAACGAGGAGGTCAACGCCTGGACCATGGTGGACGGCAAGGTGTGCTACTGCGCCGAGGCCATTGAGACCAAGATGCTCTACCGGCAGAAAATCTACGTCTGCGACCCCGCCCAGGGGGAGGCCGTGTGCAAGTACGGCGGCGCGGAGTACCAGATTGAGTACATGGTGGGCTACAAGGGCAAGGTGGTCTTTGCCGGCGGCACCCAGGAGCGGTACGGCTACAACGAGAACCCCATGTTCTACCAGATGGACCTGGACACCGGAGCGGTCACCCTCTTCTCCGACAACCCCGACTCCCTCCATCCCGCCATCGGCAGCGACTGCCGCCTGGGCCGCACCCGTCTGGCCAAGGTCTGCGGCGACGAGATCTACTACCTGGCCACCATCCGCAACTCGGTGTGGCTCATGAAGATGGACGGCAGCGGCGCCCGCACCCCGGTCATCCGGGAGGAGGGCTCTGTGGACGACTTCGACCTGTGTGAGGAAGAGGGAGATATCCTGGCGGTCTGCCTGTACGACGGCACCCTCCAGGACCTGTACGCCTTTGACAAGAACGGCGAGAAGCGCCGCAAGGTCAGCGGCCTCAACACCGCCATCCTCAAGGGCAAATATGTGGCCGAGTGTGAGCGGGTGTCCTTCCAGTTCCAGGACTACGACCTGGACGGCTGGGTCCTCAAGCCCATGGGCTACGACCCCAACAAGTCCTATCCCGGCATCCTGGACATCCACGGCGGCCCCAAGGTGGCCTTCGGTGAGACCTTCTACCACGAGATGCAGGCCTGGGCCAGCCGGGGCTACTTCGTGTTCTTCTGCAACCCGGTGGGCTCCGACGGCCGGGGCAACGACTTCATGTTCATGCGGGGCAAGTACGCCACCGTGGACTACGACAGCCTGATGACCTTTGTGGACACTGTGCTGGAGAAGTACCCCCAGATTGACCAGTCCCGTCTGGCGGTCACCGGCGGCTCCTACGGCGGCTACATGACCAACTGGATCATCACCCACAACCACCGCTTTGCCTGCGCCGCCTCCCAGCGGTCCATCTCCAACTGGCTGAGCTTCTACGGCTACTCCGACCTGGGCTACAACTTCAACGTGGACCAGATGAACACCACCATCTTTGAGGGCGCCGACAAGATGTGGAACGTGTCCCCCATGAAGTACGCCGCCAACATCCAGACCCCCACCCTGTTCATCCACTCCGATGAAGACTACCGCTGCCCCCTGTCCGAGGGACTGCAGATCTACACCTCCATGGTGGACCGGGGCATCCCCACCCGGATGTGCATCTTCAAGGGCGAGAACCACGAGCTCAGCCGCTCCGGCCGCCCCAAGCACCGTATGCGCCGGCTCAACGAGATCACCGCCTGGATTGAGAAATACACAAAGTAAGCAGAATATGTGGAAAACAGAGGGGACCGTACAGGCTGCACGGTCCCCTCTGTTCGGGTAAAAACGCCCCTGGTGCACGACGGAGTGCACCAGGGGCGTTTCTGCTGTGGAAAGCGCGTTACCGGACGGCAATGGCCTCAATCTCAATGCCTGCGTCCTTGGGCAGCCGGGTCACCTGCACGGCGCTGCGGGCGGGGCAGTCGCCGGTGAAGAAGGTCTTGTAGACCTCGTTGACAGCGGCGAAGTCGTTCATGTCAGCCATGAACACGGTGACCTTCACGGCCTTGTCCAGGGAGGAGCCGGCGGCTTCCAGCACGGCAGAGACGTTCTTCAGGGACTGGCGGGCCTGCTCCTCAATGGTGGCGGGCATCACGCCGGTGGCGGGGTCGATGGGCAGCTGGCCGGAGGTAAACACCAGATCGCCGGCGGCGATGCCCTGGGAGTAAGGGCCGATAGCGGCGGGAGCCTGCTGGGTGGAGAGAACAGTCTTGGTCATAATGAATTACGCCTCCAAAAATTTTTGATGGCGGAGCCGTGAAGCGCGGCTTCGGCTGGGCAGATGAATTAATGATAGAGCAGGTTGGGCAGGAACAGGGAGATCTGGGGAATCAGCACCAGGATCAGCAGGGCCACAATGCTGATGAAGCAGAAGGGGATGACGCCCTTGTAGATCTCGCCCATTTTTGCGTTGGCGATGGGCTGGGCCACGAACAGGTTCAGGCCGAAGGGCGGGGTGAACATGCCGATGGCCACGCAGGTGATCATGATGACGCCCAGGTGGATCTCGTTGATGCCCAGGGTGCGGACGGTGGAGAGGACGATGGGCAGCACGATCATGAAGGCGGACACGCCGTCAATGAACATGCCGGCGATGAGCATGTACACGCACAGGATGAGCAGGAAGGTGGTGGCCGTGATATCCAGACCGGACATCCAGGTGGAGAAGGTCTGGGGCAGGCCGCCCACGGTGAGCAGCCAGGCGAAGGCGGAGGCTGCGGCCATGAGGATCATGGTCTGGGCAGTGGTGCGGATGGAGGCCGCCATGGTCTCACGGAACAGCTTCATGTCCATCTCGCGGTAGATGAAGACGCTGACGATGAGGGCGTACACGCAGGACAGGCCGGAAGCCTCGGTGGGGGTGCACAGACCGGAGTAGATACCGCCGATGATGATGATGGGCACGCCCAGAGCCCACAGGGCGTCCAGAGTGGCCTTGCCCTTCTCCTTCCAGGTGGCGCGCTTCTCCTTGGGGATCTTGTGGCGGATGGCGAAGATATAGATGTAGATCAGGAAGCAGATGCCGTAGATGATGCCGGCGCTCAGACCCGCGATGAACAGCTCACCCACCGACGCGTTGGTCAGGGTGCAGTACATGATGGCGGTGATGCTGGGGGGAATGAGCAGGGCCACAGAGCCGCTGGAGGCGATGAGGCCCAGAGAGAAGCCCTTGGGGTACTTCTTCTCCCGCAGACCGGGGTAGAGCAGGCCGCCGATGGCCACCACGGTGGAGGGGGAGGAGCCGGACACGGCGCCGAAGAACATGCTGGCCACCTCAGTGGTGAAGGCCAGGCCGCCGGTGGCGTCGCCCACCATGGCGGCGGCCCAGTTGACGATACGCCGGCCGATACCGCCGTTCTTCATGATGTTGGCGGCCAGAATGAAGAAAGGCACGGACAGCAGGGAGAACTTGTCGATGCCGCCGAACATGTTCACCGCAACGGCCATCAGGTCATTGTTGGTGAACAGCAGCAGGCTGACTGCGGTGGGCAGGCAGAGGGCCACAAAGATGGGCGCCCCCATAAAGAGCAGAATAAACATCCCCACGATGAGGAAAATACTCATTTCCATATCTGTTGTGTCCCTCCTCTCAGTTCAGATTCAGCAGATTGATATCGCTGGCGTCCTCAGCCGGCTTTTCCGCAAGGTCGGTGTGCTTGATGCGGACGTAATAGACGAACTTGAGGGCGTACTGAAGGGTGGAGAGGGCGGAGCCGATGGGCAGGGACAGGTAGATAATCCACATGGGGACCTGCATGACCGGGCTCTTGGTGCCGTAGTTGAGGGCCATCATCACGTACTTAACGGAGGAATAGGTAAAAATGGCGCAGAACACACAGGCGGCCAGCATGCAGATGATTTTCAGAACCTTGCGGGCGGGGGTGGGGGACATCTGGTAGACGATATCCACGCCCACGTGGAGGTCGTCCTCGGCGCACAGGGACATGCCGATGAAGGTGATCCAGATGCTGCAGTAGCGCTGGAACTCCTCAGCCCAGTTGAGGGCGGGGATCTGAGGGATACGGCGGAGGAATACGTTGACGGTCAGTACCGCCAGTGCCGCGCAGAAGAGGAAGCCGGTGATGGCCAGTTCTGCTACGCGGATGCCTTTCAGGGTCTTTCGAAACATAACTCACCCAACTTTCTCATGGAAAAGGCCGGGCAGTCCGGGGGCTGCCCGGCCCTTTGGAGTACGGTTACTGATTGGCGGGATCGGCCAGGAATTCCTGGACCCGGTTGAGCAGGTCGGTGCCGATCTCGGCGCCGAAGGTCTCATACACGGGGGCGGAGGCATCCTTGAAGGCCTGACGCTCCTCATCGGTCAGCTCGTAGATGGTGATGTCGCTGGAGGCGATGGTGTTGTAGTACTCCTCGTTGTACTCCTGGAGACGGTCGTAGCAGAAGTCCTGATTCTCGTCCACGACCTCCTGGATCAGGGCCTGGGTGTTGGCGTCCAGGCTGTTCCACCACTGGGCGGAGCAGGCCATGATATACTCCAGATAGGAGTGGTTGGACACGATCATGTAGTCCTGAACCTCATAGAGCTTCTGGCTGGCGATGGAGAGCAGAGGGTTCTCCTGGCCGTCCACGGTCTTGTTCTGCAGGGCAGAGTACAGCTCCATGATATCGATGGCGGTGGTCTGGGCGCCCCAGGCCTTGTACATTTCCATGATGATGGGGGCCTCCTGGGTGCGGATGCGCAGACCCTTGAAGTCCTCGGGCTTATGGATCTCGTAGTTGTTGGTGAAGTTCTTGGCGCCGGAGGAGTAGAAGGCCAGACCGTGGATGCCGATGTCATCCAGACCGGCCATCATCTCCTTTGCCAGATCGCTCTTGAAGAGCTTCATGGTGGACTCCTGGGTGGGGAACAGGAAGGGCATGTCCATGATGTTGAGGGTGGGGTAGAAGCCGCCGTACTTGGAGGTGGGCAGGAGCACCATCTCCACGGTGTTCATCTGCATGCCCTCGATCATCTGGGAGGCGCTGCCGAACTGCTGGGTGGGGTAGATTTCAACGGTGATGGCGCCGCCGGACCGCTCCTCCAGGGCGGCCTTGATGTTCTCACAGGCCTCGTGGTGGGGGGTGGTCAGGGGGGCGTCATGGGCCAGGCGGATGGTCATGGTGGGGTAGGTCACGTCTCCTCCGGTGGAGCCGGAGGCGCTGGGAGCGTTAGAATTGCTGGGAGCGGGGGTCTTGCTGCCGCACGCGGCGAGAGTCAGGAGCATACCGGCGGCGAGAAGCAGGGAAAGAAGACGCTTTTTCATGTGAGTTTCTCCTCTCATTTATATCTTTCCTTTTGGGGTGTCGCTGGATATACTTTGCTCTATTCAATTGCTCCGGGGGGAAAACCCCACCGATGACCGGGCCTGAGAGGCTCAGACGCCTACGATGCCGATGCCGATGTGGCGCTTGCCGTACCGGCGGTTCATGCCGATGAGCATGGGGGTCAGGCTCTCCAGCGTGACGGCGTGGTGGAGACGGCCGGCGTTGAAGCCGCGCAGGCCCATCTCACGGCCCAGTTCCAGAATCATGTCGATGAGCTCGTTGTCGTCGCCGGCAACCAGCAGGTCGCCTTCCACCGGGTTGGCGAGGTCGGAGAGCATCTCGCCGGCGATGGTGTGGAAGCCGGAGGCAACCCGGGAGTTCTCGCCCAGAATGGCCTTGGTCTCCTGAGCATTGGAGCCCTCGGCAGGGGGGGCGAAACGGATGGGCTTGATGGCCAGGGGGATGGTCACGTCCAGCACGGGTGTGGTGCCGATGTCCTCCTTCAGGGTCTCCAGGGTGGCACGGTGGCCGGCGGAGGGCACGGCGATGACCACCAGCTCAGCCCGGCGGCAGGCATCGGGGTTGGCCATGCCGACAACGTTGTCCTTGCCGGTGGCCTCCTTGGCCCGCTGAGCGGCCTCCTGGGCCTTCTCAGCCTGGCGGGAGCCGATGCACACGTCGTGGCCGGCCATGATGAGCCGGAGAGCCAGGCCGTAGCCCATGTCGCCGGTGGCGCCGATAATGGAAATTTTCATTGTGTCATTCCTCCTAGGAAAACAGGACAGCGCCGGTCAGATGGTCACGCCGTAGGAGTCCTTCAGGGCGGCGCGGAGCTCGTCCATGGTGGGGTTGATGGTGGGCACGGCGGGCAGGTGCTCCCGGGTGGTGGCGGGGTCCTTCAGGCCGGTGGAGGTGAGGACGGCGACCGCCTTCTGGCCGGGGGCAATCTTGCCCTCCTTGGCCAGCTTGGCCAGGGCCACCAGGCTGGTGACCGAGCTGGCCTCGGCGTAGATGCCCTCGGTGGAGGCCAGCAGGAGCTGCATGTCCATGGTCTCCTTGTCGTTGGAGGACCGGGCATAGCCGCCGGACTTGCGGACGGCCTCCAGGCCCTGCCAGGTGCACTGGCCGTTGGCGATGGAGAAGGAGATGGACCAGTCGGAGGGGACAACCTTGGGGTTCTCCTCGCCGGCGGCGATGGTCTGCTCCAGGGAGCCGAAGACCTCGGCGCCCACAAACTGGGGCACCTTCTCCAGATAGCCCATCTCCACCAGATCGGCCATGCCCTTGTAGGTGCCGTACAGGCCGTCGGAGTAGCAGGCGGGGACGGAGATGAAGTCGGGAGCGGCATTGCCCAGCTGCTCGTAGATCTCGAAGGCGATGGACTTGTAGCCGTCAATGCCGTAGCAGTTGCTGCCGATGGCGGGGGACATGAAGCCGCTCACCGGCATCCAGCCCAGCTCACGCACGCACTGGCCCATGATGGTCCAGCGGTCCAGGGAGGTGGGGGTGACGATGACCTTGGCGCCGTAGGCCTGCATGAGGGTCTTCATGGTGTCGGGCACCTGGGGGATGGTGAAGATGACGCAAGGCATCCCGGCGGCGGCGGCGTAGGCCGCAGCGGCGGCGCCGTGGTTGCCGGTGGAGGCCATGGTCACAGCGGGCACGCCGTCATGGCGGGCCTTGGTGATGATGACGGAGCAGAGGCGGTCCTTGTAGGACATAGTGGGATTGCGGGACTCGTCCTTCACGTAGAGGTTCTCGATGCCCAGCTTTTCACCCAGCCGCTCCAGCTTGAGCAGGGGGGTGTTGCCCTCGCCGATGCTGACGGGCACGGCGTCGTCGGGCAGGGGGTAGAACTCACGCCAGCGGAACAGACCGGGCTGGACGTTCTGGCCGGGCAGCTTGGCGCCGGTCAGGTCATAGGTGGTGGTGAAGTTGACGCCCACACCCTCCGCCTTACAGGCGGGGCAGCCCTCGTAGAAGGGGTCGTCCCCCAGGGGACGGCCGCAGCGGATGCACTTTACGCCCTTGAAGTAGCTCATCTCTTACACCTCCAGCACGATGAGAGCGTCGCCGCCCTTGTCCAGGTAACGGCAGCCGTCCTCGGTGACCACAACGGTGTTCTCCATCTGAACGCCGCCCCAGCCCAGCTCGTAGTAGGGGGTCTCCACGTTCAGGGTCATGCCGGGCACCAGCACGGTCTTGTCGCCGGGGGCCACGGAGGGCAGGTCGTAGCACTCCACACCGATGCCGTGGCCGCAGTGGTGGCGCTCGTAGTGGGGGATGCCGTTCTCACGGGTCACCTTCATGGCGATGTCAAAGACCTCTTCGGCGGTCATGCCGGGCTTGATGGCGGCAATGGCGTCGTGGGTGCCGCGGCGGACGGCCTCAAAGTAGGTGGCGGTCTTCTCGTCGGGCTGGCCCATGACAGCGGTGCGGGCCAGGTCGGCGTTGTAGCCGTGCCAGATGCAGCCGAAGTCGAACCGGATCATGTCGCCGGCCTTGGCGGCCAGGTCGGTGTTCTTGGTGTCGGAGTAGGCGGCGCGGTGGCCGATGGTGGCCACGAAGAACAGGGGCTGGGCGTCGTACTTGGCCAGCTCGGCCAGGTACACCCGCTCCATGTCCAGCTCGGTCATGCCAACCTTGAAGTTCTTCAGGGCGGCATCCAGGGCGGCCTCGGCGATCTCGGCGGCACGCTCCAGACCGGCGATCTCCTCCTCGTGCTTCACCAGGCGGGCCTGCATGAACACGTCGGAGCCGGGGAAGAACTCGATCTCGGGGCAGGCGGCCAGCACGGTGTTCCAGTTGGTCACGCAGCAGCGGCTCTCGTCAAAGGCAACACGCTTGGCGCCGGAGGCCTTGATGGCGGCCACCAGGGCGTTGATCATGTTGCCGAAGTTGCGGTCCTTCTGGGTCTTGGCCAGCAGCTCGGTGAGGGGGTGACCCTCCACGCCGGCAAAGCGGAAGCCGCCGTAGCAGTACAGG
This sequence comes from Pseudoflavonifractor capillosus ATCC 29799, assembly GCF_000169255.2. Taxonomy (GTDB): domain Bacteria; phylum Bacillota; class Clostridia; order Oscillospirales; family Oscillospiraceae; genus Pseudoflavonifractor; species Pseudoflavonifractor capillosus. The sequence continues at coordinate 89,492 of NZ_AAXG02000034.1, forward strand.
TCGGCGTCCATGCCCACCTCCTCCACGATGCTGGGCAGCTCGGCGATGGAGCCGACGATGCTCACGTGGCCGTCGGAGGGACGGAACAGGGCGTAGCTCTCAGTGCGCTGGAGCACGCCCAGGTTGATGTTGTGATAGCCGGAGACATACAGCACGTTGGCGGGCAGAGAGGCCACCAGCAGGTCGGCGCCGGCATCCCGGGCGGCCTGGGTGAGCCGCGCGGCGCGGAATTCGGACAGAGTCATGTTAATACGCTTCCTTCCATTGTTTGAAGGTAAATTACCCAAGCGGCTTGGGGAGGTATCGGCCCGGCGGCAAGCCGCCGGGCCGGTTCCAAGGGGGAATGGGACCCCTTAGACAGCAAATTCAGGCGGCAGTCTTACTTGCCGTACTTGGAGATGATCTCCTCGGCGAAGAACTGCATGTGGTCGCGGGTCTCCTCCAGGGTGCTGTCGGCGAAGATGAGGGCGGAGAAGGTGGTCACGCCGGCCTCCATGTAACGCTCCACCTGGGCCTTAACCTCGTCCACGGAGCCGATGAGGTTGCGCTCCATGTAGTTGGTGGCGTCCTTGCCCTTCATGGTGGACTTGCCCAGGGAGCAGCTGTGGCGGTAGATCTGGGACTTCTCCCAGCGCTCGATGGCCTCCTCGTGGGTCTTGGCGATGGAGACGGAGATCTGGGGGGCGATGTCGATGGTGGACACGTCGCGGCCAATGGCGTCGCAGGCCTCCTTCAGGGCGGCCACGCCGTTCTTCACCTCGTCGGGGGTCAGCAGAGCGGGCAGCCAGCCGGTGCCCCACTTGGCCACACGGCGGTAGCTGTTGGAGGAGTTGCCGCCGAAGTAGAAGGCGAAGGGATCCTGGACGGGGTGGGGGAAGCTCTGGCCGTTCTGGATGTCAAAGTACTTGCCCTTCACGGTCACGTTGTCCTCGGTGAACAGCTTGTGCATGATGTCCAGGGACTCATCCAGCATCTCGCCGCGGACCATCTCGTGGGCCTTGTCGCCGAACTCGGCCACAAACTCCTCACGGTAGGCGCCCAGGCCAACACCCAGCAGCAGACGGCCGCCGGACAGGTGATCCAGAGTGGCGATCTCCTTGGCCATGACAAGAGGATTGCGGAAGGGGATGACCAGCAGAGCGGTGGCGATCTTCAGGGTGGTGGTGCGCTCGGCGATGGCGGCCAGGGTGATCAGGGGGGAGTAGTACCGGGGCGCCTGGCCGAACTGCTCACGGACATAGTCCTGGCTGGTGATGTGGTCGTTGCCCCACACGGAGTGGAAGCCCAGCTTCTCCGCGTAGATGGACAGATCCACCACGTCACGGGCAGAGGAGTAGGGGATGGGGTACATCAGACCCTCGGTACCGGTGGCAATGCCTAAACCAAAATTCGCCTTCATAACAGTTCCTCCTTACATATGTTTGAAACAAAATTGGTGTTCTTTTATTTCCTGCCGACCTGGAGCAGGGGCACTCCGCTGCGGACAGAAATCAAATCATCAGGCGTGTCCACGTCCCAGGCGAAGCCGGGCATCCGGAGCACGGCGGGGGTGATGCCCAGAGCCGCAGCAGCGGCTGTATGGGCGGCCAGGCTGTCCACTCCAAAGGAGAAGGCGGGCAGCAGATCCGGCGGGGAGAGGACCATGCCGTTGGTGCCTCTGCCGTGCCGGTCGGGCAGAAGGACCATGGGGTGCTCCCGGCCGGTCAGAAGGGCCTGTTCCAGCTCACCGGCGGTGAGCAGAGGCAGGTCCCCAAGGGCAAAGAGCATGGTGGAGAAGCCCTCCGCCGCCAGGGTGCGGGAGGCGGCCATGGCCGCCTGGTTCAGATCCCCGGGGTCGGGGAGAAAGCGCACGGCGGGAAACTCCTCCGAGAGCAGGTCTCTCAGGTGCTCGTCGGGGGAGACCACTGCCGACAGATCCAGCAGCGGACAGTCTCCGGCAGTGCGGAGCATATGGCGCAGCATCTCCAGGCACAGGCTCTGGCGCTCATCCGGCGTACACACGCCGGACAGCCGGGTCTTGGCCTGGAACAGCCGCTTTACAGGAATCACAAACGCAGTCAATGTTATACTCCCTTCCGGGGAGGGTGTCATTTATCCTCGGTCACTGTTTTGGCTCTCTCTCAGGTAACGGTATACGGTCTGCTCGGACACGTCCAGCTTTTTCGCCACCAGGGACACCGCCCCCTTCAGGGCGAAAATCCCTCTGACCTGCATGCTGTCCACGGCCTGGCGTTTCTCGTCGGTGGTGAGCCGGTTGGGGGCCACGTCAAACCCGCTGAGCACCCGGTCGATGGCGTGGAACAGGGTGTCGTCCACGGAGGAGGAGAAGGTCTCCACGCTGGCCACCTGGGGCGCCGGCGCCTTGGTGGGCGTATCCGGGTCGTCCCGGAGGAAGGTGAGCCCCTCAATGAGACGCTGGGCAGAGAGCCAGTCGGTGATATCAAAGTTGATGCAGAAAAGACCCACGGTCACGCCCGCGTCGTCCCGGATGAAGAAGGTGGAGGACTTGAGGCTCCGCTTTCCGTCGGGGGTGGTGCCGGCGTAGCTGACCACGAAATTCTTGTCCTGATAGCGGGGGTCGTGGACCACTTCCAGTCCGAAGTCGGTGATGTGTCCGCCCACCTCGCGCCCGGTGATGTGGTTGTTGGCGATGGCCACGATGGAGTGCTCCAGGTTGGTCAAATCGTGGAGGATGACCTCGCAGTTCTCACCAAACACCTGCCCGATATAGTCCACCAGGGGGATGTATCGCTTCAGAAGAGGGTTGACTTCCATATTCAATAACCTATCCTTTTTTACTTTGCAGTGTTAAACAGCCGGATGCAAAAAGAAGCACAGCTACTCTTGCGCGGAATTCGTGCCGGTCCAGGGGATGCTGCATACTTCCTCAAGAATGGTGTGCTTCCTAGTGTTCTTTTAAGATAATATTTTTTTATCATAATAAAAAAGAATTGTCAATATTATAGGCAAATCTTTCTGGACAAATGGGTAAAATAAGCAGATCTTCCAGCTAAATATGGGATAATAAGGAAAAATAAAGCGAAAAAGCGGGAAAAATGGTTTGACCCCCAGGGGCTGCTGTGCTATTTTATTGTGAGACAGTTTTATCACACTGTTACACTAGCAGGCGGAAAAAAGTCTGTGTGCACGGTGTTTTGGAAGAAAAGGAGGGTCGGTATGACTGGAATTTCCTTGCTTCCCCTGAGAGGAATGGGGGAGGTGGCGCCGGGGGACGACCTGGCGGAGCATATCTGGAAGGCCATGGAGGCCTCCGGCGTGACGCCGGAGCAGGGGGACCTGCTGGTGGTAGCCCATAAGGTGGTGTCCAAGGCGGAAGGCCGGGTGGTGAACATGGCGGAGGTGCAGGCGGGACCGGAGGCGGTGCGTCTGGCGGAGGAGACCAGCCATACCCCCCAGCTGACCCAGCTGATTCTGGACGAGTCCAGGGAGGTCTACCCCTACCATGACCGGGGGATTCTCATGAGCCGCCACCGGCTGGGCTGGACCTGCGCCAACGCAGCCATCGACCACTCCAATGCCCCCCAGGGACAGGCTATCCTGCTGCCCCTGGACCCGGACGAGAGCGCCCGCCGTCTGCGTGCGGCTCTGGAGGAGCGGACCGGGGTGTCCATGCCCGTCCTCATCAGCGACACCCACGGACGGCCCCTGCGGGAGGGCATCATCGGCATTGCGGTGGGCTGCTGCGGTCTGGAGGCGGTCAAGAACTACGTGGGCCGCACCGATCGCTTCGGACAGCGGCTGAATGTGAGCCGTGAGGCGGTGGCCGACGAGCTGTGCTCCGCCGCCAGCCTGTGCATGGGCCAGGCGGATGAGTCGGTGCCTGCCGTGCTCATCCGGGGCTATGCCTACACCCCGGCTGAGACCGGAACCGCACCCCTGAAGCGCAAGCCCGAGCGGGAGCTGTTTCACCCCGCCTGCGACAAGAGAGAGGGAGGGGAACAGCTGTGAACTCCACGCTGAAAAAGGATATTCTGGCCACCCTGCTGGGCACTCTGGCCTTCCTGATTATGCTGCTGGTGAGCATCCCCGTGATCCCCACGGCCTCCTTTCTCAAGTATGACCCCAGCGGCTTTCTGCTGCTCCTGTCCGGCGCCCTGCTGGGCCCTGCCTGCGGAGTGCTCTCCTGCTTTATCAAGGGCTTTCTTTACTTTATCACCGGCGCAGGCAACATCTTTGGCGTGACCAGTGACTTTCTGGCCAACATTATCTTTATTATTCCCACCGTGCTGGTGATGAAGCGGGGCGGCGGCGGCACCAAGGCCGCCGCTGCGGGCTGCGCACTGGGCACGGTGCTGGCCACGCTGGCCATGATTCCCATCAACCTGGTGGTGCTCAGGCTGGAGCTGGGCCTGATGCCCGATGCGGTGATGGCCATGATGATTCCCGCTATCCTGCCCTTCAACCTGCTCAAGGGCGTGCTCAACTCGGTCATCTACTTCGTGGCCGACCGGCCTCTGAGCAGAGTCATGGCCCGGTACCAACAGAGCGGAGGGAACAGACATGAATAAGCTGGAGCTGTTCCCGGTGGAGGGCATCGGCGCCCTGGGCAAGGGGGATGACCTGGCCGGACTCATCGCCGGACAGTTCTCCCTGGAGGATGGGGACGTGGTGGTGGTCTCCTCCAAGGCGGTGTCCAAGACCGAAGGGAACGTGTATACCCGGGAGGACCTGACCCCGTCCCCCTTTGCCCACACCCTGGCGGAGCGGACCAACCACGACCCCTGGTACTGTGAACTGGTGCTGCGGGAGAGCGCCGACATCGTCCGCATGGCGCCGGGCGTGGTTATCTCCCGCACACGGCACGGCTTTGTGCTGGCCAACGCGGGTGTGGACGCCTCCAACGCCGGAGGTGAGGGCCGTCTGGTGGCCCTGCCCAAGGACCCGGACGGGTCGGCCCGCCGTCTGCGGCAGGACTTTCTGGACAGAACGGGGAAGAACGTGGCCGTGATTATCTCCGACACCTTCGGCCGTACCTGGCGTGTGGGCCAGACCGATCTGGCGGTGGGCGTGGCCGGGCTGTCCCCACTCCGGGACTACCGGGGAGAGAAGGACGCCGACGGCCGTGCCATGTCCCGCACCTGTCTGGCCCATGCCGACGAACTGGCCTCCGCTGCCGAGCTGGTCCGGGGCAAGGCGGAGGGCATCCCCGCGGTGGTGGTGCGGGGCTACCAGTGCCAGGGGGACGGAGCAGTCTCCGAGACACTCATGCCCGCTGACCGGGACCTGTTCCGCTGAAGGAGCCCTGATATGAACGAGATGCTGGACCTGATCCGCACACGCCGGTCTGTGCGGGATTACGACCCCCGGCCGGTGGAGGATGAAAAGGTGAGGGCTGTGCTGGAAGCCGGATTGCTGGCCCCCTCCGCCCACGACAGCCGCCCCTGGCACTTTGCGGTGGTATCCACACCGGAGGGGAAGGAGCGCCTGCGCTCCGGTCTGGCCGCCCCCTTCCGCCGGGACATGGAGGCCGCCGGACTGCCCCCTGAGACGGTGGCGGAGCGGCTGGCCCGCTCTCAGCGGATTTTCCGGGCTGCGCCGGTGCTCATTGTGGCCTTCGCACCGGCAAAACTGCCCCACAATCCCCTGGACCGGACGGGCGGGCTGGAAGAGGTGCTGGAGATTCAGAGCGGCGCCCTGGCCTGCGGCCAGATGCTGCTGGCTGCCCACAGCCTGGGGCTGGGGATGTGCTGGTTTGCGGCGCCCATGTTCTGCCCGGATGAGGTGTGCGGCGCCTGCGGTATGGACCCCGCCCGGTGGCGGCCCCGCTGCCTGCTCACCCTGGGCTACCCCGCTCCGGGCAGTACGCCCAAGAACAAGCCTCCGGTGCGTCCGGAGGACTACCTCACATTTCTGTAATTTGAGAGAAAAGAGCTGAACCATATGGCTACCGTTGTGTTTTCCGGCGGAGTGGGAGGCTCCCGCTTCCTGTCCGGTCTGTGCCGGGTGATGGACCAGAAGGACATCACCGTCATCTCCAATATAGGAGACGACACCGAGTTTTACGGCCTCTATGTCTGCCCCGACATTGATATTGTCCTCTATACCCTGGCCGGACGCATTAACCCCAAGACCGGCTGGGGCCTGGAGGGTGACACCTTCCAGGTACTGGACGCCCTGAAGAAGCTGGGCCACCCCTGCTGGTTCAATCTGGGCGACCAGGACCTGGCCACCCACCTCCACCGCACCATGCGCCTGAAGGAGGGCTGGCCCCTGAGCAAGGTGACGGCGGAGCTGGCCCGACTCAATGGGCTGGAGCTGACCGTGCTGCCCTCCACCGACCAGCGGGTGGAGACCCGCTTTGACACCCCTATGGGGGACATGCCCTTCCAGGAGTACATGGTCAAGCACCGCTGGCAGGTGGACATTGAGAAAATCCGCTTTGTGGGCGCGGAGACGGCCAGTCCCGCACCCGGCGTGCTGGAGGCACTGGAGAGCGCCGAGCGCATCATCCTGGCCCCCAGCAACCCCTATATCAGCATCGGCGCCATCCTGGCCGTACCCGGCATCCGGGAGGCCCTGGAGAGGGCCAAGTGCCCGGTCATCGCCGTCAGCCCCATTGTGGGCGGAAAGGCCATCAAGGGCCCCGCCGCCCGGCTGCTGGAGCAGTTCGGCCAGCCCGTGTCCCCGGTGGGCGTTGCCCGGGTGTACCAGGGCCTGGTGAGCCATATGGTCATCGACAACGCCGACCGGGAGCTGGCCGGCCAGCTGGAGGCCATGGGCATTGTCTGCGGCGTCACCGACACCATGATGGACAGCTTCCCCCGCAAGGAGGCCCTGGCCCGCTTTGTGCTGGAACAGAAGTGAAAACAAATAGAAAGCGCCCGGACCGAGCAGTCCGGGCGCTTTCACATGTTCAGAGAAGGCTGTGCGCTGAATCACAAAGCCAAAGGAGGGGCGCCGGAGCGGAGCGGGAGAGGGACCGCGCCAATCCGGCAATGAGATGGGGGAAACAGAATGTCTGCACAGCGGATTCTTTGTTAGCTAAAACTAACCATCCGTTGAGAAAATGCTACCATATTAATGGGAATATGTCAAGGGCTTTTGCAAAAAAATAGCGCATGGTGCTGTAATGAAAATATGTCCGCGCCGGAAATGCTCCGGCGCGGACATAAAACAGAACAATTGGAAAACTTACCCGGCCATAAACAGCCGGTCCAGGAAGCGGAGGAAGATGCCGGGTACCGTGAGCCGTGCCACGGCCTTCTCCGCCACGATGGGGATGGTCTGGAGGACTTGGCCGTCCACCGTCACCACCATCTCACCCAGCTTCTGACCGGCCTCCACCGGGGCCTCCACGTTCTCGCACAGGTTGATCTGGGAAGTCACGCTGTTGAGCTGGGCCTTATCCACCAGAATCCGGCTGGATTGGGACAGGACAGGCTGGACGCAGTCCTCCTCGCCCAGAAGCACGTCAATGGGGGGCAGCGCCTGGTCGGGATATACGTCCATCAGGGTGTAATTGGCAAAGCCGTAGTCCAGCAGGGCACGGGCCGCATCAAACCGGTCCTGAGAGGTGGGGGACTTGAGCACCACCGCAATGAGCTCCATGCCGCCCCGCTCCGCTGTGGCCGAGAGGCAGTAGAGGGCGGAGTCGGTGGAGCCGGTTTTCAGGCCGGTGGCGCCGTCATAGAAGCGGATGAGCTTGTTGGTGTTGGTGAGCTGGAAGGCGCCGTCCCGCAGAGAGTCCATCCAGATGGTGGTGTACTCCCGGATGGAGGGGTGGTTCAGAATCAGCTCCCGGCTCATGAGGGCGATGTCGTGGGCGGAGGTCAGATGCCCGGCGGCGGGCAGGCCGGTGCAGTTGACAAAGGTGGTGTCCGCCATGCCCAGCTCGGCGGCCCGCTGGTTCATCAGGGCTACAAAGCCCTCCTCACTGCCCGCCACCAGCTCGGCCAGAGCCACGGCGCCGTCGTTGGCGGATACCACGGCCACCGCCTTCAGCAGGTCGTGGACCGTCATCTGCTCCCCTTCCTTCAGCCAGATCTGGCTGCCGCCCATGGACACCGCATGGGCTGAGATGGTCACTGTCTGGTCCAGGGAGATGCGGCCGCTGTCGACGGCCTCCATCACCAGCAGCAGCGTCATGATTTTCGTCACGCTGGCGGGCTCCAGCTTGTCGTGGGAATTCTGTTCATAGAGAATGGTGCCGGTCTCCTTCTCCATCAGCACTGCCGCGCCGCAGTTGACTGTGGGCGTGCCGGATGCCGCTTGGGCGGCCGGTGCGGGAAGCGCCAGAAGAGCGGCGGCCAGTGCTGCCGCAAGGAGCTTTTTTCTGTGGTTCATATGGCAGTTCCTCCGTGGTTGATTTCTAACACAGAGGATATGGAATTCCGCCCGGTTCTATACAGTACAGAAAAATTTTGATGAAGGAGAGAAAAACGCGCTCCGGACTCTTGTCCGGAGCGCGTTTGAGACTGTTGATAACCCCTGAGACTCAAGGTTTCGGAGGGAAAGATAGTGTGAAAGAAAACCGTCAGGGTTGTCTTTCGCGTGCAATCAAACCACTTTTTCAAACTTTTTTAAAGGTTGAAAAAGTGCAGCAGCCTGTCGAAAAGAC
>NZ_AAXG02000033.1 GCF_000169255.2 Pseudoflavonifractor capillosus ATCC 29799
CTACCGGGGCTTTACTATGTCCGTGGAGTTTTCCGCTTGGAAACAGGAATATACGCTCCTGTTGAAAGGCCAGATGACCCACCGGGCAAGCCTCGGCACAGACCCGCGCGGAAACCTCACCCGTATCGACAATGCACTGGCTCAGATGCCCCAGCGTTTGGAAGCCGTGAAAAACCAGCTGGACAACCTTTACCAACAGCAGGCCGCAGCCAAAGAGGAAATCGGAAAGCCGTTTCCCTTTGAGGACGATCTGCGAGTCAAGTCCGCTCGTCTGGTGGAACTGGACACGCTGCTGAACATTGACGGCAAGGGCCACGCCCAGCCGGAAACCGTGGTTGCCAAGAGCGCGCGGCCTTCGGTGCTGGACAGCTTGAAGCGCCCGGTGCCGCCCCGCAGCCCTGAAAAGAAACCGAAACAACATGAGGAGATGCGATAAACACAAAGGACGGGCAAGCTATCCGGCTTGCCCGTCCTTTGTATAGCTCGATAAATATCATGATAATTATTTCTTTTTGAATTTTGCCACAATCTTATTCACCCATATATCTGCAAATATATCACCAATGGTTCCTAAAAAATCAACTAATAAATCGAACATAAGATACCCCCTCATTTTCCCCTTCTGTTTTTTAAGTAAGTATACAAAAAACCTGTCGCACTGATTAGTAGACAAATCGCAGCAACATAAAATCCATATTTAGGCAATGCCTGTTTCTGAAAAACAGCTGCTAGCAGAAAGCAAAAGGCTGCTATGAAGTTAAATATCGAAGTTAAAACGTAACCTGTTGTTTTCTTCATAACGTACCCCCTTTTTTAATTATATTGTACTTCAAAACTATGAACAATTCAATCACCGTAAGCGAGGCGTCCACAATGTACTACCCACAAGAATGGGCAGAAAAGAAACCGAAACAACATGAAGAGGTGCGATAAAGAAAAAGGACGAGCAAGCCGTTTGACTTACCCGTCCTTTGTACTGTCCAATCTGAGGGGAGGTAATAGGTTTAATTATTCTTATCAAATACTCCCCATACTGCAATCGCCAATCCGATAATCGCAACAATGATAGAAACGGTAAATGGCATAACCAAATCCATTCCTAAAAGGCAACCGTACCATCCGTCAACACCATTGTAAGAGTACGGATTTAACGGAGATAATACTGTCGCAACAATAATAGAAATTGTGCTGATAGCACCGATTGCCATAACTGCTATACCTAAAATAAGTTTTTTCACTTTTCTTCCCCTCTCTAATACTGGTTTTGTCAATTTCATTATACTCAAGAATTATGAATAATTCAATCACAGAAAGCGAGGTATCAACCATGTACTGCATCCAAAATCAGATAGACCGGGCGAACCAAAGCGCCCCCTGCTGCTCTTTCATATAACAAAAAGGAGGTGTAATAACATGAATACCAACGATCTGAATACGGCCCTCTATGAGAAGATGGCCGCTGAGCAGGACAAATACCGGGACTGGCTGAAAAGCCAGCCCCCGGAGGAAATTCTGCACCACACCTATGAGTACACCGTCCGGGAGGACATCGTGATGGCGATGGAGGAACTGGAGCTGACCGACGCCCAAGCCCAGGCCCTCTTGGATTCGCCCACACCGCTGGCCGATGTGTACCGTTACTTTGAGAAGTTGGAGACCGGCTACATGGATGTGGTCCGGGACAGCATTGAGAACCGGGCCGATGATGCTTGCAAGGCCCAGGCGGAGCTGCGGAAAGCCACCATTTACCCTCACTCCGCTGCCTATGCGAAAGAGCATGGGGAGCTGGAGCAGTACCGGGCCTCCAACAACGCCAATCTCCAATGCAAGGAGGCCATTGAAACTGCGGTGCGGGAACACTTCGACGGGATGTATCTCAGTCACGATGCCGCCAAGGGCGTGATCGAGACCTACGGCATGGACCGGGTCATGCTGGTCCTTGCCAACACCGTCCAGCTCCAGGACTGGGATGGGCGCTACTCGCCCCGCAACAAGGAATGGGCAAAGACCATCCCCAACTACAACTCCGATACCGTCCGGTGTGGGTATGCCCTGAACAGCCACCCCGCTGTTTTGAACGGGTTTATTGATCTGGTGCGCGAGGAACATCTGCGCCGCCAGCCCTTGACGGCAGAGGACATCCAGGCAGAGGCAGAACGGATTTTGCGGGAGCTGCGCGCACCGGATATGCCGAACAGCCCCCACGGGACCCATTACATGGCCCGCATTTCCCCGGAGTTTCTGAATCGTGCCGGGAGCAAAGACCATGACCGGCTGATGAATCTCCTGCCGTTTCGCAGTCTTTCGTTTACCGGTATGAAGGGACTTCCTGGAACCTATGCCACCATCCTGGCCAACGAGGACCGCTCCAAGGAGCTGCGCCAGCCCCGGCCTTCTGTCCGGGAGCATTTGAAGCAGGAACCGAAACAGGCAGCCCCCAAAGCTCCGGGCCATAAGAAACGGGAGCCGGAACGGTGAGTACCCCAAAGCGCAAACGGGAGGTCCAGGTGAATTTTCGGGTCTCCCCGGAGGAGCTGGCGCTGATCGAACAGAAAATGTCCCAACTTGGGACGAAGAACCGAGAAGCCTATCTGCGGAAGATGGCCCTGGACGGTTATGTGGTGCAGCTGGACTTGCCGGAGCTGAAGGAGCTGGTGTCTCTGCTGCGCCGGAGCAGCAACAACCTGAACCAGCTCACCCGCCGAGTGCATGAGACCGGGCGTGTCTACGACGCTGACCTGGAAGATATAGCCCAGCGGCAGGAGCAGCTATGGGAGGGCGTGAAGAAAATCCTGACCCAGCTCTCCAATCTATCGTAACAGGGGTATATATCCCATCTGCGGAGGGAGGAACGGCGTTCTTTTCGCCGCGCCTCCCTCTGCTTTTTCTTTTTGTCTGTATCCTTGCCTTTTGACGGGGCTTGCCGGATAATAAAGGCAGATAGCAAAGTGTTCTCACATCTAACAAAGGAGTTGAGATACCAATGTTGACCTTTGAAAAGGTTTTAGAGATTTTCGAGGACTATCTGGCGCAGGATATGGAGCTGGAAGTCTACAAGAGCCGGTACGGATATGTCTGTGTGTCCTTCAACGGCTCGCCCCC